>JAYTLR010000001.1:0-2733 GCA_043729195.1 Akkermansia sp.
ACCAGCTTCCGCCTGCAAAAGGAGGAGATCGAGCGGCTCATCACCGACGCCGGGTATCAGGCGCGCCGAAGGGATAACTGGTATCGGCTGGTGGAGTGAGGTTGGAGGTTTTGCGCGTCGCCCTGTGTGCCAATCCGGCCTCCAAGCGTGCGGTCGCGGACGGAGGTTCCGCGAACGCAGCCCAAGCCTGAGCCTCAGTTCCGCTCGTTCAGCCCCGGCAGCGTGGCGACGATCTTCATCGTCTCCATGCCCACTCGCACGACCCGCTTGATGCAGCACGCCATCCACGTAGTAAAAGATGTCCTCCTTCGTGACCTTCGCTCCCGCTGCCCCGGTGATTCACACTTTTCGAGGGATGCGAATGCTCCCATTGCTTCCCCGAATGAGTATCTCATCCGGCGACCATGAAAGCTGAATGGGTTCAGGACCGGTATCCTCATGCGTCGCCATTTCAGTCAGCGGAGGTCTGATATACCGCTCCAGAAACACGGCCATTGTCCTGCCCGCCTTGGAATCCATGTGCGCCCAAGCGTCGGCACCGACATAGTGCCTGCCGCCGTTAGCGCTGAACTTGGCGATCAATTCTGTGAGCCGGTGCGAAGGTGTGGGATCGAGCACCACGAGAACCGGCGTCAGGCCTGCCGCCCGGCACTCTACCGGGAACGATAGCTCTTCGCCAAAGCGCCCTTGTCCGCTGGCTGCAATCGTGACGCGCAGTTTGAATTCGTAAGCCAGTTGGCTTTCGCCGTCATAGCAATCAATCTGGCGACCCTCATCCGTTGGCTCGCCTCGTTCGTTGAGACGCTTCACCGGGGAATTTCGTGAGCCGACGGCTTCGCCGCCCAAGCAACTTGCCAGGACCGGCTCGAACAGGTAGCCGGTCTCCTGCGCCGCGCGGTTGTCCACGTCGAAAATCCACTTCCGCCAGACGAGCCAGGCTGCAAGCAGTTCGTGATGCACACCGCCAAACTCCAAAAGGCTTCGCGGGCCGATCTGGTTCATGGTCGGACGGGGTTGGGTGGATAGGATGCGCTGATACTTGCGGCGGCGCTTGTGGAGTGCGGCGAGGTTCGCGAAGTAGAGGCCAAAGTCGGGTTCGTGTGCGATGCATGCCGCCAAACTTGCAACCAGCGCGGGAGCTGACGGGCACCGGGCCTGTGCGGTCTGAAACCACGCCAGCGGCAGACGGTAATAATCCGAGCTTGGGGGAGAAACGGAAAGTGGCGGCAGTTGTGAGACCGCCCCCTGCATGGAGAGGTCGCAGCAGCACTGAGTGAGCAGGCAAAACAACTCGTTCTCGGAAAGCGTCACGCGGTCATCTCCATTGCCGAGGATGCGTGCGGCGCTGAAGAGCTTTTTGATTTCGATGGGGATCGGCATGGTCAGGCTTTCGGTCGTTCGAGCAATACGAGTTGTTCCTCCTTCGATTCCACCAGCTCGGTGAGGACGGATTCGGTTCGGGCCAGTGCCGGGCTCATTCCCGCAGAGCGGGTCAGGCGGAAACGGAGCTTCGGATGTGATGAGCCGTCGTAACGCACCTCAAAGCCGTAGGTCTTCAAAATATGTTCCGCCACCATTCGGGCGAGCATCGGAGGAATGGCATTGCCGATTTGCTGGATGCGACTCGCCGCGCTTCCGGCGAAGACAAAAGAATCCGGGAAAGTCTGCAGCCGGGCGCATTCCCGCAACGTGAGCAGCCGGTCTTCCGTCGGATGCACAAACTCCCTGGTCGCCGCGCTGGTGATGGTCAGGCTGGGTTCATCCGCGAAGAAGCGTTTGAGGCCGGATGGAGCGCCCCCGCGTCGTTCGACGGGAGTGCCGTCCATCACACGACGGAAGGCCCGTCGGCGAAAGGACTCGTGCTGCAAATGCTCCGGCAAGTCCTTCATGGTCTGTCCCGGCTTCAACCCGCGCACCCGCTCCAATTGGATTCCCGATAGTGCAGGCGAGAAGTGGTCTGTGACCGTCTTCGCCTCTCCCCGGAGATAAGCCTGCAATTCATTGGCCGGCGGGCCGAGGTGCGGGAGCGGCTTTCCCGCTTCCGTCGTCGCGGGTGGCAGGTCGCTCGTCGCAGTGGAGAAGGTGATTTCACCCTTCCGAAAGATGCTCCCAAAAAACAGCGTGACGTGATCGGGAAACACAAAATCATGACCCAACCGATTGCCGACGATGAGCACCCGCTTCCGCCGCTGCGGCACCCCGTAACCCTGCGCATACACCTTCTCCAAATTGACCGAGTAGCCCGCGTGAAGGAACGCCTCCACCGCATCGCGCACATGCAGCCCGCCGTCATTCGTCAGCAACCCCTCGACATTCTCCATGACGAACCATTTGGGTCGGATGCCTTCGAGCAGCCGGACATAGTGCCGAACCAGCGAATTGCGTGGATCCTCGCCCGACTTCATTCCGGCACTGCTAAACCCCTGACAAGGTGGGCCGCCCAGCAGGATGTCGAGTTCACCAGAGCGGAGGCCGATTCTGTCCAGCAACATTTCCGGCCCGAGGTCGCGAACATCCGCCACTTCACACGGCGTTCCTGCAAAGTTGCGCCGATAGGACTCCACGGCATCGCGGTCGATGTCCGTCGCAAACCGCACATCAAACCCCGCCTGCTGGAAGCCGAGCGAGCAACCGCCCGCGCCAGCAAACAGACTGATGGCAGTAGGCTTGTGTCCCAGCTTCCAGAAGCACTTCAGGGCGGCGTCTTCGACGATGGATTCGTTGAGGCTCATG
>JAYTLR010000002.1:0-11695 GCA_043729195.1 Akkermansia sp.
ACACCATCCTCGCCAAGCCGGTGCCGCGGCTGGACTACCTGGTCGGCAAGCTGGGCGGGGTGCTGCTGCTGATCTTCGTCTCGCTGCTGGCGATGGACCTGCTGATGGCCGGCGTGCTGGCGGTGCGGACGAACCTGGTGGTGGCGGAGCAGGTGACCGCGGTGACCGCAGCCGGGTGGCCCGCGTCCGAGATCGAGGCCCTGCGCCAGGACACCCTGAACCAGGGACCGACCTGGAGCCTCCACGGCGCGGTGTTCGTGGTCTTCCTGCGCGCCGCAGTAATCGCCTCCACCGCGATGATGATTTCCACCTTTTCCACCAGCACTCTGTTCACGACGATCACCGGCTTCCTGATGTATTTCATCGGGAACTTCCAGGCGGAGGCCCGCGGCATGTATTTCGCCGGGGAAGGCACCACCCCGCTGGAAAAGGGTGCCGGGCTACTGGTGGCGACGATTTTCCCGGACTTCCAGCTCTTCAACGTCATCGACACCCTGATCGAAGGCGGCCACTTCCCAGACGGCCGGCTGGCGATGCTGATCGCGCTGAGCGGCTTTTACGTGGTGCTGCATCTCTTCGTCTCGTGGATCGTTTTCGCCGAAAAGGAATTCTGAGATGAAATCCCGCCGTCGCCCGCTGTTCACCGCCGCCGCCGTCCTGCTCGCCGCAGGGGCGCTGCGGATGCCGCTGGAGCAGGCGATGACCCAGGATTTCCGCCAGCAGGGCCTGCTTTCCCGGCCGCTGGAGCTGGGGCTGAAGGAAAAGCTCGGCCAGAACAGCTCCGCCATCGCCCTGGCCGGCCTCCGCACGCTGGTGGCCACCTTTACCCATCTGAAGGTCACCGAATACTTCTCGCAGCAGAAGTGGCCGGACTTGGAAAAGGCGATGAACACCACGGTGCAGCTCGCACCCCGCGGGACCTACTACTGGGACATCGGGGCCTGGCACATCGGGACGAATGCCTCGACTTACTACCGCTCGGAAGCCGGCCTGCCCGAGCTGCGGGCCCGGGCCGAGGCCAGGCGCTGGGTCACCAAGGGCCGCGAATTCTACCAGCGCGGCATCCGCAACAATCCCGACGATTGGCGGCTCCACGTGGCGCTGGGGAACCTCTGCTCGGACGTGTTCCGCTACCCCGACGACGCGCTGGCGGTGGAGGCCTACACCGGGGCCATCGCCACCGGCGATGCCCCGCCGGGGGTGCGGCGGGCGCTGATGATCGCCGAAGTCCGCGTCGGGAAGAACCCGGAAAAGTCGCTGGCCGAGGTGCGCGAACTCTTGAAAGTGCCCACCAACCGGGTGCCGACGCTGCTCTGCATCCGCTACGTCCTGGAGCAGAGGGTCGATCCCTCCGACGATCCGGTCGGCCGGGCGGTCGAGATTTTCGGCAGTGAAGAGAAAGCCCTGCGCAATTTGGGCAGTTATTTCCTCAACATCTACGACCGGCTTCCGGTGGAGGGGGTGGAAACGGCGGTCCGCCTGCTGGAGTATCACCGGGGCATCCGGCCCGAGGACCCCCGGAGCCATATCAGCCAAAGAGACGCCCTGCCGGCGCGCCCGACACGGTACCGCTAGACCGGGTTTGACTCGACAGCCGCCCGGACCCTCCCCTAAGCCTCTCCCCGCCGACTCTTCCCCATGCGAATCGCTCTCTTTGGTGACATCCACGCCAACCTCGAAGCCCTCGAGGCGGTGCTGGCCGATGCCGCCGAGCAAGGCTGCACGGACTACGTGTGCATGGGCGACGTGGTCGGCTACAACGCCGACCCCGTGGCCTGCCTCGAACGTGTCCGCGCCATGGACTGCCCGGTGGTCAAAGGGAACCACGACGAGGACGCTTCCGGCAGCCATTCGCTGGAATCGATGAACCCGGTCGCCGCTGCCGCCTTGGAGTGGACGCGCGTGCAGCTCAGCGACGAGCAGCGGACCTGGCTGCGTCGCCTGCGGATGGTCCGGCAAGTCGAGGACTTCACCGTGGTCCACAGCACGCTGGACCAGCCGGCGCATTGGAACTATGTGACGAACCGCTTCGACGCGATGTCGAACTTTTCCTACCAGTTCACCCAGGTCTGCTTCCATGGCCACACCCACGTGCCGCGGGTTTACGTCAAAACCGACAAGGTCCAGGAAGTCCCGGCCGAGTCGGTGATGGTTGAGGACGGCTCGAAGTATTTCATCAACGTCGGCTCCGTCGGCCAGCCACGCGACGGTGACTGGCGCGCCTGTTACGCGATCTACGACCTCGACCACCGGCTGATCGTCTTCCGCCGCGTCGAATACGACATCGAGACGACCCAGCGGAAGATCCAAGAGGCGAAGCTGCCATCGATGCTCGCCGAACGCCTCGCTGACGGCCGATGATCGAGGTCGCCGCCGGTCTGATCCTCGATGAGGCGGGCCGCCTGCTCGCCTGCCGCCGGCCAGAAGGCAAGCACCTCGGCGGGAAGTGGGAATTTCCCGGTGGTAAGGTCGAGGACGGGGAAAGTCCCGGCGCGGCGCTGATCCGTGAGCTGGAGGAAGAGCTGGGGGTGACCGTGGAGGTGGACGGGGCCCTGACGCCGGTCATTTGGGACTACGGCAGGGGTCCGATGCGGTTGCACCCCTTCGTTTGCCGCATCGTGGCAGGGAATTTGCACCCGCACGAACACTCGGAAATCCGTTGGTGCGGAAAAGACGATCTTGGCGAACTCGACTGGGCGGCGGCGGATGTGCCGGTTTGGGAGGAGTGGAGCCGTCTGGTGCAGCAGCCACGCATCGGGTGAGCCGGCCATGCGGCCGCCCCGTCAAAGCATCACCGCCGACAATTCCGCCAAGCGCCCGGCAAGGTCCGCGCCTGCCGGGGTCTCCGGCAATGCATCGAGATCCGCGAGGTTCCAGCGGAATACCGCATTGTAGCCGTCCCACTCGCCCTCCGCCCCGGTGTCGCGCATCCAGCGCAGCGCCTTGAGGTTCTCCGGCACGGTGTAGCCGGTGAAGCGGTCGATCCCATGACGAAAGGCCACAAGCCACAACACCGCCAAAAGCAGCGTCGCCACCCCGCGCCCCTGGTCGGCATCCAGCACCGTGACGGAGAATTCCGCCTCCGCCGGATCGGTGTCCGAGCGCCAGAAACTCGCCGCTCCCATGCCCGGAAAATCCTTCCGCGCCGGGTCGAATACCGTCCAAACCGCGTGCTCTGGCGGAGAGCCGGTCAGCAGGCGGTCCAGCATCGCATCCCCGATCACCTTCCCCTCCCGCACCCAGAACCGTTGATACCGCGCCTCCGGCGACAGCTGTCGATAGCCCTCCGCCACCATCGCCCGGTCCGCCGGCGTCAAGGGCCGCACCACCACCGGCGTGCCATCGCGCAGGGTGAGATCAAGTCGTTCCGGAATCATCTCCAACAACCAAGCGCAGGGGAAGCGGCAGCGCCACCCGCGACTTCCAGCAGATTCGGATGGCAGAGGCTGGCCCGCCCTCCGTAGGCTCCGCGACGACGAATGGTAGATGCTCATTCCCCTCAATTCCCCAATTCCCCAATTCCTTAATTCCTTAATCTCCCAATCTCCAATGCTTCTCGAAATCTGCGTCGATTCCCTCGACTCCGTCATCGCCTGCGCCGAAGCCGGGGCGGACCGGATCGAACTCTGCGCTTCGCTCACCGAAGGCGGCCTGACCCCCAGCGCCGGCATTCTCTCCCAAGCCCGCGCCCTCTTCCCCGGCGAGATCGCCTTCATGATCCGCCCGCGCGGTGGCGACTTCGCCTACCGCCCGGAGGAAATTTTTTCCATGGCCGCCGACATCGAGCTCGCCCGCGACCTCGGAGCCGATGCCGTGGTCTTCGGCTGCCTCGAGCCCGACGGGGCCCTCGACCTATCCGCCATCGAAACCCTGCTCGATGCCTGCGACGGCTTCCCCGCCGTCTTCCACCGCGCCTTCGATGTCTGCCGCGACCTCCCCGCCGCCCTTGAAATCCTCGCCGAACTCGGCTTCGAGCGCATCCTCACCAGCGGCGGCGCGCCCTCGGTGTTCGAGGCGCTCGACCCCATCGCCGCGCTCGTCCACCAGGCGGCCGGCCGCCTCGACATCCTCCCCGGCGGCGGCATCAAGGCCGACCAGGTCGCAGAAATCATCCACCGCACCGGCGTGAACCAGATCCACCTCTCTGCCCGCACCCTTCAAGAAAGCGCCATGACTTGGCGCCGCCCCGACATCCCGATGGGTGCCGCGACCGTGCCCGGAGAATACGAGCGACGGATCGCGGATGTCGGCCTGATCACCGCCGCCCGGCAAGGCCCTGTTCAGGCCCGGACCGAGTAAGCGCTGCCCACCCGCTCGGCTCGCCCCGTGCAACTTCTGCCATCTTCCCATTGATCTCCAGCCACTTAAAGTGGCGCGAACGACTGATTGCCTGGCATTCAATTAGGATAGGGTTCATGACATCGGCTGACCTGACGCGAACATCGCGTTTGGAAATATAATGCGCCAGGCATTCAGTCGCAAAAAACTGAATGTAATCGATTAAAGTCCAGCGCCCTAGTGAGGAACAGCCGCCGGTGAATTCCGGGGCGGATGGCACTGCTGTGCCGAAAACGGCGGCACAGCCACATCGACTCCGCAGGCGCGCCATTTCAAACTAAAGGATTCTCGAAGCGGACCTGCGGGAAGCGCCCGAAGTCGAGATCCGCGGTCTGAACCTCGGCATCCAGACACAGGGCCACCGCGGCGATGTGGGCGTCGGTGGTCAGGGTTCCCGCCGTTCCATCCAGTCACCATTCGACCGCCGGCTCGGGCAAGGGTTCCGCACCCGGGGCCGCCAGTTCCGGCGAGCGTCGGGCGAGGAAGAAGGCCGCCGCGAGCCCGAAGACGAGGCCGATCCCTATGCCCCGATCCAGCCAGCGGCCGATCATGGCGGGCCAATAATCCAGATCCTCGAGATTGCGGGCCAGGATCGCCGGTGGCGCGGTCAAGGGGTCGCCCGGCACCGTGTCGATCCCGATGCGGGTCGCCCGTTCCTCGAACATCGTCCAGCGCGCCTGGAAAGTTTCCGACTCCCACAGCCTTTCCGCCTGATGATCCCTCGCCTCCGCCCGTTCCCGCACCGCAAAGGCATCCGCGAAACCGTCGGCCCGAGCGTCTTCGTTTAACAAAATCCGCAACTGGAGAGCCTCCGTGCGTTCCCGCCGCTGGTCGGCGTTGGCGTAGGGAATGGCGTTCGGGTCCATCGCCGCGAACGCGATTTCCTGCTCCATGCCGCGGAAGAATCCCGCCGCCCGGACGGCGAGGTCGATGCCTTTCTTCGGATCGTCCGAAAGCACCTCCACTTCGACGCCATAAGGAGATGCGACAAAAGAAACCGCCTGGGACAAATCGCCGGCGGGTAGAGTCAGCGGTTGCTGACAGTCGTCCTCCCAGTCGCGCTGGATTAATGCCGCGTGAATGGGAGCGAGCCGGACCCGCTCGATCTCCGGCTCCGGCTTCGCGACCAGCACGGTGGAGCGATAGACCGTCGGCTGCGACTGGCAAAAGACCGCGGCGGCCATGTAGCCCAGGCCAAGTCCGCCGAAGGTGATGGCCAGGAAGCGTCCGGGATACAGGGAGGGGAAGCCTTTCATCAGGCCTCGAACGGAACCCCAAACGCGGCGGCTTGGCAAGCCGCCGGAACGTCACTGGCTGTCCGCCGTGTCCTTGATGTCGCTCAAGGCCGCGATGAAGTCGCCGAGGATCTCCGCCGGCACCATGATCGTGTCCCGATTGCCGCCGACGTCCTCGGTGATTTTCACCACCATCCCGCGGGAGTTCTGCTTGAGATCGAGGAAGAATGTCTTCCGGTCCGCCAGGATCTTTTCCGTATGCAAAAGGTCGCTATCCACCATTTCCCCTTTCGTTGAATTCGCGCGGAGTTTCCGGCGGGATGCTTGATTGTCAAGGAAAAGGGCGGATTCAGCCGCCGGTCTGCTGCATGTAAACCTCCTCGTAGGGCTGCACGATCACGAAGCCGTCGCCTTGAAAGCACATCTGCATCGACTCGCCGGAGCCGCGGCCGAGGAAGGTCCGGAGCGAGACATCGGTCTTCAATTCCGGCGTGAGACTGCCGCTCCACGCGATGGTCGCGTTCGGGTCGGTCATCAGCGGGCGGCCAGGCTGCACGCGCAGGGTCAGCGGTTGGTAGTGGCTGGTGATCGCGAGCAAGCCGCTGCCGTCGAAGCGGACATTGAACAGGCCGCCGGCCATCATGCCGACGATCTTTTTCATCATGGTGATCTTGTGCTGGAGGCTCGGCTCGAAGGCGAGGACGTCGTTGCCGTTCACCACCAGCGTTTCGTTTTTCAGGCTGAGGATGATAATCTTCTTCCCCTGGTCGGCGAGGTAGAGTTTCCCCTGTCCGTCAGCGTAGGTCAGGCGCATCCCTTCACCGGAAAGCGCGCGCTTCAGCAGGCTGCCGACTCCGTGGTCGAGCATGCCTTCGCGGGTGAACTTGATGTTGCCGTGGTAGGCGGCCATCGAGCCGGTCTTGGTGTTCATCCGGCCGTTGAGGTTCACCTCGAGGAAGCGCGGCGATTCCAGTTCGAAGACCCCGTGGCCGAGGTCGCGCTGGGCGGTGCGGGCGACGAATTCCTGAAGACTTTCGGCGGGATTGGCGGGGAGGGCGGGTGGTGTGGACATGATGAGGGGATGCCTACCAAGGGAAACCGCTCCGCGAAAGGAGGATTTCCCCGATTAAACAGCTCACCCCAGCACCGCCTGCGAGCGCCGGCAGAATTCCTCCATTGAACTCAAAGACCGGAAAGAGCGGCGGACAAACGGATGAAACCCCGAGGCTGAGCAAGGTCCGCGGGCAGGGAAAACGTCTGATATTCGCGGCCTGCGGGTGGCGGAGGAAGTCCGCCCGACGGGATGACTTGGGCGACGGGTTCGTTCCAGTTGAGGAGGTCGCGGGAGCCCTGGATGCGGAGCGTGACCCCCTCGGCGGTGGCTGTAAGGGAACCGTCGCCCGCAGGTGCGAATAGGCTGTCGGCCGGCAGGGAGAAGGTTCGCAAAAAGAGGAGGCCGCCGCCTGGACCCTCCTGGGATCGGGTGGCGGAAATACCGCGCGAGGCGGCATCGGAGGGATCGCTTCCCGCGATGAATTCGAGGAGATCGTTTTCGCCGTCATTGTCGCTGTCCGGGATGGCTCCGGCGGTGGCCTCGGAGAGATGGTGGATGGCGCGCCAGACATCGTAGGGGCGGCCGACGATCCACCGCTTGCGCGGCGCGTCATGATGGACTTGGAAACCGTCGGGCAGACCGGTGACGGTGGCGAAGGTCCCGGTGAGCGCGCCGCCGTAGGTGGCAATGACATGGGTGCGTCCCGCCGGGGCTTTGGCAGACAGCGCGAGGGTGCTCCCGGTGAGATCCAGGTTTCCCTCGACCACCAACAGGTCGCAGGAGGAACCATCGATCCGGCATTCATAAGTGCCCGGCAGGCTGGCGGAGGTGGCGGTGATGGTGCCGATCTGCGCGGCACCGGGGGCGAGGATGCCTTCCACGGCAAGTTGGTTGACAAGGGCGTTGCCGGAAAGGGTCGCGCCTCCGGCCACCTGCACCGCGGGTGAGGAGCGGAGGAACATCGGGGATTCCGTACTGAGCGTGGCGGCGAGCGCGTCGCGCCATTTTCCCGCCATCCATGCGTAGCCGGTGGCGTCCGGATGGAGGTTGTCGGGGAGAGCGCCGGTGAAGCCGGTGTGCAAATCGACAAGAGTGATGGCTTTTCCGGCGACTTGGAAAGCGGAGACCACTTCATCCACAATGGTGTTGAATGCGACGGCCGGGGCGTCGTTGGTCCCGTGCGGGGTGATCTTCGCCGCGAAGACATGGACACCCGGGCGAAGGCGGTAGATTGCGTTCAGGAGAGCGGTGTAGTTCGCCCGGTGGTCGCCGTTGGTGGAGTTGGCTCGGTAAACGTCGTTGGTGCCCGCGAGCAGCAGGATGAGGTCCGGCTGGAGCGGGGCGCGCGGACCGTAGGTGAAGGAGCCCCGGTTCGGCACGGTGTAGGTCAGCGGGGAGGCGAGACCGGTGAGCCAATGACCGCCGCGCGGGTCGCGGGTATCACTGCCGTAGGTGCTGAAGGTGGTGAAATCGAGTCCATCGAGATTCTTGCGGATGTCGTCGGTGGAATAGGAGGACCGACCGGAGTGACTTTGGTTGCCGGCGGGAAGCGAACCCGGGCTCGTGGTGGTGTCGCCGATGAATTGGAAGCCGGGGGCCAGGGGAAGGAGATGCTGGTGAAGCGGGAATCGATACCCCGAGATGCTCCCGCCGACGGTGATCGAGTCGCCCAGCGGCATGATTTTCAGGTTGGAAGGCAGGCTGGTCTGGCCTTTGAGATGAAGCGTGCCCTGGGCAACGGTGGTGATTCCGGTGAAATCCGGCGGGGTTTGCTGGAGGGCGAGGGTGCCGGAACCTGTTTTCAAAAGTGGCCCACCGCTCAGTTTGGCGGCGACGAGCACGTCGAAGCCCGCGGTGTCGATGACGGCTCCGGCGGCGGGCAGGGTGATCGTTTCGCCGGCCAGAGATGCGGTGTTGCCTATCGCGGTGAAGCGGCCAAGCATGAAGCTGCCGGTCCCTGCGCGCTGGATGTTGGCGGCGGCGCGGATTTCCGCGAATTCCACCGCGGAGGCGGCGGTCAGGGTGGCGGCCGCGCTGGCGGTGGCTGGGCTGGCGAAGATGAGTTTGCCGTTCTGGGTCGTGTGGCCCAAAGTGATGCCCGGGCCCAGCGTCACGGCGTTGGCGAAGGTGCGGGCGGTGGTGGAGTCCGAACTCAGGGTGCCGCCGCCGAGGGTCAGCGTGCCGGCCCCGAACGCATTGTTGTGCCCGGCTTGCACGACCGCGCGGGAAATCGTGGTGCCGCCGCCGTGGCGGTTGTTTCCCGTGAGGCGAACGGTGCCATTGCCGGCGGACGATCGGTTGAACGCGAAATCGCCGCTGATTTCCGCCGCAAGGATGCCGGTGCCCGAATTCGAGCCGAAGGTGGAGTCCCCCAGCAACTCGACGCTGCCCGCGAGCGTGCAATTCTCCAACCGGATGGCTCCGAGGTTTTCCGTGTTGCCTTGGCCGGTGACGCTGGCGCTGCTGTTCACGGTGGCATTGGCGATGTAAAGCGAGGCGCCACTTGCGACGGAAATCGCGGCTACCTGGGTGAGCATGCCACTGGCGTTGATGGCGAGCTTGCCCGCGGCGCTGGTTTTCACTTCCAGCAGGTTGGCGCTGAGGTTGGCGTAGGTGCCGTTGAGAACCATGGTGCCACCCGCGCCGTTGACGGTGATGGTGCCAGCCTGCAACGGATCGCTGCCGATGGTCACGGTCGTGACGCCGGAGTTATTGCCCGCGAAAACGGCGCTGCCGCGCGGGGTGGTGTTGGACCAGACGAGATTGGCGGAGCCGTTGTTCCAAACCGTATTCGACAAATTCCAAGTGCCGCCGCCGTGGGTGATGGCGGAACCGTCGCTGGATACGGTGTCCCATGTGAGAGCGCCTGCCTCGGAGAGAGAGACAGCCAGCAAGGCGAAGATCGGCACCCACGTCATGATTGAGTCCTAACCGCCACACACGCGTCTTTCAACGGCTTAGAACAGGAACGCCGAATCCGATGTCGGGCGGTTCGGAGCCAACCCGACAGGCACAGGCGGCGTAGGCATCAATTTTTCCAGCACTGCCCATGCCGGTGTCCAAACGAATGGCCCTCGAACCCGGCTCACCCCAGCACCGCATGCAAGCGCCGGCAGACCTCCTCGACGTTGGCGCGGGAGTTGAATGCGGAGATGCGGAACCAGCCCTCGCCGCCGGCCCCGAAGCCGGCACCGGGGGTGATCACGACCTGCGCTTCGCCGAGCATCTTGTCGAACATGTCCCACGATGAAAGTCCGGCCGGGCAGCCGACCCAGACGTAGGGCGCGTTCACACCGCCGAAGACGGTGAGGCCGGCGGACTTGGCGGCATCGACGAGCAGCTTCGCGTTGCCCATGTAGTGCTCGATCAAGGCCTTCACCTCGGACTTGCCCTGCTCCGAGAAGACCGCGGCAGCACCCTTTTGGACGGGGTAGCTGGCGCCGTTGAACTTGGTGCTGTGGCGGCGGCTCCAGAGCTGATGGAGAGGGATGCGCTCGCCGGTGTCGGACTTCGCACTAACGGTTTTGGGGATGACGATGTAGGCGCAGCGGACACCGGTGAAGCCACCGTTTTTTGAAAAGCTGCGAAACTCGATGGCGCAATCGCGTGCGCCTTCGATTTCAAAGATCGAGCGCGGGATTTCCGGGTCCTGGATGAAAGCCTCGTAAGCGGCGTCGAAGAGGATGATCGCGTCATTCGCCTTGGCGTATTTCACCCACGCTGCGAGCTGCGCACGGGTGGCGACGGCTCCGGTCGGGTTGTTTGGGAAACAGAGATAAATGAGGTCGGCCTTTTCGTTAGGGACATCCGCGACGAAGTTGTTAGCCGCGTTGCACGGCAGATAGAGCAAGCCGGCGTAGGCACCTTTTTCATCGGCGTCGCCGGTGTTGCCGGCCATCACGTTAGTATCGACATAGACCGGATAGACGGGATCGGTGATGGCGATGACGTTGCCCTTGCCGAAGATGTCGAGGATATTGCCGGTGTCGCACTTGGAGCCGTCCGAGATGAAAACCTCATCGGCTGAAATTCCGAGATCGGCGAATTGATTGTCCACGATCGCCTGGCGGAGGAACTCGTAACCCTGCTCCGGGCCATAGCCCTTAAAAGTGGCGCGGTCGGCCATTTCATCGACGCCCTCGTGCATCGCCTTGACCACCGCGGCGGGCAGCGGTTCGGTCACGTCGCCGATGCCGCAACGGATGATGCGGGCGGCCTTGTCGGGGTTTTGTTCGGTGTAAACCCGCACGCGGCGGGCGATTTCAGGGAACAGGTATCCGGCTTTGAGCTTGAGGAAATTGGAATTGATCGTGGCCATGCGGGCGGACGTTTAGCGAGCGGCGGGCGGACGCGCAAGGGCAGAGGTTTTCAAGGCACGAACAGAACCTTCCCCGAGCGATCCGGCGCTTCAAGCCGGGCGAGGGCGTCCTGGAACGCTTCTAGCGGAAACGTGGAATCGACGGGCTGCACGAGCTTCCCGGCGGCGACCCGCGCGGCGAGATTTGCATAAACGCCATGCACCTCGTCCACCGGCGCGTGCTCGATCCAGCGGCTCACCCACAGCCCGCGGATCTGGAGGTCGCGGAAAATGAGCAG
The DNA here is from genome assembly GCA_043729195.1 of Akkermansia sp. Classification (GTDB taxonomy): domain Bacteria; phylum Verrucomicrobiota; class Verrucomicrobiia; order Verrucomicrobiales; family Akkermansiaceae; genus Haloferula. The sequence continues at coordinate 11,224 of JAYTLR010000002.1, forward strand.
GCCGTTAGGGACGGTCACGGGTTTGCGGCCCATCGCGCCGTAGGTGATGTGGCTGCCGCTTTCGCGCAGCAATTTCATTAGCCGCAGCGCGCTGTCGCCGCCGACGGCGTTGAAGGCGAGCGCGGCATTAGCGCCGCCGAGGACGTCCAGGGCGGAGGCGAGGCCGGTGTCGTCATCGAGGAAAACGTGATTCGCGCCGAGCGCGCGGAGTTCGTCCATCAGCTCGGGGCGGCGGACGAATGAGATCGTGTGGATCCCGAGATCGCGGGCGAGTTGGATGACACAGCGACCGACCGCGGAGTTGCCGACGTTTTGCACGATCCACGCGCCATTTGCTAACGGTCCGAAGCCGTGGAGCAAGCGCCAAGCCGTCGCGGGGTTCACCTTGAGCATCGCGGCTTGGAGCGGATCGATGTCTAACGGCAACTTGTAAAGAGTCTCTCCCGGCACCGTGGCGTGGGACGCCCAGGTC
>JAYTLR010000003.1:0-1735 GCA_043729195.1 Akkermansia sp.
CTCGGTCCGTGCGAACTACTACGCCGACAGTAGCCCGCCGTTTTTCACCATCGTCAACTACGAGCAAGTCGTCTCCGACACCCTCGACATCAACGAGCACCTCCGCCCCGACATCGTCGTGCTCGACGAAGCCCAACGCATCAAAAACTGGGCCACCAAGACCGCCCAAGCCGTCAAGCGCCTGCAATCCCGCTACGCCTTCGTCCTCACCGGCACCCCCATCGAGAACCGAATCGACGAGTTGTATTCCATCGTTGATTTCCTCGATCCATCGCTGTTAGGCCCGCTCTTCCGCTTCAACCGCGAGTTCTATCAGTTCGACGAAAAAGGCCGCCCGTCAGACTACCGTAACCTCCCCGCCCTGCGCGAACGTATCCGCCCCATCCTGCTGCGACGCCGCAAGCACCACGTCGAGACCGAGCTCCCCGACCGCACCGACCGCAACCACTTCGTCAAGCTCACCCCCGCCATGCAGACCGAGTATGACGAGGTGAAACAAACCGCCTCCCAGCTCCTCCAGATCGCTCAGAGCCGGCCACTCACCAAGAAGCAGCAAGACCTCCTCATGATCCTGCTCGCGATGATGCGGATGATTTGCGACTCGCCCTCCATCATCAAAAACCGCGATTGCCAAGACTGCCCCAAGCTCGACGAAATCGCCCGCGTCCTCGACGACTGCCTCTCCGATCCCGACGTGAAAGTCATCATCTTCTCCGAGTGGGAAGGCATGCTGAAAAAAGTCCGCACCTGGGCTGATAGAAATTCCATCGGCTATGCATGGCACACCGGCACCGTCCCCCAACAGAAACGCCGAGGCGAAATCCTCGCCTTTCGGAACGATCCGCACTGCCGCCTCTTCCTCAGCACCGATTCCGGCGGCATCGGCCTCAATCTCCAGAATGCCAGCGTCGTCATCAACTGCGACCTGCCGTGGAATCCCGCCAAGCTCGAACAACGGATCGCCCGCGCTTGGCGCAAACACCAGACCCGCCCCGTCACCGTCGTCAACCTCATCGCCGAGAACACCATCGAGCACGCCATGTTAGCCACACTCGCTAACAAAATGACCCTCGCCGAGGGCGTGCTCGACGGCACCGAATCCTCCCTCGCCAACGCCAAGCTCAGACGCGGCGCGGATGCCAATCTCGCCCGCCTCCAGCAATTCCTCAACATCACCCCCGCCGGTAAACCCACCCCACCAGCCCCACCCGCAGACCCATCGCTCGCCTTCGCCGCACGCGCCACCGAAGTCCTCGGCCAGTCCCTCATCCACTGCCAAGAGGCCATCCTCCCCGGCGATGCCACCCCGGTCCTTCTCACCGTCCTGCGGGACCCCAGCCGCGCCGCCGCCATCTCCGCCCTCTTCCACGAAACCGACTGGCGCGGTAGTGCCCCGAAACTCCACATCCTCGACGAGTCCACCTGGTCCGCGCTCCAACAGCTCGCCGCCGCCGGCCTCGTCACCTTCAACACCCGCGCCACCCGCCACCTCACCGGCGACTCCCCACCCCCCGCCAAACCCACCCTCACCCCCGAGCAACTCGAACGCATCACCACCCTCCGAACCTTCGCCGCCAAAAAACAAAAAGTCGCCCAACTCCTCACCGAGTCCGACCTAGCCGAAGAAGCCGAACCCCACCAAAAAGCCGCCGAGAAGGCACTGGCGGAAGCGGCGGGGATTGAGAATCACAACACACTTTAAAAAATTTTCATCGCAGGCTTGTAGTCTGGAATC
>JAYTLR010000004.1:0-28007 GCA_043729195.1 Akkermansia sp.
TCTCCACAAGGTGCTCAAGTCCCGCGAAATCGCACTGCTCAAACGCTGGATCGAACAAGGCGCGGAATACGAAGCACACTGGGCTTTCGCTCCGATCAAGAAACCCGATCTCCCCACCGCCGGTGAAACCTGGGCCGCCAATCCCATCGACCGCTTCATCGCTGAAAAACTCGACTCCAGCGGATTGAAAAACAACCCGCCCGACGATCCGCGCCGTTTCCTCCGTCGCCTCCACCTCGATCTAACCGGACTGCCGCCATCACCCGAAGCGCTCGATGCCTTCGAGAAATCCTACGTCGCCGATCCCAAGGCCGCCGTGGAGACAACCGCCGATCAACTGCTCGCCACCACCGCCAGCGCCGAGCACTTCGCACGCCACTGGCTCGATGCCGCACGCTACGCGGACACCCATGGCATCCACATCGACAACTACCGCGCCATCTGGCCCTACCGCGATTGGGTCATCCGCGCCTTCCAGGCAAACATGCCCTGGGACCAGTTCACCACCGAGCAAATCGCCGGCGACCTCCTGCCCGATCGGACGCTCGACCAGCAGGTCGCCACCGGCTTCGCGCGCTGCCTTGCGACCACCGGCGAAGGCGGCGCGATTGGCGAGGAATACGATGCCATTTACGCCAAGGACCGCGTCGACACCATGTCCGCCATCTGGCTCGGCCTGACCTCCGGCTGCGCCGCCTGCCACGACCATAAGTTCGACCCGATCTCGACCAAGGAATTCTACTCCCTCACCGCCTTCTTCCGGAACACGCCGATGTCGTCGCTCGATGGCAACAAGGCGGATCACCCGCCCAATGTCTTCGTCCCCTTGGTCGAGGACCGCAGCCGCTGGACCTCGCTGGCCGGAGACCTCGCCGCGACCGAAAAGCTCATCGCCGGCCGTGCGTCCGCCGCCCGTCCGGAGTTCGACACATGGCTCGCGAATGCCTCCATCGCTCCAGCCCGCGAGATCGACTCGACCCTGGCGCTCCATCTCCCGCTGACCGAGTCCGATGGCCCGCTGCGCGGCCTCGTCGATGGCCAGTCGCGCGAATGGCCTGCCAACCTTTCACGCATCGATGCCCCGCTCGGCAAGGCCCCGGTCATCAGCGACGCCCCGGTCGACCTCGGCGATCTCGCCAGCTTTTCACGCGGCGACCGCGTGACCTATGGCGGCTTCATCCGCGTCGAAGGCGCACCGACCGGAGCAATCATCGCCCGTATGAATCCCGCCGAGTCCTTCCGCGGCTGGGACCTCTACCTGACCGCGGGCCAGCCCTCGGCCCACGTCATCGACTCCTGGGAGAAGGCCGCCAACAAGATCGTGGCCCCCCAGCCGCTCAAGCCCGGTCAATGGCATCACGTGATGGTCACCTTCGACGGCACCATTTCCGGCCACCAAGCCGGCGCGATTTACGTCGATGGGAAAAGGGCCAAGGCCGCGACCGATCCAAATTCCGTCGGCGGCACCATCGAAACCGCCGTCCCGCTCCGCCTCGGCTCCCGTCACGGCAACGACTCGAAGCTCACCGGCAAGGTCGCCCTTCAGGACTTCCGCTTCTACCGCCGCCTGCTGGCCCCTGCAGAGATCGCTTCGCTGGCCCGCAACAGCCTGCTCCAGCACATCGCCGCCCTGCCGGCCGATCAGCGGACCAAGGCCCAGATCGACTCGCTGTTCGAATATTACCTCGCCAACGTCGATGCCCCGTCCCGCGAACTCCGCACCAAGCTCGACGCCCTCCAAAAAGAGCAGGAGACGCTCCGTTCGCGCGGTTCCGTCTCGCTGGTAATGGAGGAAAATAAGGGCGAAGCATTCGCCCACGTCCTCACCCGCGGCGTCTATTCCGACAAAGGAGAAAAGGTCGCGGCCGGCACTCCCGCAGTGCTGCCCCCGATGGCTGCCGACTCACCGAAGAACCGCCTCGGACTCGCCCGCTGGCTGAACGATCCCGCCAACCCGCTGCCAGCCCGCGTGACGATGAACCGCACCTGGTACTACTTCTTCGGCACCGGCATCGTGGAAACTCCCGACGACTTCGGCATCATGGGCGCCCGCCCCACCCACCCGAAGCTGCTCGACTGGCTCGCCGCCGAATTCGTCGATTCGAAGTGGAACTACCGCCACATGATCAAGCTTATCGTCAGCTCCGCAACCTACCGCCAGAGTGGTAACGTCTCGCCGGAGAAGCTTGAGAAAGACCCCGCCAACCGCCTTTTCTCACGCGGTCCGCGCTACCGGCTGGACTCCGAGCAGATCCGCGACATGGCACTCTTCTCCGCCGGCTTGCTCTCGCCGAAAATCGGCGGCCCCTCGGTCAAGCCCTACCAACCCGAAGGCATCTGGGAGGCGGTCGCCATGCCACAGTCGAATACCCGCAACTACCGCGAAGACAGCGGAGAGGCGCTCTACCGCCGCTCCATTTACACCTTCTGGAAGCGCACGGCCCCGCACCCGGCGATGGAAATTCTCAACGCCCCCAGCCGCGAGGTTTACTGCGTCCGCCGCGACCGCACCAACACCCCGCTGCAAGCCTTTGTCACACTGAACGACCCGCAGTTCATCGAGGCTTCCCGGCGCCTTGCGGAGAACGCCATCAAAGCCTCCGCCGACAGCCAGGCGCGGCTCGACCACATCTCCGCCCGCCTGCTTTCGCGGACCCTCGGCAAGGAAGATCGTCTGCTCGCGATCGAAACCTACGAAGCCGCACTCGCCGTTTACAAGGCCGACGCCACCGCTGCCACCGCTATGATTTCCAACGGAGCCACCAAGGCGGACCCTGCTCTCGATCCCGCCGACCTCGCTGCCTGGACCCTGGTCGCCAGCCAACTCCTCAACCTCGACGAAACCCTCAACAAGTAAGTCATGAACTCCATCTTCGACTACAACGCCGCCATCAACCGCCGCCAGTTCTTCCGCAAGAACGGCACCGGACTCGGCGTCGCCGCGCTCTCGTCCTTGCTCGGCGGAGCCGGCCGGGGAATTGCCGCGGGAGGCGGCGAGACCGGCTTGGCGCACATCGCCCCCAAGGCCAAGCGCGCGATCTACATCTCGCTGATCGGCGCGCCGTCGCAGATCGATCTCTTCGACCACAAGCCCGCCCTCAAGACGCGCTTCAAGGAGGACCTCAAGGACTACCTCGCCAAGGAAGGTCAGCGCCTCACCGGCATGACCTCCGGCCAGGCGGCTTTCCCGCTCGCGCCGACGATCTTCAAATTCGCCCAGCACGGCCAGTCCGGCACATGGATTAGCGAACTCCTGCCGTGGACTGCGAAAATGGCGGACGATCTCTGCGTCATCAAGTCGATGCACACCGAGGCGATCAACCACGAGCCCGCCAACCAGCTCATCTACACCGGCAGCATGCAGTCCGGCAAAGCCTCCATGGGTTCGTGGCTGTCCTACGGCCTCGGCACCATGAACGAGGACCTGCCGACTTTCGTGGTACTCCACGCCACCCACTCCTCGCCCTACTCGAACGTCCAGGCGATCTCCTCGCGCCTTTGGGGTGCCGGCTTCCTGCCCGGCAAGCACGCCGGCGTCGCCCTGCGCTCGAAGGGCGATCCCGTCCTCTATCTTCAGGACGCCCCCGGCATTTCGCGCGACCTCCGGCGCAAGATGTTAGACGGTCTCAATGCGATGAACCAGCGCTCCTACGAAGTCGTTGGCGATCCGGAAATCCAGACCCGGATCCAGCAATACGAGATGGCATTCCGGATGCAGTCCTCGGTCCCGGAGCTCGCGGATCTTTCCAGCGAACCGGATCACGTCCACGAGCTTTACGGCCCCGAAAGCAAAGTCGGCGGCACCTTCGCCAGCTCCGCCCTGATGGCCCGGCGCCTGCTCGAGAGAGGCACCCGCTTCGTCCAGATCTTCCACCGCGGCTGGGACCAGCACGGCAATCTCCCGCGTGACCTGACCTCCCAGTGCAAAGACGTTGATCAAGGCGTCTACGGCCTGATCCAGGATCTCAAGCAGCGCGGCATGCTGGAGGACACTCTGGTCATCTTCGGCGGCGAGTTCGGCCGCACCGTCTACTGCCAGGGTGGCCTCAGCGAAACAAACTACGGCCGCGACCACCACCCTCGCTGCTTCTCCCTCTGGATGGCCGGCGGCGGCATCAAAGGCGGCCAAGTTTATGGCGAGACCGACGAGATGAGCTATAACATCACCCAGAATCCGGTCCACATCCGGGATCTCCACGCCACCATCCTCCACCTGCTCGGCGTCAGCCACGAGCGCCTGACTTACAAGGCCCAGGGCCTCGACAACCGCCTCACCGGCGTCGATCCCGCCAAGGTGGTGAAGGAAATCTTCGCCTGACCGCTACCGGCCCATAGCGTTCTTTGTCTGCTCGATCGTCACCCCGTTTTGTTCCTTCCACGGAATGATATCGGGGTCGGTGAAGACGCGGCGGCGCTCGTCCGTTTCGGCGTCGGAAATCTTGTTGATCGCTTGACCGCGACTTTCTTCGGTCGCCCGGCCGGTCTCATAGGCACCGGTATCGTAGGTCTTCCCCGAATCCCGCGACGCGACGGCGGCTTCGCCGGCCTCGCTGCCGCTGAAACGGGAATCCTTCCGCAGCGAGTTCGCATCGGTGTTCCCGCCGTAAACTTTCTTCGCGTAGTCCTTGTCGCCCCACCAGGACTTCTTGCGGTAGTCCCCCGCTTTGAACTCCTTGCCTTCCCAGCGCCCCTTGAACTCCGGGTTGTCGCGCTTGAATCCATCGAAGTTTTTCCCTTCACCCGCCACCATCTGACCGTCCTTGGTCATCTTGGGGTTCATCGATCCATACTTCGACGCGATCTTGTCGCGGTCGTCGTCGAACCAATCTCCCGTCTTGATCTTGGTTCCCGCCACCGGATCCGGACTAGCCGGAGGAGCCGTAGCATCCCCCCCCGTGCCCGAACAGGCGACCAGTCCAAAGGCCGGCAGCAGCAGTAAAAGACACGCGGGAAGTCTCATCGGACCCAGAAACTGACAAATCCCCCGTCCCACGGCAACCCGGAAGTCCTAACCGAAATCCGCCCCACCGACTCACCGACTCACCGACTCACCGACTTCACCGCCTCCAAGGCCGCTCGATCCGGTCAAAGCTGGTGCCATCCGCCGTCTTCGCCTCGGCACTCCAGCCCTTGTCATCAGTCTCCACCACGTAAAGGTGGTTCACCGCCAGCGCCTTCGCGATCCACGGCCGCTTCTTCATCTGCGCCGGATCCACCTTCCTGACTTCCACGCTCCAAGCCCCGGAGCCGAGATACGGAATGCCAAGCTTCTCGTCGATCTTCCCCCCAATCAGCGGATGGCTGCGGCAAAAGACATGGTGGTCGTTCTCGAACACCGCATCGACATGGAACTTCTCGAACAGCGGGCACCACTCACGCTGGATATCCACCGCGTCCTCCTTCGCCCCGCCTCCCCACGCCGGCCGGTGGTAGCACACGAACATCCCCTTCACCCCGCGCCGCTCTTCCAGCACCGATGCCAGCCAAGCCGTCTGGCTGGCGATCGTCCCGGCGTGGCCCGAGTCAAGCAGCACGAAAGACAGGTTCTTGCCGATGTCGAAGGTATCGTTCGCCAAGCCCTCCCGCCGCATCTGGAACAGGCTCATGAACTCCGTCGCCGCGGTAGGACCCGGCGCATCAAGCGGCCGGAAAGCGCCGTTGGTCACCTCGTGGTTGCCGATCACCACCACCACCGGCACCAACCTGCCGTCGGGGGTCCGGGCGTTATCGACCCAAGAGTCGATGAAGTCGAACCAGCGCTCCGGATTCGCATCGTTCGTGTAGGCCAGATCGCCCCCGAGCAACGCGAACAGGGGATCCTCCAGCCCGGCGCGGCGGTTCATCGCATCCATCGGCGCGCGGGAATGATAGAGATCGCCGCCTGTCACGAAGCGCAGCGGAGCATCGCCCCCCGGCGCGGTGCGGAAGGAGAAGGTCTTCGAAAGCGTGCCGTCCTTGCCGGCAATCTGCAGCTCGATTTCGGTTCCCGGAGTTAGCCCCTCGAGCGGTGCCGAGCGAACTCGGTGACGGCTCCCGGCAAACGGCTGGCTCTTCACCGCCACGCTCCGCCACTCCGCCGATCCCTTCGTGCGAAAATTCAAGCCCGCGATCGTTTCGACCGCTTTGACCGGACTCTCTTTCCCCGCCCCCGACTTCTTCTGCCAGCCCTTCTCCGGCTCCTTATGGGCGAGGTATTCCCACACCGCTTCCTTCCCCAGCAGCGCCACCGTCTTGCCGCCCCACTTCGCCTCCAGCCTCGCGTCCAGCGTGAAGTCGCTGCTGCCCTTGCTCTTGTTAAACCCCTGCAGCGCGAGCACCGCCCCATCTTTCCCTAACAGCCCGGCGGCATTCCCCAGCTCGATCTCCTCCCAATCGCCCGCCTCGTGATCCTTGACGCCGACCTTGCCGTCCGCGGCGATCGCGACGTTCCGGCGCGCCACTTCCTTGCCGCCCATCCACGCGATGAAGCCATCGTCATAATTCACCCGCAGGAAGAGTCGCGCCTCGCCCGGCACTCCCGGGGACAGGGTGATCTTCCGCCGGATTGCCAGCCGGTCATAGCGGTTCGCCATCTTCGAAAGCACCGTGGCATCATCCCCGTCGGAATAGCCGAACCCGGCCGGCCCGCTCGCCCAGCGGCCCTCGACGGCTCCCGAATTCGCCGGCTCCAGCCAGCGGATCTGCGCGGTGGTCGAAGGATCGCCCGTCCACTGGACCAGCGGCCCGTGACCGAACTCCACCGCCGGCAAAGCACCGGCGAAGCAAAGGAAAAGTGGCAGGGATGCGCGTGTCATGGCCCCTGAAAACGAAAACCCGCGGCAGCTCATTTCAACGAGGACAAGAAAGCGACGAGGTCACGGATCTCCGCTTTGGAGAGGATGGTTCCCATCGGCGGCATGCTGGACATGGCGGGCGGCAAGGTCTTGATGTCGGATTTCAGACAGACGGTTTCCTTGTTCGTGGTGATGTCCCGGACGACGACCTCGGTCTCCGTTTCCTTTGTCAGCATCCCGGCGACAATCGATCCGTCGTTCATCGTGACGGCGATCACCGAGTATCCAGCGGTGAGTTTCGCGCTGGGATTGACGATGGATTCGAGGATGTAGGCGGCGTCCTGACGCTTGCCCATACCGTCGAGTTTGGGGCCGGCCTCGCCGCCCGCGCGCTCACCGATCTTATGGCACTGGATGCAGTTCGCCGCGCCGCTGTTGTAAAAGATCCGGCGGCCGTTCTCCACGTTGCCGCCTTCGCGGGCGATTTGGAAAGTGGCGAGGGGATCGTTCTTGTCGAGGGTGGCCTCGTATTCCGCGAGTGCGGTTTTGAATTCGGGTTCAGGCCGTTTCCCTGCGGCATTGAGGATATCGAGTTGCACGGCGGCGGCTTGAGCAGGGAGTGTTTTCGTTAGATCCAAAAGGGAAGACGATGCCTTGGGATGTTTGAGATTGGCGAGCAAGGCGATGGCGCGCTGCCGGTCATCCTGCTTGCCGGTGGAAAGAATTCCGGTGACGACCGTGAACGCGAGATCCGGCGACAGCCTGCCCAGCGATTCCAACGCCGCGCCGCGCACGCGCGGGTCGCCATCGGCCGTGAGTTTCACCAGCATTTCGGGGAAATCTCCGGTCACTTCACTTTCCAAACGTTTGAGGGCAGCGAGGCGCAGGTCGCTTGAATTCTTCGCTCCGGTTAGCTGGTTGACCAGTGCCACCCTCGGGATTTTCACCTCGAATTCCCCCGCAAGCCCCATCGCCTCCACGAGCAGATTTCCCGTGGCGGAGGTCAGCATCGGCTCAAGCGCCGCGCGGATCTCGGGCAGCACTTTCTCGATGCTCCTCTCTTCCGTGATCGGTCGGTACATCCCGGTGGTGGGGTCGGTCGGCGGGTGTTTGTCGAAGCGGCCGACGAGCCAGAGCGCTTCCGTGCGGGCGTCGTCGGAAAGCGATGTATCGGCAGCCACCGCCAGCAGGCGGCGGACGTTTTCGTCGCCTCCCGCGCGGATCATGGCGTTGAGGATGCGGAGATCGACGGCCCATGTGGACTTGCCGAGGAGATGGGTGGCGGCGGCGAGGTCTGGGCGCGCTCCCTCGATCATTTCATCGTTGATCGCCTGCACCGTCTCTACCGCGATGGAGAGATCGGTGTCCTTCAGGAAAGAGCCGATTCGCGCGTCCTTGAAACGGCGGAGCGCCAGCACCACGGCGCGGCGCACGGCGGAGGATTTATGGTCGGCGAAAGCGAAGACCGCGTTGGCGTCGCCGATGAGGATCATGCCTTGGATCGCGCCGTGGCGGACGTATTCGTCCTTGTCGTTGTTTTCCTCCACGAGACCCATCAGCGCGGGAACCTGATCCTTGGAGCCCAGCTTGCCGATGGCGATCGCGGCGAGCATCCGCGTGCGGAGGTCGGGATCCTTGAGAAGAGCGGTGGCGGCATCAAGCCCCGCCTTGTGTCCTGCGTCGCCGAGGGCTTGCACCGCTTGGCCACGGACTTTGGCATCGGAATCGGCGGAGAGCTTGGCGAGCAGGAGGGCAGATTCCTCGTCTTTTTTGATCCGCGCCAAATTGCCGAGTCCCCATACACCGTGGAGTCGTGTGGGTGTAGGTAAGGGGGGCGCTGTCGCCTCTAGAAATATCCTACGATTCGCGCCATCGGTTGCGAGCGCGATCTGCGCCCGGAGCCTCACCCGCATGTCGGGATGGCGGAGAAGTTTCGCGAGTTGCTGCGGCTCCATCTTGTGGATGCCCTTCGCAAAAAGCGTGCGCACTTCCTTGGTCTCCGGCTTGGCGGTTTCCTTGGGATCCTCGAAGGTGAAGATGTTCCCGAAGCCATGCGTGGGCCAGCTCCCGACGTAATCGGTGACGTAAGCCTTGCTGTCGTAGCCGAACTCGATGTCCGTGCAGAGCATCCCGGAAACGAAATTTTCCTTCCGCTCGACCTTGAAGCCCGCGCCGTTCGGCTCCATGCGGAAGCCGATCACCGCGCTGTTCGCGCCGACGAAATCGCACACGAAGAAATGGTTGTCCCATTTTTCCGAGAGGCCGGTGCCGGGGTTGTAGGCGAGGCCGGAGGGGCCTTTGCTGACCCAACCGGCGGGGGCGAGGATGGCGCGCGGGCGCAGCGGGCTGTCCATGTCCCAATGGCGCTCCCTCATCCAGTTGGTGTCGTGGCGGCGGGTGCCGTAGATGAGGTTCGTGAATTTCTGGAACGCCTGATGGCCGCGCTGCCAGCCGGAATGCGCGCCTTCCACCACATCGACGACGCGGGCCATATCCTGCATGTCCGCTTCGTTATCCACGGAAAACAAATTCCCGTATCGGTCGAACGCGATCTCCTTGGGATTCCGCAAACCCGTGTGCACCACCTCCAGCCCGCTGCCGTCGCGCTCCATGCGGAACACGGCGCCCGAGTATTGGCTGTAGAGATGACGGCCTTCTCTCGTCTTCAGATTGTAGCCGCGGTCGCCGATCGTGAACCAAATCCGGTTGTCCGGCCCGAGGACGAAACCGTTGAGATCGTGTCCGCTTAGGCTCACGGAAATGCCGTAGCCGTCCTGAAGCGACTCCCGCTTGTCCGCGACGAGATCCCCGTCCGTGTCCTCCAACAACCAGACGTGGGGGATGCAGGCGAGATAGATCTTCCCGTCCAGCGCCATCACGCCGGCGGCGGTGCCATCGAGCGGATTGTTGAAACCGTCCCCGTAAATCGTGGCGTGATCGCACTTGCCGTCGCCATCGCGATCCTCGATCACGCGGATCTTTTCCGAATACTTCGTGAAATAGGAGAGCGGCTTCTTGTCCGCATATTTCTTATACATCTCCAACCGCTCGGCGGTCGAGGTCAGCTTGTAATCGTCCGCCACCCACGGGTTGCGGCGGTTGTCCTCCACGCCCCTCTCGAAGCGGTGCGTTTCCGCGATGTAGAGCCGGTTCTGCTCATCGAAGGTAATCGCCGTAGGATCCTGGACGTCGGGTTCCCGTGCGAAAAGTTTCGCGACCATCCCCTCGGGGAACTTGATCGTGGAAAGCAGCGCCTCGTCCGGATTGACGGACGGGATGGGTTCGGGGTTCGCGGTGCCTTCGGTTTTGCCGGCATCCTCGTCAGTGAGCGCGGTCGCGGTGAGCACAGAAGAAACGAGGGCGGCGAGCACGAACCATTGCGTGCCGGAGGTTTGTCGGAGTTGAATTGCCATGGGTGGATCGGCGGACGAGGGCGCGCCTACGCTCAGAGCCTGGCTTTTCATTCACCCCATCTCCGAAAACGCCTTGATCAGCTCCCCGGCAGCATTGCCAACTCCGACCCATGAAAATCTTCTTCGGCCAGATCTACATCAAACCGGGAATCTCGTTTCCTTGGTCAATTCAGTTTCAGTAGTGGCTTTCTCAGTTCGTCTCCTCCCGGGTCACACCATCGACCAGCTTCACCGACCAATATGGGGCGGATTGGAGCCTGATGTTCAGAATTAGTGCCCAGCAAGGGATCACAGCAAGCGAGATTCGAGGTCCTACTACTTTCAAGAAACACAGAAGCATTGAGTTCACAGTGTTTCTTCCCTTCGATGAAATTCCGGTTGGGGCCGCATTCTTCGAACCGGCCCTGAACTTCCTCCTCGATGCGGTATGCGTTGTTCTTGATTCGATTGGGATCAACACCTCGGACCTTCGCTCAGCGCGCTCGAACATTCTTGATGAGGCAAAGCGCAGCACTTTATGCCTCACAGATAATATACCCGCCGAACCAGTCAGTGGTGGCAACGGCGGACAATGTCGCTAGTTCGCTTCGCTCTAGACGTTTGGTGCGAAACCAAAATGAGGGCGTCCCGTGGGGCAGCCCTTGAATTTTGAATCTGTAAGACCCTGATTGCCCACTGCCCGTTTCGTCGCTGTAGGATTCGGCCCGCAGCACCTCTTGGACTTCCGGTCGCTTGAGCAAGGGCAGGGCGAGGTTTGGTCGGGACAAGGTTCATCCAGAACGGCACGCGAAAAGGGGGGTGGAATAGCGTGCGGATAATTTCCGTTGTCGCACAGCGCCGTGCAACGGGGTTCACGGATTCGAGTAGCCCGTCTGATGTCACGCCTTCGATTCTCAAAAACTTCCCATCATCAAATCGCGATACGATGATTTGATCCTTGCGAAAGCATTCCTGCTTCTTAGCCTTCACGCATGGCGCGTCCCGACCCCACCGCAGAACTTCAGGAGGCCCTCCGCCGTCGCATTCTCGTGCTCGACGGCGCGATGGGCACTACGATCCGCAGCTACGGGCTGGCGGAACAGGACGCCCGCGGCAGCCGCTTTGCCGACTCGAAAAAGGACCTGTTGAACAACGGCGACATTCTCTCGCTCACCCGCCCGGACGTCATCGGCGACATCCACAAGCGCTTCTACGAGGCCGGCTCTGATATTTGCGAAACCAACACCTTCTCCGCGACCTCGATCGCCCAGAGCGAGTTCTTCGTCGACGATCCCCGCGAGCATGGCGGCATCAAAAACCCGGAGTTCTTCCAGTCGATCATCGATAACGCCCACCTCCGCGAACTCGCCTGGGACCTCAACGTCGAGTCGTCCCGCCTCTGCCGGAAATGGGCGGACAACGTCGGCAGCGACACCGGCATCAAGCGCTACGTCGCCGGCGCGATCGGGCCGCTCACCGTCTCGCTCAGCAATTCGCCCGATGCCAACGACGCTGGCTTCCGCATGGTCACCTTCGACCAGGTGAAGGAAGACTACACCCGCCAGGTCCGCGCGTTGATCGAGGGCGGCTGCGACATCCTGATGGTCGAGACCATCTTCGACGCCCTCAACGCCAAAGCCGCGCTGGTCGCGATCCAGGAAGTCTTCGACGCCGACCAGGTCCGCCTGCCGATCATCGTCAGCGCCGCCGTCGGGCTCGGCGGCGAGACCATGATCTCCGCCCAGAAGGTGGAAGCCCTGTGGAACGCCGTCGCCCACGTCAACCCGCTCGGCGTCGGCCTCAACTGCTCGCTCGGCCCGGACCTGATGAAGCCCCACCTCGAGGAGCTGGCCAAGGTAGCCGCGTCCCACATTTCCTGCTACCCCAACGCCGGCCTGCCCAACCCGCTCGCGCCGACCGGCTTCGATCTAGAACCGCAGCACATGAACGCCTACATGAAGGAATTCGCCCTCGACGGCCTGCTCAACCTCGCCGGCGGTTGCTGCGGCAACACCCCCGAGCACATCGCCGCCATCGCGGAGGCGGTGAAAGGGGTGAGGCCGCGCGAGGTGCCGGTGGTGGAAGATTGAGGGAACATCGAACATCGAACGCCCAACATCGAACATCGAAGTGGAGAACAAGACGAAGCAGACCTATGACCTTGAGGAGAGGCTTCTCTCTTACGGGGCTCAGATCATTGTGCTGACACGCTCGCTCTCAACCGAGTACGCGGAACGTCACGTTGGAAACCAATTGCTGCGCTCCGGCACGGCTCCGCTCTCCCATCACGGTGAAGCCCAGGCCGCGGAATCTCCGGCGGATTTCACTCACAAGATGCGGCTCGCGCTCAAGGAGCTTCGCGAGGCCGAGCGGTGGTTGAAGCTCATCGCCCGGGCGGGTTTGGGTCCTTCAAATCTGAATCTCAAACCCCTGCTCGACGAAACCGACCAGCTTGTCCGAATCTTCGTCAGCAGCATCGCAACCGCCGAAAAGCGCCGAACCAAATAACCTCTTCCCTTCGACGTTCGACGTTCGATGTTGGACGTCCGGTGTTCGATGTTCCGAATCTGAATCTCAATCATCTTCCCTTCGACGTTCGATGTTGAACGTTCGATGTTCGATGTTTCGAATCTGAATCTCAATCCTCTTCCCTTCGACGTTCCATGTTGGACGTTCGATGTTCGATGTTCCTATGAATTCCCTACCCCGCGTCCTCCGTCTCTCCGGCTCCGAAGCCTACAATCACACGCCGGACAAGAATTTCCTGATGATCGGCGAGCGCACCAACGTCGCCGGCTCGCCGAAATTCGCCAAGCTGGTCCGCGAGGGGAATCTCGACGAGGCCCTCGAAATCGCCCGTCAACAGGTCGAAAGCGGTGCCAACGTGATCGACATCTGCTTCGACGACGGCTTGATCGACGGCAAGGCGATGATGGCCCGCTTCCTCCAGCTCGTGCAAAGCGAGCCGTCCATCACGAAGGTCCCGATCATGGTCGACTCTTCGAAGTGGGAGATCATCGCGGAAGGCCTGAAATACCTCCAGGGCAAGGGCATCGTGAACTCGATCTCGCTGAAGGAAGGCGAGGAACGATTCATCGAGCAGGCGAAACACATCCGCCGCTACGGCGCCGCCGCGGTGGTGATGGCCTTCGACGAGAACGGCCAGGCCGCGACCTACGACGAGAAGATACGCATCTGCGAACGCGCCTACCGGGTGCTGGTCGACCAGGTCGGCTTCCCGCCGGAAGATATCATTTTCGATCCGAACATCCTGACCGTCGCCACCGGCATCGAGGAGCACAACAACTACGCCCTCGATTTCATCAACGCCACCCGCTGGATCAAAACCCACCTGCCGTTTGCCAAGGTCTCCGGCGGTGTCTCTAACATCTCCTTCTCGTTCCGCGGCAACAACGTGGTCCGCGAAGCGATGCATTCCGCTTTCCTCTATCACGCCACCCGCGCCGGGATGGACATGGGCATCGTCAATGCCGGGATGCTCGAAGTTTACGACGAGATCCCGAAGGAGATGCTTGAACACGTGGAGGACGTGCTGCTCAACCGCCGCCCCGACGCCACCGAGCGGATGCTCGAGTTCGCCGAACGCTTCAAGGGAGTCGGCGGCAAGAAGATCGAGGAAGACCTCAGCTGGCGCGAAGGGCCGGTCGAGAAGCGGCTCGAACACGCGTTGCTCCGGGGCATCGACAAGTTCATCGATGAGGACACCGAGGAAGCGCGCCTGAAATACGGCCGCCCGCTCAAGGTGATCGAGGGCCCGCTGATGGACGGCATGGGCGTGGTCGGCGACCTCTTCGGCGCCGGCAAGATGTTCCTGCCGCAGGTGGTGAAATCCGCCCGCGTGATGAAGAAGGCCGTCGCCTGGCTGACGCCTTACATGGAAGCCGAAAAGGCCGAGTTCCTCGCCGGTGACATCGCGGAGATCCTCGCCGATAAGCCCAACCTCACCCACGACGAAGCGGTTGCCCTCGCCGGCCGCCGCCGCTCCGCCGGCCGCTTCCTGATTGCCACGGTGAAAGGCGACGTCCACGACATCGGCAAGAACATCGTCGGCGTGGTGCTCGCCTGCAACGGCTTCGAAGTGACCGACATGGGCGTGATGGTCCCCTGCGACAAGATCCTCGCGAAGGCCAAGGAACTCGGCGCCGACGTCATCGGCCTTTCCGGCCTGATCACCCCCTCGCTCGACGAGATGATCCACGTCGCCAAGGAAATGGAAAAAGCAGGCTTCACCGTGCCGCTGCTGATCGGCGGCGCGACGACTTCCTCCACCCACACCGCGGTCAAGATCGCCCAGCACTACTCCGGCCCGGTGGTCCACGTGCTCGACGCCTCGCGCTCGGTGCCGGTCACCACTTCCTTGCTCTCGCCCGACCAGAAGGCGGGGTTCATCGCCGACAACCACGAGAAGCACCGCAAGGCCCGCGAAGCCTTCACCGGCGGCCCGAAGAAGGAAGTCATCGGCATCGTCGAGGCCCGCGCCAAGGCCCGCCTGACCGACTGGTCGAGCTACACCCCACCGGTCCCGGAATTCACCGGCACCCGGGTGATCGCCAGCCAGTCGCTGCGCGAGCTCGCCGCGTACATCGACTGGACGCCCTTCTTCCACGCCTGGGAACTCCGCGGCGTCTGGGACCGCGAGGCCGGCGTGCTGAAGACCAAGAACGAGGAAGGCGCGAAAGAGGCCGCCAAGCTGCACATCGAAGCGCTCGAACTGTTAGAGCGGGTCATCGCCGAGAAGCGCTTCACCGCCCGTGGCATCTATGGCTTCTTCCCGGCGAACGCCGACGGCGACGACATTATAGTCTGGGACGATGAGCATCGTACTTCGGAAAAGGCCCGCTGCCACACCCTGCGCCAGCAGATCAAAAAGGAGTCCGGCAAGCCGAACGAGGCACTGTCCGACTACGTCGCGCCGCAGGGCGCGGGGAAGGATTACATCGGCGGCTTCGTCGTCGGCATCCACGGTGCGGACGAATGGGCGGCGGAGCTGGAAGCCGCGCACGATCCCTACAACGCGATCATGGCCAAGGCGCTCGCCGACCGTCTCGCGGAGGCTTTCGCCGAGCTGCTCCATCACCGCGCCCGCGTCGCCTGGGGCTACGAGCGGCCGAACGAGTTCGGCGCCAACGAGCTGATCAAGGAACTTTACCGCGGCATCCGCCCGGCTCCCGGCTATCCCGCTCAACCGGACCACACCGAGAAGCCGATCCTGTTCGAACTACTACAGGCATCGGAGTCGACCGGCGTCACCCTCACTGAAAGCTGCGCCATGCACCCCGGCGCGGCGGTCAGCGGCCTCTACTTCAGTCACCCGGACAGCCATTACTTTTCGATCTCCGAGATCCAGAAGGACCAGCTTGAAGACTACGCGCACCGCAAAGGCATGAGTGTCGAGGAGGCTGAAAAGTGGCTCGGGCCATGGCTCGGCTACGCTTGATCAGAGACCCCGCTTCATATCGAGGTAGCGCCGCATCGCCGCGATCCGGTTCTCCACCCCGAGCCGCTGGAAAACCGCCTCCAGGTGCTTCTCCACCGTCCGCGGGCTAATCCCGAGAATGATCGCCGCCTCGCCGCTGGTTTTGCCTTCGGCAATCCAGTCCATGATCTCGCGCTGGCGACGGGTCAGGATGGAAAGGGCCTCTTCCGCACTTTCATCCGCCCCGGGAAGCGGGAACATCAGGATCACCTCGCCGTTGAGCTTGGGCAGGGCATGGATGACCATCTTCCCCCCCCCGAGGTCGAGATTAAGGTCGATCCAGCATGCGGTCACCGGGTTCGTCCACCCCTCATCAAGCAATTTGTCCAGTTCCACAACCGTTTCGGGCCGCAGTTGCCTCACCGCCTCGTCCGCCTCCCACCACGACTCCGCGAGGGTCACCGCCGCGTGATTGATCGGGCATACCTCCGCCTTCGTCGTGATGATGAACATCGCGAGCGGGGACTTGGAACTCGTCGAAAACACCCTCTGCCTGACGCTCATCTCGATGTTATTCGCTTCGAGGCGATCAAGTACGCCGCGGGCGGTCAGGAGGATGGCGTCGAACCGCTCCCGCGCCTGATGGCCGTAGACTCCGGCCGCGAGATAGCAGTTCAGATAAGCAGATCGACGGCGTCCGTGGACCAGCAGACCGAAAAGGACATCGCTCATCGCCTTGTCCCCGTAAATCTCACGGGCAAAGCGACTGCTCTTGTACTCCTCCGGCGAGACATGATCGCTCATCGCGAACCCGAGATCGCCGGGATTGCTGAAATTGATCTTCTGAACGATCGGGCTCAGGGGCAGCAGCCGGTTCAGCAAATCGATTTTGTCTCCCAGCAACCGGGCGATCGGGCCGTGGTTGGAGATCATGCAGAATCCCGTCAGTGGGGACGAACTTAGCACCACCGCCTCGTCGGCTCCGATCAAGGGGGGTAGCTTCGCAACCAAAAGATCGGTAAGATCGTCAAAAGTTGCCGCTCGGTAGATGGCCCGGGCTAGGTCGAAGTATGGTTTTCCGAGCACGAAGGGATGGGTGGGACCGGCACTATACGTAAAGACCCGTAAGTATCAACCCGCATTCTCCGACATTTGCATTCTTGGCACCCGGTGCCACGGTTCTTCGTTGGTTGAAGTCCTAACCCTCCAACCGCGCAGATTTCCCTGGGGGGGAAAAAGATGGCCCCGTTGGTCCTTGTGACCGGCGGGGCTGTCGATTTTGTGGCGACCTAAGTAGCAACACGCATTGTGGACAGGAAAAATTTGTGGCACCTTCGTCACGTGTTCGGTGAGCGCGTTCCGGGGGGGACGCCACGCAGGCACAAAGTTTCCCTGGGGGGGGAAAAGATGGCCCCGTCGGTCCTTGTGATCGGCGGGGCCATTCACTTTGATTGCGGCCCTCCCGATGCTGATCGCCTTCCACAAGCCCTATGGCGTCCTCAGCCAATTCACCCCGGATCAGCCGGGGCAAAGAACGCTCGCCGAGTTCGGCTTCCCCAAGGATGTCTTCCCGATCGGACGGCTCGACCAGGACTCGGAAGGCCTGATTCTCCTCGGAAACGAACGGGAATGGGTGAATCGGTTGCTAGAGCCACGCCACGGGCACCCGAGGACCTATCACGTTCAGGTCGAGGGCTTGCCGCAGAATGAAGCACTCACACGGTTGGCGGTCGGCGGAATCGACATCAAGGGGCATCGCACCCTGCCCTGCCAGGCACGGGCCCTTGATCCCGCACCCGATTACCCGCCTCGAGATCCTCCCGTCCGCTTCCGCAAGAGCGTTCCCGACTGCTGGATCGAGCTGGTCTTGACCGAGGGAAAGAATCGTCAGGTCCGCCGAATGACGGCGGCGGTCGGGCATCCGACACTGCGCCTCGTCCGGGTGGCCATCGGCGGTTTCCGACTCGCTCCGCTGGCGGTGGGTGAGTGGCGGGAATTGACCGCCGAGGACCGCAAGGCGCTCGGCTGACAAAATCTCAAGGAAGGAACTCGACCCGGAGCTTTAGCGGCTTTGCAACTTCCGGAATCTCCATGTCCAAAGGGATTTGCACCATGATCTCGGTGCAGCCGTCGTCCAGCTTCCGCCGCGTGATCTCCCCGCTGCCCGCCCATGCCCCGCGGCCATTCTTGCGCGCGATCTCCACCCGCCTGCCGTCGTCCAGAATCAGATCGACCACGTAACTGACATCACGCGGGATTTCCGGTGGCATCACGAAAATCATGACCGGCTCCGGCGGATCTCCAACAAACGCCAGCGATGGCAGTTTGTCCCAGGCTTCAGGATCGTTGATTGGTGCCAGATCGAACGCATAGGCCATCAAATTCGTGATCCCGTCGGTGTCCAAATCGGCATCCGGCTCGGCGAACATGCCGACCAGCCCATTCGCATCCGCCCAGTCCAGATAGCCGTCTTGGGCCGACGCCGAAAGCAGGCCTGCCAATGAAAGGCCGCAGATGGCGACAAGGGATTTCCAAAACATCAGGCGGGGAACATACCGGCCGGGAACGTCCAGTCCAGCCCCGAATCCGGCAGTCGAGTCGTGCTTTACTCGTGGTCAGCGAGGTAGCGCTCGGCCTCCAAAGCAGCGGCGCAACCTTGGCCGGCGGCGGTCACGGCCTGACGATAATAATGGTCGGCCACGTCCCCTGCGGCGAAAAGTCCCGCCGTCTTGGTCGAAGTCCGCCCCGGATTCTGGAGGATGTAGCCGTTCTCGTCCTTGTCCACCAGATCACCGAGGAAGCCGCTGTTGGGCACGTGGCCGATCGCGACGAAGACGCATTTCAACTCCAGTTCGCTCTCCGCGCCGGTGACTAGATTCTTAAGCGTGACGGCCCGCATTTCCCCGGCCTCATCGGTCAAATACTCGGAAACCGTGGAATTCCACACCGGCTCAATCTTCGGATTCGCCAAGGCCCGGTCGGCCATGATCTTCGACGCCCGCAGCTCGTCGCGGCGGTGGATCAGGTAAACCTTGCTTGCGAAGCGGGTGAGAAAGGTGGCTTCCTCGCAGGCGCTGTCACCGCCGCCGATGACTGCCACCGGCACGTCGCGGTAGAAGGCTCCGTCGCAGGTCGCGCAGGAAGTCAGGCCGTGGCCGATGAGTTTCTGTTCGTTCGGCAGGCCGAGGTGCTTAGGAGCCGCGCCGGTGGCGATGATCACGGTATGCGCTTCATGCTCGCCGGAAGAGGTCTTCACGAGAAAGGACCCGTCGGCCCGTTTCTTGACGCCCTCGACGTTGGCGAACTCGATGCGCGCGCCGAACTTCTCGGCCTGCGTCTGCATGTTCATCATCAATTCCGGGCCCATGACCCCCTCGGGAAAACCCGGGAAATTCTCCACCTCGGTGGTGGTGGTGAGCTGGCCGCCCGGCTGGGTGCCGGTGAGCATCAGCGGGGTGAGATTGGCGCGGCCGATGTAGATGGCCGCGGTGTAGCCGGCGCAGCCGGTGCCGATAATGATGACGTTTTCCATGATCTGAGTGAGGAACGGGGCGGCGGAGTATTCCGACCGGAAGTCCGTGGCGTCAACTGCCGGGAGGGGGAAAGGCGAATCCTACTGCATCCCCCGCAGTTTCTTCTGATCTTGAATCCAGACCCGATCCGCCGGGGAAAGCTTGCTCTCATGCGTCCGCGCCCGCTGGCCGTCGGGCTCGACCAACACCAACTCGCCCTCGTGATAGGCCGCTAGCCGGGCGAAGATCACCCGTCCCTTGCCATCCGACCAGTCGCGGTAGCCTTTTTTTTCCAAGCCGGCCTTCCACGATTTCTGGTTCTCCAAGGCGAGGGCGGCCGCCTGTTTGAGCTGACCCCAAAGGAAATCCTCCTGACCCTTGCGGTAGCTCTTGTAGCGGCCGATCACCTCGCCCGAGGGTGCGATTACCAACAGCGTCGGATAGCCGCGCGCACTGTATTTCTTCTTCAAGGCCCGGACATAGATTTTCTTCCGAACGTCGTCTTCGATGTCCGTCCCCTTCACCGACTGGTCGACGATCAATCGCACGGTGTTCTCAGCCGCCCATTCCTCGAAGTCATTCTGAGTTAAAAGACCCTTGCTCAACGACTTGCACGCGCTGCTGCGGACGCTGTCGGTAAACCAGATCACCAGCGGCTTGCCGGTTTTCTTCGACTCCCGCAGCGCGTCCGCCTCACTCTCACGCCAGGGCCCTTTCTGAGGGGCCACCGCCATCAGGCCTTGGAGTTCGGGAATCTCGGCGTCGGGATTATCGGGATCCGTCCACACCAGCGAATTGGGATCATGGGCCGCAAAGGCCGCTGCAACCGAGGCGGGCGGCGCGTTGCCGCCCGGTGCGATCGGCGTGCCTCCCTCGTCGGGATTGCCCCGGAGTTGGGGCGGAACTCCGGTCGGACCGAAGGGATTCGCCCCGATCTCGGGAGCGCCACCCCCACCGCCACAGCTTTGCAGCGCCCATACGGAAACTATCACCGGTAGGTATCGCAGCGCTCGCATGGGTCGAACGTAGGGAGTTCCCGGATGAGATGCAATGCGCCCGGTTTCCCTTGCCGAGCCCGTTCCGGTGGAGAAACTCCCGCCACCCCGAAATCCGTCATGAGATCCGTCCTGTTCCTCCTCGCGCTGCTGTTCGCCCTGCTCCTGCCCGATGCCGCACTGGCATCCGCCGGACACGACTTGAAGACACCGGAATTTGTCGAACGGATGTCCGGATTCTCCGCGCAGGAGAAAGCGGGCGGGATCGAAGGCATCGGGCCCAGGCTCGTCTTCCGCGCCAAGGAGCAGCCCTTCCTACTGGTGGCCTCCATCATCTTCGTCCTCGCGATCCTCCACACCTTCGTCGCCATCCCGATCACCAAGCTGGCACACAAGGTCCAGCACGATCACGACGCCCGCATCCGCAAGGAACGCGGGGCCCACGGTGAATCGGTCCACGCCGAAGACATGGTCAGCTTCAAGGCGACCATCCTGCACTTTTTCGGCGAGGTGGAGGCGATCTTCGGGATCTGGGTCGTCGTCCTGCTCGGCGCGATGTTCGCCTTTTACGACCTCGATGCCATCAAGGGCTACCTGATGGGGGTCAACTACACCGAGCCCTTGTTCGTGGTGATCATCATGGCGCTGGCCTCCACCCGCCCCGTGCTCCGCTTCGCCGAGAGCTGCCTTCGCTTCTTCGCCAACTTTGGGAAAGAAACCCCCGCCGCCTGGTGGCTGGCCATCCTGATCATCGGTCCTTTGCTTGGTTCCTTCATCACCGAGCCCGGCGCGATGACGATCTGTGCGATGCTGCTGGCCAAGAAATTCTACAAGCTGAAGCCCTCGCCGATGTTCGCCTACGCCACGCTCGGCCTGCTCTTCGTCAACGTGTCGGTCGGCGGGGTGATGACCAATTTCGCCGCGCCACCGGTGCTGATGGTCGCCGCGAAATGGGGCCTGACCACTCCGGAAATGCTCCTGCACTACGGCGACAAGGCTGCGCTCGCCATCGCAGCGTCCTCAATTCTCTACTTCCTGTTTTTCCGCAAGGAACTGTCCGCCATGGCTGCGCGCGCCGGCGACCACGACGGCGACGGTAAGGGCGATCTCAAGGAGAATGAACGCCCGGTCCCGCTTTTCGTCACCCTCACCCATCTCGCCTTCATGGCCTTGACCGTGGCCTTCGCCCACTATCCGCCCATCTTCATCATGGGCTTCCTGTTCTTCCTCGCCTTCTCCCAGGCCACCGCCCATCACCAGTCGGAGATCAGTCTGCGCGGCCCCATCCTCGTCGGATTCTTCCTCGCCGGCCTCGTCATCCACGGCGGACTCCAGGGCTGGTGGCTGGGACCGATCATCACCAGTCTCAGCGAATGGCCGCTGTTCATCGGCGCGACCATCCTCACGTCGTTCAATGACAACGCGGCCATCACCTTCCTCGCCAGCCAGGTGGAAGGCCTGGGACCGCAATTGAAATACGCGGTGCTGGCCGGTGCCGTCACCGGCGGCGGTCTGACGGTCATCGCCAATGCTCCGAACCCCGCCGGCCAAGCGCTCCTGAGCCGCTTCTTCGGCGAAGGCGTGTCTCCCGCCAAGCTGGCAGCCGGTGCGATCATCCCGACCATCGTGGTGGCCCTCTGCATGATGTTTTTCCCCGACAAGGGCATCGACGAGATGTTCGCTGTCGAAAAAGAGAAGGGCTACGTGGCACCCGCAGTCGAAGCACCGGCCGAACCCGCAGTTCCTGCCGAGACTCCCTGAACCCCCATGTTCACCGGCCTCGTCGAAGCCACCGGCCGCGTCCGCTCGCTTGAGCCGCGCGGCGAGCAGGCCCGCCTGTCGCTGGACATCCCCTTCGCGGCGGAGCTTGAAATGGGAGAGTCGGTCGCCGTCAACGGCTGCTGCCTGACCGTCGCGGAGCTCGATCCCGCCGGGGCCTCCTTCGACCTGTTAGGCCAGACGCTCGCGGTCACCTCGCTCGGCGACCTCGCCCCGGGTTCCATCGTCAATCTCGAACGCGCCCTCCGTGCCGGCGACCGTTTCGGCGGGCATTTCGTGCAGGGTCATGTCGACGCCACCGGCCGCGTGCTCGCCCTCGAGGAACGTGGTCAGGATCACGTGCTCGATATCTCCCTGCCGCCGGAAATCGCGCGACTGTGCATCGACAAGGGCTCGCTCTGCGTCGACGGCATCTCGCTGACCATCGCCGAACTCTCGCCTCAAAGCGCCCGCTTTTGGATCACCCCGCACACCTTTGCGGTCACCCATCTGCCCGGCCTGACCAGCGGAACCCGGGTCAATCTCGAAGCCGACCTGCTGGCCAAGCACGTCGCGAAACTGATGGATGCGTTCAGTGCGGCACGAGGAGCGTGAACGGCCACCACGGCAGGTTCCTCACCAGCCCGAAAGCGACCACGAAGCCCCCCAGGCTCCACGCCAGCCACGACGGAAAGACGCGACCGTTCCCGCCCTTCCACTCCTGCCACACCCCCGCGGCGATCACCCCGCTGAAGACGAGAGCGATCAAGGTCACCGCGGCATTCATGGCCAGTGCGCCGGCCACGTCACCGTCGAGCAGCTTCATCGCGCAGCGGGTCCCGCCGCACCCCGGACAGTGCAATCCCGTGAAGTGGCGGATCGTGCACGCCGGGATCAAAGCCGACCACGAAGGGAATACGTGATGCAAGGCAAGCCCCCCCGGGATCCCGGCCAAGGCGAGCCATGTCCAGGGACGCCGGAGAGTCATGGACCTAGCGGCTCTCGTTCTGCTTCCGGAGCTGCTCGCGCATTTCCGGTCGCTGTGCCTCGGGGAACCACTGGATGACCCTCTCTTGCATCTGCTCTTCGGTGAGGCCTCTGAACTCGAACCAGAAGAACGCCGCGATGATTGAGCAGATCACTCCCAGGTAGCCGGTGATCAGGCCGGTGCGTGCCATCCCCTTGCCCGTGAAGCGCTGGGGATCCGCCTTGATCTTCGAATTCGCGAGGTGCCCGGTCACGATCGCCGCCAGCGCGGCGGGCAAGCTGATGAACCACATGCAGCATCCGATCAGCCCGAGGATCCCGCATACCAAGGAAGCAATGGCAAGCCCTTGCGAGGGAACTTGCCCCGGCGCCGCATACGAAGGCGTCGCGGCCGGAGCTGCCGAAGCGGGTGCTTGATAGGGCGATGGCTGGGACGCCCCGACTGGCGGAGCGGCAGGAACTTCCTCCCTCACCGGCGGTAGCACTTTCAATTGGGGAATCTCGGAAACCGGCAGCCAGTCGGCCATTCCTTCGCACCAGGCCAGATCGGTCGCGGAAATTTCGCCCATGGCGATGCGGTCGATCATGTCCTCTGTCGGCAGGGGCCCGTTCTGATGGCCGTTCTTTGCGTAGTACCAGTTCATTGGATAAATCGATGTATTAGGGGGAACCTGCCACGATGGCGAAGAGGACAAACGACAGGCAGCCCAATGTGATGAGAATCCCGAGATAGCCAAGGATCAATCCCGCGATCGCCATCCCGCGGCCGGCCACCGGCACCGGGCTGTTGTTGATCTGATTCAGCGCCATGTGCCCGCAGATCACCGCCGGGATGCCCAGAATGCCGACGAAATAACAGGTCAAGTAGCCCGCGATCCCGCAAACCATGCTGGCGATCGCCAGCCCGCTGTTAGGGATCGGCGCGCCCGGATAGTAGCCTGGAGGCCCGCCGTAAGGAGCCCCGCCGTAGGGGGCCTGATACGGAACCGGCTGATTAAGGCCAAACTCCGGAACACTCTGCAGCGGCACCCAGTCGCTCATTCCCTCCCGCCAGACCAGCGTCTGCGGCCCCACCCCGCCGGACGCGATCATCGCGCGCAGCTCGTTCTCATCCACCGGGCCATGCTGGCCGGCGCTCGAACCGTAGTACCACTGAGCCATGATCTTGGGAGGGCGGAAGAGGATGTTAGGCCAGGCTCGGCACGGGACGGACCGGATCTGTCGCCGCCGTGTAGTCCACCCCGCTCAAACCGAAGCCGAAGAGGCGGTAGAACTCCTTTTGATAGCCTTCGAAGTCCGACACCTCGTCGATGGTCTCCGTCGTCACGCCGGCCCAGATCGATTCGATCTCCGCCTGCACCTCGGGCCGCATTTCCCAGTCGTCGATGCGGACGCGACCCTTGTCGTCGAGCTGCGGCCCGCCGTCCGCGCCGTAGTGGTCGGCGAACAGGCGGTGGATCTGTTCGATGCAGCCCTCATGCAGGCCCTTCGCCTTCATGATCTTGTAGAGAATGGAAATGTAGAGCGGCACCACCGGGATCGCGGAACTGGCCTGGGTCACCAGCGCCTTGTTCACCGAAACCAGCGCCGTGCCCGCGCCGAAGGCCGCGTTCATCTCCTTCGCGGTCTCTTCCAGGTGAAGCTTGGCGCGGCCGATCGTGCCGTCGGTGTAGATCGCCCACGTGAGCTCCGGCCCGATGTAGGAATACGCCACCGTCTTGAAGCCGTCCGCCAGCACGCCGGCTTCCTGCATCGCGTCGACCCACAGCTTCCAATCCTCACCGCCCATCACCTTCACGGTCTGCTCGATCTCGTCCGCGTTGGCCGGCTCGATGGTCACCGACTCGATCTCCTTCTTGTCGGTGTTGAGATTCTTGTTGGTGTAGGTCACGCCCGTCGGCTTGAGCACCGACTTGTAAACTTCACCCGTCACCGGATCGGTCCGGCGCGGCGAGGCCAGGCTGTAAATGATCATGTCCACCTGACCGAGGTCCGCCTTGATGGCATCGATGACCTGGGTCTTCATCTCCGTGGAAAAAGCATCGCCATTGAAGCTGCGGGCGTAGAGCCCCTCCTTCGCCGCGGCGTTTTCAAAGGCCGCCGAGTTGTACCAGCCCGCCGTGGCGGTCTTCCCCTCGGTGCCTTCCCGCTCGAAGAACACGCCGATGGTCGAAGCCCCGCCGCCGAAAGCCGGGACGATCCGCGAGGCCAGGCCGTAGCCCGTCGACGATCCGACCACCAGCACCCGCTTCGGGCAATTCGCCAGCGCGGGCTTCGACTTCACGTAGTCGATCTGCTGCTGGACATGGGCGGCGCAGCCTTCCGGATGGGCGGTCGTGCAAATGAATCCGCGGATTTTCGGGGAAATAATCATATCGGCACCGGTTTTCTGACCGCTTTCCCGGCAGGAGGCAAGCCGCGAGGGATGCCTCCCCCCGGGACCGCCGGTCCTCAGACCGGCTCGAACGGTCCCTCAACGCCCGCCTCCCATCCCAGCCCGCATCGCCAATTCAGCCGTCCCCGCCCTTCTGCCGGCACAGCCTCAGCCCCGGCCCGATCACCACCCGCTCGGATCCATCCCGTAGAACTTCACCACCTCCGCATACCGTCGCCGATCAAGGCGCTTGGCGCGTACGCTTTTCCGTGTATTTTCAACCTCGTGATCACGAGTTTCGCGGACACGACCACCGAGACGATCTTTCTCGGTGGGGAGCTGAGCCGCAAGGAAGCCAGAAAGCTCGGAACCCTCGACACGACGAAGGCCTTCGAACGCCTTGCCCTGCTCAACGAGGCCGACGAGAAAACCCTGCTTCTCTCGCCCTTTCTCCACTACCACAAGCTCAAGGGAACCTCCAGATACTCCATCGACGCCGACTCCCGCAAATCGCCGTGGCGCATCACTTTCCAGTGGGAGAACGCCGAGATGAAGGACGTCCAGCTCGTGAAGATCGAAGACACCCACTGAACCTGTCACCGGACATGAAAACCAAAATCACCGCCATCCCCCGCGACCCTCTCAAGGTCCCCAAGCCTCTCTCTAACCCCGCCGCCGGCTTGATCAGGGACACGCTGGAGCATCACGGGGTCACGCAGGTTGCGGCCGCCAAGGCCATGAAGATCAGCACCGCCCAACTCAGCGATGTCATCCGGCAGCGGAAGGGAATCAGCGCCACCATCGCCCTGCGCTTCCAATTCTGCTTTGGAGTGCCTGCGGACTTCATCATCCGCCTGCAAGCTCAGCACGACTTCCAGAAAGCCTACCACTCCAGAGGACCGGAAATCCGCCGGGAGGTCAGGTCCCTCGCCTGACATACTGTGTCGCGCAAGCAGCTTGCCCACCGGGACCGCCGGTCCTCAGACCGGCTCGAACGGTCCCCCACCGCCCGCCGCCCATTCCAGCCCGCATCGCCACCTCAGCCGCCCCCACTCTCCTGCCGGGCACAACCTCTCCCTTCAGCCGGTCACCACCCGCTCGGATCCATCCCGTAAAACTTCACCAGCTCCAAGAAAACCTCCGGTTCCTCCCGTTTCAGCCCCTTCGCCCGCTCGAAAAAGGTCTCCGTCAGCACCGCGAAGAACTCCGCCGGACTTTCCGCGCCGTAGTCGTCGATCACGCTGCGCTTCCCCTTGTTCACCTTTTCGCAGAACGCGTCGAAGGCCGGCAGCATCGCCTGCGACCACTTGCCGTAGTCGTCCCCCTCCTCCAGTTCCGGCACCCCGTCCGCCCCGCCGTCGTCCTGGTCGAGCTGGTGGGCAAACTCATGCAACACCACGTTCAGCCCGTCCTCCGGGTTCAGGTCGCCCTGCTTCACCGTCTCCCACGAAAGCACCACGCTGCCGTGGCCCCATGATTCCCCGAGGCGAATGTCTTCCATCCCCCAATCGTCTTTCACCGTGAACGCATCGGGATAAACCAGGATACTACGAAGCCTCTCGTAGTAATCCCCCGGCCGCCGTGCGATCAACAGGCAAGCCGGCGCCGCGATCGCCAACCGCATCTCCTCCGTCACATCCGGCAGTCCGCCGCAGGCTTCGAAATTCATCTCCGCCAAGAACACCTGCATCCACCGCTCCGTCTCCGCGCGGATCTCGTCCGGGATTTCCTCCCACAGCGGGAAGTGCTCCGCCACGATCGCCTGCTGCCGTGCATCCAGCCGCCGCGCCCGCAGCTTCGCCCGCCGCCGCTCGACCCGACCGGAGTGCCAGAAAACGATCCCCGCCACCACCACCAGACCCGCCAGCAGGATCCACAGCCCGTTCATGAATTCTCCCCGGTTTTCCGGCTGACCAGCCAGACCAAGGACCCGCCGGTGAGCAGACCGCCGAAAAAGATGACCCAGAACCAGCCCTGGACGAAATCCGGCAGGTCGACGTTCATCCCGAACAAGCCGCCAAGCGCGACCAGCGGCAGGAAAAACCCCGCCAGTAGATTGAGCCGGAAGGCGATCTTGTTGAGCTTCTCCGCCGCCTCCTGCTGCTCTTCGCCACGCTCCGCTTTCCAGTATTCCATCGTCAGCCGCGCGTCATGGTTGAGCTGCTCCGCCGCCCGCTCCAGCTCCCGGATCCGGTCGCGATACGACTTCAACTCGCGATTGTCCTCGTCCTGAAGCGCCGTGTGATCGATCGCCAGCATCAGGTTCCGCGACGATCGCGAAAGCGGCGCCGACGCCCGCACCAGCTCGAAAATCTCCGCCGCGGTGTCCGCCTCCTCGATCAGTTCCTCCTTCTCATCGATCACCTTCGCATACCGGTCTAACAAGTCGCCCAGCCGCCGCAAACCCTTGCCTCCGGCGTAATCGAGCCACGTCTCGTCGGCCCGCCGCCAGAAGATCAGCGGCTCCCGCTCCGGGATTCCCGGCTTCGGCACCTCGTGCACCACCAGCAGCAACTCGTCCCGGCCCACCACGCAGCGCTGGTTGCCCGGGCGGTTGCTCAGTTGATCCAGCAGTTCCTCTTCCAGATCAAATCCGGACGGAAGGTAGGGGAAATCAGCGCACTTCGACATCGCCCGGCCATTTCAAAGCCGAAATCCGAAATCTCAAACCCCAAATTCCCGGATAGAGGTAGGAACGGGGCTCTCGCCCCGCTCCCCCCTCCGAACCGGACGTGCGGATCTCCCGCATCCGGCTCTCCAGTCATGGCATTTTGCCGGC
>JAYTLR010000005.1:0-3863 GCA_043729195.1 Akkermansia sp.
TCCTCAGTCCGTTTTGGCACCACCAATTGCCATAACAAATGTCCGTCCTTTTCATCAAAACACATCATCACACCGCGGTCGCCGGTGTGTTTGGCATCGCGGGGATTGCCGTTGTTGGTTCCAATATAAACCCTCCCTCCCGCGACGATGGGGGTCGAGTGTGTTTGCGTCCCCAGCGTCACTTTCCAATGAATGTTCTCACCCGTCTCCAGATTAAACCGGTCCGCCAATCCTGTTTCGGTAGAAACCTGATTCCGCGTCCAAGCCTCCCCCCACTGCGCTTGATCCGCTGCCGGCATGCTTGTCATCATCCCAAGCGACACTCCCCCCACCCCTAACCGGCGAAACGGATGAGCCCGGGCCATTGGATAGAAAAACGGAGCGCGGCAGAAGCTGGGAAGATGCATAAGCCCTTTACGCAACACGGTCCGCAGCCCGTTCACCCGTCTTCCGCACGGCCTCGCTGCAACCAGAGTGGTGTAGGCTTCCAGCCTGCGCGGCATGCGGCCTTCCAGGCCGAATAGCCTTATACATGAGTTATTCAGGAGCCTTTAGGCGATGGGTCGGCTTCGAGGACGCTGCGGGGGGAGGAGGGCTAAGTCGGGCTGGAAGTCGTTCCTGGTTCTTTGTTCCTCGTTCTTGGTTTGCTGGAGTAGGTCGTCGATCAGCACCTTCGGATGGACCTTTTCCTGAATGTAAAGCGGCGGGGCGTGGACGACGAGGTCGCTCCAGTCCTGCTCATCCTTCCCGCGCCAGACGAGCTGGGGATCGAGGTCGCGATTGCGCGGATAGGCCACTTTCTTCGGACTCTCCTGTTCCTTCTGGATGACGGACTGGTGCTCGGCGGTGGGGATGTTCTTCCTCTTGGCGTCGTCGTGGCGGAGGGATTCTACGGTTTTGGCGGTGGGTGCTTTGGCCATGAAATTACGGTTGGAAGCCGATGCGGCGTTTGGGCTGGGCCTTGCGGGCGGTGTCTTCGGCAATGAGTTGCTTGATGGCATCGAAGACGACGGCGAACTGCTGGTCGTATTTGCTCTCGATGGCCTCGATCTTCTTGGCGAGATCACGGTTGGAATCCATGAGGCGGCGGAGTTGGACGAAGGTGCGCATGATGGCGATGTTCACCTCCACGGCACGCCGGGAGCGCAGGACGCTGGAGAGCATGGCGACGCCCTGTTCTGTGAAGGCGTAGGGGAGGTATTTGATGTTCTGCCCGCGCTTCAAGGTCACAATTTGTGACCTTGAAGCTGAGTCAGGTTCTTTTGAGGTCACAATTTGTGACCTCAAAGTTACTCCGTCTTCAGGCGGAGTCGGTTTTGATATGCCAATTTGGCATTTCAAAGCTGAACCAGCGGCGTCCTTCAAGATGCCAGTTTGGCATCTTGAAGCGTCCACTTCTTCCGCAGTGAGCTGGAACATGAAGTCCTCCGGGAAACGCTCCAGATTGCGTTTGACGGCTTGGTTGAGGACCTTGGTTTCCACGCCGTAAAGCCCGGCGAGGTCGGAATCGAGGAGGACTTTCTCGTGGCGAATCCAATGCACGAAGGGTGCGATGGTGTCGGGGGAGACAGTGAGGGATGCTTTGGACATGGGAACATGAGGGGATGACGTGCTTCAGGCGGCGAGGCGTTCGATTCCGGCGGGAATGCCCAGCTCCTCCGGGTCGCCGTTCTGGGCGATGAGGTAGCAGGCGTATCGGGTGAGCATGATGTCCTCGATCTGGCGCTGACTGCCGGAGCCGAGATCGACCATTTTGTTGACGCCAACAAAATGGTCGGCGACGCGGTGGCCGGAAACCTCGCAGGCGGTCTTGGCCTTGGAGATAACGGTGTTGAAATTCCGCCATTCATCGTAGCCGAGAAGGTGTTGAATGTCGCGGGCGAGCCAGTATTCGGTGCCTCCCTCGGTCTGCTGGGCGTGCGCCTCGAAAGTGCTGGTGAGCGTTTGGATGATTTCGGAGTTCATGGCGTGGGCAGTTTGTGAGCAGTGGCGGCGGTGATCATTTTGTCGAACTGGCTTTTCACTTTGGCTTCAAAGTCAGACTGGATCTCATAGACATCGCAGAACTCGGCAAAGGCCCAGCGACCGTATTGCTGGAGGTGGTTCACGCCGGGCACCCAGTAGGTCTTCATGGTCTCCGCTTTGGCGACGGCGTCCTGGCCGCGGTAGCCTTTGATTTCGACGATGAGGTGCAGGAGGTCGTCGGGGCCGTGGCCGTCGTCCACGAGCACGATGAAGTCCGGCAGATAGCGCCGCTGCTCGCCGCCGAGGTGGTAGGGCACCTCCAGGCCGAGGTTGTGGTTTTTGACGTAGGCGCGGACCTTCGGATGCGCCTCGGCCACGCGGCAGAACTCGGCTTCCCAATCGCTGTCGAGCACGACCCAATTGACGTGGCAACGGCGGGAGTCGGTCTCGTAGCGCTCTGTCTTGGAGGTATTGAAGCGGACGAAGCGGGTGGAGCCGGAGGGATTGTAGGGATCGAGCAGGGCGGTGATGGGCCGCTCGTCTTTGAAATGGCGGGTGATGGCGGCGGTGATTTTTTCGGAGGCGGTGTCGGCCAGAACCTTGTATTTCAACTGCGCGGGATAGGTGCCGCCTTTGCAGTGGAGGTAGTTGTCCAGCCATTGCCTGGCGATGCGCTTGAGCTGGCCGAAGAACTGGACCTGCGGTGGCTCGTCGGGATTGCGCCACTTGTGGAGGACGAGGTGGGAGGTGAGTTCGTAGAGGACCTGCGAGGGGCGGACATCGCCGGTGTGGGCGAGGTTCAGATTCGCCGGCAGGCCGATGATGCCGGAGTTCTGAGTCTCGGCGGCACCGACGATCTCCGGGGTGATCTCCATGTGGGAGTTCTCGTCGAAGGTGGCCTCCAGCCGCTCGCTGGGGAGATCGACGCGGTAACCGGCCACGCGCGGAAAGCGGATTTCCAGGGCATCGCGCTCGGGGCGCATGGCCTTCACCTGAATGGTCTCGCGTGGCTTCTGCACCGGGGCGTCCACGGACTGCGCGGTGAAGTCGAAGGGGATGCCGAAGACGTCGGCATACTCGACGGGGAACAAGCCGGCATCTTCGCCGTCTTCGTTGATTTCATACGAAAGGCGGCGGAGGGCGCGCCCGAGCACCTGCTCGCAGAGGAGCTGGGTGCCGAAGGCGCGGACGCCGAGGACATGGGTGACATTGTTCGCATCCCAGCCTTCCGTGAGCATGGCGACGGAGACGACGCAGCGGATGTGACCACCGAGCTGGCCGGCTTTGCCGACGGTATTCATGACTTCGCGCAAGAGTTCCTGGTCGGTCAGATTTTCGCCCGCGCGGGGGTCGCCGGTGCGTTCGACGATGGCGCGGCGGAAGCGGTCGATTTCGTCGGCGGCCATGACGCGGAAGTTATCGTCGAGTGCGTCGCCGGCTTCGAGCTGCTCGCTGTCGATGAGCAGGGTGTTGGGCTTGGCGAGCGGATTGCCGTGCTGGTCGAAGTTGCGGAAGAGGGCGAGGCGGCCGTCCTGCAAGTCACCCTCGGTGCCGTCCTGCTTTTTCGTGCGCCAGCCGGAGATGTAGTCATAGACGAGCTTGGAGGAGGCGGTGTTATTGCAAACGACGATGAAGCAGGGCGGGACGGCGGTGTTTTCCTTCTGCCACGCCACGAAGGTCTTCGCATAGTGGCCGTAGAGGGCGTCGAGGGCGGTCATCAACTGGGGCGGGAGATCCAGCGGATTGAGGGCCGCGCCCTTGCTGCGACCAGACTTGGGCATCTTCTTGCCGATGTGCTTCCAGAGGTCGCGGAACATGGGCTGGTCGGCACCGGGGATGTTGTCCGCCACGGGGACGCGCGGGAGTTTCACGATGCCGCATTCGATGGCGTCCATGAG
>JAYTLR010000006.1:0-33268 GCA_043729195.1 Akkermansia sp.
GAAATGCCTTCCCCACGCGGACTAAAGATCCGCGGTCCAGTACACGCCCCCTTCCGGGAGACTCTTCTCGTTCTGCCGCACTCTCCCCGTGCTTGCCCCCCACCCCGGCTCTGCCCACACTCCGGCCGCGCCGCACCATGAATGTCAGCCCCTACAAGCGTTTCGAGAAAGCTTTCAAACGCGCCTACCTCAAGCCGCTCATCTTGATCCGCTACGGCACCCTCCGCCCGGAGCGCGCCAAGCTCCATGGCAGCGAGCACTGGATCTACATCGATGCCGCCGATCCCTGCGCCCGGAAAAAGGTCATCGAGGAACCCCTCCGCGGCAAGGTCTCCGACAACCTGATCTTCTGGCGCGACTTCAACCGCCATCTCAATCCCGACCTGATCGTCGACGTCGGGCTGAACTACGGCGAATGCATGTTCGGCAC
The DNA here is from genome assembly GCA_043729195.1 of Akkermansia sp. Taxonomy (GTDB): domain Bacteria; phylum Verrucomicrobiota; class Verrucomicrobiia; order Verrucomicrobiales; family Akkermansiaceae; genus Haloferula. The sequence continues at coordinate 431 of JAYTLR010000006.1, forward strand.
CGATTACGAGTCGAACGCCACGCTTTACGGTTTCGAGGCCAACCCGCGCCTCATCCCGCACCTCGAGAAAAGCAAGGCCGACCACCCCGCCGGCCCGCGGATGACGATCACCAACTGCCTGGTCTCCGACGCCCCGGCCGACGACATCCCCTTCTTCGTCAATCCCGACTGGAGTGGCAGCTCGTCCGCCGTCCGGGAAATGAACACCCGTCCGCAGACCCTCGAGTTCAAGCTGCCCGCCCGGCCGATCGATTCGGTTGTCCCGCTCGATGTCGCCCGCGGCAAGACGCTGCTCTTCAAAATGGACATCGAGGGCTACGAAAGCAAAGCCCTCCGCGGCTTCGTCGAGACCCTCGCATCGGTCGCCCGCTCGGTCGGCTTCATCGAGTTCGACGCCCAGTACATCTCCTGGGCCGGCCAGTCGCCGCCGGAATACCTCGGCTGGCTCCAGCAGCGCTTCCACACCTACCGCGTCGCCAGCATCAAGGCCAAGACGCTCAAGAAAGTGGAAGGCTTCGCGGACCTGCCAAAACTCCACGGCGACCCGAACCGCGTCCACACCGACCTCGTCCTCGTCGGCAAGCAGTCGCCCGACACCTGGCTCGCCCCGGAGTGGTCGATCGTTGAATCCAAGACGGGCGCGGCATGATCCCCGAACTCCCCGCTGATACCCTGGCGGAAGTCCTTTCGCTGGCCGACGACCTCGACGCGCTGCTGACCCGCAAGCCGCAGACCAAGGCCACCCCCTTCGACCAGCGCCGTCACGCGCTGTTAGAGAAGCACCTCCCGGGACCGCCGGTCTTCAGACCGGCCGGTTCCTTCGAGCCCCTGACCTGCATCGGCGACAGCAACACGATGTTCTTCGCCGGGGCCGAGCGCCTGCGCTTCGTCCGCTACCGCCGCAGCGCGTTCTGGAAACCTCACTGGATCAACCGCGGCCTCGACCTGCTGCCCTGCTTCCGCGTCTTCCACGTCGGCCCCGCCACCGCCTGGAAAGCTGGTGACCTAGGCTCCTCGACCCGTTCCCGCGAGAAGATCGAGATCCTGCTCAAAAAGGACGTGAAGCCGGGCAGTCGCGTGCTGCTTTCCTTCGGCGAGATCGACTGCCGCATCCACATGGCCAAGGCAGTGATCGCCGGCGGCCGGATTGATGAGGTCGTCGAGAAGACCGCCGCGAAGTTCATCCAGCTCCCGCAAGCCATCGCCGCCCGCGGCTTCCGGCCGGTCGTCTGGGCTCCGCCGCAGATCATCCCGAAGGACGAGAGCCTGACCAGCCCGACCTTCCCCTTCATCGGCTCCTGGGAACTCCGCCGCGACATCACCTACGCCTACACCGCGAGGCTCCGCGAGCACTGTGCCAAGTCCGGCATCCCCATGGTCGCCCTCGCCGGCCTCTACCATCCGCCCGCGGAAAAGGCCGACATCAAGCTCTTCCACGACAGTACCCACCTCTCCCAACGCCTGATGCCGCTCGCTCTAAGAGAGCTGCGGAAAGCCGGCGTGCTGGACTTCTGATCGTTCACCATTTCCCTCACGACCGTGAACCGCGACGCCGCAGCATCATTTATCTTGTTCCTCGACCTCGACGGTGACTTGGCATCAGGGCATGCCCCCAAACCGGTTCAAAAGTGGCTCGAAACCCTTGGCCTGCCGCTCGACTTGCTTCGTTTCATGCAGTGGAACTGGCCACAAAAAGACGCTCTGATCTCAGCGATAAGTATTCGCAGTTCGAAGAGTCTCATGGAGTCCGAGGAATCAGCTCATTTGATTGCTCACAAGCTCCTGCCAATCGGGTGGGGCCCGAATGGAGATAACTTCGCCATCGATTTCTCAAACGAGTCCTGTCCCGTCGGCTTCATCAATCACGAAGAGTGTGGCGAAGATGACGATCCTCGCCCTCACTTTGAACCGGCGGCCCGCTCCATCGAGAGCTTCCTCTTTCAGGTGGCCGACGGTCGATTTTTCCCGAGCAACTACGACGAAACAACCGCGATGAACGAGTTTCTTGCGAGCGAGGCCGCTCACGAGTCTTTCCCGCCCTATCGCCGCATCGCAGGCAGGGACGACAACCGGTAGCTCTCGTCACACGCCGGATGCTCTTCAACTCCTACACCTTCCTGCTGGTCTTCCTGCCGATCGCGCTGCTCGGCTGGCACGCCCTGCGCCGCGCGCCGTTCCGCGTGGTCCTCGGCTGGCTGGTGCTGGTGTCCTTCGTCTTCTACGGCGTCTGGAATCCCGACCCGAACGGACCGTGGAGCCCGAAGTATGTCCTGCTGATCCTCGGCTCCTGCACCGCGAACTACTACCTCGGCCGTAGATTATCGGCGCTGAAGCATTCCCACCCCGGCAAGCTCCTCCTCACCGCCGCCGTCACCGCCAATCTCGCGCTCCTCGGCTACTTCAAATACGCCGGCTTCCTGGCGGGAATCACCAAGTCGCTCACCGGCTGGCCCACAACCGTGCCCGAGATCGTCCTCCCGCTCGCGATCTCGTTCTTCACCTTCCTCCAGATCGCCTACCTGGTCGACGCCTACCGCGGCGAGACCGAAGAGTATCACTTCACCGACTACCTGCTCTTCGTCACCTTCTTCCCCCACCTCATCGCCGGGCCGCTGATCCATCATCGCGAGATGATGCCGCAGTTCCGCAAGCGCCATCACGGCTGGCACCGCGATTTCCCGGTCGCCCTCGGGATCTTCCTCTGCGGGCTGTTCAAGAAGGTCGTCATCGCCGACAACCTCGCCCGCATCGCCACCCCGGTCTTCGGCCTCGCCGCGGCCGACGGACGCGATCCGACCATGGCCGAAGCCTGGGTCGGCGCGGTCGCCTACGCGCTCCAGCTCTACTTCGATTTCTCCGGCTACTCCGACATGGCCCTCGGTGCCGCCCGCCTATTCGGGATCCGCTTCCCGCTCAATTTCCACTCGCCCTACAAGGCGGACTCGATCGTCGAGTTCTGGCGCCGCTGGCACATGACGCTATCGCGCTTCCTCCGCGACTACCTCTACATCCCGCTCGGCGGCAACCGCAAGGGACCGTCCCGCCGCTACGTGAACCTCTTCCTCACGATGCTGTTAGGCGGCATCTGGCACGGCGCGGGCTGGACCTTCGTGATGTGGGGTGCCCTCCACGGCACCTATCTTTGCCTCAACCACGCCTGGCTCGGCCTGCGGAAAAAGCTCGCCTGGCCCGCCCTTCCGAAGCCGCTGGCGATCGCCGTCACCTTCCTCGCCGTCCTCGTCGGCTGGGTCTACTTCCGCGCCCACGACTTCGCCAGCGCCAACCGCATGCTGGCCTCGATGGCCGGGCTGAACGGCTTCGACGGTTGGCCCGACAAGGCCGCGCGGGTGGTCGCCAGCGCCGAACCGCTCAAGCTGCTGCCCGCCCTGATCGGCGTTTGGCTGTTCCCGAACACCCAGGAAATCTTCGCCCGCTACCGCCCCGCCCTCCGCGTCAAAGGCGCTCCCTTCCCCGCCGCCGGCACCCGCCGCTGGTGGCAATGGCGGCCGACCCCGCTCTTCGCCGCCGCCACCGTGCTGCTGGCCATCGCCACCGGCCTGCAATTCGACAAAATCAGCGAGTTCATCTACTTTCAGTTCTGACCCGTGCGCGCGCTCAAACGCTACCAGACTTTCTTCCTCCTGCTGCTCCTCGGCATGGCGGTCGGCGGCTTCGCGCTCAATACCCGGGTCAATCCGTGGCGCGTCACACCGATGCCATGGACTTTCGAAAAGCTCGAACCCTACCGCGCGATCGAGATCACCTGGAACCGCACCTCCAAGGCCGGCCTGGTGCGCTCCGGCACCTGGGACGCCGCGATGTTCGGCTCGTCGCGCGTCGACATCGGGCTCGATCCGCAACACCCCGCCTTCGATGGCATGCGCTGCGCCAACCTCGGCCTCAACGCCGGGCTGCTGGTCGAAAACCACGCGATGTTCCGCTACTTCATCGAGCGCCAATCCCCGCGCCTCGTCGTGCTCGCGATCGATCCCGGCGACCTCAGCACCCCGCCACCGAAAGTCAACCTGACCGACTTCCCGCTCTCGCCGCTCGATCCCGCCGGCAACCCGCTCGAACGCGAACTCCGCTACCACGTGGGCATCTCCACCATGGCCGCGTCCATCACCACCGTCGGCCGCTCGCTCAAGGACCAGCCCGCCGAGCACTCGCCGCAGGGTTTCCGGCTCGACGCCCCCTTTCCTCAAAACCAGCGCCTGCTGATTTCCTCGCTCTACCTCTCGACCACCTACCGCATGGCGATGGCCCACACCGCGCACGACGGGCTTTCCAAAGAGAAGATCTCCTTGGTCGAGGACATCATCGCCGCCTGCCGCGAAAAGAACACGCGCCTCGTCATCCTCTTCACCCCCAACCACGCCCTGTTCCAGCTCGCCTACCGCGAACTCGGCGACCCCGACCCCTACTTCGCCAAAGACCGCCGCGCCCTCGCCGAGCTGGCTGCCACGGCCAATGCCGCCGCTCCCGACGCCCCGCCGGTCGAAGTCTGGGACTTCCTCGACGGCCATCCGCTCAACTCCCCGCCGCTGCCGCCGGCCGATCAACCCGGATCGCACCTTGACGGATGGATCGATCTCTTCCATGCCACCCCCGACATCGGCCGCCTGATGCTCGATCGCCTCAATGGCCCGGGCCCCTACGGCGAACGGCTCACCCCGGAAAACATCGACGCCCGCGTGGAGCAAGTCCGCACGCAACTCGAAGCCTACGCCACCCGCCACCCGGACGACCTCGCCTTCTTGAAGAAGTCCCTCGCCAAATTCCAATCCGCACCGCTGAAGTGACCCGCGTCGTCGTCGCCATGATCAAAGGAGGCCTGGGCAACCAGCTCTTCGCCTATGCGGCCGCCCGCGCTTACGCCATTCGCACCCGCCGCGAGTTGTGGCTCGACGACGTGTCCGGTTTCACCCGCGACGGCTACGGCCGCGCCTTCAAACTGGGCCAGTTCCCCGTCGCCGCCCAGCTCGCCCCGCCCCGCTGGCGTCTCGGCGACCCGAAAGGGCTCAAGCACAAGGCGATCCGCTCGGTGAACAAGCTGCTGCCGAACCCGCTCCGCTCCTACCTCGCCGAGGAAAGCGACAAGCCCGAAGACCAGCTCACCGGCTTCATCAGCAACCGCCAGATCGTCCGCCTCAACGGCTACTGGCAGAGCGAGAAATACTTCGCCGAGCGCGCCGCGACCATCCGCACCGAGCTCCAGCCGCCGCCCTTCGCCGAAGGCAGCGCCGACGCCCACCTCGAAGCCGAGCTATCCTCCACGCCCTCGGTCTTCATCCACATCCGCCGCGACCGCTACTCGCCGCGCCTCGGCTCCGGCTACTACGATTCCAGTATCACCTCCGCCCTCTCGATGCTCGGCGGCTGCCAGTTCTTCGTCTTCGGCGACGACCTCGAATGGGCGCAGCAGTATCTCGACTTCCACGGCGCGCCGGTCCGCTACGTTTCCGACGGCAGCAGCGACGAACTCCGCGACTTCCGCCTGATGGCCGCCTGCCGTCACGCCATCGTCGCCAACAGCTCCTTCAGTTGGTGGGCCGCTTGGCTCCGCCGCAACGCCGACAAGCGCGTCTGGACCCCCAACAACCCCGGCTGGCCCCTCAAGCCCGCCTCGGAGTGGACCAAGGTCCCGAACCGGCTCGAGCACTGAGGCCAAAGGTGGCTGCGGCATCTTGCCGCCAGCCTTCAAGGCAATCGCTGGCGGCGAGACGCCACCGCCACCTTCCCGTGAAACATCGCTTTCCGAACGGCCTGCATCGCAAACTGCCTTCGGGATTGGGGAGCAGCCTGGTGCCCAATCCCTAAAGGCATTGGGCTGAAGTCAGCGCTTAACCTCACGCCTTTTTCGGCGCGATCCGGATGCAGTCCATCGCGACCTCGATCCCGAGGTCCGGGCGGCGCTCGGCGACCCACTTTTCAATGTCCGACACCGCAGGGTAGTCCACCGCGCCGACGTGGCGGAAACAGCGGGCGTCGTCGATCAGCACCACGAAGGGCTGCTTCATCTCCGGCGAGAAGATCGCCTCCAGCTCGCCCCATACCGGGCAATTCAGGTCGCCCTGCGCGGTGTCGCCGCCGGAATAATGGCCGTCGAGCCAGAACAAGGTCGGCGCGACCAGCTTGGCGACGATCTGCGGCATCACCTTGCCGCTGTCGCCTTGATACAGCTCGACATTCGCTACTCCGGCGAAGCGCTGCTTGGCCTCGTTGTAGAATTTCTCCGCCAACTCGATCGAATACACCTTGTGGAACTCGCCGCGCATTGCCTCGACCGTGTCGCCCTTGAAAGTCCCGGTCTCGACCAGCATTTGCAGGCCGTGGCGCTGCTTGTAATCGAGCAGCATCCCGCGCTTGGCCAGCGGCGGCGGCGGGTCGGGACGCCCGTCCTCAATCCACTTGCTGTACTTCCGCTTCTCTTTGAGATTCTTGAACCAAGACATGGGCGGGCCGAGGCTAGGCGGGGACGCCGCGGGGTCCAAGTGGATTTTCATGGTTGCCGGTGATGGCTGGTCCCGGTGCATCCTGCGCCGTGCCCTTTCCCTTCCTCCGCCCGAAGGACAGCTTCATCACCTGCCGCGATCGCGACGACGGCGGCGGCGCGCAGATCTCCGCGCGGATCTCGACGATGATCTGCGCCAAGCTGAAGGGCCTGACCTACGCCCATAGCCCGGTGGCCGACGTCGCCCACGCGCCGGCCGGCACAAGTCCGGGAGACTGGGCGCGGCAATGGGAGGAATTCTTCAGCCTCGGCACCGGTGAAATCACCGCCGCGGAGATCGAGGCGCGCGGCTATCCACTCAAGCCCGTGCCGAAGCCGCATCGCTTCTTCCCCCGCTCGCGCCGCCTCCACGTGGTCGCCCACTGCCACAAGGTCACCGACCATCACCCCGAGGCCTGGGCCGCCATCGCGCCGGCGCTGCGGGAGAAATACCTGCTTTCCCCGAAGCCCGCACTTCCCGGCTACGACGACGGCCGCGTCCAGATCGCCGTCCACCTGCGGCGCGGCGACGTCGGGTCAACCGGGCAGTTCTCGGAGCGCTTCACCGCCGACGACGTCGTGCTGTCACGCGTCCGCCGGGTGTTGGAGGCAGTCGGTCCGGATCGCGCCACCGTGCGCCTGTTTTCGCAAGGCAGCCCCGATGACTTCCGCGCCTTCGCCGAACTCGGAGTCCATCTCCACCTCGACGACGATGTCTTCGAGACCTTCCACCACTTCGTCCAAAGCGACATCCTCTTCGTCGCCAAGAGCACCTTCAGCTACCTCGGCGGCGTGATCGGCGGAAACGTCTGCATCGGCGAACCCTTCTGGCATCCGCCACTGCCCGGATGGCTCCGGCCGGAGGAACTGGACGCGCTCGATCTCAGGCAACTGCTTGAAGGTAGGGCGCGCAGCGGGCCTCTAACAGCCTGACCAGCTCCGAGTCCATGAAGGGGTAATTGTCCGGGATATCCAGGACCACCACCCGCTTGCCTGCCAGGCGGCTCCCGAACTTCCGGTTGAGCCGGACCCGGTGGACCTTTTCCATCACGAGGATCAGGTCCGCCCACTCGATCTGTTCCAGCGACAAAAGCACTTCGGCATCGGGGCTCAGCCCGGCGGAGTCCGTCTCGATCCCCGGTCGGCCGCTGAAGACGGCCTCCGCGGTCGGGCTCCGCAGCTTGTTGCGGGAGCAGAGGAAAAGGAGGTTCCGATCCATCCGTCGTTCACTTCACCGGCGAGAAATCCACCGGCTTGAGGAAGACCGACTTTACGCCATCCGGCACCGTCAGCGATCCTCCCGCGGCCTCTTCGGACGCCTTCTTCGCCGCGACCCAGACCGGATCGGCGCGGAAGCCCGCCCACGATTTCTCCGCCGCGGCGCCGTCCTGATGAGCGAGGAAATAGAGCAACGTGTCCGCCGCGCCTTTTTGTCCCGCCGCGAGTTGGAAATAGCCACCGTTGGTCATGCCGTGCTTTTCAAACAAACCGGTCGTGTGATCGCGGAACCGCTTGTGCAAATTCGCCAGATTTCCCAAGGTCGTCGTGTAGGTTCGCATCTCGAACAAGCGCTCCGCCCCTCCGGCACCCGGAGCGAATGCCGATGAAAAGTCGGCGGCCGTCAGGAAGAGGCTCTCGATTTTGCCGACCAGCTTGCCCTTCACCTCGGAAGCGGCGGCAGCCTTCTTCCAATCCTCATCGGCGAGAAAGCCTTTCCACGCGGCATCGCGGGCAACCCGGTCGGGATAGGCCAGCAGGTAAACGAGCAGGCGGTCGGGATTCTCCACCGGCAACCAGTAGCCCACGTTGGTCATGCCGTGCTTCTCGAACAGCTTGCAGGTGTGATCCCGGAATCGGGCCAGCAGGTCGTCGAGCTTGCCCGGCTCCGCGTGGTAGGTCCGCAGTTCAAAGAGCCGCGCATCCTTGGGCTGCTCTTCCGAGTGGGCGGGAAAAAGGCTCAGTCCGGCGACAACGACTCCAACGGCTACAGCTTTCAGCATGGAAGCGATCCTCTGTGCCCCGGGCCACTATTGGCAACCGGAACTTTCGGACACCTCCAATCCGCTGCACTCAGGCGGCGATCTCGTAATGCTCCGCGATCTGTCGGAAAATCCGGTCGCGACGCTCGCGGGCCTGGTCGACATCGCGCGTTTTCAGCGAAAAGCGGAGACGCTCTGCAGTCGCGTCCGGCTTGTGAACAGTCAGGTGGCACCACCAGACACCGCGGTTGTTCCAAAGGTGGTGGTTGGGGTTGTCCTGATTGACTCGCAGCGCCAGCTTGGGTTTCCGTTTCATGCGTTTGAGTGACTCGTGACCGGATGGAAGAAGCAAAACTCCGGAGAGGAAGGTGCTTTTTAGGACACGAGCTACCCGGAGTGAACCGGGTTATCAATGCCATGCAAGGACATTTGCTAATGTATCACAATTCCCCACTTTAGATGCGGATTTTTGATTTTAACACCTTAAGGAATGCGATGCAATTCAACGATGCCTCTTGGCAAGCGGTCCATTACCCTGACGAATTCCTGCGCTTTCCGTAAGCGAGCCGCCGCCCCCCCCCGGAGCTACTTCAAATCAGGGACCAAGAGGGATCAAGCCTGCTCCAAAGCCTTGGCGAAAAGCGCCAGCAAACCCTCCGTCTCCTCCACGCCACAAGACACACGGATCAGATGCGCCGGAACGCCGCAGGCTTCCGCCCACTCCAGTTCGGTGTAGTGAGCGAGCAAGGTGTAAGGACATGCCAACGTGAAGGGCGTTCCGAAGCTCGGTCCCTTGCTAACCTTCAGGGCATCGAACACCTTCGGCGCCTTCTTCGCATTCTTTAGCACGAAGGACAATAGAGGCCCGTAGCCACCTTGGGGCGTTTTGATCTTGTCGAAGTTCTCGCGGGTCATCAGCGACGGATGCCAAACCTGCGCGACCGCGGGATGCGAAGAAAGGAAGCTCGCGAGCGCCAGGCCGTTGGCATTGTGAGCCGCCATCCGGCCCGGATAACCTTTGAGGTTGGACAGCAGCACTTCGGCGTCCCCCACGTACAGGGGTGAATTGTTGGCACTTTCATCCGCCAGTCCGCCGAGCAACTGCCCGGCAAACGCCGAGTCCGGTCGAACGATCGCCATCCCGGCCATCACGTCGCCGGTACCCGACGGCCACTTGGTCAAGCTGGTCGTGACCACGTCGGCCCAGCGGAGCACGTTGACATTCGACGGCCCGACGGAAGAGTCGTCCACCACCAGCGGCACCCCGCCCTCGGCGCAGGCGGCGGCCACACGGGGCAGATCGATGGTCCGGAGCAGCGGGTTGCTCGGAGCCTCGGTGAAGACCGCCGCAAATTCGCCCTGCCGGATCCGGCGCAGCGCCTCGTCCAAGGATTCGCCCTCGGCCTGGTTGAGAAACACGACGCCGTTGCCAAAGAGTTCCTGCACCTTCAAGGCATCGACGTAAGGAAACTCGATCTGCAGCGTCTTGCGTCCTTCCTTCAGCCCGGGCAGCGAACGGAGCACGGCGGTGATCGCCGCCATCCCGCTGTTGAACACCGTGACCTGCTTCGGATCCACTCCGACGATTTTCCCAAGACGCCGCTGGAGCAGGTGGTTCTTGTTCGTATTGCGATGCTTTCCATTGAGGAAGTCGTCCGCCTGGCGGCTGCTGACCAGTTCGCCGGTAAAGCGTTGGTAGTCGATGGCGACCTGCCGTGCCTTGACCGGAACCGCGAGCACCTGCATGCCATGGAATCCCGCGGATCTCACCGCGACCTCGCCGCGGCGTTCGATCCAGCGCTGGGCTCGTTGGGCGGAGAGCTTGTTGGGGAAGACGAGGACTTCCTCTCCATCCCGGCCGATCTCCTCGGCCGCCATGACGGTCAACCGTTTGACCAAGGGGTGCCGGAAGAAGCGCGGGTAACCCATCCGCATGCGCCGCACCACCTTGTCACGGCCCTCCTCATAGCCCAGAACCGCCTTCCAAGTGGGCAAGCACACGGAACAGGCGTGCGGGGAATCCGGAAGCGGAATTCCCAAATCTTCGTCCTGCCAAGCAGGATTAGCCGTCAAGTCACGCATGCGCACCCCCTGCTTGCAGGGAGCGGGGGCGGTTGGGCAAGCCGGATTCCCGGAATTCTCGCGATCACTCCTCACGACCGCTCCTTAAGCTGCCGATTGCCGCTGCCACAGAACGACGGCGCGGAATCCCGGGAACTTCCGCGACGCGAGGTTTTCATCCCGCACTCGGGAAGAATCCAAATGTACCCCAAGGAGGGTAATTGACGGCATCGACGCCGAGATGAGATTGAAATGGCCCGAGGTTTTGTATTTATCTTTGTGACTTTGATGGTGCGATTGTCTGTCCAAGCAATCTATCGAGCATACCGTTGCGTGCTTGAGGCAGGAGACTAAAACATCCAATGTATTTACAGATGAGTTCCAAACGGTAATTTCCCCGCAACCCAAGCACGTCCGATGAACCCACCCCGTCCCAAGAACGCCCGGCGAACTTCTCTCTTCCGAATCCATTCCAATTCCCGCGGTTTCGCCTTGGTGATTTCACTCACCCTGATGGTTCTGCTGACCGTGGTCGCCGTAGGCCTGCTGACGCTTTCGTCCATTTCGATCCGTTCCTCCACCCAGGGCGAAGCCATGCAGATGGCCCGAAGTAATGCCAGGATGGCCCTGAGCCTCGCGATCGGCCAGCTCCAGAAATCGGTTGGACCCGACCAGCGGATCACCGCCCCGGCGAATCTGTATAGCCCCCAAGCCCATCCCGGGCTGACCGGCGCTTGGGAATCGGTCAAGCTGTCGCCCGATGGCAACTCCGGTTTGCAAGTAACCAAGAAGGCTGCCCGGCAGAACGAGGCCGCCAACGGGGAATTCATCGGTTGGCTGGCCTCGCAGTCGTGGGGCGGCGCTCCTCAGGCACCAACCACTCCTCCCACCCCGGCGGCCAATGGCCGGATCGCCACCCTCCTCAAGCCGCTGTCCGCTGCCAGCGGCAGCAATCCGTTGAAAATGGACGTTCTTGCGGTGAATGAAACCGGCGGCATCGCCTGGGCCAGCATCGATGAGAGCGTGAAAGCGCGCTTCGACCTTCCCGTCGACTCACCCGGTCTCAACGGAGAGGCCCGCAAGGCGCGGCTCCGTGCCCCTGCCCGCAGCGCACCCGAGGTCATCGAAGGGCTCAGCGATTTCGGATTGGACCAAGATACCGCCGCCAAAATGGCAAGCTACCGCCAGGGCGAGTTCGTCGGTGGAGACAAGCAGGCGTTCCTCGCCCAGCACGATGCCCTCACGCCGTGGTCGCTCAGTCTGCCGGTCAACGTCGCCGACGGCGGACTAAAAGCCGACCTGACCCGCGCTTTCGAGTCCACCGCTCTCCCGACGCAACTCGCGGGCCGATATCTGTATTCGGGGCTGAAATCACCCTTGACCCCCGCCGACCCGCTCTTTTCCAACCTCGGCGCTTATTACAACCTCTACGCATCCAGCACCGGAGGGACTCGTCCGCTCACCTCCGCGGTTCCGAAGAATTATCTCCCAACCGTCGCGGATGCGAGCACTGGTGCCAAGGTGCCGAACCTCGCGTCGTTGGACGGAAGCGTCGTGGCACCGGTCGTGACCAAGGTGCAGGTGGCCTTCTCCCTGGTCTCGCGGGAAGCCCACGGCCATTGGCGGCAGACGATCCCCGACAGGACCAGCGATCCCCTTCGGACCTTCATGGTCTACTTGATCTACACACCTGTGGTGACCCTCTACAATCCCTACAACACGCCGATCAACGTCAACGGTCTCAAGGTAACCTTCAAGCACCTGCCGCTCGCCTTCCAGTTCTTCCGCAACGGAGTCGCCCAGAACACCTCGCCGGCACTGCTGAGCCAGTTCCACATCTCCTCGGAGAACCGGACCGATTGGGAAGACAAGTTTACCTCCACCCTCAGCAATACCGCCGGTTCGTCTTCGGCGAACCTCCTGCTGCAGCCCGGCGAAGCCAAGGTTTTCGGAGTTAATCACCCAAAAGGAACCACTTGGGGCAGCATGGCCAACTATCTCTGGCAAAACGACCTCGCCAACAGCAAGACTCTCAATCTATTCGCCGGTCCCGGCTGGAATTTCCGCAGCGGATTCATCGTCGACTGGCTCCGCCCCGCCGGCCCCGGCCGCACCCCGGACAACACCACCCTCGGGGTCTTCGGAGCCAGGGGCGACGACCGCATCAATGTGGCCTGCTCACCCAAGATGCCCGGCGGCTCCAACGGCCAGTTCTCGGTCGATATCTCGGCCCGCATCGGCAACCAAGACACCGCGCTCGGAAGCTATCTCTATCGCTACGGCGACGAGAATCGTCTGGTCGAAGCGATGCAAAGCGGCACCAGCCCCTCCTATGGCAAGATCACGTTCCCGTTCCGACGGGAGAAAGACTGGAACCTCAACGAAATTTACCAGATCAACGCTGACAACACCCCGATCGAGAACTGGACCGGTCCCAAGCAATTCGCCATTTTCACCCTCGCCGACCGCACCGCCCAGGACTCGCTTTATCCGAGCAAGCCGGTTGCCCATTCCTCCTTCGCCCACCAGGTCCTCAAAATGGATATCTCCAGCATCCACCCGGCCCAAATGCCGATGGAAATGTCCTTCCTGCCGATCCGCACCGAAGGTGCCAATACCGTCGGATCGATCGAGGCCGACCCCCTCGACCGGGTTTACCATTTCTCCGGCAGCCGCCTCGCGACCGGACTGCTGAACTACTCCAGCATCCAGGTCCCGGCCGCGCCGCTGGTGAACATCGGCAGCTTCCGCCACGCGAACCTTGCCAGCAGCGGCCACTTCCCGCTGAACACTTACTCGGTGGGCGAATCCCGCGCCAACCCGCTCCTGCCCGCCGAAAAAGCCCGCCTTGCGACCAGCGCCCACGGCTATGCCTTGAGCGACCACTCCTGGCTCGCCAACAACAGTCTTTGGGACGGCTACTACCTGTCGACCCTGCGGACCGCCGATGAGGCAAAGGCCTTCTACGCCAGCGGCAGCAACCCCATCAATCCGCGCCTTATCCCGCGCTCGCCAGCCGGGACGTCGCCGGAAGTCGCCGCCACTCTCGCGGTCTCGGAAAACGCCTGGACTTCCAATGCCGCTTCCCAGTGGATCAAGGGCGGCTTCAACGTGAATTCCACCTCGCTCGCCGCGTGGAAGGCCGTGCTCGCTTCGCTGGCCGACGCATCGATCCCGGTGCTCGACCCCACCAATTCCCAGGAAAGCGAAGTCGATCCGACCGGCTACCCGATGCCACGCAATCTCCGCGGCCTCGCGGGCCGGATTGCCGGCGGCGACTCCAATCAAACCCGCTGGGCCGGCTTCCGCGACCTTGAGGAAAAGCAGCTCGAAACCCTCGCCGGGGAAATCGTCGAGCAGGTCCGGCTTCGCGGCCCCTTCCTTTCCATGTCGGAATTCGTCAACCGCCGCCTGACTTCGGAAAGCGACGATGCCTCCGGCGCCGGTGCCCTCGAAATGGCCATCCGCGAGTCGGGCATCAATTCCAACTCCCGGGGTGCGAATCCACGCATGGTGACTGCCGCCGATACCGCCAACTTCGGCTATGCCAACGCCACCGCGGCGCTCGGCGACACCGAAGACGGTGCGAATTCATTCCTCAGCCAAGGCGACCTGCTGGAGGCCTTGGGCGCATCCCTGACCGTGCGCTCCGACACTTTCGTGGTCCGTGCCTACGGCGACACCAAGGATGGCAAGGGAAACATCATCGCGAAGGCCGTTTGCGAAGCAGTGGTTCAGCGCGTGGCCCCCTTCGTCGATTCCACCGACGCTCCGGACAAGGTCCAGGCGGCACTCGGCGACGCAGCCCGTGCAGTCGGCTCGCTGACCGAAGCGAACCGTCGCTTCGGCCGCCGCTTCGAGGTCGTCAGCATGCGCTGGCTTTCACCGGAAGAAATTTGACATGTGCCGCTTGCCCGAAACTTTCTTCCGCCGATGAAGCGCTTCCGATTCCTTGCCGTGGCCTGCGCCACACTCGCCACGCTTGTTGTCTCCGCTAGCGCTCAGGACGCCCGCAAGGTCAAGCTGCGGACACTCTGCTTCGAACACGTCGGCGAGATGCGTAAACTTCTCCTGGTCGGAGCGGACGAGAAGACCGTCGAAGTCGACCTTTTCACCAGCGGCTTCTCCGACGAGATCGAAGCCACCGTCAGCGGGCCCGAACTCCGCTTCGCCATCGCCGCCACCGACGCCGCCGGCAATGCCACGCTCAAGACCGTGGCAATCGGTAAAGCGGCCGCTGGCACCCGCCAGCTTGCGGTCTTTCTCCCCGGGACGAAAGAGGACATGCCCTACCGGCTCATGGTCATCGACGACTCCGAAGAGAAGTTCCCCCTCGGCACCACGCTCGCCTTCAACTTCGCCTCCGTGCCGGTCCGCTTTGCAATCGGGGAACACTCCAGCGACCTCAAGCCCGGCGGTCAGGCGCTCATCCCCCAAGCCAGGAAAGTCAACGAGATGAACCAGTGCAACGTGGTCATTTCCTTCGCCGACAAGGCTGACAAGTGGGTACCGGTGAACAACACCCGGTGGCTGTCCCTGCCGCAGGAGCGCGCACTGGCGATCGCTTTCGTCCATCCCCTTTCCAAGCAGCCCACGGTCAACAGCTATCGGGAAACTCCGCCGTGGAAACTTCCCAAGCTCTGATTCCCGGCATGGATCCGCGAATTTAACGCTACCGGATTTGGCCAGACGGGTTTAGTTGATCCCATGAAACCACGCGCCTCATCGATCATCCTTCTCCTTGCCGTGCTCGGGGGGGGGGTCGCCGGGTGGTTTTTGACCCGCACCACGATTCCGGTAGAAGCCCCGCCGGCTGCCGTCAAAGGACCGGAAGCCCCGCTCCTTTCCGACCCCGCCCCGAAAACCAGCAAGCTTGGCAAACGGGAGCGCGGCATGGCCCGCGACGGCGAAGCGGCCGAAGCAGGGGCCCTGCAGAACCAGCGCTCGCTGAGGTTCTCCGATCGCGATGCCTACAATCGCTTCCTCGCCGCCGCCAAGGGCAAGGGAATCGCGATCCTCGGATCCATCGACCGACTCAACGCCCTCCATGTCGGCTTCCTCTCGCTCGACGAACTGAACGCCCTCCTTGATGGCAGCGAGGAATCCGGCTTCATTTTCCCGGTCTCCCTCCCCACCCCGAAAACCGAAGGCGTCCAAGAAGGTGCCGTCGGCTTCGGCGAAAACCTGCTCTCCTGGCTCGGCATCACCGGCGACAATTCAAACTTCGGCAAGGGCTTCAAAATCGCCATCCTCGACACCGGCTCGACCCTAGCCGGTGCCCGCAACCAGTTTCTGGTCGCTCCTCCCGCTGACCCAGCCAATTGGAACGGGCACGGCACCGCGGTGGCCGATCTCATCCTCCAGATCGCCCCCGCCGCCGACCTCTACTCCTGGCGGGTCGCGAATGACGAGGGCCAATCAAACAGCTTCCTGCTCGCCCAGGGCATTATCGCCGCGGTCGATGCCGGCGTCGATGTGATCAACATCTCGATGGGTTCCTACGGCAATTCACCGATTCTTCGTGACGCCGTGGAAACCGCCCTCGAGGCCAAGGTCATGATCTATGCCTCCGGCGGAAACGAGGGCTACGAGCAACTCGCCTACCCCGCGGCTTACGAAGGCGTTGTCGGTGTCGGGGCGGTCGATGCCAACGGAAGCTATCTCAATTTTTCCAATACCGGCAACGTCACCATGACCGCGCCTGGTCTCGATCTCGTCACCGCTTGGACCGGCGGCGAGAGCGTCTATTTTACCGGCACTTCCGCCAGTTCACCGATCGGCGTCGGCGTGCTGGCAGCCGCAGCGTCCCAAGGCGGAAATCGCATTAGCACCCGCCAGGCCTACGATCTGGTCACTGGAAATCTCAACGAGGCCGGCGCGCCGGGACTCGATAACTATTACGGCATCGGCATGGTCGATCTCGGCAGGGTGCTGCAATCCGGTCAACCCGGCATCACCGACGCGGCCATCGCCTCGAACTTCGTCCGCACCGGCAACGGTGGGAATCCCCAACTACAGGTGACCGTCCAAAACCGGGGCACCACCACCCTGGTCAATACCCCGGTGGAAGTCATCACGCCGGCGGGAACCACCTCCCTCAACATCACCACGCTTCAGGCCGGCGATATCGCGACCTTCAACCTGCCGCTGTCATCCACCGGCGGAAGCGCCGTCATCCAGTCAAGGGTGCAGGTTTCGGGTGGCGTCAATGATCTGAAGCCTTCAAACAACCGGCGGACCGATGTTTATACCCCGCCCGCGACCACCGATTGAAGCGCTGCTGATCGCCGCGATGCTGGGCACTTCCCAGGCGGCGGAAATGCGGGTCGCCCCGAATGCCGGCGCGCCACCGGTCAACCAGCTGAGCATTTCGGGAAACGCCTGCGGTCCCGCCGCGTTGCTCGCCTCGTTCCGTTGCGGCAACGAATCTTGGCAACGCGCAAGCACCGCTCTGACCGGCACTACCGATCGCGAGCAACTCCGCCATTGGGTCCGCCACCACGGCGCGCGGCCCTCCACCACCTTGAAAGGACGACTCCGCTGGTCCACCAATGGCATCAACGTCGAAGATCTGGTTGCGGCGGCCAACGAGATGAACCGGCCGCTGTTTCTCCCGCCACTCCTCCACGACGATCTCTTCCTCCGCTCCGGGGAGAAACCCGAGGCTCTTCTCCGCCGGACCCGCGAACGATTCGACCGATCTCTCGACAAAGGCATCCCGCCGATCCTCAGTCTCCGCCGCTACGTGCTCCGCAAAGGAGTTTGGACCGCGGTGCAGGGCCACTTCGTCACGGTCACCGCGGCACCTCGCAAGCTGTCCCGCGGCGAGTCCGCTTTCACGTTCCATTACCTCGATCCCTGGGGCGGAAAGCGCTGCGAGGGGACCCTCGGCCTGCCCCGTCAAACCATTCTCGCCCAAGCCGGGCAGACTCCCCCTTGCCTGGAAGCCATCGTGCCCGCCGCGCTCATCGGCAGCAACACGGTCCGCCGCGGCGAAATCACCGCCGTCGTACCCGCAGCGGTAATCGGCCGATGGTGAGTGCGAACGCACCTTCAATAGTGCGACAAGCGCCCTTTCGGCCACCACCACGACTGCCACATCGCCTTCCGCACCGCGGCGCGGGAAACCTTGACCTTCGGTCCCATCGCCCTTTCCAGCTTCAGCAGGTTGATCGTGTCCTGTCCGATCAAAGCCGGCAGCACCGATGCGGCCCGCAGCCGGCGCATCTTCAGCCGCGAGGAATAGCGCAGTCCCGATTCCAGCCAGACGCCGGCGTGCTCCAGCCAGACCTTGCGCGATTCCAAGAGTGCCGCCGGATCGAGCGGATTCGCCACCGGCAGATAGCAGCGGCCCTGCTCCAGATCCTCCGGCAGGTCGCGCAGGATGTTCAGCAATTGCAGCCCCATCCCGTAGCGCACCCCGAGCGCGTCGAGGTCGTCCGGCGCGGAATCCGAAAAGCGCTCTCCCAGCGTCAGCAGCCCGATCCGCGTCCAGAAGCCGCCCACACAACCTGCCACCCGGTAACAGTAGTCTTCCAGCTCATCCTCGCTTTTCAACGCCCGCGGCTTTTCCCTCCCCGCTTCATCGAAGCGGACCAGATCCAGGCGCTGGCCGCTGATGATGGTTTCGACCGTCCTGCGCACCGCGTCCGACTGCAGGGCCTCCAGCGAGGCCAGTTCCGCGAAGCAGTCGTCCAGCCGCTCTAACAGCACCCTCTCGCCCTCGTGGCTCTGGCACCGGATGAACGCCTGCAATCCGCCGCGCCGCCATCCCGATCCCTTGCCCTTGAGCTCGTCCGCAAAGCCGTCCAGCAGCTCCAGCCGGTCATCCACCGGCACCCCCGCTGTATCCGCCAGCGTGTCGCTGGCCCTCGCCAAAAGATAGCCCGTGCTCGTGGCGGGCCGCATCGGCCCGGGCAGCATCCTCAAGCTCACGTAAAACGAGCGGGAGACGCTGCGGAGCACTTGCCGGTCCATTCTTTCCACCCGAGGGAGCGAGCCTCAGCCGACGCCCCCCATCAAGCCTCAAGTCACAGTTCGTCGAGTCGTTGCTGACTCCAATCCATCCCTTCCTTGTACTCCTCGTTCTGTGGCCGCTCGCGGTTGAGCTGGGCCCACACCGCCACCGCTTCGCGGTAAACGGACTCCGCCATCTCTCTCTTCTCCGCCCGCTGCGCCGCATGGCCCAGGTCGCCCAGCAGGTATCCAAGCGAACGGCGGACTTGCTCGGCCCGCACGAAGTCATCGTCGCTCGTCGCCAGTTTCCGCATCAGCTCGGCACCGCGGGTCTGCAAATCAATCTCATCCTCGCGCTTGCCGTCCGCCCCGCTCATCCGGCCCTTTTGCCACAGCAGCATCGCAAGACGATACTTCGCGGTCGGATCCGCCGATTCGCCGACCGCGATCCGCTCCACCAGCAGGATTCCTTCCTCGATCATCTTCAGGGCCTCTTCCGGCTCACCGCGGTCCCGCAGGATGCCCGCCATCAACCAGCGCTGGGCCGCCAGCCGCGACCGCACTTCGGCCCGATCCGGCCACTGGCGCATCAGCTCTTCTAACAGCTTCACCGCCGATTTCGAAGTCGCCTCGGCAGAAGCCACATCTCCGGAAAGCAGCGCCGCCTCCGCCATCGCACCATAGCACCCGGCGAGGTCCAGCCGCAGTTCGAGATTGCCCGGATCCTGCTTCAGGAGCCGGAGCAGTTCCTCCGAGGCCAAGGTCCGGACTTCCCGCGCGTCGCCCATCTGGCCGATCCCGTCGAGGATGGTGGCCGAGGAAAAGTAGCACGCCGCGAGCTCGGACCGCAGCACCGCCACGTCCGGCCGCCGGTCAGCCAATCGGTTGAGCGACCGGGTCGCCCCAAGCAAGCGCTCCAGGGCCAGCGCGTCGTTGCCCGCCGCCGCCAGTGACCGCGATTCATGAAAATCCAGTATTGCGAGCAATTGCTGGACGCGGTCGCCATCGACGTCCACCTGCGGCAACGCCTGCAAGGCCTTCCGCGCCGACTCGAAAGCATCCATGGCCGAAGGATCGTTCCGCTCCTGAAACAAGAGCGCGAGCAACAGGCGGTCGGTGGCCAGCCGCAAGTCGAGGTCGGGACCTGCAGGCAGGTCACCGGGGGAAGCCAGCGCCTCCTGCAGCCGCTGCGCAGCGGTGGTGGGATCGCCCTTGGCCAGCGAAATTTCCGCCAATTGCAGTCGTGCCCGCGCCCGCTCTTCCTTCAGCGCCTCCACTTCCGCGGTCCGCGTGATGAAATCCTGGAAGTAGAGTTCGAGCCGCTTGAGTCGTTGTTCCCGCCCGTCGAGCGGCGGCAATTTCCGGTGACCTTTCTCCATCGCCCAGGCGAACAAGCGATCGCCGGTCGCCCGGGATTCCTCAAGCCGCGCCAACCAGAGATCCTTCTCGTATTGGAGCACCTTCCGCTCCTTTTCGAGCGTCTCTTCAGCCTGAATCTTCCCGTCTTCCGCGATTTCCTCGGCCGACTTCAACCGTGCCACATCCTCCCGCCGCCCGGCCTCCTCGGACTCCAAGCCGGACTTCGAGACCCGCCACAGCCCGGACAGCACGATCACCGCACCCGCCAACACCCCTGCGGCCGCATTGGCCCGCCACGCGCTGCGACGCGCAGCCCGATGCTGGTCCAGCACCGCGTCGCGCTGCTTCTCCGCCACCGCCAACTGCTCCGCCGCTTCAAAGCCGCGCAATACCTCACCCGCATTGGCGGGCCGCACGGCGGGATCAAGAGACAGGCAGCGGTCGAGGATCTCCCGATAGGCCAGCTCCAAGGGGTTGGCCGCGACATCCGGCCACTCGAAATGCGGCTGGGCTTCGATCGCCTTTGCGACCTGTTTCAAATTCGCAGCGATCCCGTCTTTCCGGGTCTTCCCCGGCTCCGGCGCGACCTGGTCGAAGGTCGCCGTGCATCGCGGGAATGCTCCGGTTAGCAGGCGGAACGAAAGGACCCCGAACGAGAACACATCTCTCCGGTAACCCTTCTCCCGCAGGTATCCGTCGGGCTCCCTGAGCTGGTCCGGCGGCTGATAGAGCACCGCGTCGGTGTATTCCGACTGGGTCACCCCCGGCATATTGCCGAGCGCCCAATCGGTGAGCACCGCCCGGCCGGAATCATCGAAAAACACGTTCCCCGGCTTCAGGTTCCCATGGGCCACCTGCCGGTCGTGGAGTCCGGCCAGGGCACGTAAAATCTCCATCACCACCGGCCACGAATCCTCCCCGGGAAACCGCTCCAGCCGATGCTGCAACGAACGCGGCACCAGCACCCCATCCTGCTCATCTTCGAAAGCCCGCGTCACCCGCAGGATCTGCTTGCCCCGGTAGTCCTCGCTCAATTCCTCCACCACCCCCACCGGCCAGCCGCCCTCCTCAAGCCTCCGCGTCGCTTCTTCCAGCAGCTGCCGGTTCACCGCAGTCTCAACGAAAATCTTCACCGCCACCAACTCGCCCGCCGCGTTCCGGGCCCGGTAAACCCGCCCGCAGGCCCCGGCCCCGACCAGTCCAAGCACCTCAAGTTCACGCACATCCGGCAACCGCATGGGCTCACCATGGCGATTTCACCCGATTTCGCCAACCCCTCAGTTTCCGGCGGATTTCATTTCGTCCGTGTGAAATAGTTTCCGCCATCCCACACGTATTTCCCCGTCGCCAACTATTCTCCACCCATGAAACCCACCTGCCCCGGCAATCCGCTCGACCGCTATGCGTCCCGCCGCGAGTTCCTCCACGTCGGCCTGCTCGGCGGACTGGGATTGACCCTGCCCCAGTTTTTCCGCCAGCAGGCGATGGGGGCCCAGAAGTTCTACGAAACCCGCGAAGGAGTCGCCAAGGGCATCATCCACATCTTCCTCCCGGGCGGCATGGCCCACCAGGAATCCTTCGACCCCAAGCCCTTCGCCCCGGCCGAATACCGTGGCCCTTTCGGTGCCATCAACACCAAAATCCCCGGCGTCCAATTCGGCGAAAAGATGAAGGACCTCGCGGCCATCGCCGACAAGCTGACGGTCATCCGCTCGATGTCCCACGGCGAGGCCGCCCACGAGCGGGGCACTCACAACATGTTCACCGGCTACCGGCCCTCCCCCGCACTGGAATACCCTTCCTACGGGTCGGTCATCTCCCACGAGCTCGGCTCCCAGAACAATCTTCCCCCTTACGTCTGCGTCCCGAATGTCCCGAACGAGTTCGCCGGCTCCGGCTACTTATCCTCCGCCTTCGGCCCCTTCGCGCTCGGCTCGGATCCCGCCCGGGCTGACTTCAAGGTCCGCGACCTCAACCTGCCCGCCGGCTGCGACGAATTCCGCTTCTCGCGCCGCCGCTCGCTGCTTGAAACGGTCGACTACCATTTCCGTTCACTGGAAAAATCCGACGCCATCGACTCGATGGACGCCTTCTACCAGCACGCCTACAAGCTGATCTCATCCGAAAAGGCCCGCGAAGCCTTCAACCTCAAAGCCGAGCCCGACGCCATCAAGGACGAGTATGGCCGCACCGAAGCCGGCCAGCGGATGCTCCTCGCCCGCCGCCTGATCGAAGCCGGCACCCGCTTCGTCTCGCTGACCGTCGGCGGCTGGGACCACCACGACAACCTCAAGGGCGGCATCGAAACCCAGCTCCCGCCGGTCGATAAGGCGATTGCCAGCCTGATCCGCGACCTCGAACGCCGCGGCATGCTCGAGTCCACCCTCGTCATGGTTACTTCCGAATTCGGCCGCACTCCGAAGATCAACCCGACCGGCGGCCGCGACCACTGGCCGAACGTCTTCTCCGTGATGATGGCCGGCGGCGGCTTCAAGCAAGGCTATGTGCACGGTTCCTCGGATGCCCTTGGCGGCGGGGTCGATACCGACGGCATCACCGTCACCGACCTTTCGACCACGATCTACAACCAGATCGGAATCACCGGTGACAAGGAGCTGATGGCCCCCGGCGGACGACCCATCGAGATCGTCGATGGCGGCCACGTGCTCGACGCCCTCCTCGCGAAAAAGGCATGAACCTTCTTCAAAACCGTGGCTGGCGCGTCTCGCGCCAGTCCGTTCAGGGAGCGTCTCGCTCCCCGTCACCAGTTCGATTCGCCGAGCGAGTGGCCCACCTCACTCTGGTCTCTTGTCTCTGGTCTCTAACCTCTCCATCCGCCCACGCCGGCTTCACCCCGGAGCTCAATCTCATCGAGCCCCGCGGCGGCCAGCGCGGGACCGAACTGGAGATGCACTTCCACGGCGAACGCCTCGATGGACTCCAGGAACTCCTCGCCTACCAGCCCGGCATCGAGGTCCGCGGTATCACGGTCGAGAGTGGCAAACATGCCTCCGCGAAGATCTTCATCAAGCCCGACGCCCCGCTCGGCGAACACCAGCTCCGGGTCCGCACCGGTGGCGGAGTCAGTTATCTCCGTTCTTTCTTCGTCGGCCAGTTCCCGACCGTGAACGAGGTCGATCCCAACGACACGCCGGAACAGGCGCAGCGGATCGAACTCAACACCACCGTCCAGGGCGTCGCCAAGGCCGAGGATCCCGACTACTACGTCTGTAGTTTGAAAAAAGGCCAGCGTTTCAGCGCCGAAGTCGAAGGCATGCGGCTTGGCCGGGCGATGTTCGACACCTACGTCGCCATCGTCGATTCAAAGGGCTTCGAAATCGCCTCCTGCGACGATGCCCCCCTGCTCCGCACCGACTCGTTTGTTTCCGTCGTCATCCCGGAGGACGGCGACTACCGGGTGCTGGTCCGCGAGGCTGCCTACGAAGGCGACGACGCCTCCCAATACCGCGTTAGCATCGGCACCTTCACCCGCCCCACCGCGGTTTTCCCGAACGGTGCCAAGCCCGGCGAAACGGTCGAGTTCAAGTTCATCGGCGACCCCGCCGGCGATTTCACCGAGTCAGTCGTGATTCCCGCCGAAGCCAGCGGCCGCTTCCTCTTGTTCCCGGCGCGCGACGGCATCCACGCCCCGTCCCCGCTGTGGATCAAGGTCTCCCCGCTCGCGTCGGCCGCCGAAGCCGAGCCGAATGCCGGGATCAAGGAAGCCAGCAAGGCACCCGACCTTCCTTGTGCCGTCCACGGCATCATCGGTGCGGAACTCGACAACGACTTCATTTCCTTCAAGGCGGCCAAGGGCGAAAACCTCACCCTGAAAGTGCTCGCCCGCGGCCTCCGTTCGCCGCTCGATGCCTTGTTGGCCGTGCGCGATGCCAAGGGCAAGAACCTCGCCAGTAACGACGACCTGGGCGGTCCCGATCCGGTCCTGCAATGGACCGCTCCTGAAGCCGGTGAGTATTTCGCCGTGATCCGCGACCAGCTCCAGCGCGGTGGTCCGGACTTCACCTACCGCCTTGAGATCACCCGCCGCGATCCGGCGATCGCCGCCTCGCTGCCGGTGGTGGAACGCAACAACTCCCAGAAGTGGAAAGTCATCAACGTGCCGCGCGGCAACCGCTACGCTGCGGTCGTGAATTTCACCCGCGAGAACATCGGCTGCGATCTCAATTTCGAACCTGAATCGCTGCCTGCCGGGGTTGCGATGAAAGCCCCGCTGATCCACAAGTCGGTAAGCGCCGGACCGGTGGTCTTCGAAGCCGCCGCGGATGCCCCGGTGGCCGGCACCCTGCACCGTTTCAAGGTGAAGTCAGCCGGCGATGCCGCGCCCTTGGAAGGCCTGCTGCGCGATGTCGTCAATCACGTCGAGGTCAACAACCAGGGCGCCTACCATTCCGCCGAAAGCGACCGCGTCGTGGTCGCGGTGGTCGACGAGGCCCCCTTCCAGCTCGAACTCGAAACCCCTCCCGTGCCGATCGTGAAGAACGGCACTCTCCAGCTCAAGGTCAAGGCCCTGCGCAAGGAGGGCTACAAGGAGGCCATCACCTTGCGCTTCCTTTGGAATCCGCCCGGCATCGGCACCCCGGTCACGATCGCCATGGCAGCCGACCAGAGTGAGGCGCTTTATGAGGTGAATGCCAGCGCCGACGCAGCTCCCGGCGAGTGGCAGATCTGCATCCTCGGCGAAGCGAACACGCCGCAAGGCCCCGTCATGGTTTCCACCACGCTGGTCCCCTTGCGGATCGTCGAGCCTTACCTTGGCATGACCCTTGACATGGCCGCCACCGAACAAGGCAAGCCGATCACCATGATCTGCAAGGTCGACTATGCCACCGCATTCACCGGAAATGCCACCGCCGAGCTCATTGGACTTCCCCACGGGGCCAAAACCCAGCCGGTCCCCTTCCCGCACGGCCAGGCCGAAGTGCATTTCCCGATCGAGATCGCCGGCGACGCGACCGTCGGCAAGCACACCGCTTTATTCTGTCGGGTGACCGTGCCGGAGAACGGCCAAACCATCCTCCATCAGGTCGGCCAGGGCGGCACCCTGCGCATCGACAAGCCCGCCGCCAACACGCCGCCGCCTGCGCCCCCGGTGGTTGCTAAGACGGAAGCACCGGCTGCCGCTCCCGCACCCGCGGAAAAGCCCTTGTCCCGACTGGAGCAACTCCGGAAGGGCAAGTAGCTCAAGGCGGATCGTGGGGAGGGCTTGGAGCGGTCCTTAGAAAGGAAGTTGAGAGTTGAAAGTGGATGGTTGATAGCTCAACCGGAAGAATCTACGTCGGAATGGAACTTCATTCTCCGGGTGAACCAGGAATTCGACACCAGCTTCTTATTCTGAACTATCAACAATCAACGATAGACTCTCAACTCGGTTTTTTAGGTTGGAGGGTTTGCCGGCTCTTCTTCTGTGCGGCAAAAATTCGGGGGACGGCCAGCGAACCCACTCAGGTCCACCCACCGTCCCCCATCCCTCTTCTGTCGAAGAATCTGTGGGCCGATCAGGCGTCCAGTCTCAGCGCCGCCTTCTGCGCGGCGGTGCGGGCCTCACCCTTGGCATTGGCGGCGACGTCCTCGCTGCTGGTCAGGCGCATCCCGACCGGCTTTGAAACGCCGAACTCCTCCATCGTCACCCCATACATCACGTCGGCCCGCGCCATGGTGCGCTTCGAGTGGGTGACGATGATGAACTGACTGTTGTCGATGAAGCGGTCGAGCACCTTGACGAAGCGATTGATGTTCGCCTCATCCAGCGGCGCGTCGAGCTCGTCGAGCACGCAGAACGGGCTCGGCTTGATCATGTAGATCGAGAACAGCAGCGCCACCGCGGTCATCGAGCGCTCACCACCGGACAGCAGCGAAATGCTCTGCAGCTTCTTGCCCGGCGGCTTGGCGATGACCTCGATGCCGGACTCGAGCGGGTCGTTCTCGTCGATCAGCATCAGGTCGGCCTCGCCCTTCTCGCCGAAGAGCTCCTTGAACATGTCGCGGAAGTTCAGCTTCACTTGGGCGAAGGTCTCGCTGAAGCGGCGCTGGGTCTCTTCATTGATCTTGTCGATCACCTCGATCAAGTTCGCCTTCGAGCTGACGAGGTCGTCGTAGTTCGAGCGAACGTCGTTGAAGCGCGCTTCGAGTTCCTCGTATTCCTCGATCGCATCGACGTTGACCGGACCCATCGAGTCCAGGCGGCGCTTGAGTTCGCTGACGATGGATTCGACGAAGTTCCAATCCGGCTCGCCCGTCATCTCACCCGGCAGCACCGGGATCTCATCGACCGACTTCGAGGCATCGACCACGATGATCGCCGGCTCTTCGTCCTCGCTGTCCTCGCTCTCGACGAAGGTCTGGCGACCGCCGCCCGCGCGCTGGGCCTTTTGCGAGGCGATGCAGGAAAGCAGCGCGTGGGCATCCGGCTCGAAGGCCGAGAGTTCGACCTGATGGCGCTCGAGAATGGTAGTGACCAGGCTCTCCAAGCGGAGCTCGATCTTGGTGATCGCCACCTCTTCGCGGCCTCGCTGGTCGGAAGCCTTCGAGTAGCGGCGGCGGGCTTCGGACAGCTCGGCTTCCGCCTTGTCGATCGCTTCGATCAGCTCGTTGCGGCGGCCGGCGCGGGACTCGATCTCGGTGGCCAGATCCTCCGCTTCGGCCTGATGCGTCTCGACCTCCTCGGCCAAGCGAGCGTTCTCCGCGGCGGCGGATTCGATGCGCTGGACAAAGGACTCGATCTCCGTCTCGCGGCGGATCGAAAGCTCGCGCAGTTCGCTGAGGCGGGCCTCCATCGGCTGCTGCTGGGCCTCCGCGGCCTGCTTGGCCTGGCGCTCGACGGCCAGCGAAGTGCGGAGCTCGTTGAGCGCCTGGGCCAGTTCGGCTTCGTCGCGCTGCGAGCTTTCGACCTGCGACTGAAGGCGGCGCTGATCTTCTTCGTGGCCTTCCAAGCGCTCGCGGGCCATCGCCAGCTCGCCTTCCAAAGTACTACGGCTGTCGTGAACGACCTGCTCACGGCTCTCCAGTTCGCCGCGTTCCCAGCGGACGTTCTCAAGCTTGGTCTGCACGCTTTCGACCTCGCGGGTCGCGAGGGTGAGCTGGCCTTGCAGGGTGGAGAGCTCGACCTTGTGGCGCTGGACGCGCTCGCGGCTGGTTTCGACTTCTTCCTGAAGCTGCGAAAGCTGGGCTTCCAGGTCGGTCACCCGCTGGCGGGCGGCGGCTTCGGCTTCGGTCAGACCGGCGACCTCGATTTCCAGGTCGCGGACTTCGTTCTGGAGTTCCAGCACCGAGACGTTGCCCTCGCCGGCATCGCCGCCGTGGATCACGCCTTCCGCACCTAACAGCTCGCCGGCCTGGGTGACCATCGTGATGTCGGGCATCGCGGCATGGAGGCGCAGGGCGGTGGCGAAATTCGGGACGATCAGGACTTTCTCCAGCAGCTTCTCGATTACCCGGGACACCCGCGGATCGGACTTCACCTTGTCGAGCGCCCAACCGACGGCTCCTTCCGGCACCGCTTCCATCTGGGTGCTGACCGAATGGCCGACGAATGTCTCCGGCAGGATCGCCGCCTGACCGAGGCGCTTCTCGGTGAGGCGCGAGATAATCGCGTCGGCCAGCTTTTCATCGGCGACCAGCACCGCCTGCAAATGACCGCCGAGCGCGGTCTCGATCGCCCGGGCACAGGAGCGGTCGGCCTCGATGAAGCCGGCCAGCACGCCGTGGATGCCGGGCTTGAAGCGCTCGGCATCGTCGAGTCCGTCGAGCACCTTGCGGGTGCCTTTCTTGAACCCTTCGCCACTGGCGACCAACTGGCGGACGACCTGAAAACGCGACGCGCGCTGGGCGAGCAGCTTGTTCGCTTCGATCGCCGCGGCACGCGAGGCATCGAGGTCGCCGCGGGTGTGCTGGTAGGTCCGCTCGGCCTTCTGGAACGCCTCTTCCAGCTCGGCGCTGCGGGCGGAGTGCTCGTCGAGTTCGGCGACGATGCGGTTGCGCTGTTCGAAAGTCTCCTCGCTTTCCAGCGTCAGCCGCTGCTCCTCATCGGCCAGCATTCTCGCCCTTTCGCGGCTGGTCTCCAACTGGGCCAGCGAGCTTTCAATCCGGGCCTGGGTGGAAGCGATGATCGTCTGCGCGCGGTTCGCCTCGGCGCGGGCTTCGCGCAGCTGGGCTTCGATTTCCTCGCGGCCGCCGCGGGCCATCCGGGTCCGCTCGTCCTGATCGGCGAGCTGGATTTCCTGTTCGGCGATGCGGCGGGCGAGCTGCTCCAGCGCCTCGTTGGCAGCGACCACATCGAACTCCTGCTGCGCGAGTTTTTCGCGGGTCGTTTCGATCTCCTCGCGGTTCTGCGAGATCCGGCCTTCCAACTCCGCCTTGCGCTCTTCATTGAAAGCCACCCGGCCCTGCGCGGCGGCGAGTTGGTTGCGGTGGGCGTTGAGTTGTTGGCGCAGGTCGGCGAGTTCCTGCTCGAAATTGCGGGCGTCGAGCCGGGCATCGGCCACCGCTTCTTCCTTCGGTGCCATCAGCCGCTCGAGCTCGGCCTCGGTCGCTTCCAGCGAACGGATCGAAGTCCGCAGTTCGTCCCGCTCCGCGACAAACTCGACGAAGCGCTTGTGGCCGAGGTGGGTGTCGAGGATCCGCACGTCGCCGGCCAGCGCCTGGTAGCGGCGGGCCTTGGCCACCTGGCGCTTGAGCGAATTCATCCGGCGCTCCTGCTCGGCGAGCACGTCCGATACCCGTAGTAGATTCGCCTCGGTGAACTCCAGCTTGCGCAGCGCTTCCTTCTTCTCGCGCTTGTACTTCGTGATGCCGGCGGCTTCTTCGAACACCATGCGGCGCTCTTCCGGCTTCGACGAAAGGATCTGGTCGATCTGCCCCTGCGCCATGATCGAGTAGGCGGTCCGGCCGATACCGGTGTCCATCAGCAGGTCGTGGATGTCCTTCAAGCGGCAAAGCGTGCCGTTGATCCGGTACTCCGACTTGCCATCGCGGAAGACCCGGCGGGTCAGCGAGACCTCGTTGTAGTCGACCTTAAGCGCCTGCTCGCAATCGGCCATCGTCATCGTCACTTCGGCCATCCCGAGCGGCTTGCGCTTTTCGGTGCCGTTGAAAATGACGTCCGCCATCTCACCGCCGCGCAGGGCCTTGGCGGAGGTCTCGCCGAGCACCCAGCGAATGGCATCGACGACGTTCGACTTGCCACAGCCGTTCGGCCCGACGATGCCGGTGACGCCTGGGTGGAACTCGATCTTCGTCTTGTCCATGAAGGACTTGAAGCCGTGCATTTCCAATGACTTGAGATACATTCGACAGGAGCAGGTTGGTGGTTCAGTCCGGGAGGGATTCCGGACGCTCGACAGCATAGCCCAGAATTCGCCCTCGGAAAGCCCGCGACCCCGATTCGTCTATATATAGCATGACTTTCCGATTTTGGACACCACCTGTGGAGCTTTGTGAACTTTAAGCTTCCTGAACTATTCTGCATTCCGGGCGACAGATTCGACGCTTGAGTTGTCTGACAAGGGGCTCTTTGCTCAGCCGCAGTCCAAGCCGCTCCTGCATGTCCGAATTCCTCACCGTTTCCCGCCCCGCACACGATCAACTGGTGGAAGCCGCCTATCGCTCCCGCGGATTCACTGCCGACGAAGCCGCAGAAGGCGCCAAGCTGGCTGCCGAGGCCGCCCGCCACGGCATCCGCACCCACCACGCGCTCAAGGCCTTGCACCTCGACCACCTGTTCGGCAGCGCGGTCGGCGGCTGCGTCCCCGGCGCGGAGATCGAAGTGGTGAAGTCCCGCTTCCCCGGCTCCGAAATCTGGAATTCCAACCGCAAGCTCGGCCAAAGCGTCGCCTACCGGGCGATCGACCGCTGCATCGAGCTGGCCGACCAGTACGGCATCGGCCAGGTCAGCGTGGACAATGCCTTCCACTACCTGTGGGGCGGCGGCTACGTCATGGAAGCTGCGGAGCGCGGCTACATCGCCTACACCAACTGCACTTCCGCCTTGTCCGAGGTGGTTCCTTTCGGCGGCAAGTTCCCGACCCTCGGCACCAACCCGCATTCCTGGGGCTTCCCGACCACCGCGGCGCTCGGCTACCCGATCGTCAGCGACTGGGCGACCTCCGTGGTGGCCATGGGCCGCGTCCAGGCGCTGAAGCGCGAGGGCAAGATGCTCCCGCCCGACGCTGCGGTCGATAAGGACGGCAAGCCGACGATCGACCCGAACGAGGCGGTCTCGCTGCTGCCTTTCGGCGCTCATAAGGGCTACGCGATGTGCCTGATCAACGAGCTCTACGCCGGCCTGATCGGCGGCTCGCTGCCGACTCTGCGCGGTCGTCCGAAGCTCGCCCCGGCGGGTGAGAAAACCGGCACTGCCTTCTATTTCCAAGTCATCCACCCTGACGCGATTTCCGGTGGCGCTTTCGCCCAGGGCCGCGACCAGATGGAGAACCTCAAAGCGGTGCTCCAGGATGTCTTCGGCCACGGCAACGAGGGCTGCATCCTCCCCGGCCAGTTCGAAGCCCAGGCCCGCAAGCGCTCCGACGATGCCGGCGGCCTGCACTTCACCGCGGCGGAACTGGAAGAGTTCAAGGAACTCGCCGAGGAAGTCGGCGCGGCACCGCTGGTGCCGATGTAGCACATCGTTGCACGTTGTGTGCGGGGGTGGGTCGCCACGCAGAGGTGCTACGAAGTCATCGGGTGAGGTCCGCCGCACCCCATCGCAACTTGCAAAGTTGCGCTACTTCCGCCGCCACCGGTCCGGCCAGCAGCACCCTCCCGTCCAGCTTCACCACCGGCACCACCCCGCGGGTCGCCGAAGTCACAAACACCTCGTCAGCGGCTGCGACATTTGCCGCTGTTAGATGCCGCTCGTCCACTGCGATTCGCGCCATCACCCGTGCCCGCATCGTACCCGGCAAACAGCCGGACGACAGCGGCGGCGTCAGCACTTGGCCATCCCGCACCAGGAACACGTTCGCCGTCGCCGCTTCGCACACCTCGCCGCGGGTGTTGAAGAACAAGACATCATCCGCCCCCGCCCGCCGCGCCTGATCCAGCGCGATCAAGTTCTCGGCGTAGGACGCACACTTGATCCCCGAAAGCGGTGAGCGCTCGTTGCGCGGAAATTCCGCCGTGACCAGCGACAGCGACTCCGGCGGCGGCGGGCAAACCGCGACCGTGATCCACAAAAGGCCATCACTTCCTGGCTTCAGACACCGCAAGTCCCCCGCCCCGGCGCTCAGCGCCAGCCGGACCCGGGCACGACCCGTGGCCAAACCGGCACGCTCTAACAGGCCGGTCATTGCCGTGGCAATGTTCGCTTCTATCAGCTTCCCACCTTCCAAGCCCAGCCTCTCCGCCCCGTCCCTCATCCGCGCCAGATGCAAATCCAGCGCCACCGCCCGCCCGTCGAGCGCCAGCAAGGTCTCGAACACCCCCAGCCCGTGCGTCAACCCGCGGTCCGCCGGCGACACCGCCAGCGGGCCTTCGAGGTAGTCGCCATTGCACCAAATCCAGCTCACACGGCAAGCGTGGCGAAGTCACACAACTTTGCAAGTGGCACGCACCCCGCCTGCCTCGCCCCATCCCTACCTGCGATATTGCACTCCCCCATGAACCGCCGATCATCGCCCCATTGAACTACCTCGCCCACCTGCTGCTCGCCGAAAACCACGCCGCCTCCCGCGTCGGCAATCTGCTTGGCGACTTCGTGCCCGGCCGGCCCGAATCCTTGCGCGGCTCCTTTCCCGACGCCGTGCTCCACGGCATCGTCCGCCACCGCGCGATCGACCGCTTCACCGACTCCCACCGCATCACCCTCGACCTCAAAGCCTTCATCGCCCCCGGCCGACGGCGCTTCGCCGGGGCGATCACCGACATCATCCACGACCACTTCCTCACCCGCCACTGGACCGATCACAGCTCCGTCCCGCTCGCCGAATTCACCGCCGTCTGCAACGCCGCGCTCCGCGAACACTCTCCCATCCTCCCGGCGGAACTCCGCGACACCCTCGAAGAACGGATCGCCGACGACTGGCTCGGCCGCTATGGCACCGAGCAAGGCCTCGACCACGTCTTCCAGCGCGTCTCCCGACGCCGTCCCGGCTTCGCGCCGATCCACGACGCCATCGACGACCTTACCGCGAACCGCGAGGTCTTCGAGAAAGCCTTCCACCAGTTCTTCCCCGACCTCCGCCAATGGGTCCGCGCCCTCGGCCCCGAGGCGGATGCGGTCTTCTAAACCTGCCCGTTACCCACAAGTGGTAGCTAAGTTCCGGCGCTTTCGCGTCAATCCCCAAGGAGTGGCGGACTCCGATCCGCCATGCCCATGGTAAGACAATGAAAAGCGGTTCCCTCAGATCATTGGCGGCTCGTGGGAATGGCGGATCGGAGTCCGCCACTCCTTGATTGTCCGCCCCTGACGTGTGGGTAACGGGCAACTTCTAAACCCCGGCTTGCGGCAAGATGCCGCAGCCACTTTAGTCCCCGTCTTCCCCATGCGCGCCCTCATCTTCATCGCCGGATTCCTCCTCTGCGGACTCGGAGCCCTCGCCTTTCACAACTCGGGCGATCCCTCGCTCCTGCAAGGCGGCCTGACCCTCGGCGGCGGCTGGGTCATCTGCGGCCTCTTTTCCCTGCGGGCGAAATGGCACGGCATCATCGGTGCCGGGATGCTCGCCTTCCTCGGCGGACTGCGCTCGTTGCCCGCCCTCACCCAACTCTCCAGCGGCGACCCCGCCGCGCCCTTCAACGTTGCCGCCGGGGTGCTCTGCATTGTGGTCTTCATCGCCGCCGCTCGCACCCTGCTCGCCGAGCGCCGCCGTCAGTCGATCGAGGCGCTCAAGGCGGGAGATGATGACAATCCTTCCGCCGGTTAGCTTGAATCCCGGAATTGGAACAACGAAAGGGACGAAATTGTCGAAATTTCAGAGGGCTGGAGGAATGGCCTGAACAACCCTGAACTGCTTCAAATCCACTCTCTCCCTGTCT
>JAYTLR010000007.1:0-29332 GCA_043729195.1 Akkermansia sp.
GTGCTGAGTTTTACACACAATTCCGGGTCGGCGCAGGCATGGAAGTGGGATTTCAGGGCCAAGGGCCCATCCCATACCAGCCTAGGCCGCAGGCCTAGGCTGCTTCCATCCCGAGATTCGAAGGGTCAACGGCCCGCTCTATCCGCCGCCACGGACCATAACCCGATATGGAACGGACCGTTGGCCCTCGCGAATGGCTGCGGTTCTCGTCCTAGGCCTGTGGCCTAGGCTGGTATGGAGTGCGCCTTTGGCGCGCGGGGATTTGTGTATAAAGGTCAGCACTTCGTGCCGGGCTTTTATGAATGGTCCCGTTGGGACCGAATGCATGGCGGGCCGCGCATCGGCATGAAATTTGAGATCGTGCCGCTTGACGAGGAAACTCCGTCTGACCCGATTGGCACTAACTCAAGCGCGATTCCGATGGGGCAGCCGGCGAGACGCCAGCGCTCCTTGAGCGACCTAATGCGCGGCCAGCCAGTTGGGGCCGGTGCCGTGCTCGACGAGGATCGGCACGTCGCCGGGCAGGGGCAGGGCGGTTTGCATGGCATCGAGGATCTTCGGGACGAGTTCAGCCTGTTCCTCGGGGGCGAGGTCGAAGACGAGTTCGTCGTGGACCTGGAGCAGCATCTTCGTCTGGTACGGCGTTTCCCGTAGCAAGGCGTCGATGCGGATCATCGCCAGTTTGATCATGTCCGCGGCGCTGCCTTGGATCGGGGTGTTGATGGCGGCGCGCTCGGCGTTGCCGCGGATGGTGGGGTTGCCGGAGGTGAGATCGGGGAAGTAACGGCGGCGGCCGGCGAGGGTCTCGACGTAGCCGCTTTCACGGGACTCCTGGATGGTGCGGTCCATGAACTCCTTGATGGATGGATACTGCTTGAAGTAGTTGTCGATGATCTCGGCTGCTTCCGTCCGTGAGATGGCGAGGCGCTGGCTGAGGCCGAAGGCGGAGATGCCGTAGATGATGCCGAAGTTCACCATCTTCGCGCCGCTGCGCTGCTCGCGGGTGACTTCGCTTTCGGCGACGCCCCAGACTTTCGCGGCGGTGGCGGTGTGGATGTCGCGGTGGTCGCGGAAGGCGTCGATCATGGATGCGTCGTTGGCGAGGGCGGCCATGACGCGGAGCTCGATCTGGGAGTAGTCGCAGCTCAGAAGTTGATAGTGGATGGTGGATGGTGGATGGTTGGAACGGGGGACGAAGGCCTTGCGGATCTGTTTGCCGAGAACGGAACGGATGGGGATGTTCTGTAGATTCGGATCCGTCGAGGCGAGGCGGCCGGTGGCGGCGACGAGCTGGTGGAACTGGGTGTGGATGCGGCCGGTTTCTTTCACGATGTGGCCGGGCAGGGCATCGAGGTAGGTGCCCTTGAGCTTGGTGGCCTCGCGGTATTCGAGGATCTCGTCGATGATCGGGTGCTTGCCGGCGAAGGTCGCCAGGGTTTGCTCGTCGGTTTTGAACTGGCCGGTCTTGGTCTTCTTCGCCTTGTCGGCGAGGCCGAGCTCGTTGAAGAGGATCTCGCCGAGCTGCTTGGGCGAGTTGAGGTTGAAGGGGCGGCCGGCGAGGACGGCGATCGATTGGGTGAGCTCGTTGATCCGCTGCTGGAGCTGGCCGCCGATCTCGACGAGGGCGGCGGGGTCGATGGCGATGCCTTCCATTTCCATACGGACGAGGACCGGAAGGAGAGGGCACTCGATGTCTTGGAAGACGTGCTGCTGGCCGTCTAACAAGGGGCGGAGTTTTTCGGCGAGCTGCCAGGTAACGTCGGCATCCTCGGCGGCGTATTCGGCGAGGGTGGCGAGCGGGATGGCGGTGATGTCGAGGTTCTTGGAGGCTTTCTTCACCTCGGCGTAGGCGAAGAGGTCGTCGGATTGACGATTGACGATTGATGATTGTTGATTTGCGATCTCGGCGAGTTTGATGGGCGTGTAGCCGAGCATCGTCTCGCTTAGGTAGTCCATGGTGTGGCGCTGGTCGGGGTGGACCAGGGCGTGGGCGAGCATGGTGTCGAAGAAGGGACCGGCGACTTCGATGCCGTGGTGGTGAAGGATCGAGAGGTCGTATTTGAGATTGTGGCCGATTTTCTCCGCCGGGGTGGAAAGCAGGGAGCACAGAGGTGCGAGCAAGGAGCTGGAGTAGGGGAGATACCACCCCTCGTGGGCGTTCCAGGAGAAGGCGACGCCGAGCAGCTTGGCTTCGAAGCGGTCGAGGCTGGTGGTCTCGATGTCGAAGCAGAAGGACGGCTGCTGGGAAAGGTGGGCGAGGAGCTCGGCTTGCTTTTCGGGGGTGTCGGCGAGGTGGTAGGTGTGGGGGATGTCGCGGATGGTCTTGAAGGTGTCGAAAAGGGTGAGTTCGGTAACACCGGGAGCACCGGGGGTGGCGGAGGATTCGCGCGGAATAAATTGCCGTTGGCCATCTCCGCTGCGCTGCGGTTCCGCGCTCCCAGTGCTGTTGCCGAAGAGGCGCTTGGTGAGAGAGCGGAATTCGAACTCGGTGAAGAGGTCCTTGATCGCTTGGTCGTCGCGGGGGGAGACGAGAAGGTCTTCCCAGGAGACGTCGATGGGGGCGTCGATGATGATGGTGGCGAGGTCCTTCGAGAGCAGGGCCTGGTCGGCGTAGGTCTCGAGGTTCTCCTTCTGTTTGCCCTTCAGTTTGGCGGTGTTGGCGAGGAGGTTTTCGATCGAGTGGAAGTCGGCGATGAGCTTTTGCGCGGTCTTCGGGCCGATGCCGGGGACGCCGGGGATGTTGTCGACCGAGTCGCCCATCAGGCCGAGCAGGTCGATGATCTCGTGCGGATTCTGGACGCCCCAGATCTCCGGGAGCTTGCTCAGGCCGATGACCTCGTGCTCGTCGCCCTTGCGGCCGGGTTTCCACATGAAGGTGGTGGGGCTGATGAGCTGGGCGAAGTCCTTGTCGGGGGTGACCATGTAGGTCTCGAAGCCTTCGGCTTCAGCGCGTTTGGCGAGCGTGCCGATCAGGTCGTCGGCCTCGTAGCCGTCGATTTCCAGCAGCGGTAGGTGGAAGGCCTGGCAGAGGCGCTTGACGTGCGGGATGGCGGCGGCGAGTTCCTCCGGCATCTCGTCGCGCTGGGCCTTGTAGGCGGGGAACTTCACGTGGCGCGGGGTCGGCGCGGAGGTGTCCCAGGCGACGCCGAGGTGGGTGGGCTTCTCCTTGTCGAGGATGGTCAGCAGGGTGTTGATGAATCCGTAGAGGGCGGAGGTGTTGACGCCCTTGGAGTTGCGGATGGGATTCTGGATGAAGGCGAAATGGGCCCGGTAAACGAGGGCCATCCCATCCAGCAGGAAAAGTCGCGGCATGGGGGGAGTGAAGACACAAGATTGGAAGACTCAAGACGCAAGACTGCGGTGCCGGGCCTGAAGTCCCGGCAGAAGAGGACCATTCGGGCCGGTCTGAGGACCCGCGATCCCGGGAAGAAGGCCTGCCCTCCGTAGCCGTGGCGGGTGAAGAAGGGCCCCTTCGAATCCCGCCGGGGCGAAGGAGGGGAAAAATCTGGTCAAAGGTCGGGCGAAATCCCTACGTATGGGGAATCACGATGAAGTTCTTCTTCCCCATCCTCTGCGTCGCGGCTGCCGGAATCGCGGGTTACTCCTTGGAACCCTCGATGCGGCCGACCCTGACCGGGCAAGCTCCGGCCAAGGCAAAAATCCTTGCGGATGCAGGAGTCACGGATCCCGAGCCACCGCCGGTCACGCCTCCTCCTGTCACTCCGCCGCCGGTGGCACCGCCGGTCACGCCCCCTGTGACTCCGCCGCCGGTCGAGCCGCCGCCGGTGGTGACGAATGTTCCCGAGCCGGTCCCGGTGACTCCTCCGCCGGTCGAGCCGCCTCCGGTGGTGACGAATGTCCCCGACCCCGCTCCGGTCCCCGACCCCGTGACTCCTCCGGCCACGCCGCCTGCTCCGTCAGGAGCGCTGGGGCCGGAGGATATCGTGAAGCTGATGCAGGACAGCATCCGCGCGAAGCAGGTGAAGGAGTTCACCTTCGACCAGGTGCTCGGCTGGAAAGCTGGGGAGGAAGAGGAAGTTGACGGCCAGAAGTACCAAACCGGCGTCGCAGCTTACAAGGCGGAGACGATTTTCGGCGTGAAGACGATCCAGGCGAAGGCGCTGATCCAGGGCGGCGAGGTCAAGAAGTGGATCTGGCCGAACAGCGGGATGGAGATCAAGTAGCCTTTGGGCCAATCATCAATCAGCAATCTTCCAATCATCAATGGAAGCTGGACGGCGGCCGAGCGGGCGCCGTTTTTCTTGCAGCGTTTCTGGTGTAGGATCTAAGGAGCTCAGGGAATCAAACCGTCCGCTCATTTCGGGATGACAGGTCTGGCCCCGAATGGCGTTTTGGTGCAGTCGTACAAGTAAACGACCCCAGCTTCCGCGTGAAGGCACATTCGGGTTCTTCCCGTGATGTATTGCAGCATCTGGTGGGGAGTGGAGTCAGTAGAGATCATCTCGGGGCATACGAACTGCCTTCCAACTTCGAAGCTGGGATGGACCTCGATCCGGACTTCGTCTGCGCGGATCCCGGCCGTTGCGAGAATCTGGTTAAGTGTCTCGACCCTTTCGGGAAGTGTTTGCTCGGGGAATTTGACCTGGCCGGGGATGGGGGTTTCGAGGAGGGCGAGCGTTCGGGCTTTGGAGATTTTTGGCGTTGGTGAGCGGGGTTTGGACTTTGAAGGAAGCGCTTCGGCGGTGAGTCCGGCGGCAGTGGTTGGATGGCCGGAGTTCGGATCGCGCTCTTTTCGCGAGATCCCGCGCTCTTCGATTGGTTCGCCCTTGCCGAGGAAGTTGAGCAGTCCGATCAGCCCGGCGACCAGACCGATGAGGAGAATCGCGCGGAATTTTGCGGGCATGGTGGAGGGAATTGTGGGGAAATCGGTCTCGGTGTGGTGATGATCGGAGTGTCGCCTTCAAGGCGACATGATCATGGGCCAGGCTCCTTTCAGGGGCCTGGGGACAGGCGGCAGAATGCCGCTCTTCCGTTGCCATGTCGCCTTCAAGGCGACACTCCACTTACTACCCGACATACCGCGCGGTGAGGTGGGCGAGGTGGGCTTCCGGGGATGGGGGGCTGCCGGTGGCGGCTTCGATGATCTCGGCGGGTGTGGGGACGGCCCCGCGGGCGTGGACGTGTTCGCGCAGCCAGCCTAACAACGGGGTGTAGTCGGCTTTCGCGATGGCGGCGGCGATTTCCGGGCGGGTAGTGGCGGCGGCGAAGAGCTGGGCGGCGTTGAGGTTGCCGAGGGTGTAGGTGGGGAAGTAGCCGAGTCCGCCCATCGACCAGTGGATGTCCTGGAGGCAACCGCGGGTGTCGTCGGGCGGGGTCATGCCGAACAGGTCGCGGAAGCTTTCGTTCCAAGCGGCGGGGACGTCTTTTACTAACAGCTCGCCGGAGACGAGGCGGCGTTCCAAGCCGAAGCGGAGCAGGATGTGGAGGTCGTAGGTGGCCTCGTCGGCTTCGACGCGGACGTAGGAGAACTCGGCGCGGTGGATCGCGGCGAGGAAGTCATCGAGGGTGATATTCGAGAGCTGCGGGAAGTGCTTCGCGGCGACGGGCAGCCATTTTTCCCAGAAGGGGCGGGAGCGGCCGACGTGGTTTTCCCAGAGGCGTGATTGGGATTCGTGGATGCCGAGCGAGGCGGCGTCGCCGGAGGGCAGGCCGAACTCGGCGTCGGGCAGGCCTTGCTCGTAGAGGCCGTGGCCGGCCTCGTGCATGACGCCGAAAAGCGATGAGGTGAAATCGCCCTCGTCGTAGCGGGTGGTCAGCCGGACATCGCGCGGGCCGAGGGTGGTGCAGAAGGGATGGGTGGTGGTGTCGATGCGGCCGGCCTTGAAATCAAAGCCGAGGGAGGCGGCGACTTCGGCGTTGAAGGCCTGCTGGGCGGCGAGCGGGTAGGGGCCGGCGGGGAGTTTCGCGTCGCGGCTGTTAGAGCGATCAACCGCGGCGGCGGCGAGGTCGCGGAGGCGGGGTTGGAGGGCATCGAAGAGGGTCGCGATCCCGGCGGCGGTGGCGCCACGTTCGTAGGTGTCGACCAAGGCGTCGTAGGGCTCGGCGGAGTAGCCCCAGCGATCGGCTTTTTCGCGGGCGATGGCGAGGAGGGTCTCGAGGTGCGGGGCGAAGGCGGCGAAGTCGGAGGTCTTGCGGGCCGCCGCCCAGGCTTGCTTGCCGAGCGAGGAGGCCACGGCTTCGCGGGCGACGAGTTCGCCGGGGAGCTTGGTGGCGCGGTCGAAGTCGCGGCGCATGGCAGCGGCGAGGGCGGGCGCGCTGCCATCGGCTTCGGCGGCGGCGAGGGCATCGCCCCAGGCGGCGGAGGTGCCGAGTTCGTGGGCTTTTTCGGAAAGCCAGGCGAGTTGGTCGGCGCGCCACGCATGGCCATCGTCGGGCAGGTAGGTTTCCTGGTCCCAGCCGATCACGGAGGCGGCGCTGGCGACGACGGCCCGTTCACGGGCGAGGGTGCGGAGGTGGTCGAGGGCGGTGGTCATGGGCGGAGCTTGGCGGAGTGGAGTGGAGGGTGCAATGACGGAGGCGGGGATGTGGAGTGCGACGGCACGACGTCGCTTTGGCTTGGGGTGAGGCGAGAGCTCACCTGTAGGCTGCGGAGTTGCCGGGAAGGCGATCCGCGGCCATGAGAGTGCAGCGTCCGCCCCCCGAGCGAAAGCTGCGTCGTGCCGCAGCACTCCAAAGGGGGGGATCCATGGAGGCTTGCCTCGGTCGGAGCGGCGGGGAAACTCCAATGCATCCATGAAGATCCTCACCGACGATCACGTTCACGCGGCGCTGCGTTATCCGGAGTTCATCGATGCCTTGCAGG
The DNA here is from genome assembly GCA_043729195.1 of Akkermansia sp. GTDB lineage: Bacteria > Verrucomicrobiota > Verrucomicrobiia > Verrucomicrobiales > Akkermansiaceae > Haloferula. The sequence continues at coordinate 6,824 of JAYTLR010000007.1, forward strand.
AAGGCTTCGCGGGGAATTTTACGATGCCGCCGCGGCAGGTGATGCTGCTGGCCCCGGAGTCGGGCGGGCACGATGCCTTCGCGATGCTGCCGTCTTGGAACGAGGAGGTGATCGCGCTGAAGGCCTTCACCTATTTCCCGGACAACAAGCCGCCGCATCGCTCGCTGTACTCGAAGATCCTGGTCTTCGACCGGGCGCACGGCGAACCGCTGGCGCTGGTGGACGGGAGCAGCGTGACCTACTGGCGGACGGCGGGGGTGTCGGCGTTGGCTTCGCGGTTTTTGTCGCGGGCGGATGCTGCGACGATGCTGCTGTTAGGCACGGGAAATCTCGCGCCTTTTTTGATCCGGGCCCATGCCAGTGTGCGGGCTTTGAAGACGGTGCGGGTGTGGGGTCGCGATGCGGCGAAGGCGCGGGCGGTGGTTGAGCGGATGGCGGGGGAGTTGCCAGGGATCCAGTTCGAGGAGGTGGAGGATCTGGAGAAAGCAGCCGGCGAGTCGGACCTCGTGGTGTCGGCCACCGGCAGCCCGGAGATCCTGATCCGCGGGGCATGGTTGCGACCGGGGACGCACTGCGATTTTCTCGGCAACCACCACGCGACGAAGCGCGAGTGCGACAGCGAGGCGGTGACCCGCTCGCGGGTTTATGTTGATACCTGGGCGAACTGTTTTCGCGAAGCCGGGGAGATCCTGGTGCCGATCGAGGAAGGGGTGTTCTCGAAAGAGCAGGTGGTCGGGGAGATGGCGGAGTTGTGCCGCTGGAGCGTGCCGGGTCGGACCTCGGCGGGGGAGATCACGCTGTTCAAGTCGGTGGGGTGCGCGCTGGGAGATTTGTGCGGGGCGCTGGCGACTTGGCGGGCGTCCTGTTAGGAAGAAAGTCGGGATGGGAACAACGAAACGGACGAAATGGGCGAAATTTCAGAAGGTCGTGTGAAGATCCTGATCACCCCCGCGGGTGTTCGAATCCGTTTTCCCCATGCCTTGATTTTCGCGGAGTTTCGCCAGTTTCGTTGTTATCTTTCTTCTTCAAGAGTTAGACCGGCTGCTGCTGCGAGATGCAGTGCAGCGTCCCGCCTTCCTCGACGAGGTCGAGGCAGTCGATGCCGGTGACCTCGCGGTCCGGGAAGAGCTCGCGGAGCAGGCCGAGGGCGCGGTCGTCGTTGCGCTTCTGGCGGAAGGTGGGGACGAGCAGGCCTTCGTTGACGATGAGGAAATTGACGTACGACGCGGGTAGTACCGGCAACCGCCAGCCGGGGACCGCGCAGGCTTCGGGCAGGGCGATCTCGATGATTTCGAAATTCCGGCCGTCCGGGCGGGTGAAGTCGCGGAGGCGGTTCAGATTGTCGTCGAGCACCGGGTGGTTCGGCGATTCGCGGTCCTTCTCGACGCAGGCGACGATCATCGAGTCGTCGACGAAGCGGGCAAGGTCGTCGATGTGGCCGTCGGTGTCGTCGCCTTCGATGCCCTGCTTGAGCCACAGGATGTCGCGGACGCCGAGGGTGTCGCGGAGCTTTTGTTCGATCTCGCGGCGGGAGAGGTGGGGGTTGCGGTTGGGGTTGAGGAGGACGGCTTCGGTGGTGAGGAGTTGGCCGAGGCCATTGATTTCGATGGCACCGCCTTCGAGGATCATGCCGCCTTCGAAGCGATTCAGGCTGAGCGAATCGGCGACGGCGCGCGGGATGTCGTCATCGAGGTCGTAGGGCGGGAACTTGCCGCCCCAAGCGTTGAAGCCCCAGTCGCTGACCGCGAGTTCGCCGGAGTCGCGGTGCTTGAGGAAAATCGGGCCGTGGTCGCGGCACCAGACGTCGTTGTGCGGGTGGTCGAAGAGTTGGACGCGTTCGGGGACGGCCTTGGCGCGGTTGCAGGCGGCGTGGATGGCATCGTGGTCGCTGCCCGGGGCGTTGATCCGGACGATCTCGTGGCGGCTGACGGCGGCGGCGATCTCGGCGAATTTTTGCCAGATCAGATCGCGCTTGGCCCCGCCCCAGTGGCGCGGGTCGTCGACCGGCCAGGACAGCCAGACGGCTTCCTGCGGGGACCATTCGGGCGGCATCGCGAATCCTTGGGCGGCGGGAGTCATGTGGCGGGAGGAAAGCAGCATCGATCTTGGCGCGGAAGCGGAATCCGGGTTGTGGATCGGGCTGCGGGGGGAGAGGGAACCGCCAAGTCGCCAAGGTCGCCAAGTTTTGGATGAAGTTGGAGCCTGCTGCGGGATGTGGTTTTTCGGCGTGAAAGCGCGGTTTTCGTGACGTATCGGGACGCTGATGAAGCGACGTGGATTTCTCGGGAAGATGGCAGGCGGTTCGGTCGTGGGGGCGGCGGGGATTTCTTCGGCGCAGGAACCCGTGGCTGCCGCGGGTCCGCTGGTGAAGACGCCGGCGGTGATCATGGCGCCGCGGCACGATGGGGTGGAGGTGGTGTGGGCGGTGTCGCGTTTGGCGAAGGGCCGAGTGGAGTGGAAGGGCGAGGACGGCTGCTCGGGGACGGCGGCGGCGGATCGCTTCGGGATGGTGCCGCAAGGCGACGAGATTTTGCGGGTGAGGATCGCAGGCTTGAAGGCTGGCGGAAAGTATCAGCTCCGGGCGATCACCGAGGCGGCGGATGGCAAGGAGCGGATCGAAGGACCGTGGAAGAAGTTCGGCACGCTGAATCCGCTGGCGAAGTCGACGGAGTTCGTGGTGTGGAACGACACCCATCAGAACGCGGCGACGATCGAGAAGCTGCACGCCCTCACCCCCGGCGGAGATTTCCTACTGTGGAACGGCGACACCTGCAACGACTGGCATCAGGAAGACTGGCTGGTGCCGACGTTGCTGCATCCGGCGGGTCAGGACGTGAGCGATGGCCGGCCGCTGTTGCTGGTCTGGGGCAATCACGATGTCCGCGGCAAGTGGGCTTACAAGGTGCCGGAGATGGTCGCGACGCCGGAGGGCCGGCCGTTTTATGCCTTCCGTAGCGGGCCGGTGGCGGTGATCTGCCTGCATACCGGCGAGGACAAGCCGGACGATCATCCGAGTTTCGGCGGGCGGGTCGCTTTCGAGGCGCTGCGCAAGGAGCAGGCGGCGTGGCTGAAGGAAGTCATCGCGCGGCCCGAGTTCCGCGATGCCCCGTATCGGATCGTCTTCTGCCACATCCCGCTGCGCTGGACGACCGAGGTGGTGAAGGACTACGAGAAAGGCGGCTACGATTCCTATAGTAGGTCGAGCCGCGACGCGTGGCACGACGCGCTGGTGGCATGGAAGACGCAGGTCGTGGTGTCGGGCCACATGCATGAAGCGGCGTGGATTCCCGGCACGGCGGAGTTTCCCTACGGTCAACTGGTCGGCGGCGGACCGCAGCCGGAGCGGGCGACGTGGATCGAGGGTAAGGCGGACGGGGTGGCGCTGCGCTTCGTGATGAAGGGGCTGGACGGGAAGGTGATCGAGACCGTGGAGTTCAATCCGCTGGCTTGATCAGGCTGCGGTCAGCTTGTCGCGGAACATGAAGAACACTGCGCCGCCCATGCAGAGGGCGGCGCAGGGGTGGGGCAGCTTGTGCCTGCCAATCAGGGGGTCACGTTGAGGCGATAGAAAAACTTCGGGGCCGCGGCATCGGCGGACACGTCAAACACGGTGGAGGCCGGAACGGAGAAAGTTCCTGCCGGCAGGCGCTTCGTCCACGAACCGAGGGTGGTCGACGACTCGATCACGTGGGGGGCGTAGCGTAGCGGGGTAAAGGTCAGGGTGCCTGTGGTGCGATCAAATGTCAGCTTGGGCAAACCAGACGAGGCCTGGAGCGGATGTGTTCCGAGGTAGCGTTCGGTGCGGTTGTCGAGGCCGTCGCCATCGGGGTCGGAGTCGGGATGGCGCGAGCTTCCGACGGGACCTGGAGTGATGTTAGCGAAGTAGGTGCTGAGCCAACTGTTAGGAAGGCCGTCGGAGGGCTGCGAGTCGTTGTGGTAGCCGGTGATCACCAGTTTATTCCAAGGCGAGAAGTTGACGCCATCTGACACCCGGAAGTAGGCGAGGTCGTAGTAGGTGCCGCCCGCGATCTGAGCGTCTGACAGCAGGACGTCGCCGTAGTTCGGGCAGGCGTAGGAGAGCGCGGTGCCGGACAGGGTAAAGCCGGGCGGGGTGCCCGAAAGGCTGACGGTCAGGGTGCCCGGAGTCTGGAGGTCGAAGGTGGTGATGGTCACGCGGTCAACGCCGGGCCCCGTCGGCTGGGGGCTGCCGGTGACGACGCGCAGGGTGCGGTCGAGACTGCACGGCGGGGTGTTCAGCGGATAGCCGTAAGCGATCCGGTCTTCGTCGTAGAGCCGGATATCCGCGCCACGGCCATCGGCGTGAGCCTGGTAATACATGGTGGCGTCCTTAAGGACGAGGTCGGGTTCGCTGCTGGAGCCACTGGAATGCTCCAATCCGAGTGCGTGGCCGATCTCATGGGTAAGCACTTCGGCGAAGGTCAGGGCGTTGGTCATCGACGACGACCGGTGGTTGAGCACCACGTAGCCGTAGTTCCGGCGGTTGAACGTGCGGCCGGCGATCGTGGCTCCGGAACCGGGGTCGATTTGAAAGCTTCCTCCGCCGACGCCCAGGGTGCTGGTCGAGCCGATACGGTTGAAGTTGTCGTGGAGCTGGATGCGAAGCTTGGTGTCTGCGGTTGTGATCGTGTCGGCACCGACTCCGAAGGTCGTGGTTCCCTCGATCTTGAACTTCAAAGACGAGGCTCCGGACCATGCGTTGAGGGTATTCTGGACGATCTGCAGGGCCGCGGCGGCGTTTGTTCCGGAGGGCAGTTTGGTGGGGTCGATGTCGACCAAGCAGGAAATCGGGGTGCCGTTGTCGCAATTGATGAATCTGCTGGGGACGCCCGAGTTCTCCGTGTAGCCGGTGGCGGTGATGCGGGAGCCGGGCACGCCGGAATTGCTCTGGCTGGACGCGTCGCGGGGTTCGGGTTTGGGTTCGCGAGGAAGTGGATTCCGGGCACCGTTGCGGAAATGGTCGCGAAGGGCTTTCTTCTCAGCGGGGCTTCCGGAATTCCGGACGCTTCGAAAGGGGGTGGGCTGCCAGTCACCCTCCGCGGTCTGCTTGAGGTGGATAATCTGGTCCTCGCCGATACTCCATCCGGGGTTCAGTGAAGAATGCTCCATCTTTCCGCCGAAGGTGCCGCCTGGGTATTCGAGTTCCAACTCGCCGGGTGCCTGATCTTTGAGGGACTGGGTGAGGGAGAGTCGGTAGATTGTGCGAATTCTTCCCTCGGCGGTAACGGACGGTTCGACGGAAAGCACGCGATACTCACCGATCGCGGCGGCAGCGAGGAAGGTTTCCGTCGGTGTTTCCCGGTCGCAGCAGCCGGCCTGCAGATCGGGATAGGCCAAGAGTAAAATCCCGGTGAATGCGATCGAATTGATTTTCATGGATGGTGCGGAGAACTCGTATCACTTAGCGGATAAAAGTGTGCCGGCGAACTTAAAATTTTAGAAAACCTAAGCATTGTCTAAAAAATATAGGTGCAAAACCGCCGATGTCCTAAAAATCGGAGGCAATTCTCAAAGTGGGGGAAGGCTGAAGAGGCTTCAGGGTGCCGGGGCGATCGACGGCGGATGCGGCTTGTGCTTCCACTGCATGAGCAAATTGGCCGCGAGGATCAGGGCACCGCCCGCGACCAGCGAGGTGGTCAGCGTTTCGTTGGGGTAGGGCTGTCCGGTGAGCTTGCCCAGGAGCATCGGGAGAAACATCGCAAAGCCGGCGGTGAACAGGGGCTCGGTGGTGTAGATCAGGCCGGCCTCGGTGGCTGCGACGCGGGGCTGGAAGGTATTCATAAGGCCATAGGCACCGACCGAGCAGAAGAGCGCGAGCATGAGGACCATCAGGATGGCCGACCAAGAGGCTCCGGCGGTCAGCAGCGCGGCGGGTGCCGGTGCGACGAAGGCGGAGATGGGAAGGAAGATCAGCGCGATCGCGACGCACATGGTGAAGGTGACGACGAGGCCGCGATTGCCTTCATACTTCGGGTTTTCAAGGGTGAGGATCTGGAAGGTGAAAACGAAGGAGGCGGCGAGGGTGGCGAGTTCGCCTTTGCCGAGCTTCAGCTTGTCCGGGGTGATGCCGGAGAGGATCGTGCCGCCCATGATCACCAGTGCGGTGGCGATGACGATCTTGCGCGTCGGCAGCGAACGGGTCCTCAGACAGGCGATGAGTGGGAGGATCACGCAATACGCTTGGGTCAGGAAAGCAGACGTCGAAGCCTCGGTGTAAGCGAGCCCCCAGGCTTGGAGGGCCATGCCGAGTCCGCCCCAGAGTCCGAGCCACGAGCCTTGGGCGAGCTCCCGGCGATTCGGTCGCTGGTGGAGCAGTAGCGGGGCCATCAGGAGCGCGGCAAACGAGAAGCGGGCCATCTGGAGCCAGCACGCGAGGAAGGTCTTCGATGCCTCCGGCAGACGCGCCGATTGTTCAAGGTCGAGTGCCTTGATGATGGGGAAGCTGAGCCCCCAAAGGGCGCAGGCGAGGATGAGGAAGAAGACGGGCATGGCGCTTGGAGCTGCCAGCCTTGATCATCCGACGCTCGCGGGGAAGTCCGGACACAGCGTCGATGTGCCAACGGCTTCGGACGGGGCGCTTTTCAGGAAGAAGAACAGCCGGCCCTTTTCGTCGCAGAACCAAACTTCCTCCGCGCCGGCTTCGAAAAGGAGCGCGCGTTTTTCGTCCATCTCCGCCCGAGTGTTGCCGGGCGAAAGCACTTCCACGCAGATTTCCGGAGCGATCAAGAGCACGTTCTCACTGAGCGCCTTGTCGCGTCGGCCGTGGGAGATCCAGACAGCATCCACACCGCGGATGCCTTTGGTGGTCGAGACCGGACATTCGGGCAAGGTATCACCGCCAGCGATCTGGAGTAGCTTGAGGATCCGGGCTTGAAAGGTGGAATGGCTGAAACCGGGAGGAGGGCTCATGAGAATGTGACCGAAAGCATCGGATTCCACCCGTCCCTCGACCTTGAGGAGTTCGGGGTTGGCGCAGATCTCTTTCCAGCGCGCGAGGTTGAACGCGTGCCGGTCGCGGATTTCAGGGAGATCGAGAACCGCATTCATCAGCGGGAAGATTAGCGGATTCGACGAAGGACGCAATCCCTCGGATTGCGAGCCGTGACTCGTCTGGACGGCTGGCAGATCGAACGCCTAACTTGCATGGGGTCCCATCACTCTTTCCCCAATGACTCTAACATTCCGGGGAGATCGCGTTTCGTCTTCACGTGGAAGAAGAGGCGGTCTCCTGAAGCTTGGATCCCGCGCTCCAAGATGCCGGGGCGGACCAACGCAGGGAAATTCCAGATGATCTTGCAAAGCGTTGGAATGATGAGGATTTCCGGGCATGCGGACGGAAGGTCGGGACGCGACCGGAACAGGTATTTCCAGTTCCGTTTCGCCACCCGCCAGAAGGAGATCCTTCGCGGCACGTCGAGAAAGACCACGCAATCTGCTTCGGCCTCCGCGAGGAAAGAGACGCCGTCGATCACCCAGCATTCTTTCTCGGTCAGTTCGCGGATCTGCCGATCCCGTTCGTCCTTGGGCGTCTTCTTCCATCCCGACCGCCACACGATGCGATCCAAGCCGTAGCAGGGGATTTCAAGGGTGGACGCGATCCTCCGGGCGAGCGTCGATTTGCCCGAGCCGGCGTTTCCGGTCACAAGGATGCGTTTCACCAAGGTCAGAAGAGTGTCTCGGCCGTGCGCAGACGCTTTTCGAAGAGCTGAGTCTCCCGGTAACCGGCCGACTTCGCCCATTCGATGGCCCTTTCGAAATCCCGCGCCACTTCGCCGGGAGCATGGGAGTCGGACGAGATCACCAATGGGATCCCGGCTTGACGGGCGAGTTCAAGGAATTGCGGATGTGGATAAGCTTCGGCGCAAGGTTTGTGCCAGCCGGCGGTGTTGAGTTCGATGGTTCCGCCGGATGCGGCGATGGCTTCGATGGCCGGCGTGTAAAATCGAGACAGGTCGCCGGGCGGACGGTGGGAGAATTTCTTCACCAGGTCCGGGTGGCCCATGATGTCGAACAAGCGGCTGCGGGCCATCGCGGCGTAGGTCTTCCAGTAGTGGGTCCAGACGGCCTCGACATCCGACTCCGCCCAGCGGCCGAGCCACTTCGGGTTGTCGAAATCCCAGTCGCCAAGGTAATGGACGGAGCCGATCAAGTAGTCCCACGGGTAGCGGTCAGCCAGGTCCTCGATCCAACTTTCGCAGCCCGGCAGCCAGTCGCACTCCAGTCCGGCACGGACCGGTAGCGGGCCGGCGGCGGCGCGGGCGCGGTCGATCCATTCGAAGTAGGCGGGCAGCTCGGCTTCCGCCATCCGCCAGTCGTCGAAGGGTTCCGGCCGGACCGGCGCGTGGTCGGAAACGCCGTATTCGCTGAGCCCTGCGGCGAGCGCGGCGGCGATGTAATCTTCCGGCTCGCCCCTGGCGTGGCGGCAGAGCGGGGTGTGGGTGTGGTAGTCGGCGGGCACGAAACGGGCGGGGATTCGGGTTGCTTGACTTTGGTTAGGGATACTAGAGTGCCGCCCGCACGCAAGCCCCGCCGGGATTTCCGATGACCCAAGACCTTTCCAGCCCCGTTCCAGCGGGCAATCCGTTCACCGACTACCTGATCGCCAAGCTCCGCAACCATCCGAAGCGGATCGTTTTCACCGAAGGCGAGGACCTGCGGGTGCTGCGAGCGGCCGAGCGTCTGGTGAACGCCGAAGCCGCCGTGCCGGTGCTGCTCGGGTCCCGTGCCGCGATCCGCACGATGGCCGCTGAAAACGGGATCAGCCTGAAGTTCATCAACGTCATCGAGCCCGCAAAATCGTCCGATCTCGGCCTCTTCTGCCAGCGATTCGCCAAGGTCGAGCGTTATCGGAAACACAGCGCGGCGGACCCGGCGGACGTGGTGTCCCGGCCGCACTACTTCGGGGCCATGATGATCCAGTATGGCCAGGCCGACGCGCTGGTCGGCGGAAACCAGTCGCTGCCCGCAACCTTATTCCGCGCCCTGCTCCACACCGTGCAGCCGATGCCAGGCGTCTCGAAGATGTTCGGCATCATGGCACTGGTCGCCCCGCACTTGCAGCACTTTGGCAGCGATGGCGTACTTTTCCTAGCCGACTGCGGCCTGATTCCGCAGCCAACGGTCGACCAACTGGCGATGATCGCCATCGAGACCGGCAAGCAGGCCAAGCATTTCCTCGGCCGTGAGCCGCGGATCGCGCTGCTCAGCCATTCGACGAAAGGCTCGGCCGGCACCGAAGACGCGCGCCGGATGGCCGCTGCCACCGCGCTGGCGATCGATCACGCCAAGGCGGCTTACCTTGATTTCTCGATCATTGGCGAAGTTCAAGCAGATGTGGCGCTGGATCCCACCGCATCCGAAATCAAACTGCCAGACGCCGGGATCCGTCAGCCGGCCGACGTGCTGGTGTTCCCGAATCTGGATGCCGCGCACATTTCGCTGAAACTGCTCCAGCACTGCGCCGGGGCGCTCAATTACGGCCAAATCCTCGCCGGGCTGGCTCGTCCGGCGGCGCAGGTGCCTCGGACCGCGTCGGAAGAGACGATTTTCGGCACCGCCGCGGCAGTCGGGGTGGAGGCGATCAAGTATCACCAGCTTTATCCGGACGGAGAGGTCTGAACCTGGAGTGACGGAGCCGTGGCGCGAGGGGAGGGGATTTCCATGAATCAGGCTCACCGCACCGGTTAATTTAACCCATGGCGGGGTTCGCCCGGTGGCATGAAACGCGCTTGAACGCGACTCCCCCTGTGCAATCGTCCGCCGCCTGGCCCGGGGGCCTTTCCGCTTCAATGTCCTCCTTCATCCAAATCCCCGACGACGCACCCTTCAACGCCGAGCAACGAGTCTGGCTCGGTCAGTTTATTTCCCAGTTGCTGGCAGGTGCCTCGACCGCTCCCGTTCCTGCCGGCCCCGCCGTGCCGGTAACCATTCTCTGGGGCTCCCAGACCGGCAGTGCCGAGGGGCTCGCCAAAAAACTGATGAAGACCCTCAAAAAGGGGAATTTCGAGCCGGAATCCCACGACATGGCGGCCTACGACCGCAGCCGGTTGCCGCAGGAGAAGAACCTGCTAATCATCACTTCGACCTACGGCGATGGCGAGCCGCCGGACAACGCGGCCGACCTTCACACCTGGCTTCACGCCGCATCGGCCCCGCGCCTCGAAGGAGTGAATTTCTCCGTCCTCGCGCTCGGCGACACCAACTACCCGGACTTCTGCAAGTGCGGGATCGAATTCGACACCCGCTTTGAGCAACTCGGAGCCAGCCGCTTGATTCCGCGCATCGACAGCGATGTCGATTATGACCCGCCCTTCAAGCAGTGGACCGATGCGATCCTGGCCCTGCTTGCTCCGGCCGGATCAGCCTCGTCGAACGGCGCGGCCGTTGCCGTCGAACAAGCCGAAACCGGCTACTCGAAAAAGAATCCCTTCCCGTCCGCCATCCTCCGGAATTTCAACCTGAACGGCCCCGGCGAGAAGCACACCCACCACGTCGAGTTCTCCCTGGAAGGCTCCGGCCTCGACTACCAGGTCGGGGACGCCCTCGGTGTGTATCCGCAGAATCCGGCGGACGTCGTGGACGAAATCCTCGCCAACCTTCCGTTCAAGACCGCCGTCGATGTCCCGCTGCCGGATGGCGACGAAGGGAGGCTGCGCGACGCGCTGATTTCCTCGTATGATATTGGCAACATCAACAAGTCGCTGATCCAGAAATGGCAGGCCCGCAGCGGCTCGCCCCTCCTCCGTTCGCTGGTCCAGGCGGACGACAAGAAGGCGTGGGATGACTTCTGCTGGGGTCGCGACCTGATCGACCTGGTCATCGACCACCCCGCTGACTTCAACGACGCCGAAGACTTTGTCGCCGTGCTGAAGAAGCTCCAGCCGCGGCTTTACTCGATCGCCTCCAGCCCGAAGGCCCACCCCGGCGAAGTGCATCTGTGCGTCGGCATCGTCCGCTACAGCACCTTCGGCCGGAAGCGCGGCGGCATCTGCTCCACCTTCCTCGCCGACCGGGCCAGCGGAGCCAAGCCCGGCGTCTTCGTCCACGTCAACAAGGCCTTTCGCCTGCCGGCGAATGGCGACACGCCGGTCATCATGGTCGGTCCGGGCACCGGCATCGCGCCTTTCCGCGCCTTCCTCGAAGAACGCAAGCTGACCGCCGCGAAGGGCGGCAACTGGCTGTTCTTTGGCAATCCCTATCAGGCGACCGACTTCCTCTATGGCGAGGAGCTCATCGCGTTCCAAAAGGACGGGACCTTGCAGAAGCTCGACCTCGCCTGGTCCCGCGACCAAAAGGAGAAGGTGTATGTCCAGAACCTCATGCTCCAGCAGGGTGCCGAGCTGTGGAAGTGGTTTCAGGACGGCGCGGCGTTCTATGTCTGCGGCGATGCCTCGCGGATGGCCAAGGATGTCGATGCCGCCTTGCACACCATCGCGGAGGAACACGGCGGCTTGTCGAAGGACGATGCCGCCGCGTGGGTTGCCCAGCTCAAGAAAGACAAGCGCTACCTGCGCGACGTGTACTAAATCCGGGAGCGCCGGTCCTCAGACCAGCAGCCCCTTTCCTTTCGAGCCGGTCTGAAGACCAGCGCTCCCGGGCGGAAATCCGCTCTTGCCCGGAATCCCGCCGTCTGGTTCATTCCCGGCCGTCCCGCAAAGAGACGCCGCTGTAGCTCAGGGGTAGAGCAGCTCATTCGTAATGAGCAGGTCGTCGGTTCAAATCCGACCAGCGGCTCCACTTGAAACAAACCCGGTTCCATCCGGTCCGCTTCCAGCCTCCGCGCTGCAAGTTTCTTGGCTTCGAGTGAGATGGATTTCCGCCTATTTACGGCAGGTTCGTGGAGCCCATCAGGAAACGGTCGCATTCGCGAGCCGCACCACGTCCTTCGTTGATGGCCCAGACGACCAGGGATTGACCACGGCGGACGTCGCCGGCGGCGAAGACTCCGGGGAGATTGGTTGTGAAGGTGCCGTGTTCGGCCTTGATGTTGGAGCGGGCGTCGGTTTCGAGGGCGAAATTCTGGATGACTTCCTTTTCGGGTCCGGTGAAGCCCATGGCTAACAAGGCTAGCTGGCATGGAATCACCCTCAGCGTGCCTTCGACATCCTTCGGAACAAAGCGACTCTGGTCGTCCTTGGCCCACTCGATTTCGACGATTTCGAGTCCGGTAAGGTTTCCTGCGGCGTCTTTGATGAAGCGCTTGGTTTGGACGAGATAGTGGCGCGGATCTTTGCCTTGGATCGCGGCGGCCTCTTCCTGGCCGTAGTCCATCTTGTAAACCTTCGGCCATTCGGGCCACGGATTGTTGGCGGCGCGCTTCTCCGGCGGCTGTGGCATGATTTCCAATTGAATCACACTCTTGCATCCGTGGCGGAGACTGGTTCCAACGCAGTCGGTGCCGGTATCACCGCCACCGATGACGACGACGTCCTTGCCGGTGGCGTTGAGCGCCGGGTTCGTCCCGTCAAATTTGTGATCAAGCTGATAGCGGGTGTTGGTGGTGAGGAACTCCATCGCCAGATAGACACCGTTGGAATCGCGGCCTTCAATTGAAAGGTCACGCCCGTCAGTCGCGCCGCAGCAGAGGACCACGGAGTCGAAATCCTTGCGCAAGCGCTCGGCCGGCCATTCGCTGTCCTTACCGATAAAGATGCCGGTTTTGAAAACGATGCCTTCCTCCGCCATGAGATTGACCCGGCGTTGCACGACGAGTTCCTTGTCGAGCTTCATGTTGGGAATGCCATACATGAGCAGTCCGCCGATGCGGTCTTCGCGTTCGAAAACAGTGACGCTGTGGCCTGCTTGATTGAGTTGGTCCGCGCAGGCGAGACCGGCAGGACCGGAGCCGACGATGGCAATTTTCTTGCCCGTGCGCTTCGAGGGGATGCGTGCGGTGACCCAGCCTTCTTCCCAGCCGCGGTCGATGATGGCACATTCGTTGTTTTTAATTGTTACCGCGGGCTCGATGATACTGAGTACGCAGGAACCTTCACAAGGAGCAGGGCAGACGCGGCCGGTGAATTCCGGGAAGTTGTTCGTCTTGTGAAGGCGATGAAGCGCTTCCTTCCAACGCCCGCGAAAGATGAGGTCATTCCATTCCGGGATCAGGTTGTTCACCGGGCAGCCGCTGGCCATGCCGGAAACCATGTGTCCGGTGTGGCAGAAAGGGGTGCCGCAGTCCATGCAGCGCGATCCTTGGGCGCGTTGCTGCTTCTCATCGGAATGAATCTTGAATTCGCGCCAGTTCTTGATGCGCTCGAGCGGTGCGGTTTCTGGATCGGTGACCCGATCGACTTCCATGAATCCTGTTGGCTTGCCCATATCAATTTGCGATCTGAAATTTGAAATTCGAGATTAGTTCCCTCCCACGCGGGCGAGATCCTTGAGGTTTTCCTCAAAGGCGGCCATCGCGGCTTCGTCGCCAGTGAGCCCCTGTTCCTCGACGCGCTTGAATGCCTCCAACATCCGCTCGTAGTCGCGGGGAAGCACCTTGAAGAATTTCGGCAGCTCGGAATCCCAGTTATCCAACAGGAACTTGCCGCGTGGTGAGCCGGTGTAACCGACGTGTTTCTCGATCGTGGCTTTGACCAGTGCGATGTCCTTGTCGCTGCACTCGATGAGGCGATAGAGCTTCACCATTTCGTAGTTGAGACGTTTCTCGAACAGCCCGTCCACGTCGTAAACGTAGGCGACTCCGCCAGACATCCCGGCCGCGAAATTGCGCCCGGTTTCACCGAGAACGACCACCTGGCCGCCGGTCATGTATTCGCAACCGTGGTCGCCAACGCCTTCGACGACAGCCGAAGCGCCGGAGTTGCGGACGCAGAAGCGTTCGCCGGCGATCCCGTTGAAATAAGCCTCACCGCTTGTCGCACCATAGAGGGCGACGTTGCCGATGATAATGTTTTCCTCGGGCTTGAAGCGTGCGTTCTTGGGCGGATAGATGATGATTTTCGCGCCTGACAGCCCTTTTCCGACGTAGTCGTTGGCATCTCCCTCGAGGCGGAAGGTCATGCCTGGAGGAGTGAACGCTCCGAGCGATTGGCCGGCGCTGCCAACGAATTTGAGGTCAATGGTATCCTCGGGAAGTCCCTTGCTACCGTATTTGCGTGAAATTTCACTGCCGGTAATGGTGCCGACGACGCGGTTCACGTTGATGATCGGTAGCTCTGCTTTGACTTTCTCGCCGCGCTCAATGGCGGGTTTGCAAAGGGTGAGCAGGTGGGTGTTGTCGAGGGCGGCCTTGAGCCCGTGGTCCTGTTGGATCGTGTTGTAGGCACCCACACTGTCGGCGACGTCCGGCTTGTGGAAGATGCTCGTCAAATCGACGCCCTTGGCTTTCCAATGCTCGGTTGCTTCGTTGGTATCGAGGCATTCGACCTTGCCGACCATTTCATTGATGGTGCGGAACCCAAGCTCAGCCATGATTTCGCGGAGTTCCATGGCGATGAAGGTCATGAAGTTGACCACATGCTCGGGCTTCCCCTCGAAATTCTTGCGAAGCTCGGGGTCTTGGGTGGCAATGCCGACCGGGCAGGTATTTTTCTGACAGACGCGCATCATCAAGCATCCGACCGTGACGAGCGGCGCGGTGGCGAATCCGTACTCTTCAGCGCCTAACAGAGTGGCGATGGCGACGTCACGACCGGTTTTGAGCTGGCCGTCTGTCTCAAGGACGACCCGGCTGCGAAGATCGTTGAGAAGAAGAATCTGGTTGGTTTCAGCAAGGCCAAGTTCCCAGGGGGCACCGGCATTGAAGATGGAGGAGGATGGGGAGGCTCCCGTGCCGCCGTCGTGGCCGGCGATGAGAATCACGTCGGCGTGAGCCTTCGCGACGCCGGCGGCAATGGTTCCGACGCCGACCTCCGCCACCAGCTTCACATTGATGCGGGCGCGCGGGTTGGAGTTCTTCAGGTCGTGGATGAGTTCTGACAGATCCTCGATCGAGTAAATGTCGTGGTGCGGGGGAGGGGAGACGAGTCCGACGCCCGGAGTCGAGTAGCGGACTTTCGCAATCCAAGGATAGACTTTCGAGCCCGGGAGCTCGCCGCCCTCACCCGGCTTTGCACCTTGGGAGATTTTGATCTGAATCTCGTCAGCATTCACCAGATATTCACCGGTGACGCCGAAGCGGCCGGAGGCGACCTGTTTGATGGCGGAACGCTTGCTGTCACCATTGGCCATCGGGACGAAGCGCGATGGATCTTCTCCGCCCTCACCGGTGTTCGACTTGCCGCCGATGCGGTTCATGGCGATGGCGAGCGTTTCGTGAGCCTCCTGCGAGATCGAGCCGTAGGACATGGCCCCGGTTTTGAAGCGCTTGCAGATGGCCTCCACGGATTCCACTTCTTCCAGTGGCACCGGCTTGCGGCTGCTTCTGAATTTCATCAAGCCACGGAGCGTGGAGATGTTCTCACTCTGGTCGTTCACCTTCTTGGCATATTGCTTGAAGACCTCATAGCTGCCGGTGCGGGTGGACTTCTGGAGGAGGTGGATGGTTTCCGGGTTGAAAAGGTGGAACTCACCATCGCTGCGCCACTGATAGACGCCGCCGGCATCGAGTGCGGCTTCTTCGGCCTCAATGTGGCGGTCCGGGAATGCTTCGCGGTGGCGGATGAGAGCTTCCTCGGCGATTTGCTCGATGTCGGAGCCTTCGCAACGGCTGGAGGTGCCGTGGAAAAACTTGTTCACGAGTTCGGTGCTGAGGCCGATGGTTTCAAAGATCTGGGCCCCGCGATAAGACGCGACGGTGGAGATTCCCATCTTGGCCATGGTCTTCACCACGCCTTTGATCGAGCCCTTGAGGAAGTTGTAAACGGCTTTATCGAAGTCAATGGCAAGCATGTCGTCCTTGATCATCTTGTGAATGGACTCGAACGCCATGTAGGGGTTGATCGCATCCGCGCCGTAGCCGATGAGGGTGGAGAAATGGTGGACCTCGCGTGCCTCACCGGTTTCCAGGATGATGCTGACAAGCGTACGTGTGCCTTGTTCGACCAGATAGTGGTGGAGGCCGCCCATCAGCAACAGGGTGGGGACTGCGGCGTTGGACTTGTCGATGTTTCTATCAGAAAGAATCAACAGGTTGTAACCGGCGGCGATCGCTTCATCGGCTTGAGCGCAGATTTTATCGAAGGCGGCTTCGAGGCTTGTGCCACCTTGATCGGCAGGGAATAGCGCATCGATGGTGGTGGCCTTGAATCCGCCGAGGTTCACCTCGCGGAGGCGGGCGATTGATTCGTTGTCGATGAGGGGATTATCCAGGCGGATCATGCGGCAGCTTTGCGGGCCGGGCGCCAGGAGGTTCCCTTCGGAGCCGAGGAAGGTCTCCGTGGAGGTGACGAGTTCTTCGCGGATGCAGTCGAGTGCCGGGTTGGTGACTTGGGCGAAGATTTGTTTGAAATACTGATAGAGATGCTTTGGTTTGCTGGAGAGCACGGCGAGCGGCGTGTCATTCCCCATTGATGAAATCGGTTGGACGCCGGTGGAAGCGGTGGGCCCAAGCAGCATGCGGAGATCCTCGTAGGTGTAGCCGAACGCGATCTGGCGTTCGAGAATACGTTCTTCCTCGATGGCTTTTGGAGCCTTCGCAGCCGGCAGATCCTTGAGTGTGATGCGGTTTTCTTTGAGCCACTGGCCGTAAGGCTTGGCACCGTAAACGCGCCTTTTGACTTCATCATCCGGGACGATGCGGCCTTCCTTCATGTCCACGAGGAACATCTTGCCGGGGCGGAGGCGTCCTTTTTGGACGATGGAGTTCGGGTCGAGATCCGGCACAACGCCGACTTCGGATGCCATGATGACGAGATCGTCATCCGTCACATAGTAGCGACTCGGGCGGAGGCCATTGCGGTCGAGAACGGCGCCGATTTGCTGACCATCGGAGAAAGTGATCGAAGCTGGACCATCCCAAGGCTCCATCAAACAAGCGTGGAATTCGTAGAACGCCTTTTTTTCCTCATCCATCATGGTGTGGCGCTCCCATGGCTCGGGAATCATCATCATCATCGCGTGGACAAGGTCGTAGCCACCGAAGTGCATGAATTCGAGGGCATTGTCGAAACGTGCCGAGTCCGAGCCATCTTCGTTGATAACGGGGAAGATGTTTTCAATTTCCGTGCCGAAGAGATCCGATTGGCAAAGCGCCTGACGGGCCTTCATGAAATTCGCGTTGCCCATGACCGTATTGATCTCGCCGTTGTGGGCGATGAAGCGGTTGGGGTGTGCGCGGGACCAGCTTGGGAACGTGTTTGTAGAGAAGCGGGTGTGCATCAGCGCCAGCGCCGATTCGAAATCGGGGTCGAGGAAATCCGGGAAATACTCGGAAAGCTGGCAAGGCGTCAGCATGCCCTTGTAAATCATCGTACGCGCCGAAAGTCCGGTGACGTAGTGGTAGTCCGCGCCTGGGAAGTTATTCCCCTTGTTTCCATGGACGTCGCGAAACTGGTTGGGCACCTCGTTGTTGCGGATCCATGTGCCCACTTGCTTGCGGATGACGTAGAGCTTGCGCTCGAAGGCCATCGGGTCGGTGATATCGTCACTTTTGCCGATGAACACCTGCTTGATGACAGGCTCGTAGCGACCGGAGGTTTTTCCGAGAATCGAGCTCTTCACCGGCACGGTCCGCCAGCCGAGGAATTTCTGCCCTTGTTCGTGGATGACGTGCTCGAATACCTGCATCGCCACTTGGCGGACCGCCGCGTCTGGCGAGAAGAACACGCAACCGGAGCCATACTCCCCTTC
Organism: Akkermansia sp.; assembly: GCA_043729195.1. Lineage (GTDB taxonomy): Bacteria > Verrucomicrobiota > Verrucomicrobiia > Verrucomicrobiales > Akkermansiaceae > Haloferula. The sequence continues at coordinate 24,584 of JAYTLR010000007.1, forward strand.
CGGCGGAAGCACGACGCCCTTTGCCGCCATCTCGCGGCGCAGGAATTTGTCCGGCATTTGGATGAGCATGCCCGCACCGTCACCGGTCAACGGGTCGGATCCACTTGCGCCGCGGTGATCCATGTGCTCGTTCATTGTCAACGTCTTGAGCACGATATCGTGCGAACGCTTGCCCTTCAAATGAGCGATGAACCCGACACCACAGGAATCCTTCTCACGTGATGGGTGCCAGAGGCCTTGTGGTTCAGGCCAACCAAATGGGGTTTTCTGTGACGATGACATGGAGTTGATTGAAGCGATATGGGGAGATTATGAGCGGGTATGAAAGGCGCAATGACCTTGACTGGAACGTGTGCCCAGCATGGATCACCTGATGAGGCGACCGGGTTTTACGGTAATTTCATGGACTCAGGTGGAATCGGGGCGGGAAACGTGCTTTTCTCGTTGGTGGCTGTCAAGAGCGGGGGGGGCATGTCACGCCTGCATTTTGAAGGTGAAATCCTGCAATTCTGAACGAGTGAATCGGGTGTTCAAATAACGGCCTTTATCATCCCGAGCGGCGGGGGCTTGGCAAGTGGCGCGGATAAACTTCGGGTGGCTCAACGAAGGACCGCCTGGGCCGCGGGAGCACAGGCAGGAAGGCGGCCTTCAAATCGGGTCTTGAGAAGCTGCGGGGGGCATGGGCTTGTGCTCGTGAAATTTTAATTTTTCTTTATAATTAAGGGTATTTTTGAATAATTCACGCGCTGCCCCACTATGAAAGCAAACTTTTACCACTTTACGGCTGCCGCCACGGCCGCACTGATGCTGGTCTCCTGTGGACCCCAACTCGAATTGGCCACGGTGCCGATGAGTTCCGCCGCTCCCTCTCGGGCCGATGGCTCGCTCGCTGGGAACGTGCATTCACAGGTGAACTCACACCGCGGTGCCATCGGCAAGCCGTCCTTGCCACGTCACGCCGGGCTGGACCGGCTCGCGCAGCAGCACAGCGAGTTCATGGTGCGGAACCGCGGAAAGATCGAGGGTGGCTTGACCCATTACGGCTTCGAAGAGCGCACAATGGCCGCGCAACGGCTGATGGGCATGAGCAACGTGGCGGAAAACATTGCGACCTGCTCGGGCGGCTTCAGCAGCCCTTCATCGACGCTTGTGGGCGCATGGAAAAACTCCGCGGGCCACGCCAAGAACATGAAGAGCAACTGGGATGTCACCGGAGTCGGCGTGGCTATCGCTCCCGACGGCACGGTCTTCGCCACCCAGATTTTTGCGTCACAAAGCCATTCCCATATGGCCATGACGAATCGGATGCGGCAGTTCTGAAGCCGCCACATGCCTGACGATGTTCTCGAATCCGCCCTCCGCACCCGCGGTTTGACGAAAGTTGCCGGGGTGGACGAGGCAGGAAGGGGGCCGCTCGCCGGTCCCGTGTCCGCCGCGGCGGTGATCCTGCCTCCGGGCTGGCGTTGCCCGGGGCTGGACGATTCGAAGAAGCTGACCGCAGCGAAACGCGAGCGGTTGTTCGAAGTCATTACCACGGACGCCACCGTGAGCTGGTCTCTTGCTTACGCCGATCCCGATGAGATCGACCGCATCAACATCCTCCGTGCGACCCATGCGGCGATGGCCCGCGCGGTGGAAGGCCTGAAGGCGGCGGTGGAACATTGCCTGATCGATGGCCTGCGGGTGCGGGATTTTCCGTGGCCGCACGACGGGATCGTGAAAGGCGACGGCAAGTCGCTGTCAATCGCGGCGGCCAGCATCATCGCGAAAGTGTCGCGTGATCGGGTGATGCATCAATTCGCGGTGGAGTTCCCGGAATACGGCTTTGAGCGGCACATGGGCTATGGTACGAAAGCCCATCTTGAAGCGCTCCGTCTCCATGGGCCTTGTCGCCTGCATCGTCGCTCGTTTCAGCCGGTCGCTCAACTCGCGCTGCCGCCTGGCGAAGCGTGACGGGACGGGGATCGGTCCGGCGGCGATCGGGGTGATGGGTGAAAAAATTGCGCGCGACTGGCTGAGGGCGAATGGGGCGAAGATCCTCTACCGGAACTTCAAGGCACCGGGCGGTGGCGAGGTGGACATCGTAGCGCGGGAGGGACGGCAATTGCTGTTCACTGAGGTCAAGACCCGCCGCGTCGGCGGCGTCGGCCGGCCGCTGGATGCGGTGGACAAGGACAAGCACCGCTTGATTGAGCGCGGGGCGAACGAGTGGCTGCGGCTGCTAGGAACGCGGGAGATCCCGTGGCGCTTCGACGTGATCGAGGTGATCCTGACCGATGGCGAAAAGCCGTACGTCCACAGGGTGGAGAACATTTTCTGATGGGATTTCCGGATTGAGCGGGGCGGGCGAACGGACTTACCGTTGGTCATGGCGAGCGGCTTCAAGGAATGGCAGGTGGTGTGCGACGCGCTGGCGAGCGGGCGGCAGGCGATCATCCTGCGCAAGGGCGGCATCCACGAGGGGCGCGCCGGGTTTTCGTTCGCCGAGGAGAATTTCTTCCTTTTCCCGACCCGCTTCCACAACCAGGACAAGTTCATCCGCGAAGGCACGGTGGTGGCCGCGCCGGAATGGGTGGCGGGGGACACGGTGAGCATCACGCACTACTGCGAGGCGCTGTGGGCGAAGACGCTCACGGATTGGGACAAGGTCGCCGCGCTGGAGCCCTATCATGTTTGGACCGAGGAGACGATCCGCCAGCGCTTCGATTGGGAAGGCAAAGGGATGGCCGGCGGCAGCATCCACGTCGCCCTGGTGCGGGTCAGCGCGCTGGTGAAGCCGTGGGAATTTCCCTACGAGGCGAAGTACGGCGGATGTCGGAGTTGGGTGACCCTGCCGGAGCCGCCGGTCGGCACGCGGGCGGGGGCGGAGCCGGTGCTGGGGGACGACTGCTTCTCGACCTTGTTCGCGAAGCTGGGGGAGATGCTGGGGGAGTGACCTACTTCCGCTCCTTCCAGCGGGGAACGACGAGGATGGTATCGCCTTGTTCCTCATGGAAGCCAGGCTCCAGTTGAACGGTACCGAGAGGCACGAGTTTGCCATCCCATCCCCGGCAACGAATCAGGCGGCGTTCGAGATCGATGTCGAGAGGCTTCCCGCTGATGGGGTCCTTCACGGCCTTGAACGAATCGCCGGTAACATCCAGTCCATTGCGTTCCCGCTTGAGCCAGATCAGGCAGGCATCGAGCTGTCTTTGCCGGCAAAGGCAGTGAATCCATAGGGGCGCGACGTCGAACGGTTCCATCTGATCGTATAGCAGATCGCCCAACCCGTTCGGGAGCTTGCGATAGTCCTCGAAGGTCCGATTTACAACCGGCTTCGAAATTCCCGGCCAGTCTATCGCAGGGATGCCTTGCCGGAGCCCATGGATCTGGCCTGAAGTTTCATTGAAGGAGCGCTTGAAATCTGCCTCCGGGTCATAGGGGAGTGAGAGCAGTTCCTCGAGGGTAAGGTCTTCGAATCGATCGTTGAGAAGCAGGCGGGCGAGGTTGCCCTGATTGGGCTTCTTCAGAAATTCCCTGGTTCCTCCCTGCTTCGCCCACCAGCGTGCTTCAGCCTTCGCGATGGCAACCAACTCCTCGACTTCGATCCGGTTGGCTTGGAGGACCGGCAACAGTTCATCAAGGCGCTTTCGCTGGTCGTCGTGGCCTTGCCAGTCCTCCATAAGTAGTCCAATGGTCGATCTCCAGCCGTGTTGTCCCATCAGTCCCTCCAACATGGTAGGCTGGGCATCTCTCAGAAGTTTGCTCCATGAAAGCGCGTCGGCAAGGTAGCGATTCGCGGCTTCGCGATCGCCTTCCCGAAAGCTCTGTCGAGCAAGGATCTCTGCCGCTTGGAAGAGCCTGAGAAAAGGGGCGATGTGCGGGTAATTTGTTCCGTATCCCGGAAAACGCAGTGGTGGCTTCATCCACTTTTTTCCGAGTTCGTAGGTTCGCCGGAACTCGTCCAGGAACCGGGGATCCGCAACTGGCTTGCCGGCCTTGAGCAGATCCAATGAATCGCCGTAGCGTTGCATCTCCTCGCCCACTGGAACCTTGAACTCTTTCAAGAAGAGCAAAATCCCGTTCTCCGCATTCGCGACAGGAGGTGAGGGAGGTTCGAACTCGGCGGGAAGAACGATGGTGGCTTGCTTTTCCTCCGCTGTGACGGTCGCCACGGAGCACAGGAGGGAAGCAAAAAGAATCCGAATGGGAGTCTTCATGACTTGTGCAAGTTGTCGGGAATGTAGGTCGAGTGCAAGGCCGCGGCGTCGGGGAAGGCATATGAAAAGCCCGCGCCTCGGGGAGAGGAGCGGGCTTTTGAGAGAGATGCGTGGCGTGGGGGTGAAGCGGGCCTCACCCGATCACAACTTGCAAAGTCGTGCTACTTCCCCCAGCGGGCGAGCAGGGTGGTCGCCATCTCGCTCGGGGTTTCGGCGACGGCGATGCCGCACTCGGCGAGGATGCGCTTCTTGGCCTGCGCGGTGTCTTCCTCGCCGCCGACGATGGCGCCGGCGTGGCCCATCCGGCGGCCCGGAGGGGCGGTGGCCCCGGCGATGAATCCGGCGATCGGCTTCTTGCAGTGCTCCTTGGCCCAGCGGGCGGCCTCGACCTCGGCGTTGCCGCCGATTTCGCCGATCATGATGATGGCTTCGGTCTCGGGGTCGTTGTTGAACATTTCCAGCACTTCGAGGTGGTTGGTGCCGTTGATCGGGTCGCCGCCGATGCCGACGAGCGTGCTCTGGCCGTAGCCGAGCTGGGTGAGCTGGAAGA
>JAYTLR010000008.1:0-84865 GCA_043729195.1 Akkermansia sp.
CCGCGAGGAGATCGACCGGCTGAACAAGGACGTGGAGGAGGTGATCGAGGACGAGGAGGATGTTTCCGCGAGGGAAAGCACCAAGGGCAAGTGGGCGGAGCTGGCGAAGCTGGTGGGCGCGAAGGAACGCGTGGAGGAGATCGCCGCGGATCTGGTGGAGCACTACGAGACGCGGACGAGCGTGCTGGAAGGCAAGGCGATGGTCGTGGCGATGAGCCGGGACATTTGCGTGAGCCTCTTCGATGAGATCATCAAGCTGCGACCGGAGTGGGCGGGCACGAAGCTGACGAAGGACGGCAAGGACATCGGCTGGAACCACGAGGACGGCGCGATCCGGATCGTGATGACGGGCACGGCGTCGGACCGGCCGGGCTTGCAGGATCATGTTTACAGCAAGGGCCAGAAGAAGCGGCTGGCGAAGCGATTCAAGGATGCGAATGACCCGCTGAAGCTGGTGATCGTGCGGGACATGTGGTTGACGGGATTTGACGCGCCGTGCTGCCACACGATGTATGTGGACAAGCCGATGGCGGGCCACAACCTGATGCAGGCGATCGCGCGGGTGAACCGGGTGTTCGCAGGCAAGGAAGGCGGGCTGGTGGTGGACTACATCGGGATCGCGGCGGAGCTGAAGAACGCGCTGAAGACTTACACGGACGCGAAGGGCAAGGGTACGCCGACCTTGAAGGCGGAGAAGGCGCTGGATGTCCTGTTGGAAAAGCTGGACGTGCTGCGCGGGCTTTTCCATGGCTTCGACTACAGCAAGTTCGAAGGGACACCGGCGGAGGTGCTGGCCCTGCTTCCGGCGGCGGCGAACCACATCCTCGGCCTGGGCGACAAGAACGAGATCAACGGCAAGAAGCGGTTCCTCGATGCGATGGCGGCGGCGAATGTGGCGTATTCGCTGTGTTCGACTCTGGACGGCGCGAAGGAACTCAAGAAGGAGTTGGCGTTTCTATCCGCGATCAGCGCGGTGCTGCGGAAATTCGATGGCGTGGACAAGAAGCGCAGCGCGGAGCAGAAGCACAGCGCGCTCAAGCAGATCCTCGACAACGCAGTGAAGGCGGAGGACGTGCAGGACATTTTCAAGATGGCGGGACTGGCGACGCCGAACATCGGGTTGCTGTCGGATGATTTCCTCGAAGACGTGCGGCGGATGGAGAAGAAGAATCTGGCGGTGGAGCTGTTGGAACGGCTGCTGCAAGGGAAGATCAAGGCGCAGACCCGGACGAACCTGGTGCAGGAGAAGAAATACAGCGATCGGCTGATCGAGGCGCTGCGGAAGTATCACAAGGAGCGGCGGACTCCGATCCGCCGTGTCCATGAAGTGCCAATGCTGGGTGGCAAGCCGCGTTCCATTGACTCGCCATGGGCTTCGGCGATTCGGAGATCGCCGCTCCATGATCGAAAGCTCGCAGGTGATCGAGGAGATGATCCAGATGGCCAAGGACATGCAAGAGGCGATGAAGCGCCACGAAGCGCTGGGCCTGAATCCGGATGAGGAGGCGTTTTACGACGCTCTGGCAGATCGACCGGAGGTGCTGCTGAGCATGGGCGACGCGACCTTGAAGAAGCTCGCGAGCGAGCTGACGGAAAAGCTGCGGAACAGCACGACGGTGGACTGGCAGTTCCGGGAGAGCGTGCGGGCGAAGATGCGGATTTTGATTAGACAGCTATTGAGGAAATACAAGTATCCGCCGGAGGGGTGTGAGGAGGCGATCGGGTTGGTGCTGAAGCAGGCGGAGGCGCTGGCAGATGATTGGACGGGGAGGGGATGAAGACTCGGAGCGGGACGCTCCGGCAACGGTCTGGGGCGAGACGCCCGCAGCCACTTTCAGCGGTGGCGATTGGAATCGTAATCAAGCAGGCGGAAGCGCCGGCGGCTGATTGGACGGGGGGAGCAGCTGGAAGGGGTGCCAGCGGCGGGATGGGATCGCGGGGGTAAGAGTTCGAGCGGGATACTCCAAACACGGCCTGAGGCGGGACGCCGCAGCCACGGTAGAACTGCCAGTTGCGGGGTGAGTGTGAATATGAACAGTTAACGGCTTGCCTTTTTCAGAGGATTCCGGCCAAACTCCGTCCCGCGATGCGTGATGAAGCTTTGCCGAGTTCAGAAGGAGAAAAACCATGAGCAATAATGATCCAGGCCACGGCGGCCGAGCCAAAAAGAAAGCCGAGGTCTCCCTGGTTCGCTCATCGGCGGCGGAGTATCTGACCTTTGTGGCGGCCGGCGGCAACTCGGAGGCGAGCGTGGAAATGCGTTACGAAGACGAGAATATCTGGCTGACGCAGAAGATGATGGCCGCGCTCTACGATGTCTCGGTGCCCGCCATCAACCAGCATCTCAAGCGACTTTTCAGCGACAACGAACTGGAGCTGGGGGCAACTGTTAAGAAATACTTAATCGTTCAAACCGAAGGCAGCCGTCAGGTCCAGCGCTCCGTGGAACATTACAGCCTGCAAGCGATCATCGCGGTGGGTTTCAAGATTGAGAACGAGCGCGCGGTCCAGTTCCGCAAGTGGGCGAACCAGATCGTCAAGGACTACACCATCCAGGGCTGGACGATGGATGCCGAACGCCTCAAGCACGGCGGCACCCTCACGGATGAGTTCTTCGAGCGGCAACTCGAAAAGATTCGGGAAATCCGGCTTTCCGAGCGCAAGTTCTACCAGAAGATCACCGATATCTATGCCACCGCGCTGGATTACGATCCGTCCGCCACGGCGACAAAGCGATTCTTTGCGGCAGTACAGAACAAAATGCACTTCGCCGTGCATGGGCAGACGGCGGCCGAGGTGATCGTGGATCGCGCCGACCACAAGCGGGAGAACATGGGGCTGACCACTTGGGAGGGTGCGCCCAAAGGGAAGATTCATCGCTACGATGTTTCCATCGCCAAGAACTACCTCACGGACTTCGAGTTGGGGCAGATGCAGCGCATTGTCTCCGCCTATCTCGACATGGCGGAAATGCAGGCGATGCGGAAGATCCCGATGACCATGGAAGACTGGGAAAAGCGCTTGAGCGGATTTCTTCAGCTCTGGGATCGGGAAATTCTTATGGATGCGGGCAAGGTCACCGCGGAGTTGGCGAAGGCTCATGCCGAAAGCGAGTTCGAGAAATACCGCATCGTGCAGGATCGGTTGTTTGAGTCTGACTTTGACCGGATGATTGCGGAGCTGCCGGAGAAAGGGGACAAACCATGATCACAGAAGACCAACTCGAACTGCTCGCGATCCAGTGGTTCCAGGAGACCGGCTGGACCCACGTCCCCGGTGCGGTGATCACGCCGGAAGGCGTGGCGGCGGAGCGGGAGGATTTCCGGGCGGTGGTCTTGAAGGGGCGCTTGGCGGAGGCGCTGCGCTTGAACCCGAAGCTGCCGGAATCCGCGGTGGAGGAGGTCCGTCGTCGCGTTGCTATGCCGGGACGAGTGGTGCATCTGGTGACGAAGCCGGAGCATCCGTCGCCGGTGCAGAGCAACCGGGCGTTCCACCGCTATCGTAACCGGGTCTCGCGGGTTCACATCGCTCGCCACTCCCGCGAGCCAGCCTTCCAAAACGACAGGAGTGTCGTGGCTCCTCATTGCCGGTGGCCGCAGGCACCCTTGTGCCGGGTGGATCGAAGTCTACGCCCTCCTTTGCGGGGGCGGTCCGGCGCTTGTTGACCCCAGGCCAACACTCCTTAGGGCCGGCAGTCGTCCGTTGGTGATCCGTGAACTGTGATCCGCGATCCCCATCTCCCATCTCCCATCTCCCATCTCCCATCTCCCATCTCCCATCTCCCATCTCCCATCTCCCATCTCCCATCTCCACCTTGCCGTGGCGGCCTGTCGGCTTAGGGTGATGCTGGCTGACCCGCGATTCCTGCGCTTGATGCCTCACCATCCCCACCCGACCCCACCGTGACCCCACCTCAGATGCTCGCGTTCGGGATTTTGGCGGGGACCATGATCCTCTTCGTCTGGGGGCGGCTGCGCTACGATCTGGTGGCGATCCTGGCACTGCTCGCCTCGCTGGCGGCGGGGACGGTGCCGGCGTCGAAGGCGTTCACCGGTTTCAGCGACGACATCGTGATCATCGTGGCGAGCGCGCTGGTGCTCAGCGCGGCGATCGGGCGGTCGGGGATCATCGAAAGCGCGCTGCGCTTCGTCAGCGCCCACGTGCAGCGGGTCCAGTGGCAACTGACGGTGTTGGTCGGCTCGGTGACGCTTTTGTCGGCGCTGGTGAAGAACATCGGGGCGCTGGCGATGCTGATGCCGGCGGCTCTCAAGATGGCGAAGAAGTCGGAAACCTCGGCCTCGGTGTTCCTGATGCCGATGTCTTTCGGCTCGCTGCTCGGCGGGCTGATCACGCTGATCGGCACCTCGCCGAACATCATCGTGTCGCGGGTGCGGGAGCAGATGACCGGCGAGCCGTTCCGGATGTTCGACTACGCGCCGGTCGGCCTCGGGCTGTCGCTGGTGGGACTGGTGTTCCTGCACTTCGGCTACCGTCTGCTGCCGGGCGACCGGCGGGCCGCGGCGACGATGGACGAGGCGCTGGACATCACGGACTACACGACGGAGGCGGTGGTGCCGGAAGCATCGGCGGCGGTGGGCCAGTCTCCGGCGGAGTTCACGGCGGCGGTTCAGGAAGAGGTCGAGATCACCGCCATCCTGCGCGGTGAGAAGCGTTCCAAGGTATCCGCGGGGCAAGCGACGCTGGAGGCGGGCGACACTTTGTTGCTCAAGGGCGACCCGGAGCAGCTCGAGCGGGCGATCGTGACGGCCGGGCTGGAACTCGACGGCCAGGATCGCGCTGCCGTCACTGGGAACCGGCAGGGAGACATCGGGGTGATCGAGGCGGTGGTGACGGCGAATTCCCCGCTGGTCGGCCGGGCGGCGGGCGGCATGGCGCTGCACGAGCGGCACGGCGTGAACCTGCTGGCGATCTCGCGATCCGGCCAACGGCTGACCCAGGGGCTGCGCGACACCAAGCTGCGGGCGGGCGACGTGATCGTGCTCCAAGGTCCGCTCGACATCCTGCCCGAGCGGCTGGGCGAACTCGGGTGCCTGCCCTTGGCCGAACGGACGATTCATCTGGGAAGCGCGCGGCGCGGACTGATCCCGGTGGCGATTCTGGCGGGTGCGATGGCGATGGCGGCGTTCGGGCTGGTGACCGCCCCGGTGGCTTTTTTCGCGGCGGCGACGCTGGTCATCCTGTCCGGCGCGCTGCCGATCCGCGCGGCGTACGAGCAGGTGGAATGGCCGATCCTGGTGATGCTCGGGGCGCTGATTCCGGTCAGCGGGGCGCTGCAGGACACCGGCGGGACGCAGTTGATTTCCAACTGGCTGTCATCGGTGGCGGCCGGGGTGCCGCCGTGGGCGGCGGTGGGGCTGATCCTGGTGGCGGCGATGGCGGCGACGCCGTTCCTGAACAACGCGGCGACGGTGCTGGTGATGGCACCGATTGCCGCGAACTTCGCGACCGATTTGCAGATGCGGCCGGATGCCTTCCTGATGGCGGTCGCGGTCGGGGCGGGCTGTGATTTCCTCACCCCGATCGGCCACCAGTGCAACACGCTGGTGATGGGACCGGGCGGCTACCGCTTCGGCGACTATGCCCGGTTGGGCGCGCCGCTGTCGCTGCTGGTGGTGCTGGTCGGGGTGCCGCTGATCCTGCTGGTCTGGCCGGTGGGGTGATGGGCATCGACCTGCCGCCGACGCCATGTTGACCACGGGTCCTTATCGTGCGGCACGCCATCTACCATCCGCTCCCTTACCATCCCGCGCGGTTGTTGCGCTTCACGAATTGCGCGGCCTGCGGGCAGTTCGGGGATTTCATGCCGGGGCCGTCCCACTCCATGCGGACGCCTTCGCCGACGCGCAGGGCGATGCAGCCGAGCAGGATGATCTCGGTGAGGTAGCCGGCGATGTCGAAGTTGGAATAGGCCGGGCTGCCGTTCTTCATCATGTCGAACCATTCCTGGTTGTGGCCTGGCGAGCGCGGGATGGTGACCGGCACGGCTTTCGCGGCCTGGTGGTCGTCGCCCTTGGTGAAGGTCTTCTCGCCCTGGAGCTGGATGAAAAACTGGCCGCCGTAGTCGTCGGGCGAGAACAGGACGCCCTTGTCGCCGATGATCAGGCAGCCGCTTTCGGGGAGCTTGCCATTCATGGCGACGACGTCCTTGACGATGTTCGGGTAGGGACGCAACGGCATGAACTCGCCTTTCGGCGAGCCGTCGTACCACCAGAACTTGAGCGGTGGCAGGCCGTCGCGTTCGGGGAACTCGAAGCGGATGCGCGACGTCAGCGGGTAGCTTTCACCGTAGATGCGGGAGGCCATTTCGCACTCGACCACGGTCGGGTAGCCCAGCTTGAGGGCGCGGAAAGGCATGTTGACGGTGTGGCATGCCATGTCGCCGAGGGCGCCGGTGCCGAACTCGGTCCAGCCACGCCAGGCGAAGTCGTGGTAGGCACCTTCGAAATAGGGCCGCGGGGCGGCGGGCCCGAGCCAGAGATCCCAGTCGAGATGGGCGGGCACCGGGCTTTCACCGGCGGGGCGGTCCATCCCCTGTGGCCAGATCGGGCGGTTGCTCCAGACGTGGAGTTCCAGCGGCTTGCCGATCACGCCGGCCTGGATCACCTCGACGGCGCGGCGCAGGCCGTCGCCGGCGCTTCCCTGGTTGCCCATCTGGGTGGCGAGTTTCTTCTCGCTCGCGACGCGGCGGAGTTCGCGGGCTTCGAAGACGGTCTGGGTGAGCGGCTTCTGGCAGTAGATGTGCTTGCCCATGCCCATCGCCATCATGGCGGCGGGACCGTGCATGTGGTCGGGGCCGGAGATGACCACCGCGTCGATGGAGTCCCTCATCTCCTCCAGCATCTTGCGGTAGTCGGCGAACTTCTTCGCCTCCGGGTGCCGGCCGGCTTTCTTGTTGAGGAAGCGCGAATCGACATCGCAGAGACCGACGATCTGGCCGCCGCATTTGGCGGCGTCGTCCACGTCGCTGCTGCCTTTCCCACCCACGCCGATGCAGGCGACGTTGATGCGGCTGTTGAGGTTCTGGCCGCGGACGATGGCGGGGAAGCCGAGCATGAGCCCGCCGCTTCCGAGTGCGGCGCGTTGGAGAAAGTGGCGGCGGTGGAGCGAGGGCATGGCGTGGGGATTTTTCCGGGGTGGAGTCGTGAAACCGGCGTGCGAGATGTTCGGCGTCGTGCAGGATACCCGCCGGACTGGTTTGCTCTTTCGCTGCGTTCACGCCCAAGATCAGGATCGGTTCCGTGGGCTTATGACCGAGTTGCTTTTCAGTGGGGCCGGAGCGCCGGTGCTGTTTGCCTCCGCGGCATGGCTTCCCTATATCTACGATCTGTCCGCGATGGATGGCGTCCGGGTATGGTTGCCGTTGATCCTGGGGGCGCTTGGCTTCGGCTGCCTGGTGTGGTTGGTGACCGTGTTCCTGCGTCTGACCCGCATCCGCAGGAGTGGCTCCCGCGAATGATCCGCGAGCGCGAACTTAAGGGAGACCCTTGAGCCGGAGGACGGTCGGTTCGTTGCAGAAAGGGCAGCGGAAGTTTCTTTTCAGGAGGATCGACAGGGCCACGTAGAACCGGTGGCTGCCTAGGAGCCGCTTCGCGTTGCGGTGAGTCGAGCAGCCCTTGCGGCAAAGCACGGGCATCAGGCACAAGGGGCACTTTGCCGCGGAGGCAAACAGCAGTTGCATCACGGCCAGCAGCAGGATCACCCCCGCCAGTGCGAGGCCGTACAACGAAAGCTGCACGTCGTTGTTGAAAAACGAAGATAGGAACAGCACCGGCGTACTGACGATCAGGAGGCGCTTGAGGCATAGCAGGAAGGCTGCAATCCAGAGGCTCCTGATGGTGTGGGCGTGTCGCAGGCGGTGCATGGGCTGGGAGGGGAGCTATGCTCAAGTTGCTTGGATGACTTGGAATGAGGAGGTTTTTCAGGAAGAAGCCATGAGCCACGACTACCTCACTGACATATGAAACTGGCATAGCAAGGGATATGCCGATCGCCTGGGGACGAGCGGCGTCCGTGTCATACTCTTCGGCGGACCGGTGTCCAGATGGATATTTCTGGGAAGAAACCGTGATTTTGGGTGACCTGAATCCGTTCCTTTCTCCCGGCATCCCGCATGAAACTCCCCGCATACCTTCTTTCCGTGGCCGCGCTCCACGCCGCCGATACCGATTGGCCGGTGTATCTCGGCGACAAGTCGAGCAGTCAATATTCGGCTTTGGCACAGATCACCCCGGAAAACGTGGTAAATTTGAAACAGGTTTGGGTTTTCGCGTCGGGCGGGACGGATGGTCAGAACCGTTCGCAGGCGCAATGCAATCCGCTGGTCATTGGTAGCGTGCTTTATGCAACCTCGCCCGATTTCCAATTGTTCGCGTTGGACGCGGCGACGGGGACCGAGAAATGGCGCTTCGATCCGGCGAAAGCAGGACTGCCGAAAAGTGGCGTAAACCGGGGGCTGGTGCACTGGGGAACGGGTGACGAGGCGAGGGTATTCTATGCGAACGACCGCTTCCTGCATGCGATCGATCCCCGGTCCGGCACCCGGATCGGGTCCTTTGGCAATCAGGGGAGCGTCGATCTCAAGCAGGATCTGGGCCGAGATGCAGACGGGCTGCATTTGACGGCAAATACGCCCGGCGTGATTTTCGGCGATCTGTTGATCATGGGCATGCGGCTGGGCGAAGGTCCGGCTCCGGCCGCGCCGGGGGCGATCCGCGCCTACCACGTCCGGACCGGCGAGTTGGTATGGCGCTTCAATACCGTCCCCCAGCCCGGGGAGCCGGGGCACGAGACATGGCCGCCGGAAGCCTACAGATCGGTCGGCGGGGCGAACGTGTGGACCGGCTTCGCGCTCGACGAGGCGCGCGGGCTGGTCTTTTGCCCGACCGGCTCGGCGGCCTTCGACTTCTGGGGTGGCGACCGCACCGGGCAGAACCTCTACGCGAACTGCTTGATCGCGCTGGATGCGAAGACCGGGAAGCGGGTCTGGCATTTCCAGTTCGTCCATCACGACTTGTGGGATCGCGACCTGCCTGCCCCGCCGAACTTGGTCACGGTGACGCACGGCGGGAAGAAGATCGACGCGGTGGCGCAGGTGACCAAGTCGGGTCACGTCTTCGTGTTCGAGCGGGCGACGGGCAAGCCGCTGTTCCCGATCGAGGAAAAGCCGGTGCCGCCCTCCGAGATGCCGGGCGAGTCGGCTTGGCCGACCCAGCCTTTCCCGCTGAAGCCGGCGCCGTTTTCGCGGCAGGTGTTCTCACGGGACCAGATCACGGACCTTTCGCCGGAGTCGGCCAAGAGCGTGCTGGAGCGCTTCAACCAGGTGCGGCCGCATGTTCCTTTCGACCCGCCGAGCGAGCGGGGAACCATCGTTTTTCCTGGATTCGACGGCGGCGCGGAATGGGGCGGCGCGGCGGCGGATCCGGAGGGCGTGCTTTACGTGAATGCCAACGAGATGCCGTGGATCCTGGCGATGGTGCCGACCAAGGCGGAAGGCGGGTCGAGCGGCGCGGCGATCTATGCCCAGCTTTGCGCCGCCTGCCACGGCGTGGACCGCAAGGGCAACGTGGCGCAGAACGTGCCGGATCTTTCCACGGTGGCGGCGCGCCTCAAAAAGCCGGACGTGGTTGCCTTGTTAGGGGCGGGCAAGGGCGTGATGCCGTCGTTCGCGTTTCTAACAGAGTCGCAGCGGCAGAAGGTGACCGACCATCTGTTCGGCGATGCGGTCAACGATCCCGGCCGCAAGGTGGAGCCGGGCGGTGAAGCAGACATCGGGGCGATTCCCTATACGACGACCGGCTACAACCGCTGGCTCGATCCCGACGGCTACCCGGCGGTGAAGCCGCCTTGGGGAACGCTGCACGCGATCGATCTCAACACCGGCGACTACCGGTGGAGCGTGCCCCTGGGCGAATACCCGGAGCTGACCGCGCGAGGCATTCCCAAGACCGGCACCGAGAACTACGGTGGCCCGGTGGTCACGGCGGGCGGGCTTGTCTTCATCGCGGCCAGCCGCGACGAGCACATTCGCGCCTTCGACCGCAAAACCGGCAAGGAACTGTGGAAGGCGAAGCTCCCGGCGGCGGGTTACGCGACGCCCGCGGTCTATTCAGTGAAGGGCCGGCAGTTCGTGGTCATCGCCTGTGGCGGCGGGAAGATCGGGACGAAGAGCGGGGACGCCTACGTGGCGTTCGCGCTGCCGGAGTGAAGGGCGGGAGTGACACAGTTTTTCAAGACGCGAAGCCCGGCGCGGATTCACGGGTTGATGAAGACTGTTTAAAATCGGTGAATGGCCGGTTTAGAAGCTGTTGAAGAATTGCAGCTCGATCCCGCCGGAGGATCTCGTCACCGCGGCATCGACCGCTCGGAAGAGTGCTTCTTTCCCGTCGCCTTCGATGTCGATCCCGTCGCTAGGATTGATCACCGGCATCTGAGTTCGCCACAGCAGCTTCTGGTCGGAAGTGGCGAACATCGTGCCCTGCATCGCCGCGATCGCGTTGCTGCCCGAAAGGGGGATGAAGCCATATACCGCCTTGGCGCGGCCGACAGCGGGCATGGAAAGGAACACGGCGGCATCATAGCCGGCGAGATAACTACCGGTCCCTGGAATCGGCTTTGAGGCGCTGGGCTTGGCGATCGCGGGATTGAATTCCTTTTGAGTCGGATGCACCGCGAGATGAGTCGCCTTGTAGCCAAGACCGCTGAGTCGTTTGGCGAAGCGTTTGCCGGCTTCATCGAGTCTGGCTTGCGAAGGGTAGTCATCGAGTTCGCGTCGTCCTCCGGTGGCCATCGCCTGGTTCAGCGCGAGATCGACAAGGCCCTGGCTGCCGACGTGGTGGACCGATGCGGCGGGTGCCTGCATCGTGATCACCGCCACCTTTTGCTGCCGGTTGGATTTGAACGCGGGATCGACCGACATGGGGCCGTAGCAACTGGCAAGAGCAAGTGTGACGAGACTTGCAGCAAAAAGGGCGAGGCGGCGGAGGGGGATTCGGAGATAAGGCGTTGGCATGCCGCAGAATGAGCCGGAAGAGTCAGGGGGATGTCAATCTCGTCGGTTCACGACAGCAAGAAGTATCGTGGCTCCGTGAGGCGGATCCTTCGCTACCCCTTTGACAGCCGGGAATTGCCCGCTACTTTC
Organism: Akkermansia sp.; assembly: GCA_043729195.1. Lineage (GTDB taxonomy): Bacteria > Verrucomicrobiota > Verrucomicrobiia > Verrucomicrobiales > Akkermansiaceae > Haloferula. The sequence goes on from JAYTLR010000008.1 coordinate 11,159, forward strand.
GCCGCCCCAACCCCTCACACTCCCATGAGCGAAGCCACACTCGAAACGCACTCCTTCCAAGCCGAGATCAAGCAACTGCTCGATCTGGTCGTCCACTCCCTCTACACCGACCGGGAGATTTTCCTGCGCGAGCTGATCTCGAACGCGTCGGACTCCCAGGAGAAGCTCCGCCATCTCCAAGGCACGGAGAAGGACATCCACGACGCAGCGCTGCCGCTGGAGATCCACATCACGACCGATACCGAGGCGAAGACGCTGACCCTCGCCGACCACGGGATCGGGATGACCCGCGGCGAGCTGGTGGAGAACCTCGGCACCATCGCGCATTCGGGAACGAAGGCCTTTCTCTCTGCAATGAAGGACAGCGGGAACTCGCCGGCGAACATGATCGGCCAGTTCGGAGTCGGCTTCTACGCCGCCTTCATGGTCGCGGACAAGGTGGAGGTTTTCAGCCGGTCGTGGCGGGAGAACGGCGAGGAACTGCTGTGGACCAGCGACGGAGTGAGCGGCTACTCGATCGAGGAGGCCAGCGGCTTGCAACGCGGGGTGAAGGTCGTGCTCCATCTCAAGGAAGAGCACGCCGAGTATTCCGAAGAGGCGCGGGTGAAGCACCTGATCGAGCGCTACAGCAATTTCGTCGGCTTCCCGATCCATCTCAACGGCGAGCGGATCAACCAGGTCGAGGCGCTTTGGTTGAAGAACAAGTCCGACGTCACCGAGGAGGAATACAAGGCCTTCTACGAGTTCACCTGCCACGCCTACGAAGCCCCGTCCTACCGCCTTCACTTCAGCGCCGACGCGCCGATCGCGATCAACGCCCTCATTTTCGTCCCGAACGAAAACATGGAGCGCTGGGGCATGAACAAGACCGAGCCCGCGGTCGCGCTCTATTGCAAGAAGGTGCTGATCGACCCCTCGCCCAAGGGCCTGCTGCCGGACTGGATGCGCTTCCTCAAGGGGGTCATCGATAGCGCGGACATCCCGCTGAACATCTCGCGCGAGACGATGCAGGACAGCGCGCTGGTCAAGAAGCTGGGCAGCGTGATCAGCAAGCGGGTGGTGAAGATGTTCGAGAAGGAGGCCGAGGCGGATCCCGAGAAGTTCCAGGCATTCTACAAGAAGTTCGACCGCTTTTTCAAAGAGGGCGTGGCGATGGACTACGCCAACAAGGACGGGCTGGCGAAGCTGCTGCGCTTCGAGTCGTCGATGACGGAAGACGGCAAGCTGTCGAGCTTCGCCGACTACCTGACCCGCGCCAAGGACGGGCAGGACAAGATTTACTACCTGGTCGGCGCGAGCCGCGCGCAGCTTGAGACCAGCCCGTATGTCGAGGCCTTTAAGGCGCGCGGGCTGGAGGTGGTTTACTTCACCGACGCAGTCGATGAATACGTGATCGAGACGCTCGGCGAGTTCGAGGGCAAGAAGCTGGTCAGCATCAGTCACGCGGGCGTCGAACTCGACGACAGCGATGCGGAAGGCGAGGCGCTCGGTGCGGAGGAGACCGAAAAGCTCTGCGCTTTCCTCAAGGACGAGCTGGGCGACAAGGTCACCGCGGTGGCCAGCGGCAAGCGGCTGGTCGACAGCCCGGTGATCGCGCTGGTCCCGCAGGACGGCATGACCCCGCAGATGCGGCGGATGATGAAGGCGATGGACGAGAACTTCAAAGACGAGGTCAAGGTCGAGCTGGAGATCAACCCGCGGCATCCGCTGGTGAAGAAGCTGGCCGAAACGCGGGAGTCGAATCCGGAACTCGCAAAGATGGTCGCCAGCCAGTTGCTCGACAACGCGCTGATCGCCGCCGGCCTGCTTGAGGACGCGCGCGACACCGTGAAGCGGATGAACGCGCTGATGGAGAAGGCGATGGGGTGAGGGGCGGGCGCCTTGCCATGATTGGAGTGTCGCACTCCGGGCGACATGACGATGGAAGGACGGCTTTCAGCCGTTCGGGTGACGGGCGGCAGGATGCCGCCCGTCCATTGCCATGTCGCCTTCAAGGCGACACTCCGATCTACTTCAGCTCAGCCGCGGTCCACGGGCGGCCGCTGCGGTCGTTGGTGGCCGCGCGCAGCTTCTTCACCGCATCGGCAGCGACCGCCGGGGCCTTATTGCTCCACTCGTTGCGGACGTAGGTCGCGATGTCGGCGAGCTTCTGGTCGGTGAACATCGGGTTCATGCCGAGGGCCGGCATGTCGGCGGTGGGCGTGTAAGTGATGCCTGCCACGGTGACCGGGCCGGTCATGCCGTGAAGCATGATCTTGATCAGGACGTCTGGATTGCCGGTGACCCACTCGGACTCATCGAGCGGCGGGCCGAGGGCTTGGACGCCGGAACCATCGGGACCGTGGCAACTGAAGCAGACGGCCTCGCCGGCGTAGAGCGCTTTGCCGCGTTCCCAGGAAGCGAGCTGGGCACCCTTGAGCGAGGGACCTTTCGGACCTTTGGCGGCGGCGTTCTTCTCGCCCTGGTCGAGCCAAGCGAGCATGGCCTTGTCCTTCGGATCGGCGAGGGACTTGAAAGCAGCTTCGTGGCCGTGGAGGCCGGAGATCGCGGCTTCGCGGACGAAGCGGGACTTGGACTGATCTTTCAACAGGGTGGCAAGCGATTCCAAAGCCGCCGGGGTGCCGGCGGTGCCGAGGGCGCGGGCCAGGTAGGGGGCGGCTTCGGGGGCTGCGGGTTTCAACGAGGCGAGCCCGCCTTGCAGCTTGGCCATTTCGTCGGGGGCAAGCCGGGTGCAGGCCCACAGGGCGGACGATTGAACCTTGGCGTCCTTGTCTTTCAACGCATCCACGAGGTGCTCGGCCTTAAGCGCGCCCATGCCTTCGAGCGACCAGATCGCATGGACACGGGCAACCGGCTGGCCGCTGGCGGCGAGCTTGGCGAGGAGAGGAATGGTAGCGGGGTCCTTGCGATCGACGAGAACTCGCTGGGCGGTCTCGCGGTGCCAGGAGTTCGCGTGCATCAGCATCTTCACCAGGTCGAGCCCCTGTAGCGCGCCGATGTCGATCTTCGGCTCGAGCTTTCCGGAAGTACTACGGACGCGGTAGATGCGGCCGTGGCCGAAGCCCGGCTTGTCGAGGCCGCGGGCCAGGTTCTGCTTGCGGAGGTAGCTGGTCTGGTAGGTCTTGTGCTGGATGATGCCGTGATACATGTCCACGAGGTAGAGCGACCCATCGGGAGCCGTGTAGGCGTTGACCGGGCGGAAGCGCTCATCGGTGGAGGCGAGGAATTCCTTTTCGCCAATAGGGTGGCTGCCACCCTGTTTGCCGTCCTTCTCGTCGATCTTGACCGCCTTGACCAGGTTGGCGACGGACTCGGTGGCAAACCCGGCGCCATACCAGTCCTTGGGGAAATTGGTACCGCGATAGACCGTCATCCCGGCCGCGGCGGTGCAGTTGATCAGCTTGTGGGTCTTCGGGTCGAGCGTCTGCTCGTTGTAGCCGTTCGCCTTCGACATGTAGCCGCGGTTGACGGCGGGGGTCACGCGGATCGGCCAGGTGCGGTTGCTGCCGAGCGCGTTCATGTCATTGTATTTCGGCTTCACCGCCGGGTTGGCGGTCAGCAGGTTCGGCGCGAGGCTTTCGCCGAAGAGGAAGGCGGAGTTGTGATTGTGATAGAGGCGGCCCCAGTCGTCGCGGGCGATGCCCCACTGGCCGCGGAAGAAAGTCGGTTCGATCACCCACTTGCCGTCCACGCGGCGCAAGCGCTTGTCCGACTTGGCGAGGTAAAGGTAGTTGTCGAGGTTCGGCATCAGGCCGTTCGGCTTGTGCTCGACGTTGCCGCCGCCGTTGAACTTGCCGTCGATGACTTCCGGTTCGCCGACCGGCTTGAGGCCGTCGCGCTTGGCCCACATCAACTTGTGCTCGTCGAGGAAGAGGATGCCGTCGTGGAACACGGTGACGGCGCGGGGCAGCAGGACCTTGTCGAGAAAGACCGTCTTCTTGTCGACTTTGCCGTCGCCATCGCTGTCTTCCAGCACGCTGATCCTGCCTTCGGGGATGTCCTCGCCCTTGCCGTCGATGTCCGGCATGTAGCCGCGCATTTCGCAGACCCAGATGCGGCCGGCGGGGTCGAAGTCGAGGCAGACCGGCTTGTCGACCAGCGGCTCGGTGGCGACCGGCTCGATCACGAACCCGGGGGCGATCCGGAAGCTCTTGAGGGCGTCTTCAACCGACAGCACCGGCGAGGGCGGGATTTCGCTCTCGGGGACCACCGGGGCCATGTTGTCGTGTCCTTTTCGATCTCCTTGTTGGGCGGCAAGCGGAAGGGTGCCGATCAGGGCGGCGACGAGGGTGTGCGGGCGCATGGAATTTGGATTACAGGTGGAACGGGCGGACTCTTCCTGCTGGGGGAGGGAAAGTCAAAATCTGTATGACAGGAGTATCGGCAATAAGTCTCGAAGAAGTGTCAGGAAGGCGGGAATTCAAGAGGGAATCTGGTACTCGCCAAATCGCCCGCCTGGTGCAGGTTGGGGTCGTGAAAAAGCTCCATTTCCTGCTGCCTGCGTTCGCGGCCATCGTTTCCTGCGACAAGAACTCCTCCGTCGGTGCCCCGAAGGCGGTGGAGGTGAGGGAGGAAGTCGTGGTGGTCCCGTCGCCGGAGGATCCGAAGACGCCGGGCGAGCACCTTGACAAGGCGCTGCAGAAGACCGGCCAGGGGCTCCAGGTGGCGGGAGAGAAGACGGAAGAAGGCCTCAAGACCGCGAAGGAAAAGACCGAGGCGGGCTTGGACAAGGCGGCGGAGGCGACGGGGAAGTTCTTGCAGCGGGTGGGGGAGAAGATCGAGGAACAGGCGGAGAAGCCGGTGCCGCCGGTGGAAGAGCCTTGATCCGCGAGCGCGACCGAGCCGATTGATCCGAAAAAACCGAAACGGGGACAACGGAATCAGCGAAACCTCCCGAAAATCAGGGTCCGCCTGCTTTGGCGCGCATCAAAGCGGCCCGCAGGAACTCCGCGGTTGAGCCCTCTGGCAAAGGGCCTCCATCTGCAATGACACTCTCGACCCAGCGGCTAGCACTTTCGGGTGCGATCCTGGCATAGGCGAATACGAGAGAGGGCAATGAAACCAGCGACTTATCCCCGGACTCGCTTTCCAACCTTGCGTTTGCCAATGCCCGGTCGAGCGCCACGCTTCCCTCAACCTCCAGTTCCCGCGCCTGGCATTGCATTTCAAGGGTGGTTCCCCAGATCGCCGCGAAGATGGAATCGTCCGCCTGCTCCCGGAAGCTGGCCCGGACTTCTTCGAGTTCTATCGGCGTCGCATAGCTCATCGAAGTTACGAGACGGTTGAAGGTCACGACGTCGAAGAGCGGCTGCCGGTTTGGATCAACTTGATCGGACGGCACCAGCAGGTCCACCTCGTCTTCCTTCCAGTCCCCGAGCATCGTTCGCACCCCGGCTGCAAGTTCCTTGCCCTCGATCAGTTGGCCGCGTCTTCCCGCGTCAGGCCGATCACGGCGACCGGGTGCATCTTCCCCGCGACTGGTGCCGGACGTGGAAGCCAAGGAAGCGTTCGGCGTACCAAGGTCAGCCGCGGCTGCTGGCTCCGGCGCACTCCCGCGACCCGCGACAAATCCGAGCAAGAAAAGAGCGCTGCCTAAGATGATGGGGACGACAACTTTCATCAACCGGAGACTGCGGACGAAGGGGCCCGCGGGCGAGTTCAAAGCATCACCTTGAAGCACTCCAAAGCCTCGGCGTAGGTCGTGGCAAGCGAGGTGTCCGGCTCCAGCCGTGAACCGGCGGCGGGCTTGCAGAAAGCGGCGCTGAGGCGGGCGAGGTCGTGGCCGCAGGCGTGGGCGGCGCGCAGGGCGGCACCGAGGCCGGCGCCGTTGGCGATGGCGAAGCGCTCGACCGGGGCTTGGAAGATGTCGGCGACCAGTTGTGCGATGCCGTCGTTCTGCGAAGCGCCGCCGGTCAGGCGGATCAGGCCGGCTTTCTCGCCGATCCACTGGCTGTGGAGGCGCATGTTGAGGAACTGGCCTTCGAGCAGGGCGCGGACCTGAACGGCGGCGGGGGCATCGGCGGGGAAATTTCTAACAGGGCCGTCGAAGTCGCGGCGCGGGGTGATTTCCGGGCCGAAGAAGGGGAGCATCTGCTGGCCGCCGTTTCCGGCCGGCGTGAGGGCCAGGCCGTCTTTGTCAAAGGCGGACCAGTCGAGGCCGAAGGCGTCGCGCAGCGCCTCGCGGGCCAGCGAGCCGTTGCGGAAACAGATCAGTGACATGAAGCCGCCGGCCGGATTGCCGAAGACGTGGCCGAAGCCTTGCGGATCGGTGACCGGCTTTTCCATCGCGGCGAAGAAGGTGTCCGAGGTGCCCAGTGAGATGACGATGGTGCCCGGCGCGGTGGCGCCCATGCCGACCAGCGACGAGGGGTTGTCGCCGGTGGAAAGGTCGACCTGGCAGTCGCGGGAGAGGCCGAATTTCTCGACGAAGTAATCGGAAACGAAGCCGGCGATGGTGGTGCCTGCGGCGGCGGGCGGGAGCTTGGCGCGGAGATTGGGAGCGGTGGCATCGAGCAGGGCATCGTCCCAGTCGAGCGACTGCAAATTGAGCAGGTTCATGCCCGCGCCGTCCCCGTGGTCGATGGCGATCGACTTGCCGGCCAGCACCGAGCCGACGAAGGAGCTGACGAGGTGGATGACGGCGGTCTTTTCGTAGGCGGCGGGGTCCTGCTTGAAGAAGCGGCGGATCTGCGGGCCGGTGAAGCGCTCGACGGCGATCGAGCCGGACTTGCGGCAGACCTCGGAGTTGCCGCCGACCGCCGCGGCGATTTCGGCGCACTCGGCTCCGGTCGAGGTGTCCATCCAGATCGGTGCGGTGGCGCGGGTGAGGGCACCGGAAAGCTGGCCTTCGAGGGATTCGGCGGCCTTCAGCGAGGCGAGGCGGGATTCCAGGGTGTCATCGAAGTAGAGCGAGCCATGCTGCTGCCCGGAGCAGGCGAGGGCGGTGATTTGAGAAAGGTCGAAGCCGTCAGAGAGCTGCTCGAAGACGAGGTCGATCGCTTCCATCCACATCCGCGGGTCGGCGTGGACTTCCCCGTCCTTGCCGCCGGGGATGAAGCCGCTGGGCGACTGGTAGGCGGGCAGGGCGCTGCCAAAGTTCACCGAGACCTCGCGGACGATCGCGCCGCTGGCGGGATCGATGACGAGGGCGGAGAGCGACTGGGTGGAGGAATCGAGGCCGAGGAACATGGGCTTTAGAAACCAGAGGCAAGAGGCAAGAGACCAGAAGGAAAAGCGGCATGATCCGGCGGAGCGCTGGCTTTAGCCGGCGTGGCTTGGTGGGTCGATGAAAGGCAGGCCGGCTGAAGCCAGCGCTCCACCCGGCGGGTCAAAGGCCGAGCTCCTGGCGGAGGGACTCGAAGAGCGGATCGGGCGGTGCGGTGGTGACGGGCTTCTTTCGCGGCGGCTTCTTCGCGGAGCGGGCGGGCTTCTCTGCGGGGCGGCGGGGTAGGCGGGCATTCATCGGGCGGGCTGGGTTTCGAGGGTTTCTTCTGACTCGGCCTTTGGAAGAAACTTGTCGGCCGAGTCGATCCAGTGCTGGAGGAAGAACTTCTTCTCATCGGTGAGGAAGCGCTCCGAGGTGCCGATGATCGGTCGCAGCGAGGTGCTCATCTGCAAGGTCACCACGAGGAAGATCCCGGCCCAGAGCAGGACCGGACCGTTCGAGGTGGCACCGCTGGCGGAGACCGCGCTCTTGAGAAATCGGTAGCCGAAGAGCAGGGCGACGAACCACGGGATCAGCGCGAGCAGGCCCATGAAACTGTAGGAGCGGGTCGCCTGGGTGAAGATCCACACCGCGGGGGCGAAGCCTAACAGCAGGACTCCGGCCAGCGCCAGCATGCCGGCCAGCGTCGCGGCGAGTTGGCCGGCTCCGGCACGCGAGCCGGCGAGGCAGGAGAAGATGTAAAGGCTGGGGAAGCAGATCAGTCCGGCGATGAGAAGGCCGGCGGTGATTTTCAGCGGGGCGGCCCAGAGTTGTTCCTTCATCGCGAAGCTGCCGAGTACCAGGCCGAAGACGAGCATCGAGCTGACGGCGATCGCGAGGAAGCGGCCGAGCGCGCCGTTGCCGGGATCGGCGAGGCGTTGGACCAGGGCGCGCGGGCTGCGGAGCAGCGCTTCGAACAGCGCGCGGGTGTCGAGTTTCTCCGGCAGCGCGGGCTCGGCGGAGGGCGGTGTGGGGATGAAGGGCGGTGTGGGGATGAAGGGCGGTGGTTGCGGGATGTCGGTGTTCATGGTGTTACAGGTTGGGATCGGGGAAAGAGAACGCGGCAGATCGGGACGGCGACGAGGAAGGCCAGCGGGACCAGCGCGATGAGGGCGAAGTGGATGTTTCCGCCGGTGAAGCGATTCAGGGCGTGCCAAACCGCCTCCAGGAAGCTGCCGTTCATCGGGTCCTCGCGGAGGAATTGGACCGTGAGTCGCGGCGTCCCGAAGAAGGGTCGGAGTATCCACGAGAACTGCATGCCGAGGATGCCGTTGCCGGCCAGCCAGGCGAGCATGGTGATACTGGCGACGGAGGTGGAGGCGCAGCGCTCGCGCAGGATGCGGTGGAGCGACAGCGTGCCGGCGATGCCCGCCACGGCGATCAGCAGGACGTGGAAGAGCAGGTAGCCGGAATGGGCGGACGCGGCGTAGGGGGAATCCGGCGCAGGGGCATCGAGCGCGAGCATCAGGGTGACCGGCGACAGCGAGCCGAGGATCAGCGCGGAGACCGCGAAGGCGCTGAGCAGCGCGAGCAGGGACTGGCGGAAACCGAGCCCGCCGAGCAGCAAGCCGAGCAGACCGTTGAGCATGCCGTTGCAACCAAGAGTGCAGGCAACGAGCAGCGGCATCTTGAGCGCGACATAAACGCCCATCATCGGCGAGCGCCAGAAGCCGGTGGTGAAGCCGTAGGCCGCGAGGGCCAGCGCGGTGAGCCCGGCGATCCGCGCGATCCTGCCCGGCGACGGGTCGTCGAGCAGTTCGGCATCGGGTTGCAGCAGGCGGCGGATCACTGGGGAGGATGAAGAACTCCCCGGGTGAAGCGGTGATGAATGGCGGGTGAAATTGGCAGGTGATCCGGGATTTCCCTGGTGCAGCATTGACCGTGGTTTCAGTCCTTGCGGAGCCGGAAAAATTCCGACGGCTTGCCGGGAATGATGCTGAGCGTGGTGCCGTCGAGCGCGCGGACGGGCTTGCTGGAAACGGGGCGCCAGTCCAACGGAGCGAGGGTGGTGGAGGACTCCAGTTTCCAGTCGAGATTCGTCGCCGGCCAGGAGAGTTGGAAGGCGGGCGGATCCGGTTGGCTGATCGCCAGTGTCGGCCACGCGGTGTAGCCGCCGCGCAGGATCCACCCGGTGTTCTGCACTTCGTCGCCGCCGGAATCGTAACCGCCGAAGTAGAATGCCGATCCGTCATCTGCGGCGAAGGGCGAGGCGGCGATGCAACGGGTCGCACGAAGCGTCTGGCCGGCCGGCAGGTTCGGGTCGGGCTGGACATCGGCCGCTTCGTAGCTGCTATCGCGATGCCGGATGAGGAAATGCGTGCCATTGTGCGGCGGCGCGGCGGCGGCGGGGTGCTCGATCCAGACGCCGATCAAATGCACGGCCTCGCCGGTGACGGGATCGGTCGCAGGGGAGAACTCCGTGTAGCCGATCGCGACCTCGGCACCGCGGAGGGATTCGTCGTTCCAGCGGCGCGCGAAGAAATCGCGGACGTCGAGTTCGACCGTGACCGCGTGGTTGTTCAGTGGATCGATCCGCTCGATCACGCCGGGCCAGACGCGCGCGCCGAGCAGCACCTGGTGATCGTTGCCCCGCGGATCGGGCACGGCGGTGAGGCCGGTCATCGCCAGGGCTTTCGCGGGTGCGGTTTGCAGCGGCAGCGGTCCGGGCCAGAGATAGACCCGTGTCCACACACCGGTGTGGCTCCGGCGATAAAGTCCGCCGGCGACGTCACCCGCGTCCCAGCGGAGGCCGCATGCCGCGTAGAGGAAGCCGTTCGCGCTGGCAAAGGCGGAGACCGGACCGGTGCCGCTGAGTTCCGGATTGCCGGGAGCCGACCAGTCCAGGTTTTCCGGCGGCCCCGGAAGAAAGACCCCGCGGTGGATCTCGCCGTTCGAGAGTCCGGCGAACACGTGTTCGGAGCGGAGCGGCTCGGGGTTCTGATCGATGACGGTTTCATGAAATCCGAGCGCGCTGGTGAAGGCGGAGCTGGCGTTGTTCGGATGGGAATCGGCCCAAGGACCGGTGTCGGTGCGCAGGCGGACACTGGCGAGGTTCTCGCCGTGCCTGCTGAAATCGCTCAAGCCGGCGACGAGCACTTCCCGCGCCGGGGCGGGGATCGGGCTGGTGCCGCTTCTCGTGAACGTGAAGGACTCCATCGACTCGACGGCTAGATGCCCGATGAACGTCTCATCGAGGTCCCATTCGCCGGTGGCTGAATCCTTCACCAGGATCTGCGCCCCGCGCCAGGTCGGCGGGTAGGGAACTGCGAGGGAGGGCTGGACCGGATCACCGGTACTGCCTTGGGCCGCGTAGAGAAAGCCGCCGTGTTCCACCAGGCGGGTGGTTTCGGTGCCGAGCAAGGGGATGTCATCCGGTGCGGCGGGAAAACTCCATTGGTAGGCGAGGCTGGTGAAACCGGTCGGAGGGAGCGGATGGTCCGGAAGCCCGACGCCGGTATCCGCGAGCCGGAGCTGCGAAGGGTTCACCCCGTCGTTGCGGGTGTAGTAGTAGTGGACGTCCCGAAGTCCGACCACGGTGCGCGGCGCGGCCGGTCCGGGCCCGGTGGCGGTATCCACGCGGCGGGCGATGCGGAGATTCGGACTCGGTCCCAGGCCGAGCAGCCACATTTCGCTCTCCCCGGGGTTTTGCGGGTCGGCGTTCTCATGGGCGGCACAGGAGAAATAACTCGTGCCATTGAATCCGCGGAGGCCATCGAGCGGACGCATCGAGCGCAGGAATCGCGGCGGCGAGCCGGCCGGCAACGAAAGCGTGGCGGCGCGGATCAAAGGCGCGCCGGGCACGGTGTGAGGATCGACGTAGATCGAGATCGAAGTCCCGTCGACGACGGCCGCATAGCAGAGTTCATGGTTGTATTCCGGTGCGTGAAATGCCCAGACGTCGCTCTTTCCGCCGGGATCATCGGCGATCTCCACGGACGTTCCGGTGTCGGTCTTGAGACGCATGATCCGGGTGCCGGAAGCGAACGCGAGATCCGCGGTGCCGGGAATCCATTGGCCGTTGGCGGGCTGGTCCGGGTGATCCGGAATCTCGTTCGGTGTGGCGGGTGCCAGGGTGCTTGCCCACGTCGCGACCGGGCCGGCGTTGTAGGCGACTTTCACCGCGGCATCCGTGAGCCCGCGGCTGACCCGCGCGCCGAAGCTGTCGATGCCCGGGTCCGTGGTGAGCGCCACCGGACCACCCGGGAGAGCGCGCCAGATCTGGTCCCTGCCGCCGTCTCCGGGCTTGGTGTAGAACAGCGAGGCACCGCCCGCGGAGAGTCCCCAACGCGGGCCGACCACGGCGTCGGCTAGAGGAGAAAGCCCGGAATCCACCTCCACGGCGGCGAGCGTGGGGAAGCCGTCGAGCGGGTCGAAGCTGTCGCGGACGAGGGCGTTCGAACCATTGATATAGGCGAACTGGTTCGCGCCGGAGAGGAACTCCGGCTCGAGGTAGGAGGTCGTGAGGGAGCCGACGCGCACGTCTTCGGGCACGAATTCCGGCGTTTGGAATTGCAGGTCGTTGAGCGCCCAGCGCGGTCTCGCGAGTCCGGCATTCCACGCCTCGTAGGCGGCGATCATTTCGCTCATCACCCCGGGGTTGGCGTCGGCCACGTTCGCCGTTTCCCCGGTGGCCGGGGTCGCGAGGTCGTACAGCACCCAGGTGGCCGAAGTTTCCGGCTTCACCAGCTTCCAGTTTCCCCGCCGCATGGCGCGCAGGCCGTCCTGCACGCCCGGCTCGGGCTGGCTGATGCCGGTGGTTTCCACCCGCCAGAAAAGGTCGCGGGCGGGCGGGCTGCCGGGGTTGAGCAATTCCGGGAGCAGGTTCACCCCGTCGAGTTGCCAGGCGGCCGGTGCGGTCGTGCCCGCCGCGGCGAGTGCCGTCGGCAGGATGTCCAGGGTGCTCACCGGCATGTTCCGGTCGCCGACCGCCAGACGTTCTTTCCAATAGACGATGAAGGGCACCCGGATGCCGCCTTCATAGAGCGAGGTTTTCCGTCCGGTGAGCGTGCCGTTGTTCCCGCCGAACTCGGTGTCGCCGCCATTGTCGCTGGTGAGGAAGATGATGGTGTTGTCCTCGAGCGTCCGGGTCGGGTCGCCGGGAGTCTCGGGATCCGGATGGCTGCGCAGCTTCGCGAGGATCGCCGCGAGCGCATGGTCAAGACCGAGCAGCACCTCGGCCATCAACCTCCGCTGCGAGCCGGCTTCCAGGCCGAGTCCGGCGGTTTCCGCATGGAGGGTCCCGGCGGAGTCCCCTTCCAGCCAGAAGTGGACCGCGTTGAACGGCAGATAGAGGAAGAACTCCTGGCTCTTCCGGTCGTCGATGAACTGAACCGCTTCGTCGGCGAACGACTTGGTCAGGTAGTCCAGCGGCGGTGCGGGATTCGGACCGGCCATCTGGGGGATGAATGCGCCGTTCCGTTGAATCGGCTCGTAGGGCATCGGCGGGCAGCCTGGCGGCTCGACCTTCGACGGATTGTTCGCTTCCACGTAGAAGTGGTGGCTTTCGAGGAAGCCGTAGAAATGGTCGAAGCCGCGCGCGTTCGGATGATAGTCGGGCTGGCTGCCGAGGTGGGATTTTCCAATCCATCCCGTGCCGTATCCCAGCGCCTTGAAACGGTCGCCCATGGTGGATTCCGAGGGGGGCAATCCGAATTGCGGGCTGTGCTCCAGTTGCAGGCCGGGATTCGTCTCGTGACCGAAGCGCTGCTGGTAGCGCCCCGTGAGCAGCCCCGCGCGGGACGGACTGCAAACGGGTGCCGTCGCGTATCCGTTGGTGAAGCGCACCCCGTTGGCTGCGAGTTCGTCGATCGTGGGCCGGAGCAGGTCTGCCGCGTCGTAGGCGTCGTGCCACGAAAGGTCGTCGACGACGATGACGATGACATTCGGGGCCGCCGCCGCGGGGAGGGGAGGCCAGGTACACACCGCGGCCAGGAGCACGGCGGGCATGAATGCCGTCAGTGGAGAGTGGGAGCTCATCAACGGGGTGCTAGCAGGAAGTGAGGTCTTGTGACGAGCCTCAATTCCGTCGGATCCCGCCGGTCCTCCAAGCGTGTCTCCACGCATAAGCCATTGCCCCGATCATTGAACCACAGAGTAGCGGCACGATGACTGTCGTGAGACCAAATGGAGCAACAGCGAGGAGAGTCCTTGAGAAGAGGGTGGGGCCGGTGATCGGCAGTCCATCGTCGACAACTTCGGAAAAAGACTCCCAGAGGAACAGGGCCTCGAAGGGAAGCAGAACTGCGATCAGAAGCCCGAGGATTTTCAGAGATGTGATCATCGCTCCGATCTCAGTCCGCCTGATTCTTCAGAGGCTCATAGCGAGTAACGGCGAGTCCAGAGAGGATCAGCACCACGCCTGCTCCCCAGTACATGACTCCATCGTTCCACCAGTAATAGATTCCTCCCGCCCCGCTGATGGCCCTCAGAATCCCAGTGTAAGGCTGATGATCGGAGCTCGCTGCGACGATTTCCTGCTTTTCCATGACAGCGATGACGCCGTCTTCTGCCCGCTTCAGCACGTGCCCGGTTGTCCAGTAGCGCGAAGTCGCGAAGGTGAACAGATTCGTGCCGATGAGCACGAGGATCAGAGCGATGAGGTGCTTGGCTTTCACTGGGCTTTGAGAAATTCGAGCCGGAAAAGCAGGCTCGCGAGTTGAGTGTTCTTATTGGGGACAGTAGCCCGTCCCTGAAGGCGCTCCAAGATGGAAATCAGATCTGTCGAGCGTGGGGAGCGGGTGATCCATGAAGGTCATGGGGGCTGTGTCACTCGCCAGCAGGCTGCAGCAGTCCAAGAGTGCTACGCGAGGACCGGTAGGGTCAGTCGGGCGGTGGTGCCGCCGCCTTCGCGGGCTTCGAGAGCCACGGTGCCGCCGTGCAGCTCGGCGGCTTCCTTGACGAGGGTCAGGCCGAGGCCGGTGCCTTTGCGGCCGGAGCCGTGGTGCTTGAGGGAGTAGAAGCGCTCGAAGATCTTGTCGGTCGCGTAGTCCGGGATGCCGGGGCCGCGGTCGGAGATGGAGACGATGCCGTCGGGCTGAAGTACGATGTCCACCGTGGATCCGGCGGGGGAGAAGTCGATGGCGTTCTCGAGCAGGTTGGTGACGGCGGAGCGGAGGATGAAGGCGTCGCCGCGGACCGGGACGGGAGTTTCCGGCAGCAAGACCGCAAGGGTCACCTTCGCCAGTTCGGCGGGCGGGCGGGCCTGGTCGATGGCGCGGGCGACGATCGGACCGAGATCGACGGGGTCGCTGGCGTCGAGGCTGCTGCGGCCCTCAAGCGCGGAGAGTTCGAGCAGGCGGTTGAGCAGGCGCTCGGCGCGGCCGGATTCGGCGCGGATGTTTTCGAGGAAGCGGTGGCGGTCGGCGGGCGGCATGTCCTCGCCGAGCAGCTCGGCGGCGCCGCGGATGGCGGCGAGCGGGCTCTTCATCTCGTGGGTCAGGGTCTGGACGTAGCGCTCGGCGTAACGGCGGCCTTCCAGCGCCTCGCGCATCGACTCCAGGGCGCGGGCGAGGGTGTTGACCTCCTTGCCGGCCCCGAGTTTCGGCAGCGGCGGGCGCTTGCCGGACTCGATCTCGCGGGCGTATTCGGTGAGCCGGCCGACCGGGAGATACTGCCAGATGAAGACGGCGGTAACGAGGAACAGGATGCCCGCCCCGACGAGGCCGGTGCCCCAGTAGATGCCGCGGCGGCGGGCATCGACGATCGGCAGCACGTCGGCTTGCGGCTTGTAAACGGTGAGCACGCCGAAGGGGTTTTCGAGCGGGCCGACCAGTGCGCCGACGTGCAGGACCGAGGACAGTGGGTTGCTCTCATCGGTGCGACTACTGCGGGCGCCGTAGTTACCGCGGAGGGTGTAATAGACGTCCCGCTTGGAGGCGAAATCCTGACCTTCCAGCTTGCCGCCCGAATCGAAGATGACGGTGCCGTCGGCGTCGGTGAGATAGGCATTCAAGCCGACGTCGCGTTTGAGATGGTCGTGAATGACCGCCTCGAAACTCCGTCGAGACGCCCCGCGGAAAGCGGCTTTGAAGCGCTCCTTGTCGAAGCCCCCTGCTTTCAAATCGGCCTCTACGAAAGCGGCGAGCAACTGGGCGGCATCGACCATCGACTCCTCCGTCGCCTGATAAGTCTGCGGCTCCACGACCGAGAGCTGCTGGCGGACCAGCAGGTAGAAGCCCGCGCCGATGATCAGCGCGATGACGAGAAGGGTGACGCGGGTGAGGCGCATGCGGGGAGAGACTCAAGACTGGAAGACGCAAGATACAAGACTTGAGGAAAGACAGGGACGTGCCGGCGACTTGCCCGCAGGCTCCGGTCTTGCGTCTTGAGTCTTCCCGTCTTGCGTCTTCACGGCACGAACAGGTAGCCGAGGCCGCGGCGGGTCTGGATGAAGTCTTCGGCCCCGGCTTGGACGGCGCGGAGCTTGGCGCGGATCGACTTGATGTGGGCGTCGATGGTGCGGTCGGTGACGGCACCCGGGTCCGCCCAGGCGTGGTCGAGCAGCTGGTCGCGGCTGAGGACGCGGCGCGGGTTCTTGAGAAAGACGAGGAGCAGCTTGTACTCGTGTGCGGTGAGATCGAGCTCGGCACCGTGGCAGTGGATGCGCATGGCGTGGGCGTCGTGCTGGAGCGGGCCGGCGGGGAGTTCGGGTTTGGCCGGGGTGGCCGGCGCGGGGGCGGCGCTGCCGTTTTGCGAGCGGCGGAGGATGGCGCGGATGCGGGCGACGATCTCGCGCGGGCTGAAGGGCTTGGTGACGTAGTCGTCGCCGCCGAGCTCGAGGCCGAGGATGCGGTCGACCTCGCCGTCGCGGGCGGTGAGGAAGAGCACGGGCACGGACGAGCTTTCGCGGAGCTTCTTGCAGACTTCGAGGCCGGTCATGTCGGGCAGGCCGATGTCGAGGATGGCGAAGTCGAAGGACTTGGCCGCGAAGGCATCGAGCGCCGCCTGGCCGGTGAGGGCGTGGTGGACGTCGAAGCACTCGGTCTTCAAGGCATAGACCAGGGTGTCGGCGATGGCGGGTTCGTCTTCTACAAGCAGGACGTGCATGGGCGGAGGAAAGGAAGGTGACGGGGAGGGAACGTGGGGCGAGTGTGAAGAATCGGTGAATCCGGGGCGAGTGGGCCCCCTGACTCAAGACGGTGATACTGGAAGGTCGGTGAAGAGTCTTGGGAAATAGTAATCGGTCACCTTTTCGATGGGGAACGCGATACGCAATGGTCCCTTCTCCGACGGCGATTGGATCAGGCCCTCCTTGAGGGTCTCGCGGATGACTTTTCGAGTGGCCGTGCCTTTGAGGCCGAGAATGCCCTCCGCTTCGCCGCGACCGATCTCGTTCCGGATGCAGAGCGTGACGACCAGCTTCGACATGTGGTCGCGCAATTTGGGTTCGAGATCGGTTCGCTCGAACTGGAAGTAACGGCCGATCCTCGTCACGAGGGTTTCCGGTTCGATGAGGCCGATCACGAATTCAATCTGATCGAGCACCTGGCGCAGGAAGAATTCGCAGAAGGCGGAGAGGGCCTTGTCGCTGAGATTCCCACGGCCGTCGTAGTCGTTCTTCCGCCTCTGATCGGCATCCTGAAGGGCCCGGTAGTAGTTCTGCTGTTCGCGGGCGAGTCCGCGGGACAGTGTCCACAAGCCGCCGCTGTCGACGCCGGCGGCGATGAGCGCGGCTTGGGACTGAAGACGGGCGACCCTGCCGTTGCCATCGCCGAAAGGGTGGATCCAGGCCAGTCGGTGATGGGCAGCCGCTACGGCGATCAAGCGGTCGGTCGCAATGATATCGCGCGATGAGTAGAACGCTTGATACCTCGCGAGAAGCTTGTCGAGGGAGCTGTGATCAGGTGGAACGTGCCGGCCGACGTTCACGTTGTAGGAGCGGAGTTCGCCCGGGACCAACGGGTAAGCCTTTCCCGAGGTCGAGGTGGTCTTCCATTCTTGCTCCGGCACGTGGGAGTAGAATTCCCGATGAAGCCAACGGATGAATTCCGCCGAGAAGATCTCCGGTGAGGAATCGGATGCCAATCGCTTGCGCATCGCTTGTTCGGCCTTGATGTGGGCGACGCTCAAACGCTGGTTCCTCTGGTCCTCTGGCTTGCCGGAATAGTCTTCCTTGAGGGCTTTGCCGATGTCTCGGGGCAATGTCTTATGCCCTTCAATCAGGTTTGAGTAGTAGCTGTTCATTTCGCAGACCAGCTTTGCCAGTTCTGCGCGGGCGCTTGCCGAGGGCAGCGAGGATTTGAGTTCCCCGGATTTCCTGAAAATCTCAGCGCTGAGTTCAGCCAGGAGCCCGCGTCCGGTGGTCGGCAGCAGGGGCTCCATGCTGCTGGGGATCCGGGAAATCGCATCGGACGCTTCCATTAGCGTCGATCTTTGTGTCGATCTTTTTAGATTGCAAGGCTCTGGTAAAGAATGCTTTTGGATTTTCTAGATTCAGAAAATGGAGTGTTCAGTGTCGATCTCTGCGGCGGTCCAGACCTTAGGTCGATTCAGGTGCACATGATCTGGACGTAGACCCGCGTCTTTGTCCCGTCGGTGATCAGTTCATGGAACCAGAGGTCACGGTCATCACTTTTTCGAAAGCGCCGGGACCCCTGCCACTCTCTTGGATCGGGTGCGTCGGGGAGCTTTCTGAAGCGATAGCTCGAAGGTGTGTAAAACTCGTCCTCAACGAGCCCGATTTCACGGATCAGGCGATCAACCTCTGCGGGTGTGGTTTCGAAGTAGTAGGTGTCGCAGTAATCGGCGATACCTCCGCCGAGGAACTCGAACTTCAGGTTCCCGGCTTTGGCGGGTAACTCCGTTTTGGCGAAGCGGCTAAACCGTTGTGAGGGAGTCGGAGGATCGAGAACGAGAGAGAGTAGGAATGAGATCAGGACCAAGAGTGCGGGCAAGAGTACCCACTGCGACCGGAATCGCTGCCAGTTTCTCCAGCGCTAGAGGCCAAAGATCACCAGACTCCAAATCGTAAGGCTCAGAATCCAGAAGACTCCGAGAAGTCAAATGTGAACGAGACCGCTTTCGAGGCCTTTGATCGGATCGCTCCATCGGAGCATTTGATCGAGGAGAAAGCTTAGGCTTAGGATCCCGAACGACATGAACAGCAGACGCCCGAAGCCGAAGGGATTTGTGGGGGCTTGATCCGTCTGACTCATCCAAGCGTGAGTGGAACCAATTTTTCGCCGTTTCCGAGGTTCGCCGCTGCATCTTCCCGACGGTCTTCAAAAAGCAGCAAAATCGATTCCCTCAGGGATTCGAGGGCTTCTTCCTCAGTTGTTCCCTGTCCGTTGCCTTCCGGGAGCTCCGGGGAGAAGGCGACGAACCACTCGCCGTTGCGAAGGACGCGGGCGCTTAAGGTTGCGGCCTTTTCCATGAGGGGAACCTGCATCCGGCGGATTGGATTTGCAAGAATTGAGGGCGAATCGGGGAGGTGTGGGCGATGCGGACTTTGAGCCAGGGCGGGCCGGGAGGGACCGTTCTGCCGGTCTGATGACCGGCGGTCCCGGGGGGGGTTATGTGAAGCTCCACGCGTCCATGTCGAAGACGACGGTGACGTCTTCGGGGAGCGTGGTCTTTTGCAGGACCTGCTGGACATGGCGGGTCAGCGGGCGGGCGTTCTTGCAGCGGAGCATCAGCTGGAAGCGGAACTGGCCGTGGGAGCGAACCAGCGGGCTGGGCATCGGCTCGCCGAGGATGATGCCTTTCGGGCAGTCCTCGCCGAGGCGGCGGAAGAGGGTCTGCAAGGTGAACTCGGCGCGGCGCTCGTGGGTCGAGCGGCTTGTTAGAACGGCGCAGTGGGCGAAGGGCGGGTAGGCGAACTGGCGGCGGAACTCGAGCTCCTGCTCGGCGAAGCCGTCGAAGTCGTGGTGGCGCGCGAACTGGATCGACGGCGAGTGCGGGGTGAAGGTCTGCACGATGACCTCGCCCTCGAGTTCGCCGCGGCCGGCGCGGCCGGCGACCTGGGTGAGGAGCTGGAAGGTGCGCTCGCCGGCGCGGAAGTCCGGGACGTGGAGGCCGATGTCGGCGTTGAGGATGCCAACCAGGGTGACGTTGGGGAAATGCAGGCCCTTGGCGATCATCTGGGTGCCGATCAGCACATCGATCTTGCGGGCCTGGAAGGCATTGAGCAGGTCGCGCAGCGCGTTCTTCTTGCGCATCGCGTCGGCATCGATGCGGGCGATCTTCGCGGAGGGCAGGACCTTGGCGAGGACCTCTTCCACCTTCTGGGTGCCGAAGCCTTGCAGGGCGATCGCCGGGTCGCGGCACTCCGGGCACTTGCGCGGGACGACCGCCTGATGGCCGCAGACGTGGCAGCAGAGGCGCTCGTCCTCGCGGTGGTAGGTCAGGGCGACGGCGCAATGCGGGCACATGCAGACGTGGCCGCAGGACGGGCACTGGAGCGAGCGGGCGAAGCCGCGGCGGTTGAGGAAGAGGATCGACTGCTCGTTCTTGGCGATGCGTTGTTCGAGGGCGGTGCGCAGGCGCTCGGAGAGGATGGCCATGCCGCCCTTGTTCTTTTTGGATTCCAGCCGCATGTCGAGGATGCGGATCAGCGGCAAGGATTGGCCGTCGGCGCGCTTGAGCAGGCGGACGAGCTGGTACTTGCCGTCGAGGGTGTTTTGAAAGGACTCGAGCGACGGCGTGGCGGAGCCGAGGACGATGGTGCAGCCTTCGAGGTGGGCGCGCAGCACGGCGACATCGCGGCCGTGGTAGCGGGGGATCTGGTCCTGCTTGTAGGTGTTCTCGTGCTCCTCATCGACGATGATCAGCCCGAGGTCCGGCAGCGGGGCGAAGACGGCGGAGCGGGCGCCGATGACGATGCGTGCGATGCCCTTGCGGATGCGGTGCCATTCGTCGAAGCGCTCGCCCTGGGAAAGGTTCGAGTGGAGGACGGCGACCTGTTCCTGGATGCCGGCGAAGCGGGCGCGGAAGCGGCGGACGGTCTGGGGTGTTAGAGAGATTTCGGGAACGAGGACGAGAACGGTTTTGCCGAGGTCGAGGGTGGCGCGGGCGGCCTGGAGATAGACTTCGGTTTTGCCGGAGCCGGTGACGCCGTGGAGCAAGATCGGAGACCTTTGATTGAGGAGTGAGGATTGAGGATTGTCGATTTTGAATTGATGGAGGGAGGCTAGGACGACTTCGAGGGCTACGGCTTGTTCGGGGTTGAGGGGGAGTGGGGTGTCGGGGAGGATCTCCTCGATGCCATCGGCTTCGGGGTCGCGGCGGACTTCCTCTTCGACGAGGCGGACGAGGCCTTGTTTGACGAGGGATTTGACGGAGGCGGAGGCACCGTCGCCGAGGTCGGCGAGGGGCATCTTGTTTTCCGGCGCGTGGCCGAGCAGGGCGAGGATGGCGGATTGCTTGGGGGCGCGCTTGTCGAGCTTGGCGAGGATTTCGGGCGGCGGCGGGGTGTCGAGGATGGCGAACTTGCGGACCTTGGCGGAGTTGTCCTCGGTGCGGACGGCTTCCGGCAGCAGGGCGCGGATGACGCTTTCAATACTGCACCCGTAGTAATTGGCGATCCAGCGGCCGGCTTCGAGCAGCTTGGGGGTGATCAGCGGTTCGGGATCGCTGAGCGAGTGGAGCGGGCGGAGGGCGAAGCCGAGGTCCTCGCTGGTGACGAGGTCGAGCACGGTGCCTTGGGAAAGCTTGTTGCGCAGCGGCACGCGGACGCGGCAGCCGGGCACGACCGGCAGGCCATCGGGGATGGCATAGTCGAAGACGAGCTCGGAAGGGCCGTCGATGAGGACGCGTGCGGCGGGCATCGGCGGGAGGTTTTAGACCGGGGTGGGGGAGGTGGGAACCGCCAAGACGCCAAGGTCGCAAAGATTTAAGCATCGCGGCGGCGGACGGTTTAGGATACCGGCGCAATCACGCTGAGCCGCGGAAAGTAGGTCCGGTAGCGGGTGGCGTCGCGGGTGAGCAGCGTCAGTCCAGAGGTCAGAGCGTGGGAACCGATGTAGAAGTCGGGAAGCGGCGAATGCTTCGTCCCGCAGCGCTTTCGGTAGGCGAGGAAGGCCTTACCCGCTGGGAACGCGGCCGCGTAGGGGAGGGGGAGCCGTTCGATTTTCCAGCCGGAAAGCTGTTTTTCAAGCGTCGCCTCGTCCGGGTAGCCGGCACTAATTTCGGCGCAGATCAACGGATTGATGGCAAGATTTTCGCTCGCATTGGCAACAAGCTGGCAGCTCGACCACTCGAACCAAACGGGATCGCTCGTGAAAACGTCCAGCAGAACGTTGGCATCGACCAGAATCATCGATCAGTCCTCGCCCCGGGTGATCGTCATGATGTCGTCCGTGGACAGACCCGGCATGGCCGTGCCCCGGACTTTCCCAATCCAAGCGCTCATCCGTGTCTTTGCGTCTTCCAAGGTGGTGACCACCACTTCGCCATTTCGTTCGATGATTTCTACTTCAGTGCCGGGCTCCATACCGACCCTTTCGCGGATTTCGCGAGGGATGGTCACCTGTCCGGTATCGCTCACTTTCATGGCAAAGAAATACTACCAGTTGAAGAATGGGTCAAGGAAGCGGGATGGATCGTATGACCAGGCACGGGAAAGGATGATCTCATGGAAGACGAGCTCGGAAGGCTACTTCTTGTGGGCTGGCACGAACGGCGCGGGGGTGAACCTCGATGACGACCACGACAACGACGGCGTCAAGAACGGCATCGAATACTTCCTCGGCGGACCCACCGGCAACACCACCGGCTTCACCCCGCTGCCCGGCGTCATCGACACCCTTGGCACGCTCAGCGTTACCTGGCCCAAGGGTTCCGGTTACCTGGGGGTCTATGGGACCGACTATGTGGTCGAGACCTCCGCTACGCTCACCGGCGTCTGGACGACCGAAACCCTCCTCGGCGGCAACGTGGACGACTCCTCCGGCACCGAGGTGAAGTACACCTTCCCGGGGCCCCTCAGTGGTAAAAACTTCGCCCGTCTCAAGGTCACCGGCCCCTGAGTTCGGCGGGTTTCAATGATCGGCCTGCATCCAACGGCGGCCTCCCCACCCGGGAGGCCGCCTATTATTTGGTTGGAGACCGGCAGACCCGCGGGGATTTCCCGAAGGCGATCTCCCAAAGGCCTTCGAAGACACGCGAGGGGCGGGCACCGCATGCTCAAAACGCCCCATGGCGCGATATCCAGAGGGCGGATTGGCCCCGCAGCCGATGCGGGAACGGGGGGTGAAAAAATTCCGTAACCCGTGAGGGTGCTCCGGCGTCTCCATGTTCAACAAGGGAATCAGGGTACGGCGCCTGCCAAGGCCGCACCCCGATCCCGACCAACCCGCATCAAATAGCACATGAAAACCACCTCGATCCTGATCGCCAGTTCGCTGCTGCTCGCAGCGGCGGCCCGCGCCCAGACTCCGCCGCCCGCGCCGCGGCCATTCGGCACCGGTGAACTCCCGGAATTCCTGAAACCCTACGATCTCGATGGCGACGGCAAGCTCTCCGCCGAGGAGCGCCAGGCCTTTGAGAAAGCCGTGCGCGAGGCGCGGCCGAAGCACCCCGGCCGGCCGAATCCTTGGGACACCGATGGCGACGGCAAGCTTTCGCCCGAGGAAATCCAAGCCGCCCGCGACGCAGTGGCTGCCAAGATTCGTGAAAACCGTATCAAGCGCTTCAATGAACTCGACGTGGACGATAATGGCCAATTGAGCGCCGCGGAACTAAAGGCCATTCCCGGCATCACCGACGAAATGGTCACCCGGATGATCGGCCACCTCGACAAAGATGCCAGCGGCACGGTCAGCCTCGAGGAATTTCTTGCGGTCCTCAAACCGGTGCCTCCGCCGATCCCGCCGTTCCCGTTCCCGCAACCCCTGCCCGAACCCTACCCTGTTCCGGGTTTCCGGGTCGTGCCTCCGCTGATTTCCTTCGACGTCGATCGGAACGGATACCTCTCCGAAGCCGAAATGACGGCGATCATCGATGCCTTGGACACCAACAACGATGGACGGGTGTCGCCCGATGAATGGGACGCCTACCGCAAGACCCTGCTGCCGCCTTGTCCGCTGCCGCAACCCTTGCCGAATCCGTTCCCGCTGACGGGCATCTTGTATGCACCGCCACTGGCTCCCTTCGACGTGGACCGCAATGGCAGGCTTTCCCTGGCGGAAGCCCAGGCCGCCATCACCGCCCTCGACACCGACAAAGACGGCAAGGTTTCACCCGTTGAATGGGACGCCTACCTGAAGTCGCGCTCGGGAGGCACGGGCGGCTGAGTCCGCGGTTGAAAAGCAAGCCTTCGAAACCCTCCGTTTCAGGGTGGCTCGCCAGAAGGCGGGCCACCCTTTTTGGCGGACCTGGTCCGAATGGCGGATTGCCTTCGAGGGGTTTACCCGCCAAGTTCCCGCTACCCTTGAAATGAGAAGCCGCGTTGTTTTGGTTCACACCTTCTTTGCCATTCTGAGCACGGCGTGGGCCGGCGAGGCGTATTACACCGGTTTTCAAAGCCCGCCTTTCGCCGTGGGAGTGGATACCATCCGCAATGTTGATGGGTGGTCGGGACCTACTCTTTTCGCCGGCAAGGCACTCAGCGGCACCCTTTCCGAATCCCAACACGGAGTGACCGGGATCGGCAACTCGGCCTACCTCGGCGGAAATCCCGCCCGCGCCATCGGAGTGAACAACAGGTCCGTTTACCTCCGCCGCGCGGTGGACCTCGATCCCGTCGCCCTTGGGCAGGAAGTGGCGACTTTCAGCGTGGTTGTGGGCATCAAGGATTCCACTGTCGATTCACTCTTCCGCCGCGACAATTTCGAGTTCCAAGTCTGGAACAGCAGTTCCCAACTGTTAGCTGGCATCCAGTTCGACAACAACCGCCTCGACAGCTTCACCGGCCTGCCGCTGCGCTCCATCTACTTGCTTTACTGGAATGGTTCCGCCTTCGTCTATACCAACACCGGCTACTCCTTCCTGCCGGAAACGCTGGAAGTCCTCGAGTTTCGCATCAACTTCCGCACCAACCGCTGGACCGTCTCACTTGGCGGCGCACCCTTGTTTCAGGACCTTTCGTTCTACACCGGCCCGAGCGCCAGGAACCTCGGAACCGTCCGGGTTCAAATGCAGGTGATGAACTCTTATCCGCTCAGCACCGACATCTACCCGGGCGACAATTACATGCTCTTCGACGACTACCGTCTGCGCACCGATCCGGTAACCGTCACCCTCGAGTCGTCGTGGACCGCCAGCGGTGCTTGCAAGCTCGATTGGAACGAGGAATACGGCCACCACTACCGCCTGCAGTATTCGGCGGACTGCACCAGTTGGTTTGATTTCCCCACAACCATCCACACCGCCACCATCACCGGCGACCGTTCGTTCACGGACACCACCAGCCCGCGCCCCTCAAGGCGCGTCTTTCGTGTCCGGCGGGATAACCCTTGAGGCGGAAGAAAAGCCCGCCCCTTGTAACCCGCCCCTGCCCCCAACCGTCTTGAACCTCAGCAGGGTGAGTCCCCAGGAACCAGAACCCGCTCCGAATTGGAATGATAACGTCGAACTTGCGAAAAAGGGATGCGATGCGGCGGCGGCCCGCCTCGTTGAAGACCTTTACGGCCATGTCCTACGCATCGTCCGGAACCATCTGCCGCGGGGGCTCGACGAACAGGATCTGGTGCAGGAGGTGTTCATGAAAGTCTTCGCATCCATCGATTCCTTCCGCGGCATCCAGCCGTTTCCCCATTGGGTCGCGCGCATCGCACTCAATACTTGCCACGACCAGTTGCGGCGCCAGAAAGCGCGTCCCGAAGTCCGCTTCTCCGACCTCTGCGACGCAGACGCCGGGTTTGTCGATTCCCTGCTCGAAGGAGATGCAAGCGCTTCCGGGGGGGCGGTGGAAGTCGGTGGCCGTGAGCTGGTGGAGCGCCTGCTGGCCACCCTGAAGCCCGACGAGCGGATGGTTCTGCAACTGCTCGATCTCGAAAAAAAATCGCTGCGCGATGTGTGCGAACTCACCGGTTGGGGACTCAGCCGGGTGAAGGTCGGCGCGATGCGCGCGCGCCGCAAACTGAACGATCAACTCAAACGCCTCGAGCGGGAACGCAAGCCATGAAACACCAACGACTGAACTGGGAACGCCTGGTCGCCCGGCTGCCCCCGGCACCGGAGGAAGTCCTACCCCAGGCACCGTATGGCTTCGCCACCCGCGTGACGGGCCAATGGCGGGCCGCGCGCCGCGACGAATCCCTGCGCCGCTGGTCCAACTGGTCATTCCGCACGGCTCTGGCCTCCGTCGCCGCCTGCGCGCTGCTTGCTTTACTCCAAAAAGGCCACGACGGCTCCATTCTGGTGCCGCTGCCCGAGCCACCGGCCTTCAACAACTTGCCGCTCCCTCAATGAACCAACGCCTCAAGACCCATGCAGTGATGGCCGCAAGCCTTGCGTCGCTTTTCGTCTCCGGCGTGGTGATTGGCCGGCTGACCGCGCCCGACCCGCCGGTCGCCGCCGCGGCAACGGCAAATGCCGGGCCCTGGGCGGAAGCGGCCTCGCGGACCCTGACCGCCGATCTTCAGCTCGACGCCACCCAGCAACAGCGGATCGACGCAATTCTCGCCCCGGTCGGAAGCGAGCTCGGCGAGGATCAGGAGAGCGCCTTGTTCACCATGCACCTCCGGATGTTGCGGGTGCACGACACCATCGCCGCCGAGCTCCCGCTGTCCGCCACCCAGTCGGCGCGTCTGGCGTCCAGCCGCGCCAAGCTTAAAGGCTTGATCATCGGCCGCTTCCCGCAAAGAGTCTCGGAGAACCCCAAGCTGGCGTTGGACGCTTCAACCGGAAATTAAAACCCATGAGACCCGGTCATTGGCTTGCCCTCGGATCCGCCATCGCGGGCTGCACCGCAGCACTCGGGTTCTATCTCATCGTCAAGGAAGCTCCGTCGGATGATCCCGCACCCTGGACCGGACCCCCGCGCTGGCAGACCGGATCCACCAGCAAGCGCCACGGTGCCAAGGCCGCCTCACCGGAACGGGCCGGCCCGGTAGAAAAATCCGTGACAAGTGCGCCTCACGAGTCCGCGACACCGGAGACTGAATTCCGCATTCAAGGCAATCCACCCGCCGGCCCCGTGACCGAAGAACGCGCATGGTTCGCCCATGCGGAACGCGTCGAGCGCGAGGCCAACCGCGAACTGGAGACCCTGCGGGAAACCCTCGAACTCAGCCCTTACCAGGAGCAACGGATTTTCGGCATCCTTGCCCGGCGCTCCTCATCCTGGATGCCCGGCATGGACACCGGAGCATCGCATGGCGCCGACGTGGCTATTGACAAAGGCGATCCCGCGAGTCCTGCCGGGTCAGTCGCCGACGAGATCATGCCCATGCTCGACGAAGAGCAACAGCAGGCGCTGATCGATGAAGAACTCGACCGCCGCGCCTGGTGGGAAGAGATCCTTCCCCAACTGCTTCCGCCGGAATTCCCCGCAGCAGCGGCGGCAGATGATCCCGCTGCCAGCCTGCCAGGAGCTGGCGATACGAAGGCCTACGAAGGCCCCACGGAGATGCTGGAGGAATAGCGGCACCATTTGACCGGCAAGCTTTGCGTCTTGTTTGAGGGAATTCCGGAAATGCGGCGTATCAGGGGGCCAGACAAATCCCATGACCCTGAAATCCATCCCCACCCTGTCCGTGTCCGCCATCGCGGTCCTTCTTTCCGCCTCGCTGCATGCCGAGGTGAAACCCAACCCGCTGTTCACCGATGGTGCGGTCTTGCAGCGCGGCCAGCCGGTTCCGGTCTGGGGCACGGCGCGGGATGGCGAGAAGGTGACGGTGGAATTCGGCCGCCAGAAAGTCAGCACGACCGCTGCCGGTGGCAAGTGGAGCTTGAATCTGGAGCCCCTGAAGGAGGGTGGCCCCTTCACGATGAAGATCACCGGCGACAACGCGGTTACCGTGAACAACCTGCTGGTCGGCGAGGTCTGGGTGTGCTCCGGCCAATCGAACATGGAGTGGAAATTCGCCCAAGCCGATAACGCGAAGGAAGAGGGCCCGAAGGCGGATTTCCCGAAAATCCGGATGTTCACGGTTACCAAGAAAACATCCGTCAAGCCGCTTGCCGAAGCCGTCGGCACCTGGGTCGAGTGCTCCCCGCAGACCGTCAGCGGCTTCTCCGCGGTCGGATATTTCTTCGCCCGCGACCTTTACCAGAAACTCGGCGTGCCCGTCGGCATGATCCATACTTCGTGGGGCGGCACCCCCGCGCAGGCCTGGACGAGCCTGGAAGGGTTCGGGACCGATCCGGAGCTGAAAGGGTATGTCGATGCCGCGACGCGCAAGCTCGCCACCTACGATGCCGATCTTGCCGCCCATGCGGCGAAGCTGGAAGAGTTCAAGACCCAGTCGAAAGAATGGAACGAAACCGTCGGCAAGGCCTATCAGGAGACGCTGAAAGCATGGAACGAGTCCGCCGCGCAGGCCAAGAAAGCCGGCCAGCCGCAGCCGCCGAAACCCGCGCCGTCCAGTCCGCAGCCGAAACCACCGGGGCATCCGGACGACGGGCCGGGCAACCCGGCGAGCCTTTACAACGGCATGCTGGCCCCGATCATTCCCTACGGCATCAAAGGTGCGATCTGGTATCAGGGCGAGTCGAACGCCGGCCAGTCGAAGCAGTATCGCACGCTTTTCCCCGCGATGATCGCCGACTGGCGGGCTCGTTGGAAACAAGGGGAATTCCCGTTTTTCTTCGTCCAGATCGCGCCCTTCAACGGCCAGCCGCCGGAAATCCGCGAGGCGCAGTTTCTGACGCTCGCGAAAGTGAAAAACACCGCCATGGCGGTGACCACCGACGTCGGAGATGCCAAGGATATCCACCCGAGGAAGAAAGAGCCCGTCGGCCAGCGGCTGGCCCTCGCGGCCCGTGCGATGACTTACGGCGAGAAGATCGAATACTCCGGTCCGCTCTATGACTCGATGAGCGCGAAGGGCGGGAGCATCGTCCTGAGCTTCAAGCACGTCGGCGGCGGACTGGTCGCGAAAGACGGCGAGCTGAAAGGCTTCATGATCGCCGGGGAGGACAAGAAGTTCGTTCCCGCCCAGGCGAAGATCCAGGGTTCGACCGTCATCGTCTCCGCCGCTGGGGTGACCGATCCGAAAGCGGTCCGCTACGGCTGGGCGAATGTTCCTGACGTGAATCTTTTCAACAAGGAGGGGCTGCCCGCCTCGCCGTTCCGCACCGACGTGGATTGAAGAGTGGCGTGAAGATGGGTCCGGCCCTTCCGTGGTGCCCGGACCCATGACCTCACGAGTCCTTCGGCAAGCCAATCACGAGTCGAAGTATTTGGCGATGATCTCGCGGCGGGGCGGCCGCGTCATGAGGGAGACGGCCACCATGAAGACCACCGTGCCGAGGCAGAGGAACATGACGGGCATGTAGCCGTGAATGGTGACGCCGGACGGCGTACGCAGGAACAAGTTGCCCAGTGATTCGAAGACGGGCACCGGCGGTTGGCCGGGCTTGGGAACGATGAATGCGGAGTAATCGTGCAGCCACCACAGCAGGGCGGTGCCCGTCGCCACCCACAGGGTCGCGGCCAGCGCGCCCCATTTGGTACTGCGTTTCCAGTAGAGCGCCGCGAGCATGAGGGGTGACAGCGCGGCGAACCCGGAGAATCCGAAGCGGATCGCGAGGTCGAAGATGGATTTGATGTCCTGCAGTGCCATCGCCACGGCGTAGCCGATGACGGTGAAGAGCACGGCAAAGGCCCGGCCTGCCCAGATGCGGCGCTGCTCGCTGACCTTTTCACCGCCGTAGTGCGAGACCACATCCGTGGTGAACATGGTGCTCAGGGCCATGATCTGGGAATCCGTGGCCATGACGCAGGCCATGATGGCGGCTCCCAGCACTCCGGCGAGGACCACGTTGGTATTCTCGGACAGCATGCGCAGCAGGACATCGTCGCTCTCGCCCGTCCGCAGTCCGGGGAACTGGTGGGCGGCGATCACGCCGAGAAAAACGCTCGGCAGCCAGATGAGCAGGATACAGACGGGGTACCAGACGACGGTCTTTTTGAACGAAAGGACGGACTTCGCCGTCATGCACATGATCGCCATGTGCGGGAACATGATCGCGGAGAGCGGAATGAAGGTGTAGCTGAGAAATTCCTGCGGGCTGATGCGCTCGCGCGTGAGCAGCGGTGCCTGCGCCGGATCCGCCATCATCTTGGCCACGATCTTGTCGAAGCCTCCGAGGTTGTCCGCGATGAGAAAGAACGCGATGCACCCGAAGAGGAGGAACATGGTGGTCTGGAACGCGTTCACCCATGCCACCCCGCGCATCCCCCCGAAGAAGACGTAGCTCATGACCACGAGTGCCACGAGTCCTCCGCCGAACCAGTAGGGCACGAGTCCGCCGCTCAGTGCCTCCAAGGTCTGACCGCCGCCCATGATGCCGATGACGATGTAGGGAATCATCATGAGTGCGGTGAGCGCGAAAATGACGGTCCCGGTGCCGTCACATTCCCAGCGATCGCGGAAATACTGCACCTGGGTCATGTGCCCGTGCTTCTTGCCGACGCTCCAGAGCTTCGTCCCGATGAAAAGCAGGCAGAGAGGAATGACGATGCCCGACGAGGATGCCATGAGCCCGTAAACGCCAATGCCCCGCTGGTAGGACAGACCGCTACTGCCCAAGATGGCGAAGGCCGTCATGTTCGTGCCGAAGACCGTGAGGAGGAACACCCACGGTCCGAGCGATCGCCCGGCGAGAAAGAAATCTTCGCTCGTTTTGTTCCCCCGGCGGAAGGCGAAGATGCCCACGTAGAGGATGATGGCCAGATAGATAAAGACGACGACGGCGGGGATCATGGCTGCTTGTCGTTCTGCTTGATTTCGTGTCCGTCGTGGCACTCATCCGGGTCCAGTCCTTTTGGCCACGCGTATTTCACGAGCACCGCCATGATGCCGGCCGCGCACAGCGAGTAGCCGGCATGATAAGCGAGGCCGACGGGGAGAAATCCGAATACCAGAGGGGTGGTGTCGCGCCAGTTCCAGACATCCTGATGCAGGATGTAGAAGCCCGCGGTGAGAGCGGTAAGGGCGAGTGCTTTCATGGGGGTGGGTGGGGCCAACAAGAGCGATACTGCTTTGGAGTATCAAACCCTTTTTGCCAAGCTGCTATCCGGCTCCCAATCGGCTTCGGAAGACTCCGGAGCCAAAGCGGATTCCTGCGGCTGCACCGGCAGCACGGTCGCGACCGGCACCGGGTCATTCCGTGAGTTCGATGCGGACGCGGTAGAAGCGTGCGGGGCCGGGAGGGGCGGGGGGCGGGATGGTGATTTCGCCGGAGCCGTCGGGGACGGTGGCGTGAGGCGCCCAGCCGGCGAGCGAGGTGGTGGTTTCCACGGTATAACGGCGGCCGGGGATGCGGGTGAAGCGGAGGCCGAGGTCCGGGGCGATGGCGGTGGTGAAGCGCGATGCGGGATTGACGGGGTCGGTGCCGGCGATCCATTCGTCGCGATTGATCCAGCCGTCGCCATCGGGATCGGCGGTTTCGGCGGGGTCCGTGATGGTGGGGAAGCCGGCGATCCAGCCGTTGTAGCCGGGCGGGGTGAAGACGAGTTCGAGGGTGTTGCCGGTGGCGCGGGCGGACCAGATACCGCCGAGGGCTTGCACGGCGGAGGCATCGACAAGGACGGTGGCCGCGGAGAATCCGGTCAGGTTGTTCAGCGCGCTGGCGATGGGGAACACGGCTTGGAAAGAGGGCAAGGTGTCGAGCTCGCGCGGGCGGATGACGATGATGAAAGGCCGCGCGGCGGTGGCGGTGATCGCGAGTTGTGCAGCGGAGAGCCGGTCGTGCTCGGGCGCTTGTTCATCATCGGTGCCGGCGAGTTCCCATTCGTAGCGGGCGTCCGGACCGAGGGTGACGGTTCCGGCGGCGGTGAGCAGGGCGGCCGAGTCGTCGCCGGGAGCAAGCACGGCGGGAGCGGCGGCGGTGCCGGCAAGGGTGGCGGAGGCGATGCTGCCGGTGCCGCCGAGGGTTGCCCCGGGTGAAACGGTCGCATTCGAACTCACGGAGCCGTTCACGCGGAGGGAGCCGGCTTGGACGGAGATTGCTCCGCCGAAGGTGTTGGAAGCGTTGAGGCGGAGAATGCCGCTGCCGGTTTTGTTGAGGGCGATGGGGGTGGCGGGAATGTCGGTAACCGCTCCGGCGATGGTGAGGTCGCCCGCACCTTTCACGACGAAGTTGCGGGTGCCGATGCTGAGATTGGCCACGCCGATGGCACCGGTGACGAGGAGTTCATCGGCGAGCGATGCGATTTCATAACTGCCGCCGCCGCCCGTGATGGTGATGTTGCCGGACCAAGTGTTGAAGCCGGAGACGTTGCGGAGGAAGACGTTTCCTGCGGCGGTATTGCGGCCGACGGTGTCGATGGCCTGGGAGAAGGTGTGGTCACCGGTGACCTCGATGCCGGAGACGCCGCCGGAGTTGGAGGCAAGGAGGATCTTCGTGTGGTTGCCGAGGGCTTTGGGGTGGGCGAGGCGGAGGTAGCCGACATTCTGGGTTCCGCTGCCGAGGGTGAAAGTGCCGGAGCCGAAGTTGCTGGCTCCTGTTAGAACGAGCGTGCCGGAGCCGAGTTTCGAGAGCGAGCCGCCGTTGATGATCGCGCCGCAGGTGACGAGGCCGGACCGGTTGAAGCGGAGCGTGCCGCTGTTGGCGACGGTGCCACCGGCAAGGTTGCCGTTCGCGCCGCCGTCGCCGATTTGCAGGATGCCGCCGGAAATCACCGTGCCGCCGCCATGGGCGAGATCGCCGGTGAGGGTGAGCGTGCTGGTGCCGGACTTGCGGAGGGCGAGTGCGCCGCTGGTGGAGCCGGCCCAGGTTGCGGCATCGCTGCGATGGAAGGCGAGCGTGCCGGCTCCGGAGACGGGCACCGCGGCGATGCTGCCGGCGCTGGAGTTGTCGCCGATTTGCAAGGTGCCGGACTCGACGGTGACCGGCCCGGTGGCGTCCGATGTGCCGGTGAGGACGAGGGTGCCGCTGCCGCTTTTGAGCAGTGCGGAGGTGCCGGTGAAGGAACCCGGGAAGGTGCCGGAATCCGCCCGCAGGGTGCCGGATCGTACGCTGCCGCCGCCTTGCAAAGTCAGCGCGCGGGTGGCGGTGGAGGCGGCGGACAGCGCTTCGAACTCGCCATGCAGGGTGAACGCCGTGGTTCCTTCGCGGAAGAGGGCATCGCCATGGGCTGTTAGACGGGCGCCGGCATCGATGGTGAGAGAGGGCGCGGACAGGGCACCGCTGCCATCGAAGGTGACCTGTCCCGAGCGGAGGGCGACGGGGCCGGAGTTCAGCAGCGAGGAAAGGGTGACGGTGTAAGTCTCGTTGCGGTCGAACACGGCGTCGTCGCCGGGGTTCCAAAGACTTTGGACGCCGGCACCGAGCGGGGCGGTGTTCCAATGGGCGGCGGAGGGTTGCCAGGAGTTGGAGCGCGGCGTGGCATTCCAGTAGCGGGTGATGCCGGAGGATCCGTCCGGCTGGGAAGACGGGTCGTTCGGGTCCGAGCCCGCGGCCCGTTCTTCGGCATTGGCCCAGCCGTCGAGGTCGGGATCGGCGCTGTCGGCGGCGTTTCCGCTGTCGAGCGTGGTGCCGAAGTGGGTGAAGCGCCAGGATTGCTCGGGCGTGCCGGTGACGGCGAGCTGGAAGGCGGAGCTGGCTGTTAGAGCGCCGTCGCTGGCGGTGATCGTGATGAGCGCGGTGCCGAGGGTGTTGGCGGCGGGGGAGATGGAAAGCGTCCGGCTTTCCCCGCTGCCGCCAAGGGTGATGGCGTTCACCGGGACGAGGGCGGGGTTCGACGATGCGGCTGTTAGAACGAGGCCTGCCGCGCCGGAGTCCGGGTCGGTGACGG
This sequence comes from Akkermansia sp., assembly GCA_043729195.1. Lineage (GTDB taxonomy): Bacteria > Verrucomicrobiota > Verrucomicrobiia > Verrucomicrobiales > Akkermansiaceae > Haloferula. The sequence continues at coordinate 44,206 of JAYTLR010000008.1, forward strand.
TGAAGGGAAGCGGGCCGGTGGAGGTATTGACGGGGATCGAGACCGCGGCGACGGGCGAAAGCGAGGGGCTGTTGTTCTCGAAGGTGAGGATGAGTTGCGGCCGGAGCGAGGCGTTGGAGTTTTCGCGCGAGGCGTAGCCGGCATTGCCGAGGCCGCCGTAGTTGCCGGTGGAGAAGATCTTGAGCGAGAGCTCGCCGTCGCCGGCGAGGGCATCCGTGGCGAGGGGGAGGACGGAGAACTCGACCGGCTGGCCGGCGACGGGGAGCCACTGGGCGAAGAGATCGCCGGAGGTGGGGCGGTTGTTGTGGGTGAGCGTGGTTTCGCCCCAGGTGTCGGTGGCGACGAATGCGGCGGCGCTTTCGTTTCCGGCCTGGCTGGTGGTGGTGCCGGCGAGGCGGACCTTCGCATCGATCAGGCGGCCGGATTGGCCTGTTAGATTCCAGCGCAGCCAGGACTCGCGGAAGACATCGGTGACGGAGAGGTCCTTGGTGGCGAGGGCGGCATCGGTGCCGAAGTTGGCATTCGCATGAATGCCGCCGCGGGTGTAGGCGTCGGCGGAAGCGGTGAGGGAGACGACCCGCACGGACGGGCCTGGCTTGCGGATCTGGAGATGGAGTGCGGCGAAGTCGATGGCGCTGTCGTTTTCCACCGCCAGATGAAGGCGGCCGTCGGCGAGCAGCGCGGGGTCGAGCGGCAGGGTGCGGACGGTGGAGGCGGTGGTGGAAAGCGCGGTCCAGCCGAGCGAGCTGAAGGTGACGGGCGTGGCGGTGGAATCGAGGAAGAGGCGGTCGTCGCCGGAGGTGGAGCCGGTGGCGCGGAGGCCGAGGGTGAGCGTGGCGCTCGCGACCGTTTCGCCGGGGCCGGGCGTGAATTCCAAGGTGAAGGCGCGGCGGCGGTTGGCGGTGAGGTGGTCCTGGAGGGTGTCGGTGGGAACCGCCGGCGTGATGGCGTTGACGGCGTCGAGCCAGGCTGGATCGCAAGGGGAGGCGTTGCCGGTGCCGCCGCTGCTGTAGTGCTGGTCCACGTCGCCGAGCCAGACTTCGCGGAAATACGAGTCCGGCCATTTCATCCGCTGCTGGAGCTGGGCGAAGTAGAGGCTACGCGGGTGGACGTTCTTTCCGGCGCTGCCGCTGCTTTCGTGGGTGCCCTCGGGATCGGCTCCCACGGGGTACTGGCTGGCGTAAGTCGGCCCCACTGAGCCGATGAGCCAGTTGCGGGCAGTGGGTGGATTTCGGACGCGAAAGGAGGCGGCGGCGGAGTTCCAGACGGTCGTGTAGGCCCCGGCCCAGCCGTGGCCGGTGCCGAGGTTGCCGCGATTCTGGACGTTGATGGCGTTGCCGCTGACGGCGATGTTATCGAAAAGCCCGCCGACGGCCCAGCGGTGATGCGGGCCGGTGTCGGAGTAGGCGGTGTCCGCCTTGCATTGCACGTAGGCGTTCGGGCCTTCGACGGTGGAACCGAAGACGAAATCGTGCCGGCCTCTGCGCGAGTAGCAGTTGATGAAAAGGGTGAGTTCCGCGCCTTCGTTTGAGAAGGCGTAGCGGCGGCCGCCGGTGATTTCCGAGATCGGATCGAGGCATTGGGAATCGGTGACGGTGATCCATTTCGCGCCGCCGGTGAGCAGCACGGCATTGTGGCCAAAGTACTGCGCGGTGGTATCGCGGACCCATCCGTGCTGCGTTGCGGCGAAGCGGATGAAAGTCCAGGCGTGGTTCTCGTCGGTGGCGGAGCTGTAGTCCGAGAAGCCGTAGAGCCCTTCGACGCCGACTTGCTGGATCCGGCCGTTCCAAGTGTAGCGCCAGATTTTCCCGCCGCCATAGACCGACTCGAAAGTTTGCGGGAGCGGTGCGTCGACGGTGATCCAGTTGCCATCCACATTCGTGACCACGCGGTCGAAGAAGAGGTCCTTGGAGCCTGCCGTCCAAGGGACGTCGTCGGCCGCGCCGCCGCTTTGCGGGCCGAGGAGGTCCATGTCGATGTCCGCGATCCAGTCCACGGTGCTTGGGCGCTGGATGCGGACGGTTTGGCCGGCCGCGAATCCGGCGGCGGAGTCGACCTCGAAAGTCCGTGCGCCGGCGGGAACGAGTTTCTGGATCAGGTTGCGGGTGGTGTTGGCGACGGTGGCGTGGGAGCCGCTGCCGGTCACGTTGACGAGGACGTATTGGCGGGTGGCGGTGGCGCGGAGGCGGGTGCCGGTGGTGGCGGAATCGCCGGCGCCTTTGAGGACGATGCCGCTGGCGTCGATGACGACCGTGTTGTCGAGCTGGTATTCGCCTGCGGTCAGGTGGACCACGCCGCGCCAGCCGTTGGCATCCGGGGTCATGGCCTTGACCGTGTTGATGGCTGCCTGGATGCGGGCGGTGTCGTCGCCATCGGCCGGGTTGACCGTGACCCAGCGCGACGCGGCGATCTCGCGTTGCACATCGGGAAGTGGGACATTTCCCGAGCGGTAGCCGCAGTGGGAGAAGTCGCCGATACTCTGGCCGCGCTCGTCGAGACGGTGGACGAGATTGCCCGAGGCGGAGGGGTAAGCCCATTCGCTGGGGGAGACTTGGGCGGACGCGGAGGCCATCCACGCGAATCCGGCGGTCCAGCCTAACAGGAAGGTGGCGGCTCGACGGAGCGGAGTGCGGGTGGTTCCGGATCGAGGGCTCATCGTGCGGGACGTTTTCAGAAGGGGAAAGCAGCTCGCCGATATGCCGGTGAGGTCACAACAGCTTGCCATGCCGCGGCGGGTTGGCAAGAGAGGGGGAACGGAGAAGACCGCTCATCTCGCCCGGGCTGGAATCATCCGACGATTTTCCAATCGCGCCGCCGGGAGACCCGCTTCATAAGCCCTGCCTCATGATTTGGGCCTGGGTTATCTTTATCGGTTTCGTCTTCCTGATGCTTGCTCTCGACCTCGGGGTGTTCCACCGGAAATCCCATGCGGTCGGGTTCAAGGAGTCCCTCACGTGGTCCGGAGTCTGGATTAGCATGGGTTTGGCGTTCTCCATCCTCGTTTATTACGCCTACGAGCTCCATTGGTTCGGACTTGGGAATTCGGTCGATGCCGTGGACGAGCTGGTGAATACCGGGAAGCTGGCAGCGACGAAATACCTGACCGCCTACGTGGTCGAGAAGTCGCTGAGCGTGGATAACATCTTCGTGATCGCGATGGTCTTCAGCTCGCTCGCGGTCCCGCCGCGGTATCAGCACCGCGTGCTGTTCTGGGGCATCATCGGCGCGCTGGTGATGCGCGGTGCGATGATCGGTGTGGGTGCTGTGCTGGTGCAGAATTTTCACTCGATCCTCTATGTCTTCGGCGCGTTCCTGATCTTCACCGGGATCAAGATGCTGGTGATGGAGGAAAAGGAGGAGCATCCCGAGAACAACCCGGTGGTGCGGTGGATCCGCAAGTTCTTCCCGATCACCCGTGAGTATCACGGCCAGCATTTCATGGTCCGGGCCGGCAGCGCCTGGTCACACGAAGCGGCGGAACCGGGGGTCGAGCCGAAGCCCGATCCGGTGGTGGATTCCGCGCCTGCGGGGAAATGGCTGCTCACGCCGCTGGCCGTCGCGCTGATCCTGGTCGAGGTGACCGATCTGATCTTCGCGGTGGATTCGATCCCGGCGGTGTTCGCGATCACGGCGGATCCCTTCCTGGTGTTCACCAGCAACGTGTTCGCGATTCTCGGGCTTCGGTCGCTGTATTTCGCGCTGGCCGGTCTGATCACCAAATTCCGCTATCTCAAGCCGGCGCTTTCGCTGATCCTGATCCTGGTCGGCGTGAAAATGCTGGCCGCCAAGTGGCTCAAGGTGTGGCTGGGCGACAACTTCAACCTGACCGTGCTGGCGGTGATCATCGGGATCCTGGTTACGGGGATCGTCACGTCGCTGATCGTGGGTGCGAAGGACAAGGATGGGGCGACTCCATCGTGAGCCCTCGGCCTCGGGCGGAAGTGTCGCGCGGGGCCTACTCCACGTGTCGGGCGGATGCTTGTCGTTTCCACTGGGGGAAATCCGGGTAGTCGGGCCGAAACGAATTGCCACCGATGGGCCGGGTGGCTTCATTGCGTGATATGAAGAAAGTCATGCTTTTCGCCTTCGGCCTTTTGACGGGCCTGCCGCTGGTGCTCGCCGAGCCCACGGAATCCCGCACCTGGACGGCCACCAATGGCAAGAAGGTTGAGGGGAAGGTGATCTCGATCCAAGGTGCAAAGGCGACACTGGAGCGGGCCGACGGAAAGAAAGTCGAAGTGGCCCTGGCGATCTTCGTGGATGAGGACCGGAAGTTTCTTGAGGAACACTTCGAGATCGAGGCTCCCAAGCCCGGCGAGCCGGCCAAGAGCGGGGCGGCTCCTGCCGAGAATCTGCCGCACGCGCAGGGCGAGGTCGTGGGGCCGCTCGACGCCGGAGATGGCGCGACCTATTATCTCTATCTCCCCAAGTCGCTGAAGCAGGGCCGGTTGGCCCCCTTGCTGTTCTACACCGATGCAGGTGGCGGGAATCCTGGATTGATCAAGGGACTCACCGAGGGCGCGGAGCTTTGCGGCTGGGTCATGGCGGCCAGTGTGCAATCGAAGAACGGCCAGGATCTGGCGATCAACGTCAAGGTCAGCAAGGCGGCGGTGGACCACATCGTGAAGACGCTGCCGGTGGATCCCGAGCGGGTGTATTTCACCGGGAACTCGGGTGGCGGTGCCACGGCGATGGCCAACTCGGCCGCGATGAAAGCCGCCGGGGCCATGCCGAACATCGGCTACATTCCCGATGGCGTCTCGCCACCGAAGGGCCACTATTTCGCAATCGGCGGCGGCAAGGACTACAACCGCTACCACACGGCGCAGATCGGCAAGAAGTTCGGCAAGGACGGCGTGCACCGGATGAACCCGGGCGGTCATGGCGGCGCGCCGCCGTGGCAGCGGATCGATGGCATGATCTGGCTGAACCTGCGTTACCTCGCGGCGGAGAAAAAGAAGCATGCGGAGGAGGCCGCCGACTTCGAGGCGGATCTGATCACCTGGATGCGCGACAAGGCGGACAGCGAGTCGCACCGGGCCTATTCGACGGCCCGGCTGATGAAAGACGATTACGAGGTGAAGGGTGCGAACCTCGCGCTGGTCGATGGCCTGATCGACGAGTTGGGGAAGGAAGACAAAAACCGCCTCTATCATGAGGGACTGGCGGTGATCGACAAGATTTCGGAAGACGCCCTCGCCGGAGAGGCCGGGGCGTCCCTGTTCGCGCATACCTGCAAGAAGGCAACGAGCGATGCAGAGAAGGCGCTGGAACGCTTTGCCGGAGTGCCGGTTATCGAGGACACCCTGAAAGCCATCGCCGCTCCCACCGTGGGGCAGTAGCCACATCGGAAGCATGTTTCAGTCCCGAGTATGGACATGCCCTTCCGTTTGCCATAGGGCTGTCAACTGTGATCAAAAGAACTTCCATCTATTGCCTTTGTTTGGGGAGTCTCTCCATGATTGGCATGAGTGCCGATGAAGGGAAGGCCCCGACCCACCTCAACGGACTGACCGCCCTCACCCCGAAGCCGGTTGAGATCTACGAGGAACCCGAACTGCCGTGCTCGGTGGGAGGCGGTGGCGGTGGAATCTTACCTTTGACTCCAAAAGTTTCGAAAGAATCGCCCCATCACAACTTCTTGATCCTCGTTTACGTCAATCAGGTGCTGCTGGATTACCGCAGGAAGAATCCCAAGGGTACTGATTTCCCGATCGGCTCCGTCCTTCTCAAGGAGAAGTTCGCGAAGGGGGCAAAGGCCGCCCATCTCTACACCCGAATGGAACGGAAGTCCTTGAAGGGCGAGGTAAAGGACTGGGAGTTCAGCGCGAAGTCACTGAATGGTTCCGAAGATCCCCGCAGCTTCAAGGCGGCCCGCTGCATGTCCTGTCATGATGATTTCGACGAAACCGGATTTGTGAGCGAGGCGAGCGTCTTCAAGATGGACAGCTTCCTGAATCCCGAACCGGCCCCGAGAGCCGATCCCCCGGGGTGAGTTGGCAGCGGTTGCCCAGATCATGACGGTTGCCTGGGTGTGCCTGCAGACGGTCTTTACCTACGGCGGTATTCGGTTATCAGTGGATGATAGGGTTCCCACCCACGGAGGTCAGCGGTATTCGGGTCGGAGCCAAAACGACCAGTCCTCGTGACCGACTCCATTCTCATCCGCGATTAGAACCAATTTGCGCGTGGGCCGGAACTTGAGGCTGAAATCCTCTTTTCGCGATCCAGGCTTGATCACCTTGCTCTTGAAAACCTCGCCCTCATCCGTCTCGACTTTGAAGATGACATTTCCTTTGTTTGATCGGTCCTCGAGACAGACGGAACCACGGAACTCAGAAACCCAGAATGTAAAGTTGAACTCGAGACGTCCCGTCGCGTGAGTATAAATAATTTCTGTCGGTTGATATTCATTTTTTTCGACCTTAACCGGATTCTTCCAATTGTTGATCCTGTCCATGAAGTATCTGTTTCCTTTCGCCTTCCAATCTTTGTTCTCGATCAAGTTAATCCATCGTCGTTCTCCGGGCGCGGGAGCGGTTTGCGTGGCCGGTTTCTCGGCGTCAGCCTTGGCAACCGCCTCACGGGCCTTGCTCACGAGAAAATTATCGCTGAGCATCTTTTGCTCGGCGCGGGCTTCTTCGGCCTCCTGAATCTTGTTTTCGGCAACCAGTCGTTTTTCCAACTGATTCAGGTGTTTCCGATAGTTCTCGGACCACGCCAGCACGGCGCGGTACTCCTTGATTTTCAGGTTGGCGGCTGCCTTGCCGAAAACTGCATGAAGCTTGGCTATTTCCGGGTGTTCGGACTCAACCCAAGGCAATTCCCGATCTTCCTTCCAACGCTCGATCTCCGCATCAAGCGCCTTGACGGAATCGAGGTCTCCCGAAGCCCTCGCGGATTCGCGGAGTTTGCCGAGGGCGTCGAGCAGTTGGGTTTCGAGCTTCGCGACTTCCTCATTGTGACTCGCGCCGATCGCTGTCGGTTGATCGGCGAATTTTGTGCGCAAGTCTTTTAGAGACTCCTCGGCATGCAGAAAACTGATCAAGAGGAGAAACGGCAGAGCGAGTGTTCGTAAGAAGCTCTTCATTAGAAGGTGTTGGTATAAATGAGTTTTTACTAGAGGATTTTGGTATTAAAGATTAAGAGCTTCCTGAATCCCCTCCGGCAACCGGTATCAGTGGATGATGGGTATCCATCCCACGGAGGTCAGCGGTATTCCGGCTTGAGCCAGAACGACCAGTCCTCTTCGTTTCCTCCGTTCTGATCCACGATCAGAACCAACTTGCGGGTGGGCTTGAACTTCAGGTTGAAATCCTCTTTGCGCGATCCGGACTTGATCTCCTTGCTTTTGAATATCTCGCCGTCAGCCGTTTCAATTCGGAAGACGACATTCCCTCTGGTTGAGCGGTCTTCGATACAAACAGAACCGCGAAACTCGGAGACCCGAAATTCAAAAGTGAACTCTAGGCGTCCCGAGGCGTGTGTGTAAATAATCTCAGTCGGTTGATACTCCACTTGGCCGACTTTCACCGGGTTCTTCCAAGAATCGATGCCGCCGACGAAGTATTTGCTTCCCTTCGCCTTTCGATCTTTGTTTGCGATCAAGTTATGCCACGGGCGTTCCCCCGGCGCGGGCGCCGTTTGCGAGGCCGGCTTTTCGGTGTCGGCCTTGGCAACCGCTTCACGGGCCTTGCTCACGAGGAAATTATCACTGAGCATTTTCTGCTCTCCGCGGGCCTCTTCGGCCTCCTGAATCTTGTCCTCGGCTACGAGTCGCTTCTCCAGCTGAATCAGGTGTTTTCGATAGTTCTCAAACCACGCCAGCACGGCGCGGTGCTCCTTCATTTTTAGGTCCGCGGCAGCCTTGCCGAAAAGTTTGTGGAGTCTGGCGATTTCCTTGTGTTCGGACTCAACCCAAGGCAATTCGCTTTCGCCCTTCCAACGCTCGATCTCCGCGTCGAGCGCCTTGACGGAATCAAGGTCCCCCGAAGCCCTCGCGGATTCCCTGAGTTTGCCGAGGGCGGTGAGGAGTTGGCTTTCGAGCGTCGCGAGTTCCTCATTGTGACTCGCGCCGATCACTGTCGGTTGATCGGCGAATTTCGTGCGCAAGTCTTTTAATGACTCCTCGGCATGCAGAAAGCTGATCAAAAGGAGAAACGGTAGAACGAATGTTCGTAATGTTCTCTTCATTGTAAGGTGTTGGTATAAATGTGTTTCAGATGCCCCTTTGCTCTAGAATACCTAATAAATTCCTGCGTGAGAGTTATTCGCCAGTTCCAGTGGAGGCAAGGCAAATTTGTTGTAGGGATGCGGCGATTTGTCCTGCCTTCGTCAATCGAGATGTGGCGGAGTCAGGCTCGCTTCGTAGCTCGGTCAGCGGCGGCAGGCTTTAGATCGGGCCGGTTGCGGGTGGGAAGTGGCGGCGGGCCGTTGCGGAGGTTGCAGATGATGACCCCTTTCCGAGCATTCCAGTAAAGCTAACCCCGGCCGGTCTGAGGACCGGCGGTCCCGGGGGATCAGGGATCGACGATGGCGCGGACGGTTGGGCGCAGGTGATGGGGGAAATTCAGCTTGAAGTGGATGCACTTGTCGCGGGTGGTCCAGAAGCTGGTGATGCCGGGGAGCTTCTCGTTTTCGAAAAGCTGCCTGAGGGCGTTGAGCTTGAGCTGGGACGGGTGGCCCTTGAGGACCCGGACCCGGCCGGCCTGGACTTCGAACCACTGAAGGGCGACGCGCTCGATGAACTGGGCCATGGCGGGAGAATCAAGTGCACTGGAGAAGGGTCCAGACGCGGTCGAAGCGGCCGGCGGCGAGGTCTTCGTCCGGGATCCAGAAATAGAGGAGCCCCATGTCGCCCCATTGCCAGCCGAGATCGCGGTCCGAGTCGAGCTGGAGCAGCAGGGTCCACGGGCTCCCGGCGGCAAGTCCGAGGATTCGAGCGGCGGCCGCGAGGTCGTCGTCCATCTCGTCTTGAATCAGCATCGGCGCGGACAGGACCCGGTGGGGGCCCGGCGAATCGAGATTCTGGAGTGTGAGATGGAGGTCGGAAACGAGCTCGGCCTCGGCCTCGTCCGCGGCGTTTTCACAGTGATGTTCGATGCGCTCGTTGTCGATGAGGCTCAATTCGAGCCAAGGGGTCTGGCGGAAGGCCAGCGGCTTGCGGATCGGGGGCTGGGGCGGGCTTCCGGGTTTCAGCGCCGCGCGCGCCCGCAGCGGGTCGGGGGAGTAAAGGACGACGGTCCCGTCCCGGTCGTCGGGTTGGTGGCCCCAAGGCTGGTCTTCGGCGTCATAGAAAAAGCAGAGGAGCCCTTGTGCTGGCCGCGCGTGACCGGTCGGGGGGATGTCCGCCAGGTTCAGCTGGGCGAGGAATTCCAGCGGCTTGCCATCGCGCAGGGGCCAGGCCAAGGCAGGATCCAGGAGGGGATTGCCGGAGAGAAACGAGGCGGCGGGTGAGATGCTGTCGAGCGAGCGGAAGGGCGTGGCGGCGGTGACCGGCTTGAGCTTCGCGCCGAGCTCCGAGGCCAGGGGGGCGGGCAGCGAGGCGATCAGCTTGAGGGCGGTTTCGGAGGTGTCGGCGGCCGGCGGCGGGCCGGTTCGCTTGACGGGCGGATCGACCTTGGTGAGCCAGTCCGCGTTCCGTTCGTTCACCCGTTTGATGGCGCGGGCACCGAGCAGGCCGAAGGCGGTGGTTTTGGCGGAGTGGATCAGGCCGCCGAACGCGAGGAAGACGATGGGGGGCAGTTCCGCGGTATTTCCCGCGACCGAGAGACCGTAGATGACGGCGGCGAGGGCCGGCGTGAAGGCCCAGTCAGCGATGTTCACCGCGCGGGTGTTGAGTTTTCCGAGCCACCACGCCATCGCCGCGCCGCCGGCCGCCCCGGCCAGAAGGCCGGTGGCCGCCCACGGCAGGGGCAGGGAATGCCGGATCGCCAGATAACTGCCGAAGATCCCCCAGAAAGCGGCCGATTTCCACCAGCCGTCGAGACCTTCATAGTGAATGGTTGCCATGGCAGAGGGCCTTTCCCGGGCGGGGCCCAGTGCTTAGAAATGCCGCATGATCTTCTCGAAGGCGGCCTCGGCAGTCAGGCCGTGGAGCTTCATGAGGATGTCGGGCTTGCCGTGTTCGACGAATTCATCCGGCCAGCCGATGCGTTCGACCGGGGTGGTGATGCCGGCGTCGTGGAGAAGTTCGATGACGCCGCAACCGAAGCCGTTGTGCAGGACGTGGTCCTCGAAGGTGCAGACGACCTTGCACTGGCGGGCGAAGCGCTCGAACACGGTGGCGTCGAGCGGCTTGATGAAGCGGGGATTGATCAGGGCGACGGAGAGACCCTTTTCCTCAAGCATCGCCTTGGTCTGTTGCGCTATGGCGAAGGTGGTGCCGAGGCCGATCAGGGCGACGTCGGTGCCGTCGGCGAGGACTTCCGCCTTGCCGAGCTCGATCGGGGTGACCGAGGCGTCGAGCGGGGTGCCGTTGATCGGTCCGCGCGGGTAGCGGATGGCGGTCGGGCCGGCTTCGTAGGCGGCCATCCATTTGAGCATGGCGATGAACTCGGCCTCGTTGGCCGGCTGCATGTGGACGATGCCGGGGACGGGGCGGAGGTAGCCGATGTCGAAGAGGCCGTGATGGGTCGGGCCATCGTCGCCGGAGAGGCCGCCGCGGTCCATGCAGAGGCGGACGGGCAGGCCTTGCAGCGCCATGTCATGAATGATCATGTCGTAGGCGCGCTGCATGAAGGTCGAATAGATCGCGAGGAAGGGCTTGTAGCCGCGGGTGGCCATGCCGCAGGCGAAGAGCGCGGCGTGGTCCTCGGCGATGCCGACGTCGTAGTAGCGGGCGGGCAGCTCCTTTTTGAAGATTTCCAGCTTGGTGCCGCCGGGCATGGCGGCGGTGATCGCGACCACCTTGTCGTCGGTCTTGGCCAGGTCGGTGACGGTGCGGCCGAAGATGTCGGAGCAGGTCGGCGTGGCGGAGAGGTCGGTCGAGCCGTCGTCGATCTTGTAGGCGCCGAGGCCGTGGAACTTGCCGGGGTTGTCGAGGGCGGGCTGGTAGCCGCGGCCTTTCTCGGTGATGATGTGGAGGACGACGGGTTCGTGGAGCGTTTTCAGGTGCTCGAAGGTTTTGACCAGCAGCGGCAGGTCGTGACCGTCGATCGGGCCGAAGTAGCGGAGGCCGAACTTTTCAAACAGGACGTTCGGGAAGAGCAGGTTCTTGGCGCTGGACTCGACCTTGTGGGCGAGGTTGCGGGCGGCCTTGCCGGCGATCTTTTCGACGAACTCCGCGGCGGTGTTGCGGACGCTGGCGTAGGTCGAGTGGGTCTGCAGCGCGTTGAAGTAGCGGGCGATGGCGCCGACGTTCTTGTCGATCGACCATTCGTTGTCGTTGAGGACGACGATGAACTTCTTGGTGGTCTCAGCGATGTTGTTGAGGGCTTCCAAGGTCGGGCCGCAGGTGAAGGCGGCATCGCCGGCGACGGCGACCACGTGGGAGTCATCGTTCGCAAGATCGCGCGCGGCGGCCATGCCGAGGGCGGCGGAGAGTGCGGTGCCGGCGTGACCGGCGCCGTAGCAATCGTGCTCGGACTCGGTGCGCAGCAGGAAGCCGTTGAGGCCCTTGTAAGTCCGGATCGTGTGGATCTGGGGGGCGCGGCCGGTCAGCATCTTGTGGACGTAGCCTTGGTGGGCGACGTCGAAGACGAAGTTGTCCTTCGGTGTGGAGAAGACGCGGTGGAGGGCGATGGTCAGCTCGACGACGCCGAGATTCGGTCCGAGGTGGCCGCCGGTGCGTGAAAGCGAAGTGATCAGCGAGTGGCGGACCTCTTCGGCAAGCTTGAGCAGATCGGCCTCCGGCAGAGCCTTGACGTCAGCGGGCGAGCGGACCGCGGAAAGCAGCGGTCCAAGGGCGGGTGGCTCAGAAGAGGCGGATGTCGTCATCGTCGTCGTGTTCGTCCGGGGTGCCGGCGGTCAGGCCGGGAGCAAGGTCATCGTTGTCGGGAAGATCGGTCTCTTCGTCGGGGTCGACGGTTTCGGCGATGCTTTTGGCGCTGATGGTTTGGAGTCGTTTCCGGGCGGAGGCGAGGACGCTCTCGCAGCGCGAGAGCAATTTCGAGCCCTTTTCGTAACGCGCGACCAATTCTTCGAGGGGAAGTTGCTCTTCCTCCATCGCGGCGACGATTTCCTCGAGTTCGGCGAGGGCGAGTTCGAAGGTCGGGGGAGTGCCCGCGGAGTCGTCGGCGGACGTTTTTTTTCGCGCTGGCATCAGTTCGATTCGCCCTCCCGCTTCGTCGCCCGCTCGCCATAATAAATCAGATCGGTGCCGGCGAGGGGCTCCAGATAGGGGTAGCGGCGGTAGATTTCGGCGAGCTTGGGATCCTGGTTGAAGATCTGGAAGCCGGCCCGCTGGACGCCCGGAGCCGTGATGTCGACCACGAGGCCATTGAAGATCAGGGACGCAAACTCGCCATACTGACCGCGGACCACCGGAGCGGGGTCGCTGCCCGCGGAGCTGGGGCTGACCAGGATGCCGGCGAAGGGCGTGCCGAGCGAGGTGGCGCGGTCTTCGAGTTGTTCGAAGCCGCGTTTGGTATTCGGCAGCCACAGGCTGAGCCGGTCGGCATACCAGGCGACGGCCCAGGGTTGGTCCGATACCACGATCCGTGTGACGTTATCGTCCTGTTCCTGTTGGTCGGGCTTGAGGAGCTTGGGGATCTTGTCGTTGAGGATGGACGGAAGGTAGGGCGGCCATTGGGGGACGCCGCGCTCGCGGAATGCGAGGCCGATTTTCACCTTCTGGGGCAGTGACAGGACCATCGGGGCGGACGACAGGATGATGATCGCGAAGTAGTGGGCGTTGCGCAGGAAGGCGACCTCGTTGGCAACCTCGAGGCGGCTCCAGAGGATGGAGATGAAGGCGAGCCCATAGGCGGCCATCACGGGGGCGAAGAGGAGGTGAATTTGGTTCGGGTTGAGTCCCTTCAGGTTGTCGATGCCGAACAAGGCCATGCCGAGGGCGGCGAAGAGCCACATCAGGACGATGCTCCAGCGGAAGTTCGCGATGGAGGCGCGCTTGAAGGGGTGGAGGAGGGCGATGAAGAAGACCGGGGCGGCCAGGATTCCACCGAGGAAGGGAAGGATGTCGGAGAACTGGACCAGCGTGGTCGAGAGGATTTTCAGCAGCAGTCCGTCGAGTGAAAGAGGGGCGCTTTCCAAGTCGTGGTTGCGCATGATGGTTCCTTCGGTGCCGCTGGCGAGGCCGTTGTAAAGGACGTAGAAGCCGGTGCCGAAGGGTTGGCCGCTGAAGTCCGATGCCCTCAGCAGTGGGAAAGCAACGGCGGCGGCAAGCATGGCCAGCGCCGACAGGGCGACCACGCCGCGGGGCTTGAAGGCGAAGGCGGCGAAGATCAGGTAGCCGAGGAAGATCCAGGCGGTGAGCCAGTGGGTGAGCACCATCAGCACGAAGAAGGCGGCGCCGGTCAGCGCGGGTGCGAAGGTCATCTTCCCTTCCTCCGCGGCTTCGACCGCGCGGTAGGTAAAGTAAAGGCCGCAGGTGAAAAGGAGCAGCAGGAGCATCTGTGGCAGTCCGCTCTGGGAGTATTTCCAAAACAGATCGCAGAGCAGCATCAGGACCGCGGTGACGCCGGCGATCTTGGCGTCGAAGATCCGCCCGACCAGCAGGTAGGTGACGCCGATCGCCATCAGGAAGAACAGGGTGGAAACAAGGGCGACCACCCGGTCGAGCGGGTAGATGAACTCGTTCTTGCCCATCGGCCAGGCGTTCTCCTTGTCGGCGCCGACCAGTTTGAGGACGGCTCCGAGGATCAGCGGGTTGAGCGGGGAGTGGTAGGTGTCCTTGAAGCCGGTGAAGGGGATCGCGCCCTGGTTGGCCTTCTCCGCCTCGTAGTAGGCGAGCGGGCGGATGAACTTGGTGGTGGCACCATTGCCCCGGGCGATCTCGCGGCCGATTTGCGCCTGTTCCATCGCCTGGGGCGTGTCGAGGCCGCGGAACAGCGGCAGCAGGTGGAGCAGGGTGAAACTGATCAGGACAAGAAAGAACAAGATCCGGCGGATCATCACCGCGGTCTCGAACTGGGAAAATTGCAAGCTGCTCATGGGAAATCGGTCGGGGCACCCGCGGGTTTCACTCGCCGCCTTCCTTCAACTTCCGTTGGAGGGTGCGACGGCTGATGCCGAGAAGCTCGGCGGCCCGCGTCCGGTTGCCTGCGGCTTGTGCCAAGGCGGAGCGGATGGCGCTGGTTTCGAGCTCATGCAAGTTGAATTCCCGGGGAGCGGCAAGGGTGATTTTCCCGTCTTGTGGCGGGGCCACGGGCCAGGATATTACGGGTGCGTCGCCAAACAGGCTGGCGGGCAGGTGATGGAGGTCGATGACCGGGTCATTGCTCATGACGACGCCGTGCTCGATCGCGGTGCGCAGTTCGCGGACGTTGCCGGGCCAGGGGTAGGCGCGCATGATCCGCAGGGCGGCGTCGCTCAGTGGCTTGACCGGCCGGCCGTTCTCTTCGGCGAACTCTTTCAGGAAGGCTCCGGCGAGCAGCACGATGTCCTCCGCCCTCTCCCGCAGCGGCGGCATTTCCAGGCGCACGACATTGAGGCGGAAGTAGAGGTCTTCCCGGAAACTTCCGCGCGAGACCAGGGCGGCAAGGTTCTTGTTGGTGGCGGCGACGAGGCGGACGTCGACCTTCACCGGGGTATTGGAGCCGACCCGCTCGATGGTGCGTTCGGACAGGGCGCGGAGGAGCTTCACCTGGATGGAGGCGTCGATTTCGCCGATCTCGTCGAGGAACAAGGTCCCGCCGTCAGCCTGCTCGAAGCGGCCGATGCGGCGCTGGGTGGCCCCGGTGAAGGAGCCCTTCTCGTGGCCGAACAGCTCGCTTTCGAGGATCTGCGGGGAAAGGGCGGCGCAGTGGACAATGACCAGCTTCTCGGCCGGCCGGCCGCTGAGACGGTGGATCGCGTGGGCCACGACTTCCTTGCCGGTGCCGCTTTCGCCTTCGATCAGGACGGTGGCGCGGGTCGGCGCGACCTGGCGGACGATGTCAGTGACCTTGCGGATCGCCGGGGACTTGCCGGCCAGACGGTCCAGGCCGGACTCGTCAGAAATCTGGGCGCGGAGTTGCTTGTTTTCGGTCTCCAGCTTGCGGCTGCGGAGGGCGCGTTTGAGGAGCATCTCGACCTCGTCGAGGTTCAGCGGCTTGGTGACGAAATGCCAGGCGCCGCGGCGCATCGCTTCGACGGCGGTATCGACCGAGCCGTAGGCGGTCATCATGATCGAGACCGGTGGATTCGGCAGGGACAAGGCATTATCTAACAAGTCCATCCCCGAGTCGCCGCCCATCCGGAGGTCGGTGAGGAGGAGGTCGATCGGCTCCGCATTCAGGACCGAGATCGCCTCGGCGACGTTGGAGGCGGTGAAGACGTCGAACTCCTCCTCCAAGGCGGCGCGGAGGCCGTCGCGGGTGGCCTTTTCGTCGTCGGCGATGAGGAGGGTGGGAGTCATGGGAGGGGAGATTGAGGATTGAGGATTGAGGGATTGGGGGATGGCGATGTGTTAGATGAGGCGTGAGGTTTTGATCCCCGAGGGATCACAGCATGGGTAGCCGGGGGTCGAGCGGAGCGACTACCCCCGGGTTCCGTGCCTCTTTATCAATGCCGATCCCGGCGGGATCGCAGCCCGCCAGGCTTCACCTTGGCGGGCCCGGCTGGCAACCCTCGGAAGAGCGTCTGTTTTCGCATTGGGATCGTCCGGGGTCATCGGCGTCTCTCCTTCGTCTTGTTCTCCGCAGCGCGTTGCAGCCTCTTTTCTGCTCTCTCCGCGGCGGTGGGCAGGTGCCCCCGCCCGGCCAGCACCTTCTTTACTTCGGAGTGAGCGGATTCCCAGTCGGGATCTCTTTTAAACCTGATGAATCCCGGATCACGAGGGCTCCCGGCCTCGTCGGACAAGTCCGCGGATTCTTCGCACGCCAACAGAAGCCGCAGCCGGGCGAGAAGTGAACCGGTGGTCATTTTCTCCAGTTTATCAGAGGGCATGTTGATGACATTTGCGGCCATTCCGATCACTACTGACTGCTAGCTTCAATATCAATGACCCGGTCCGCCGCCTCTAACAAGCGCACCGGCTTCGGGCCGCGGGGGAGATGGATGAGGATGCGGGTGCCGGTGCCGGGTTCGCTTTGGATCTCGATCTCGCCGCCGTGTTCGCGGACGACGCGGCGGACGATCAGCAGGCCGAGGCCGCTGCCGCTCTGCTTGGTGGTGCGATAGGGCTCGAACAGCGAGCCCATCTGCTCGGGCGGGATGCCGGTGCCGTTGTCCTCGATCGAAAGCGTCGCCTCGAAGTCGTTGGCGCGGGCGGCGATGCGGATCACGCCGTCGCTGCCGCCGATCGCTTGGAAGGCGTTGCGCAGGAGATTGTAGAAGACCTGTTGGAATTGCCCGGCATCGAGGTCCATCCGGGGGAACTTGTCGTCGAGGTCGAGTTCGACGGAGATGCCCCGCGACTCGAGCTCCGGCTCTAACAAACGCAACGCGTCGCGCAGCACCTGGGTCAGGTCGCAGCGTTCGCGGTGCGGCGTGGTCGGGCGGATCGCTTGAAGAAACTGGCGCAGGATGGTGTCGAGGCGTTGGATCTCGTTGCGCGCGGTGTTGAGGTTTTCTTCCAAGGGTCCGCGGTCGCCGGGCGGCAGCTTGCGCAGCTTGCGGGCCATGAGCTGGAGGTGGATGTCCAGCGAGTTGAGAGGATTGCCGATTTCGTGGGCGACGCCAGCGGCGAGCAGCGTCAGCGCGTTGAGGCGCTCGGATTCCAGCGTCTGCTCGGCTTCCTGGCGGGTGGTGGTGAGGTCGCGGACCAACATCACCCAACCGACGGTGGCGGCCTCGGTTTCCTCCGGCTTGATCGGCGAGAGGTAGAAATTCAGGTAGCGGTTTTCCGGATAGAAGACCTCGAGGTCGCGCGAGACCGACATGCCAGGCCTAGCGAGCGAGGCCCAGTCGAGGCCGGGGATGCGGCTGGCGAGCGGGGTGCCGGGGGCGTGTTCGGCATCGATCCCGAAGAAGCGGCAGGCGGCGCCGTTGATGAAGGTGATCTCGCCGTCTTCATCGAGCACGATCACGCCTTCGTGGAGAGCTTCGAAGACTTGCTCCAAGAAGCCCTTTTCGCGGACCAGCCGGTCGAGAAGCTGCCGGGCTTCGGCCGGGTCGATCCGGTCGAGGCGGGCCAGGAGTTTGTCGAGGAAGCCGGGTTTCAAGGGAGGCAGGGGAAATTTTCACCGCCAAGACGCCAAGTTCGCCAAGGGAAAGGCAAAGATAGGATTGGTGTTCAGCGGCGCGACAGAATGGCGCAGGTGCGGGGCGATGGCAAGCGGGAGGGCGGTCTGTCTTTCGTTCGCAGCAGTCCGAGAGCGGCTACGCCGCGGGCAGGGGGAGGGCGTCCGGCCCTCCCGCATGGTCAGCGCGACTGCAGTTCGGCCTTCAACTGGAGCGCCTGGACGTTGGAGGGATCGCGGGCCAGGCAGGTCTCGGTTGCTTCCAAGGCGGCGGCACGGTCGCCGAGGCGGTAGTGGATGGTGGCGCGGGCATACGGTGCGCCGGAGTCGGAAGGATCGAGCTGTTCGGCGCGTCGGAGCGAGGCGATGGCTTCGGCCGGCTGGTTCTTCGAGGAAAGCAGCAGCCCCAGGTTGTAATGGGCGCGGGCGAACGAGGGGTTGAGTTTGAGGGCCTGTCGAAGCCGGGTTTCGGCTCCCGCGATGTCGCCGAGCTCCGCTTTGCCGAGGGCCGCGAGGTAGGGGATGTCGGGGTTGGTCGGATCCAGCCGGGTGGCATCGTCGAGCCAGCGGACGGACTCTTCCGCGCGGCCGAGACCGCCGAGGAAGACCGCGAAATCGCGGCGCGGCGCGGCGGAGGACTGGTCCCAGGTGATGGCGCGCTTGAACCACTTCTCGGCGTCCGCGGCATCGCGGCGATGGATGGCAAGGCGGGCCATCCGCATCGCGCCGGCAGGCTGGTCGGATTGGTGGCGGGCGATCTCCGCGGCCTCGATAACCGCCGGGTGGGTGGCGGGTAGGCGGTCGAGCGCGCCCCAGGTGGCTTCGGAGCGCACTGACTTGGTCGGGTCTGTTAGAAGGGCATCGACGATCTTCTGCCGGTCCGGACGCTGGCTCAGGATGAAGGCGGCGGCGTTGCGGGCGAGCGGGTCGGGATCGGTGGCGAGTTTTTCGGCGCGGAGGGCGACGCGTTCCTCGCCGGTCCAAGGTTCCATCAGGCGGAGCAGGGTGGCTCTCCAAGCACCGATCTCCTCGGCATCGAAGGCCGCGAGCAGGGCTGTTAGGTTCCCGTTGCCGGCTTGGGCGGCGGCGATGGCCCGGGTGCGCTGCCGGCCGCGGGCGGGCTTGTCCATCTTGTCGCCATACCACTCGTCGACATGCTGGATCTGCCAGTCCAGACCCTTGTCCTCGTGGCAGTCGTTGCAGGCGTTCGGGGTGCCGAGCTCCTTGGTGAGCAGTGGATCGGGGCTGGGGAAACGATGGTCGCTGCGCGGATCGCGGCCCATGTAGGTTTTCTTCGGCATGTGGCAGTCGACGCAGCGGCTGCCGGGCGTGCCGGGAGTGTGGAAGACGTGCTTTGCGGGATCGATCACCACCGCCTGGTTCGCCCCGGCGGAGTGGCAGGTCATGCAAAGCGCGTTGGTATCGACGGCGGGCTTGCCGCCGAGCGGCGTGGCGGCGTGAGGGTCGTGGCAATTCGTGCAGCCGATGCCCTTGTGACCCATCCGCGAGAGCTGGAGGGAGGTGAAGTTGTAGTCTTCGTCGATCTGCTGGCCGTCCGGATGCCAGAGGCCGGGCTGGCTCGGCAGGGCGAGGTTGTAGTGGTCGAAGAACGAGTTGCCGGGCTGGAAGTTTTCGTCGAGTTCCTCGCGCCGGGCGTGGCAGGTGGCGCAGGTGTGGGTCCACTGGCCGACGGTGAATTTCTGCTTGGGATCGATGCCGCAGCCGCCGATCGGGTGATTCTCCGGCGTGCCGCCGTGGCATTGCGCGCAGCCGACGCCCTGCTCGACCCACTTGGTGTGATAGGTGTCCGTCCCGGGGTCGTAGCCTTTTTTCAATTCGGTGAAGTGGCAGTAGGCGCACTGGCTGTTCCAGTTCATGCCGCGCTGGGTCCAGTGGCCCCATTCGTGAGGGCGGCGGTTCTGGCCTTCGTAAATGCTGTACCAATCCTCCTTCGCGGGGTCCCAAGCCATGTCGGGCACCTGGTAGCGGCCTTTGCCGACATCGAGCAGGTATTGGACGATCGGTTCGTAGCCGATGGCCATCGGCGGCTTCTGTCGGACCGGAGTGGCCTTCGGGGCGGCCTTGTCCTCCCAGCGGATTTCGGGGGAAGCGGCACCGCCGGAGAACTTCCAGGAGGCATCGCCCTCGGTCACCTCATGGCCGGCGAAGGCGGGGCCGTCGGCCGGGCTGCCGATGTCGCGGTGGGCGAGTGCGTGGTGCGAACCTTTCCACGATTCGGCGGCCTTCTGGTGGCATTCGAGGCACTCGGTGGAGGCGGCCTTGGGGAGCTGTTTCGCGGGGGCGGGCACGACCGCCGCGGGGCTGTTAGAAGCGGTCGAAGTCTCCTTTTTCCCGCAAGCCGCGATGACCGCATAGACCGCGCCCATCAAGAGCCACCAACGCCATTTCCTGTTCACGGAGCGAGGCTCTATCAGCCCGGCGGGTCCGTATCAAACCCCGGTTCCGGTATTGCTCACCGGAGAGGGTGCGTCTCGCGCCCTCTAATCGGGGACGAGGGCGCGAGACGCACCCTCTCCGTGTTGGGTTGACGCGGCGATTAAACGTCGCGAAAACAAGGCCGCGGCATGCTTTCCATGCCGATCCGGCATTCATGGAACTCCGCCATCTCCGCTATTTCATGGCCGTCGCCGAAGAGCTCAGCTTTTCCAAGGCGGGCGAGCGGCTGCGGATCGCCCAGCCGGCGCTGAGCCGAGCGGTGGGGGAGCTGGAGGAAGACCTGGGCGTGCAGCTTTTCGACCGGTCGCGGCGGCAGGTCCGGCTGACCCCGGCGGGCGAGGCGCTGTGGCGGGAAAGCGGGATCGTGTTCGAGCGGCTGGACGACGCGGTCCGGCGGGTGCGGGAGATCGCCCGCGGCGAGACGGGGGAGTTGAGGGTCGGCTACATCGGGCCGCCGACGCGGGGCTTCCTTGGGGCGCTGCTGAAGGAGTTCCGCGGGAAGCATCCGGGCGTCACGCTGGTGATCGAGGAGCGGACGCCGGAGCGGGTGTGGGAAATGGTGTCGAAGGGCAAGCTGTCGGTGGGGCTGACGCGGCCGGTGCGATCGCACGACGACCTCGGGCCGCAGTCGCGGCTGCTGTTAGAAGAGCGGCTGTGCCTCGCGCTGCCGTCGGGTCATCCGTTCGCGGGGCGCAAGAGTGTGCGATGGAAGGATCTCGCGGGGCTGCCGCTGATCCTGCTGGCGCGGCGCGAGGGCGCGGGTTCGCACGATGCGATCCTGGCGGCTTGTCGTGAGGCCGGCGTGCAACCGGAGATCGTGCGCACGCCGAGCCTGATGGGGACCATTCTTCAGTATGTCGAGGCCGGCACGGGCTTCGGCATCGTCCCGGAATGTGCGGAGACCGGCGCGGCGGGTGTGACCCTGGTGCCGCTGGTGCCGAAGCGGACGATCCCGCTGGTGCTGGTTTGGTCGAAGGACGCGGTCAACCCGGCGGCGGATGCTTTCCGCGAGCTAGTGCTGGCCTGGCTCGCGGCGGGGAAGTTGAGGCTGGCGGGTGAGAGTTAAGAGTTGAGAGTTGAGAGTTGAGAGTTGAGAGTTGAGAGTTGAGAGTGAGATAAATGCCATGGACGCGCTTGTTGTTTTTTGCACATTTCCCGATGTCGAGCAGGCGCGGGTGATCGCGGCGGAATTGGTCGAGCGCCGACTGGCGGCTTGTGTCAATTTGCTGCCCGGGGTGGAGTCGATCTACCGCTGGGAAGGGAAGGTCGAGCGGGCGGGCGAGGTGCTGGCGGTGATCAAGACGACGCGCTATCCGGAGTTGGAGGCGGCGTTGAAGGACCTGCACCCGTACGAGGTGCCGGAGATCCTCGCCTTGCCGGTGGCGGCGGGGCTGGCGGGGTATCTGGAGTGGTTGGGGGAGAGTTGCGGGGATGGGTGATCGGGGTGGCCGATAGGAGTGTCGCTTTCAAAGCGACCGATAGGAGTGTCGCTTTCAAAGCGACATGGCAACGGACGGGCGGCATTCTGCCACCTGTCGTCCGAACGGCTGAAAGCCGTTTGTCCATCGTCATGTCGCCTTCAAGGCGACACTCCAATCGGAAGGCCCCACTCCGCTCAGCCGAAGATCGAAGTAATCGGCTTGCCGTCGAGGCCGCCCATCTTGAAGGGGCGCTTGGACGGGGACATCAGCGGGAGGTCGTGCGGCAGGCCCATGGCAAAGGCGATGGTCGCGTTGAAGTCGTGGGCGCCGACCGGGTTCTCGGTGACGGTCGATGCGGTCTTGTCGGTCGCGCCGTAGGTCTGTCCGCCGCGGATGCCGCCGCCGGCGAGGAGGCAGGAGAAAGCCTTAGGGTAGTGGTTGCGGCCGGCGTTCGGGGTGATCTTCGGCGAGCGGCCGAACTCGGTGGCGACGACGACCAGCGTCGAATCTAACAGGCCGCGCGTGGCCAGGTCGGAGAGCAGCGCGGAGAGGGCCTGGTCGAGGACCGGGATCTTGTCTTCCATCTGGTCGAAGTTGTCGGCGTGCCAGTCGAAGCCGCCGTATTCGACCTCGATGAAGCGCACGCCACGCTCGACGAGCCGGCGGGCGAGCAGGACGCCCTGACCGAAGCGGTCGCTGCCGTAGGCGGCGCGGCCGTCCTCGGGTTCCTTGGACAGATCGAAGGCTTCGAGGTCCTTCGACTTCATCATCGCGACGGCGGCGTCGTAAACGTCGTCGTAGGCGCGGACGGCCTTCTGGCCCTTGTGGAATTTCGTGTCGAAGTCGTGGTCGAGTTCCTGGCGGAGATCGAGCTGGCGTTGGAACGAGGCGTCGGTGGTGTTCGGCCGGCGTGCGACGTTTTGCAGGCCGAGTTCCGGATCGCCGATCGGCAGCGGGGCGAAGGGCGGCTCGAAAAAGCCGCCGCCGGGGTGGCGGTTGCCGCCGCCGACGAGGACGAAGGGCGGGAGGTCCTGGTTGATGCGGCCGGCGAGCTTGGCGACCCAGGCACCGGAGGACGGATGGCTTACGGTGCCGCGTGGCGCGTAGCCGGTGTGCATCAGGTATTTCCCCTGTTCATGGGCGCCTTGGGTTGTGTTGAGGGAGCGAATGAGCGCGATCTTGTCGGCGTGCTGGGCGAGCTGCGGCAGGCAGTGGCCGAGCTGGATGCCGTCGGCCTTGGTCTTGATCGCGGTGACCGGGCCGCGGACGTCGGCGGGGGCGTCGGGCTTGGGGTCGAAGGTGTCGATGTGGGTCATCCCGCCCGACATGTAGAGGTAGATGACGTGCTTGGCCTTGCCGCCGCCGGCTTTCAGCACGGCGGGGTCCGCGGCGAAGGCGGAGCTGTCGAAGAGCCGGGCCATTGAGCCGCCGATGGTCAGACCGAAGCAGGTGCGGGCGGTGCGGCTGAGGAAATCGCGGCGGTTGAGGTCGTCGAGGCGGTTGGGATTCATGGCGGTGGAAATTTTGCGGGATCCGGGGCGGGTCACTGGATGAAGAGGAAGCGGCTGGAGGTCAGCATGGCGCGGGTCAGGTCGCGGAGGGCGGCGGGGTCCTTGGCATGGGAGAGGAAGCGCTGCTTGTCCTGGGGGGCGGGGTGCTGGCTGAAGAGGGTGATGAAGAGCAGGTCGAGCTTTTCGTCGGGCGAATCGAGTTGATCGAGGGCCTGGCCGAGGAGGGACTTCTTGTTGGCGAGCGGGTCGGTTTTGAAGTTGTTGAGCAGGGCGAGAGCCTGCGGGACGGTGGCTTCGGTGTGGGCGGACGAGGGTGTCTGGCGATCCGAACCGCCAAACTCCTGAACGAGGCTGCCGGGATTGAAGGGAGCGGGTTGCTCGGAAGCGCGGAGGTTGCCATTGCCGTTCTTGCCACCGGCTTTTTTGCCCATTTGCATGCCATTGAAGGGATCATACTGGCGGCGGGCCTCACCGACGGCCCGACGTGCTTCCTGGAAGTCGCGCTGGGCCTTGGCGCGTGCATCACCGCTATCGGCGTTGCCGATAGCCCTCTGGGCGGCGCGCAGATCGGACTGGGCGGCGCGGAAGAGCTGCTCTCCCTGCTGGGCGGCTTCGCCGAGGACCATCAGTTGCTTTGGCTCGGCCTCGAGCAGGCTGGTGACCTGGACCCGGTAAGCGTCCCATGATTTGGCAAAGGTGTTGCTGGACTCCTCGACCTCGCCGTGGAACAGGACGAGGAAGGAATCGTGCAACTGCTCCGCGCTCATCCGGGTCAGCACGGGGCCGCGGAAGGCGAGTGGGACG
The DNA here is from genome assembly GCA_043729195.1 of Akkermansia sp. Classification (GTDB taxonomy): domain Bacteria; phylum Verrucomicrobiota; class Verrucomicrobiia; order Verrucomicrobiales; family Akkermansiaceae; genus Haloferula. Next base: position 67,681 of record JAYTLR010000008.1, read on the forward strand.
CCCATGTCGGGCTCTTCTTCCAGGCAGGAGCGCTGGAACAGGCGGGTGCGGTAGAGGATGCGGAGGAACTGGCGCAGGTCGTAGTTCGCGCCCTTCATGGTGGTCTCGAGATAAGCGAGGACCTCGGGGTGGGCGCTGGTGGAGTCGTCGTTCCAGTCGTCGAGCGGATCGACCAGTCCGTGGCCGAAGACGCGGTCCCAGAGGCGGTTGGCGATGACTTTGGTGAAGTAAGGATTGTCGCGCGAGGTCAGCCAGTCGGCAAAGGCGTCGCGGCGTTTCCCGGGGGCGACGTTGCTGAGCTTTTCACCGAAAAGGGTCTCGGGCTGGATCACTTCGCCGGGCTTGCCGTCGCGGTATTGGTAGTCCTCGGGCAGCTTCAGCATCGAGCCGGGCTCCTCGAGGATGGCGTTCTTGTTGAAGTCCTTGAACAGCGGGTTGAGTTGTTTGCCGACCGTGCGGGTCAGGCGCTGCTGCTCATTGCGCTTCTGGTTTTCGAGCTGCCTGGCCTTGTTGTTGTTCTTGCCGGGCTTGGGGGCGAAGGAGGCGGTCGGCCCCTTCCCGACGGTCTTGTTGGAGAGGGACTGGACCGTCTTGCGGATCACGTCCTGGGCCTCCTTGCTCTTGTACTCGATGCCGCCGCCGAAGGCCGCCATCTGGTAGTATTCGAACTGGCTCCAGTCGTCGAAAGGATGGTCGTGGCACTGGGCGCAGCCTATCTGCCGGCCGAGGAAGACCTGCATCGTGTTGCTGAAGTTATCGAGCTGCATGTTGCGGTCGCGCAGGTAATAGCCGACGGCGGGGTCGTCCGAGCAATGGCCGTTCGAGGTGAGCATCTCCTTGACCAGGGTGTCCCACGGCTTGTCTTCGGCGAGCGACTTCCGCAGCCAGACGTGCCAGCCGAGGCCGAACTGTTCCTGGCGGGTCTGGACGCGCAGCAGGTCGGCGGTCCAGTTGAAGAAGTGCGAATCGAAGCCGGGCGAGGCGACAAGCCGGTCGACCAGGGTGGCGCGCTTGGCCGGGCTCTTGTCGTCGAGGAAGGCGCGGGCCTCCTCCGCCGACGGGATGCGGCCGACGATGCCGAGGTAGGTGCGGCGCAGGAACGTGGCGTCGTCGATCAGCGGGGTGGGGGCGAGTTTCGCGCGCTGGAGGTCGTCCTCAAGCAGCCGGTCGATCCGCGCCGCGGCCTGGGCGACGGTCGTTTCGGGCAAGGGCTTGGCCTCCGCGGCGGGCAGCAGGGCCGGGAGCAGAAGGAGGAGGCAGCGGGAAAGTTTCATGGGGCTTTAGAGAATACTCCGCGGGGGAGGGGAATTTGCCGGGGAAATGCGGGGGCGGGGTGGATTCCGGGTGAGATACCGCCAGGCCATCGCCGATCAAGTGGCGGAAATCATCCGCTCCCGCTGTGACCGCCGCGAAGCCGTCGCCCGCCTCCGCCGGTGGGCGGAAGCCTCCGTGATCGAAACCGACCGCAAACGCTTCGTCGCCGCCGCCGAAGAAACCCTCGCCGGAGCTGAACGCGTTTCTCTTCCAGCAAATGATGCGGAAGAGCGGAGCCGAGCGCCTGGCCATCGGTTGCCGGATGACCGCCTCCGACGCAGCTCCTTCGTCGTCATCGCGCCGAGTGCTTCGGGCAGACCGTATTTCCAGCCGGACAGGATTTCAGTGTGCGGAGGGTCAAGGCAGCGGCAGAACGGCCACCGCGCGGAAAAAGCGTTTCGGAGCCGTGGCGAGCGTGAGGCTGCGGGTGGCGGTGGCGCCCGGCGCGGGGGTGATGGTGCCCAGCGCGGAATTCGTCCACGGCGCGGCGAGATCGGTATCGTATTCCAGCCGGTAGTTCCGCACCGGCGAGATCGTCCAAGTGAGATTGGCGGTCGTCTGATTGGAATTGTAGCTGTGGGCGGTGATGCGGAGCAGCGAGGCGGCATCCGTCGGCAAGGTGGCCGCCATGTATTCCGCCGCGTCGCTCGCGCCATCGCCATCGCGGTCGGTGGAGGCGTTGGCGAGCGTCAGGTTTCCGAACTGGAGGTTTTCCCAGTAATCTGGAATACCGTCCGTATCCGTGTCCGGGCGGAAAATCGTGGTCGTCGCCAGATCGGAGGAGGGCGTATCGAGTGCAATCCAGCCCAGATTCGCCGAGTAAGCGTGGCCGGAAAATTTCCCGGTGAGCAGGTCGATCTTCGGCTGGCCGTGGGTCTGCTCGAACTGCACCCAGCCGATATTCGCCGCGTAGGCATTCCCGGTGAGCAGACCGGCGGGGGAAACATTGACGCCGAAGTTCGTGGCGGAAGCGTTCGAGTAGCTGTGGCCGTTGAGCGGAGCGCCATTGCCCAGATCCATGAACCCGAAATTCGCCCCGTAGGCGAAGCCGGCCAAGCAGGTATCCGAGACCCGCACGCCATCGGGCGCGCTCACCCGGAAGTCGATCCAGCCCGCGTTCGCCGCGTAGGCGTAGCGGTCCGTGGGGCTGATGGTGGATTGCGCGTGACCGATGGCGGCCAGGGCGAGGAGGAGGATGGTTTTCATTTGAGTTTTCAGATTTCAAATTCTCAAAGGTCACGGCGCGGGTGGGAAAGGACCTTTGCGGGCGAATTTCAGGTCGTCGTTGTTGGCATTGCCTTCGTAGTAGGCGATGGCGGGCTGGCCATCCGGGCCGAAGGCCAAGGCATGAGATTGGACGTTCGCTCCAGTTCTGGCGACGGTGCTGAGCGCCCAAGTGGAGCCGTCAAATAGGGCGAAACCGAGGTCCGTGCTACTACTCATGCTGTAGGCGACAGCGGGCTGGCCATTGGGGCCGAACTGGATGGAAAGGGCATCGGTAAGAATAGGTCCAAAAATTCCAGTGCCGGTATAGACTTGGACCGGAGTACCCCAGCCTGCGCCATTAAAGCGGGCGACTTTAAAGCCATTTTGGACCCCAAAAGCGACGGCAGGGTGGCCATCCGGGCCGAAGGCCAGTGAGCAGCTTTCCTCAGCCCCCACAACGACATCCACGTTATCGATGGTCCAGAGAGTGGTCGGGGTGTAACGGGCGATTTTTGGGATATCCACCGCAGAGTCGATAAAGGCGATCGCTGGCTGGCCATCCGGCCCAAACTTGAGGGAGGTGTCCGCCCCTTGAACGCCCATGGGAGCAATCGTTACAAAAGACCAGATGAAGCCGGTGAAACGGGCGTATTTGAGATTGTCGTTGGTGTCATCGTGATAGGAAATGGAGGGCAGGCCATCCGGCGCGAAGGCGAGAGAGGTATGCTTGCCCACATCCCCGGCGAAGTCCAAGGTGGTGGGGGTCCAGATGCCGCCGCTGAAACGGGCCAATTTCAAGTCGTCGTTGGTTTCGTCCCGGTAGGAGATGGCGGGCTGGCCAGCGCCATCAAAGGCTAGCGAGGCAAAGGTGCCGACGTCGCCCGCGCTGTCCACCGTGGTGATGACCCAGGCGCTGCCATTGGAACGGGCGAACTTGAGATCGTCATTCGTCGCATCATAGTAGGCGATGGCGGGCTGGCCATCTGGCCCGAAGGCAAGGGAGGCGTGCTCGCCGACATCGGTTCCCAGCCCATCCACGGTGGTGATGTTCCATGCGAAGGGAATCGCCGAGGTGGCGAGCAGTCCGGTGAGGAGCCGGTTGTCCGCTTTGAGTCGTGTAAGGTCGCTCTGGGCCTGGCTGAGCTGGGTCTCCAGCACACCGATCTTGTTCCAGATCTCTTGCAAGGATTTCTGCGTCGGCGCGGGTGCTCCGGGCGGGGTGAGCGGACCTTGCGCGGGGCAGAGGGCGGCGGGAAACAGGGTCAGGAGGAGGACTTTCATTTCGGTTTCAGTTTTCAACTTTCAAATCTTCTCACACCGGCAGGGCGAGCAGGGTGAGCTGGCGGACGCTGCCGGTGCGGGTTCCGCTGGCGTTGGTCACGCTGGTGCGGGCGCGGACGGTCTGGCCGATGGTGAAGGGGCCGATGGCGTTTCCGCTCGCATCGTAGGGCGCGGGATGGGTGAAGCCGGCATCGGTATCCACGATCATCCATTCCACGCGGGCCAAGTCGCCCTCCTCCAGATCGTAGGGCTCGTAGGCGATGAGGAGCTGGAGGCCGTTAACGCCGCCCTGGGTGAAGGTGCGCACGCCGAGCGTCTCCGGCAAGGGGCTCTCGGTGGTGGTGGGAACGCTGTCCAGCGCCTGCTCCGCCGGGGCGGAAACGCGGTCTTGGCGGAGAAGAGGAGCTTCCATCGGAGATCTCACGGATTTCGCTGCTAGGAATTTGCTTTCGGCGGGATGCTCCTGAAACAGCCGTTGGGCCGGTCCGGAGGGCGGGGAAAAGGGGGTTGCTGTTCTTCGATGCCGGACTTCTGGTGCTGGCGCTCTTGGGCTGGTGGTTGAGGAACCGGCTGGAAGCCCGGGCGTTTGAGAGGTCTCTGAAGGACGATCCATTTTGAAATCAAGGAGCCCCCACCACCAATACGCGCATGAACCTGGCGGCGGCGGCGCTAGAGAGGAAATTGTCGCGCACTTGCAGGGTGGTGGCGTCGTTGATCAACACGGTGGTCGTTGATGCAGAAAAGGCGCTGAGGTCGGCGGCCGTTTGGACTTCATACGTCACCCCGGGTTGCTTGGTGATTGTGATGGTGAGGTAGCCGCCGACGAGTGAGGCGGCGGGGGGCACATCGGACAGATGCGGATTGAGGGCGAAGGCTTGTTCTATCAACTCAATGTTGCCATCCGAATCGGTATCATCGGTCGCGGTGTGCGCGGCGATGGTGCCAAAGTGAATGATCTCCCACGCGTCCAATAGGGAGTCATTGTCGAGATCAGCGGCGGCGGCGGTGGTGATGGTGAAGGTTTGGCTGGCGGTGCTGAGGGCGGGTGTGCCGTTGACGGAGGTGTCGTCGGTGAGGAAGACAGTGAAGGTGGCGCTGCCGGGGGTGCCATTGAGTGTGTAGTTGAGGGTCCCGTCGCTGGTGAGGCTGACTGTTTGGAAGATTTGGCTGCCACTTTGGAAATAGTTGGAGAAGTTGAGCGCCTGGGAGATGACAGCGTCCCCATCGGTGATGGCGGTGGCCCAGCCAGGGATGCTTTGAGGAGCGGTGGTGCCGCTGGCGTGGTTGATGTCAGCGCCTTTGAGGAAGCTGGGCACGTCGTTGAGATTGGTGATCACGACGGTGAGAGCCTTTTGGAAGGTTCCGCCATTGCCATCATCCGCCTCGACGCGAATGGCATAGCTGGTCTTGGTCTCAAAGTCCGCGCTGGGGCTGAGAGTGAGCACGCTGCCGCTGATGCTGAAACTCGCGTTGTCAGTGTCCCCGGCTCCGTTGACAAAGGAGAAGGTATGCGCAGCGGCGGCATCGGCATCCGTGGCGACGAATCCGCCGACGGGTGTATTCGGAAGGTTGTGCTCGGGGAGTGTGAAGGGGCTGAGATGGAGATTGGTGATCGGGGAATTCGGCCCGCCGCCTCGGATGGCAAAGGTGAACGCAGTCTCGTCGCTGTCGTCGGTCGTGAAGTTCAACGTGGCGTTACGCAGCCCGCCGGCGCTGGGATTGAAGGCGATGGTAAACTGGGTGTTGGCACTGGCGGCGACGGTGGCGGCAGGTGCGGCACTTATCGTGAAGTCGGCGGCATTCGCGCCGCTGATGGTGATGGTGCTGAGATTCAGTGTGGCAGTGCCGGTGTTCTGAATGACGAACGTGCGCAGGCCAGTGCCGGCGGCGGCACCCGCGAATCCGAAGTCTGTGAGGTCGGCGGGGTTGGGCGTAAGATCTCCGTTGGCAATGATGCTCCCGTTGCCCCTGACAGTGATTTCCGGCGCAGGCGGGCCGCTCAACGGGATGACTGATTCCACGATGCCGGAGCTGCCGCAATAAGCGCCGCCGATGTTGCGGGTGCGGGCGCGAATTTGGCCGGTGGCGGGCAGGCTCAAGCCGGTGAGTTCCCAGCCGCCAATGATGCGGGTGCCGATGCCGAGGCCAGTGTAGTTGAGGCCGCCGTCCGTGGATAGCTCGAAGGTCACGCGCTGTGTCTCCGGTGAGCTGCCGCCGCGCAGCCATTCGATGCGCGTGGGGCTGGCAACACTCAGGGTCTGCGGCGCGGGATCATTGAGCAACCGCGCCATGCCGACTCTGGTGATCGGCGTCAGGGTGCCGTTCGGCTGGAGGGTTGTGAAGAGGCCACCCATCAGCACCGCCCCGTCCGCCTGGAGCGCCACGCCATAGACATGGTGGTTCGCGTTCGGATCGAAGTTCGAGTCCAGGCTGCCGTCAGCATTCATCCGCGCGATGAAGTTGCGCGGGATCACGCTGCCACCGCTTGGCTGGAGCGTGTTGAAAAGGCCACCGAACACCACCTTGCCATCCGTCTGCAACGCGATGCTATTGACCACGTTGTTGGCCTTGGGATCAAAGCCTGTGTCCAGCGTGCCGTCGTCATTGACCCGCGCAATGAAGGCTCGCGAGGTGTAACCCACGACTCCGGTCGGATCGAGAGCGTCGAATTCACCCGCGAGCAGAATCTTGCCGTCCGCCTGCACCACCACGTCATAGACCGCGTCATTTGCCTGGGTATCGAAGGTCGAATCAATGCTGCCGTTGGCATGGATGCGCGCGATGCCGCTGTGCGCGGTCAGCGCGGTGGGCACTCCAGCGATGGTCGGCTGGAGAGTGTTGAAATTTCCGCCGAGCAAAATTTTCCCATCCGGCTGCACTGCCATGCCGATGACTTGGCCGTTCGCATTGGGATCAAACTCAGCATCAAGGCTGCCATCTTCGTTCAACCGCGCGATGCGGTTGCGCGTGACCGGCACAATCTCGCCGGGCGGCTGGAGCGTGGTGAAGCTGCCGCCGAGCAGGATCTTCCCATTCGGCTGCACCACGATGCTGTTGACCACATAGCCGTTCGCGTTGGGATCGAAAGTCCGGTCGAGGCTGCCGTCCGCGTTGAGCCGCGCGATGCGGTTGCGCGGGACTGGCACCACCTCGCCGGGCGGTTGGAGCGAGGTGAAAATGCCGCCGATCAGAATTTTTCCATCCGGCTGCAATGCCACGCAATCAACGAGGCTGTAAGCGTTCGGGCGGGGATTGAAGGCCGTGTCCAGTGACCCATCCGCATTCAGCCGTGCGATGTAATTCCGCGCCACGCCCTGCACCGCAGTGAAGTTGCCCACGATGATCGTCTTCCCATCCGGCTGGGTCGCCATGCCATAGACAACGCTATCCGTTCCCCCATTGAACGGCAGGTCCAGATCACCGGGGCCGGTGCCTCTGCCATAGATGCTGAAGTCGAACGCGGTCTCATCGACGTCGTTGTTATTGAAGCTCACCGTGGCGGTGTGCGCGCCGACAGCACTCGGATCAAACGTGATTTGGAACGTAGTGCTGTTGCCAGAGGTGACTGGCGAGATGGGCGCGGTGGTGAGCGTGAAGTTCGCCGCATTCGCACCGCTGATCGTGATCGCCCCGAGCGTGAGATTATTCGGGCCGGTGTTGGTAATCGTGAAGGTGCGCACGATGCTACCGCTCGCGGGCAGCACGCTGCCGAAGTCGGTGTGATCATCGGGGCGGGGCGTAATGTCGCCATCGGTGATACTCACGCCGTTGCCGAGCAGGGTGATCTCAGCACCGGTGAAAGGCATGATTGTTCCCGCCAAGCCCGTGGAATCAAAGGCGCTGTTAAAGTCCGTGCCAATCCCCACGGCGAAGTCCACGGTGTCGCCTGCAACCAACTGCACCACGACATCATAAGGCACCGCAGAGGCTGGACCATACCCATTTACCGCCCCGTCAAACACCGCCACTCCATTGCGCAGCACGTGCACATCCTTCGGGGTGCCAAAGATGTCCTGACTGAAGAACGAGCCTGCTACTTTGTAAAACCCGGCCGCCGAGGCCGTGTAGCGCACCACTGATAACTGGCCGGCACCACCCGGATGCAATGACAGCGCGCCTAGTTCCACAGAGATCGTGCTGACGTTGATGACCGCACCCGTGCCATTGTGCGCCACCCAGGGCTGCGCACCGACGGCGTTGGTGTGCCATTCATCCAAACCCCCATAGACGCCCTGATTTACATGAGCCGTGAACGCCGAACCCAACGTTGTCGTGTAGCCATAAGTCCACGCGCCATTCGGATTGCTCAGCGTGGAGAAGCTCGATGCAATGTCGCCCGACTCTCCGGTGCCGAAAATAGTGATCTCAAACGGATTCTCATCGGCGTCGTTGTTGGCGATGGAAAGTGTCGCCGTCTTCAAGCCTGCGCTCGTCGGTGCGAAGCGCACGGTGAAGGTGGTGCTGCCCGTGACCGCGCTCACCGTCGATGCAGGTTGATCGGTGACGCTGAACATCGCCGCATCCGTGCCGCTGAACGTGATGGGATCGACATGCAGATCCGCAATGCCGGTATTCTTGATCGTGAACGTAAGGTCCGCTGTGCTGCCCATGGTGACGGTGCCGAAGGCCTTGCTGCCACCATCGGCGATGTTCACGGCGGACTGCGCCACCGCTATCTCCGGCAGACCGAAGCCCGCGAAGAAGTAGGCCGCACCGGCATCGTCCCCCAGTTCATCGGACGCTGGATTCACGCCAGTGCCGCCACCGTCTTCATAAGGTGCGCCGATGACCACCGTGCCGCCGGAGATCGCGACGGCAGAACCGAAGGCGTCATCGCTGCCCGTGTTTGATGCTTTCAAATAAGCCTGCTGGCTCCAGGCCAATCCACTACGCACGAAGACATAGGCCGCGCCGGCATCAATCGCCAATTCATCGGACAGAGGATTCACCCCGGTGCCGCTGCCGTTCTCATCCTTCGCGCCGATGACCATGATGTCTCCCGAGACGGCCACCGAGTAGCCGAAGTAATCACTGCTGCCGGTGTTCGATGCTTTTAGATATGCCTGCTGGCTCCAAACCGCACCGCTGCGCACGAACACATAAGCTGCACCGGCAGCGGTCGCCAATTCGTCGGACGCAGAATTCACTCCGATACCGCCGCCGGCTTCAAACCATGAGCCGACCACCACGGTGTCGGCCGCCACCGACACGGCGGTGCCGAAGGCATCACCGCCGTCCGTGTTCGATGCCTTCAGATACGCCTCCTGGCTCCAAACCGCGCCGCTGCGCACGAACACATAAGCCGCACCGGCATCGACTGCCAAATTATCAGACGCGGGATTCACCCCTGTGCCGCTGCCATCCTCCGAATATGCACCGACGACGATAGTGTCGCCGGACACCGCCACCTCTCCACCAAAGTAGTCACCGACATCCGTGTTAGACGCCTTCAGGAATGCCTGCTGGCTCCAGACCGCACCGCTGCGCTCAAACACATAAGCCGCGCCGGCACCTGAGCTACCATTGTCGTCCGGCGGATTCACCCCCGTGCCGCTGCCATCCTCATACAGCGCCCCGACGACCACGGTGTCTCCCGAGACCGCCACGGACCAACCGAAACGGTCATCGGACTCGGCGTTTGATGCCTTCAAATAAGCCTGCTGGCTCCAGACCGCGCCGTTGCGCACAAAGACGTAGGCCGCCCCGGACCAGAATCCCAAGTTGTTGTCCGCTGGATTGACTCCTGTGCCGCCGCCGTCCTCAAGCTGCGCGCCGATGACAATCGTGTCTCCGGAGATCGCAACCGACGAGCCGAAGTTGTCATCAGACTCCGTGTTGAGACCCGTGAGATGCGCTTGAAACGTCCACCCCGCCCCGTTGCGCACAAACACATCGGCACCATCTTCGCGGCTGCCAACAACGGCAGTATCGCCGGACACCGCGACGCTTTGGCCGATGAAGCTGTTCGCGATGCCGGCGCTCGATCCCTTCACATAAGCCTGCTGCGCCGGCGAGATCCCCGTTGGCAGCGCGTTGCCGATGAGATTGATCTCAAACGGATTTTCATCGGCGTCGTTGTTGGCGATGGAAAGCGCCGCCGTCTTTACGCCTACGCTTGTTGGAGCAAAACGCACGGTGAACGTGGTGCTGCCGCTCGGGCTGCTAACAGGTGAAATCGGCTGGGTGATTACGGTGAACATTGCCGCATCCGCACCGCTCACCGCGACCTTCGGCAGCCCGCTCAATGTGAGGTCGGCAGTTCCGATGTTCTTGATCGTGAACGTCAATTCCGTCGTGCCGCCCACGAGCGTGCCGCCAAAGGCTTTGCCGCCGCCATCGGCGATGCTTACCGCCGCTTGCTCCACTGCGATCTCGGGGGCTAAGGCAGTGCCCGTGAGGTTGATGCCAAACACGGCTTCATCAATGTCGTTGCTGACGATAGAGATCGCCGCTGACTTCGCTCCGCTGCTTGTCGGTGCGAATCTCAGCGTGAACGTGGTGGTCCCGCTCGGCCCGGTCACGGGAGAAATCGGCTGCGTGATCACCGTGAACATCGCAGCATCAGCGCCCGTGATTTGAACCAAGGGATTGCCATTCAACACCAGCGCGTTCGTGCCCGTGTTCTTGACCGTGAAAACCAAATCCGCAGTGCTGCCGACACTGACGCCGCCGAAGTCCGCGCTGCCACCATCTGCGATGACCAGTGCCGCCAGCTCCACCGCGATCTCCTGCGTCGTCGGCCCTGCGCCCGTAAAAACATAAGCCGCACCGGCATCGAGCGCGGCCTCGTCAGACGCAGGATTCACGCCCAGCGTGCCGCTGTCTTCCTTTTTTCCACCGATGACCACCGTGCCGCCTGAGATCGCGGCGGCATAACCGAAGCGATCATCACCGCCGGTGTTCGATGCTTTCAAATACGATTGCTGCGTCCAGGTCACTCCATTGCGAATGAAGACATACGCGGCACCTGCACTGTTCGCCAGCTCATCTGAGAGCGGGTCCACTCCGACTCCGCTGCCTTGCTCAAGCTCAGCCCCGACGACGATGGTGTCGCCCGACACGCCGACCGAAGTGCCGAACCAATCATCGTGGTCCAAGTTCAACGACTCCAAGCTCTCCTGCAAACTCCAAACACCGGCGCTGCGCACGAAGACGTGAGCGCCGCCATCATTGGAGGGGCCACCCAGTCGTGCGCCGACGACCACCGTATCGCCATCTATCGCGACCGAGCTGCCGAAGTTATCCGCCGTATAAGGCGCTGCTTTCAAATAGCCCTGCTGGCTCCAGCTTGTGCCGGTGCGAAAGAAGACATAGGCAGCGCCAGAGTCTACAACACCAAGCCCCGATTCGATGCCATTGATGTTCTCATCTTCATGGGTTGCACCGACGACGATGGTGTCTCCAGACACCGCTACCGCGTCGCCAAAGTAGTCATAGCTTTCGGCGTTCGAGGCTTTGAGGTACGCTTGTTCGCTCCACACCGTGCCGATGCGCACGAAAGCATAGACCGCTCCCGATTGGGAGACCGTGCCAGTCTGCGTGGACGCACCGACGGCTACGGTATCGCCTGAAACCGAAACCGACTTTCCAAACCAGTCGTTGAAGCTCGAATTAGAGGCCTTCACATAAGCCTGTTGAGCCCACGTCACACCGGTGCGCACGAAGATATACGCCGCGCCGGCATTGGTCGCCAGTTCGTCTGACGGGAGATTGACACCATCGGCATCGCCGTCCTCAAACGGCGCTCCCACGATGACTGTGTCGCCCGACACCGCGACCGAGTCACCAAAGGAATCACCGAGACCTGGGTTCGAAGCCTTCAAAGTCGCCTGCAACGTCCACACGCCAGCGCTCCGCAAATAAACATAAGCCGCGCCCGCAGTGCTCAGTGCATCATCGTTCACCGGGTCAATCCCCGCGCCACTGCCATCCTCATAAGGCGCACCGACCACCATCGTCTCCCCCGAGATCGCGACCGAGTAGCCGAACTGATCCCCCGCCCCCGTGTTCGACGCCTTCAGGAAAGCCTGCTGCGCAATGGGATCCACGGTAATGGGGTATCGGGCGCTGCTTTCATCGACGAGCAGGCGCACGGTGCTTTGGGTATCGCCTGCGGCAAAGTGTGAGGGCAGGATTCTGCCATCCGCATCCCAGACTTTCAGACCTGCGTAATTCACCACCGTGGTGCCGCTTTCATTTTGAAACTGCACGCCTTGAGCGTCCGCATTGATCACAGGGCGCAGGGTGCCACGCACGGCAAGGGTGAAGGCTAGCCGGTTTGAAATTTGAGACTTGAAATCTGAGATTCCACCAGGCCGCGCCCGCACCGTGAACCCATGCTCCAACCCGCGATGATCGTTGATGAACCACTCCTGCAATGCCGCATCCCACCCGTACTCCATACGCGACCCCACGGCTCGCACTGATGGCTTCGCGGCAAGCGCGTGCTCATCACCTTCAAAGCCATAGCTCTGCAATTCAAAGCCCCACTGCCAGCCACCGGCATCCGGCTGCGTGAGGAAGCCGCGTCCATCAAATGTTGTCGTCCACTGCTGTCCCGGATTGCGCGCCTGATGCCCGCCCGTCACCGCGCTGATTTGATGCCTGCCCGCCTCATAAGCCTCACGAATGCTCGCCCAGTCCGATTTCGCCAATCCCTCCGGCACTTCAGCTGGCGATGTGAGTCGCTGAGTCTTTCCTGTGGGTGATGCCGCGTGCAGCGGCAGCGCGATGGCCATGAACAGGGCGAGGTGAGTTGAGGGGCGCTTCATTAGATGGCGGTTGTGGGTTCCCTAGAAGAATCCCCGTTGCGCTGGGTGAGGTTACAAATTTGTTTTACTTTACCGCGCCTCCTCTCCAATCGGGTCGAGCACACGCAGTGGCGGCGTCTTCGCTTCCAGCTCGAGCACAATGCGGAAGCCTATGTTAGACTGCGCACGACCGGCACGCATCGTACTGCGGTAGCCTGCTCTTCCGCGAAACGGAGCACCGGTTGACCACGAGCCGCCGAACACGCCATAGAGCATGGCGGAACTCTCCACCACACGGTGCGGTTTGGGTGTGTCCACCCATTCGGCGACGTTGCCGAACATGTCGTAGAGACCAAGTGCGTTGGGCTTGAAGCTGCCCACGGGCGAGGTGCGTGCAAACGGATCACGCCGCGCGAGAACAGCGGCATCCGCAGGCCACGAAGCGGCATCGTGGGCCTCCACACCCGCGAAGTTGGCCAACGCAGCTTTGTCATCTTGCAGCAGGCGCAGGTCATCCTGCTCAACAGCAGCGCTCCATTCTTCGGCGGTGGGAAGCCGGTACCGCTCGGTCGCAGTGAGACGGCCTTCATTGCGTTCGCGCCAGCTCAACCAGGAGCAAAACAGGCGCGCATCACCCATGTCGATCCCGCATGCCGGATCATCCGGCGTCTGTGGGAATCCTGGCGTCTCCCAGGTGGCGAGGTGTTCGCGCATGTCAGGGCCTGTTTGATCAGCGTCTTTGCGCTGCTCGATTTTCTGCTGCCGCAGGGTTCCTGCGTCGAGCTGCCAGTCGGGCTGGAGCGCGATCTCGGCTTCGCTGAAGATTTTAAAGTCACGCAGCCGCGTCTCCCAGATGCTGATGAGCACCGGGTGCCCGGGCAGCGGCACGAACTTCATGCCGAGGCTGTTGTCCCATGGCTTCACCTTCGTCGCAGCCATCGCTTTGGCAAACACAGGCGGTGGCGCAGGCTCATGCCGTCCCCGCATCAACCACCCGCCCAGCGCACCGCCGAACACGAGCACACCGAGCGCACTGCCGATCATCATCACGAGCTGTGATCGCCGCCGCCGCGTGGCATGAGCTGCGGCGATTTTTGCCACCGCATCGGCCAATGCGCTCACGGTTGCGGTGCGTCGCTTCGGATCATCGGCGAGCGCTTCGGCGATGATCACGTCGATGCGCTTGTCGATGTCGATGCGCTGCGAGAGCGGCGTGAACTGTCCCATCGGCACCGCGCCCGCGAGCAGTTCATAGAGTAGCACGCCGAGCGCATACACATCGCTGCGCGCATCCGCCTTGCCCGCTTGGCGCGTCACCTCTGGCGCGATGTAATACGGCGTGCCGAAGGTATCGCGCGTCTGCGTGAAGCCATACCAATGCGATGTATCGGCGAGCGTCTTCGCCAGCCCGAAATCCGCCACCTTCACGGTGCCATCGAGACCGACAAGGATGTTCGCCGGCTTCAAATCACGATGCACGACGCCGCGTTCATGCGCGTGCGCGATGCCAGCGCAAACTTTGGCAAAAATCTCAAACGCCCGAGCAGGCTCCAGTCGCTGCGCCCTCATCAGCCGACGCAGATCACAGCCATCGACGAACTCCGTCACGAGGTAGTGCCTGCCATCATTGCTCACACCACCTTGGTCGATCACATGCACCACATTCGGATGGTCGAGCTGCGAAATGGCGGACACTTCGTTTTCAAATCGCGCGGTCACCTCGGGATCGCGGGTCAGTCGGCCTGCCACGATCTTGATGGCGACGACTTCCTTCGTTGCGATTCGCGTGGAGCGATACACCTCGCCCATGCCGCCGCCGCCGATAAGTTCATGCACTTCGTAGCCAACGATGTTCAGCGCGATGGATTCCCTTTCAGCCGCGGGCTCATCGAGTAAACCGCGCATGTCCAACGACATACTGCGAGCCACACAAGTCGGGCATAGGCCGTTGATGAGTAGCGATTCATCCAACGCCGCTGCGCAGCCAGGGCACACCGCGCTCACGCGTCACCCCCAAGCACGTTGAGCAAGTAGCGCAACTCGCTTTCCACATCGCCACCGACTTCAAGCGTCGAGGCGACTTCCGCCCGTAACGCTTCTGCCAAGCGCTTGCGTGCACGGTACATTTCAATTTTCACATTTCCTTCCGTCATACCCAAGGAAGCCCCGATTTCGCTGTAAGGTTTCAACAAATCTGGATTGGCCAGTCCCGGCTTCAACGCCTCGAACAGAGCGGTTCGACCGCGCGCCTCGAAATACGCCGCCATGCGCGCCATTGCCAATCGAAGTAACGACCAAGCCCATCGCCTGTCGAACCACGCGTCAGCTGTTTCAGGCTGGCTCGGCACGTCAAAATTCTCCATTGCATCCATCGAAATCATCACCTGCCTACCGCCGCGCTTAAGGCGCAGCGCATCGCGGCGAGCATTGGATAAATGATTGCGCACTGCCTGCATGATGTAGCTGCGCAAGCGCCCACGCTCCGGTGCCACCTTGTGCAAACCGCCACCCATCATGAATTCCCATAAGAACTCCTGCGTGAGATCACGGGCCTCCTCGCGCTCGCATCCCTGCGCACGCAAATACGTGTAAATCGCAGGCCAGTAAGCCTTGCAAATCACCTCCAGCGCTGCTGTGGACTCAGGCGCATCATCCCTAGCCACGAGCACATGCGTCCAGGCAGTGATCGGAAAAACGGCGCGTGACTGTGGCCTCAGAATCATGCCTGAAACTAGAACAGACTCGCGGCACCTGTCACTTTGTTGCTAGAAGCTGTTGCTAGGAATTTGCTTTCGGCGGGATGCTCCTGAAACAGCCGTTGGGCCGGTCCGGAGTGCGGGGAAAAGGGGGGTGCGGGGGAAAAGGGGACGGAAGAGGTGCGTCGGTGTGAGGGTGGGCAGTGTTTCAGTGAGAAAATCTCCCGGTCCTCGCCGGGCTCTGGTGGGATGAGGGTCTTTGGGAGGAAAATCACTAGTTCGGAACGTAGCTTGCCGGTCCGCCTTGCAAAGATCGTTTTTGGCAGCGGCTTTTTGGCAGTCGGGCGGGCGGAATCAGAAGTTTTCGAGAACCAGGATGCGGCCGTCATCCAATCGGAGCTCGGCTGGCTGCCAACCGGCGCTCTGGTCGAAGCCTTCCGAAGGGACAGGTAAAAAATTGGCTTCGGAACGGTGTCCAAAGTTGAGGTCTAACATCTCGCGTAAATCAGGCGCAGGCGGTCGCAGGCCTCGTCCCACGGGCACGGGGCCAGCAGTTGGGCGCGCAGCCAGCGGATGAACTTCACGCCTCGCTGGGTGAAGCGCTGGAGCCATTCACGGAGACAGTCCGCCCAACGGGGTGTCGACGGGGCGGCCCCATCGCCGGCCGGCGGACCCGACCTCCCGGCACGACGCTTGATCTCGGTGGCGTTGCCGACGCCCTCCCCGGCGAGTTTGTCTTCCAACAGGAGCATCAGGTTGTGGGCCATACAGATGAACTGCGCCTGCATCTCCTTGGCCGTGGCGCTTTTCGCCCAGGCCTTGGTCTGGCTGAGCTTGTTCTTGAGTTCGTCGAAGACCTTCTCGATGTCCCAGCGCATCCGGTAGAGCAGGGCGATCACGCCGGGCCGCAGGGTCATCTCGTTGGTGAGGAACTCGTAGGTCGTGCCGCTGTCGGGATCGGTGTAGGTGACGCGGCGCAGCATGACTCCGCCGGTGGCGGTGCCGATCTGTTCGTCGCGTTCGACACCGCGGTTGACCGGATCGGACGGGTCCCAGGGCAGATCGCCGCAGCGGATGACCGAGAGGTTCTCCTTGGTGCGGCTGATGAAATAGATGCCGTGGCCTTGCTTGAGTTCGCGCCAGAGGCCGAAGTCGATGCCCGCCGGATCCCAGACGAGGATGGCCTTCTTCCCGACGGGTATCCCTTCGCGGATGCCAGCCGCGCCGGAGCGCTTGATGGCGCGCATGTCGTGTTCCTTGCGGCGGTTGACCTGGTCGCAGAGGGCGAGATGGCGTAGCGTGTGGCGGCGCAGATCGAGCAGGTAGAAGTGGCCGACGGGGTAATGCTTCGCCTCGCCCTTGTTGGAGCGTTTGAGCGGGTCGTGGGTGGCGTGGTCGATCCAGTGTCCGTCGCCGGCGAGGACTTCGAAGCCGGCGAGGTCGTGGATGCCGGCGAGCGGATCGGGCAGCAGGGAGCCCGCGTGCTGGAAGAGCCGCGCGGAGGCGTCGCGGCAGAAGCGCAGGCGGCGCTTGCTTTTGAGGGACTCGAAGAAGTGCTGGCAGGTCGGGATCTCGCGGCCCAGGCCGAGGGCCTGTTGGAGGAAGGAGCGCCCGCTGCAATGGTCCCCGAGGATGCGGGTGATGCCGAGTTCCAGCCAGCGACCGTCGGGGAGCGCGGGGCAATGCCGGCGATGGGGCGAGGCTTCAATCAGCGGGAAAAGATGCTTGAAAAACTCTTCGGAAACCGTTGTAATGCAATGGGATGTATTGGCCACGGAAATTTTTCGGCCAAGGGGTGCGAAGTCAACTCTCAATCGGACGGAAAGGCCGCTTCACGGGATCGGCATGAAGCGGGAGGGTGATTCCGATCCAGTCATTACCGGCTTCGCCACGGTCGCGTCAGTCCCGTCAGTCAGCCGCTGGAGCCCGAAAATCCCG
>JAYTLR010000009.1:0-54404 GCA_043729195.1 Akkermansia sp.
GGGAAATTTGTTGCCGGAAAGCTGGACTAGGCGCGGTACAGGGAGGGTCAGAAGCACTAAGAGGTGGGGCATAGCAAGGGGGGCTGGGGGTAAAGAAACCGAGATCGGGTGGCGCGCAACCGAAAGGTCCTTTGGTTTTCATCGGGGGTAGAAAACAAATCTGAACTATCAACCAACATCGAAATCGTCGAGTTATTTTTAGAGGCTTTAATATTGTTGATAATTTAGAGAACCTTGGCATCTACGGCTTTTTGACCCGAATGGCGGCGACTCTGCGAAAGAATCACATTGCCCATCCCACAGCAATTCGATCAGAGCCATCGTGCAAGAAATCAGAGGATTTGCGGAGCCAAGAGTTTGATCAGGCGTCAATCACCTTGCCCACAATCTTTATGGCCCTCCCAAACCCCGAGGTTCCAATGACGGCGTTGAAGGTAATGGAAGTGACGGGCATCGCCCATCACCGATTTGCCGACTTTTGTGAGAACTCCCAGACCAACGATCTTCCCGAAGGCGGCAGCGGCCTTACAGATCCGCCGGGTAACAGGGGCACTACCCAGTTTTCGTCCGACCAGCAGGCCCATGCGGCGGTTTCTTTCCAAGGTCCATTCGGTGGAGCATCGGTCGGCGGGCACGTGGTGCCACACCAGCGCGTCTGGGAGGTAGACGCCTTTGATTCCTTGCGAAAGCATGATGCGCTGGAGGTCTGTCTCGTCTCCGATCGAGATCAAACGGCCCGGACCGATCTCTGGATTGAAAGAACCCGCATTCGTGATGTCGTCGGCAAATGCCGCCCAGTTAAAGCCTAGCGCGAGTGGTTCCGTGAGGTCCTGCATCTGGTCCCCATAACCCCATCCTTTGGCGGAAAAGGGCAGGTAGTGCTTCAGCCATTCAGGAGGCTCGACATCGTAGTCCACGTTGCACTTGCCCGCGTAGAACTCGCCGTTGGTCTTCCCCGCAGCTGCATCGGCATAGGCGCGGATGCATCCTCGCTCGATACGCACATCGTCGTCGAAAAAGACCACGAATTCACCCTGGCAGGACTCCAGCGCAAGGTTGAGCGCGGCGCATTTGCTGCCGACCGGGGTATAGAGATACTCGACGGGCAGGAGCGCTGCAAAGTTCGCGACTTTGGTTTCCGCTTCGTCCTTCTTGCCGTTCTCGATGACCAAGATGCGATTCAGCGATTCGGGAAGATCGGCATCGACGAGGCACTGCAGCGTGCGCTCGAGCAATTCGCCGCGTTGGCAGGTGGGGATGATGATGACCATGGGGAGGGTGGAATTTAACGGGACCGGAATTCGGATGCGATGCTGCGGAAGAATGCCAGCTTGCGAAAGCCAAAGAGAAGGACTGCCGCGTAGACGATGGCGAAGGCGGCCATGGCGGCAAGCGTCCAGGGCCAGTGGATCTCATGACCGGCGTCAATCCCCTTGATCCACCAGGCAGCGGCCGCAGCGGGTATGCAGGCGAGAGCCGGGACCACCATGGTCTTAAGCACTGCACCTACCGCTACTGGCGTGCCCACGAGGGCCCATGCCCAGTAAGGCACGAAATTGAGCAGCATGGCGACTGAGTAGCCGATCGCCACGCCGCGCATGGAGAAGGATTCACCTGCCTCCTTGGGTCCGAAAAGCAGTCCGATTACGAAAGCCATCACGATAACCGCCGAGTTCGCAAGGCCAAGGATGCGGTAGCGTTTGGTCAATCCAAGGGAGATGAGCACCCATCCCGCAGGATTGGAAATTCCGCCGATCAACGCGGCGAGCGCAAGCAACCGGAAAAGGTCGGCGGATGCGGCCCAGTCGGGGCCGAGCCAGACCGCGACAATCTCATCCGCAAAAAGCGTGATCCCCGCAATCACCGGCATGCTAAGCGAACAAACCAGAAGAATCGCATTAAGAAAATAGCGCCGGAAACGTTCGGGATCCTCCTGCAGCCGGGAGAGCGCGGGAATGCTGACCGAGCCGAGCGGACCGTTGATTTGGCCTACTGGCATCAGGAGGAGGCTGTAGGCTTTCTCGTAGGCCGCAACCGGTGCCGATCCGCAGAACTTCGCAATTAGTACGGTATCGGCTTGGCGGGAAAAGTAGTTGACGATGTTGAAACCCAACACGTCGCTACCAAACTTCAGCATGCTTCGGACGCCGTTGCCTCGAGATGGAAGGCCTGGCACCCAGCGTAGCGTAATCCAGGCAGCCAACGTCTTGGCGACCGGAGGAGCAATTGCCATACCGACCAGCGACCAGTAACCCATTCCCAAGCGGGCCATCCAAACTCCGGTCACAACTCCGGCAACCATGGAGAATATCTCGATTCCCGCGAGAAGCGGGTAGCGCATGTTGCGGGTCAGCAGCGCGAGATGCTGCAAGCCGAGGCTGCCGAACAAAAAGCTGACCGCCAGCACCGGGATCATGCCCGCGAGCACCGGTTGCCCGTAAAATGCGGCAATGGCGGGAGCCGACA
This sequence comes from Akkermansia sp., assembly GCA_043729195.1. Lineage (GTDB taxonomy): Bacteria > Verrucomicrobiota > Verrucomicrobiia > Verrucomicrobiales > Akkermansiaceae > Haloferula. The sequence continues at coordinate 2,467 of JAYTLR010000009.1, forward strand.
ACGCGAACACAGCGCTCACTACGGCACCCAGCGCCACATTGATCCAGAACAAGGTCGAGATCTGACGGTGATTGATTATCGGCCGCTGGATCGTGGCTTGTGACAAACCTACATCCATAAAGATCCCCAGGAATCCGGAAATTACCGCGGTCATCGCGAAAAGCCCGAAGTCATCGCGAGTGATCAGACGCGCAAGAATCCCCGTGGAAAGAAAGCGCAAACCCATTCCCGCTACCCGGGAAAATGACATCACGGAGGCCCCGCGGACGGAGCTCCGCCGAAGATTCTTCGAGACGTCCGGCGCGGCGAAGGGATCACGGCCCGGCGGGCGGGAGGGAGTCGTTTCGTCAATGACGCTTTCAGCCGGCATGCAACAGGGAGTGGGGGAATGAAAATGATTCTGGTGGCTCAGCGGATCTGATCGAGGAATCTCGCGAGATCGTGCGTAAGATTCCGTCGTTCGAAGCGCTGGACATAGTCACCGTTCCAGGCCGCGTCCGACCTTCCAGCCTGCCACATGGAGTACTGCTCTTTCAGTGCGGCAAGCATACCCGGCACGTCGCCGGGCGCGGCAAACACTCCGGTCCTCGCCTTTTCGAGGAAGTCGCGAGCATCGCTCGCAGGCAGGGTCGCGAGGACCGGTCTCCCCGCGGCCATATACTCGTAGGTTTTACCGGGAACCAGACCGGCCTTCATCCCCGGGGGCATCTTGTGCATCGGCAGGAACAGCAAGTCAGCGCCCCGGACGTAGCGCAGGCACTCCGCGTGGTTCAGGTAGCCAGAACACGAGAATAGCGGTTTCGCCGGTGATTGATCGATCAGAGCCTGGTCAGTCTTCGACAGGACACCCACACAGTGCACACGGATCGTGTCCGTAATTCCGGGTGATTCCTTCAACCATTGCTCGAACGCTTTCAGCAAGTAGAAGTGCGAACGCGGCAGCCTTTCGACCCCTGGCACGGTCCGGCCTAACAGCCGATACTGGCGTTGCCGTGCCTGCTCGATCAGCCCCGACTCCGCATGGAAATAACCGGAATGGACGATGTTGAATTTGCCACCCCCGATTGGCTCGACTTCACCCGTGAAGTCAGTTGCGTCGTAACCGTTGGTGAGGCTCACCACCTTGTTAGAACGGAGCCGTGGCAGTGCATCCTTTACCCTGCGGGCGGACTCGGGCGTGTTCATGATCACCAACGCGGCACTTTCTAACGACCTAGCCATCTGCGATTTTTCCAACTCGCGGTGCCACCGGGTCCGGTGAAGCTGAAACTCGTCGAGCGCCCAGGGATCTCTCAGGTCGGCGACCCAGGGAATGCCCGTCCGGCGGGAAATTTCAGCCGCGGCATCCGCTCCGTCGAACGGCGACATTGAAACGAAAATCAGCTCGGGCTTTTCCTGCTGCGCGATCCGCGTTCCGGTCTCGATCACCTGTTGCATCCAGGCCCTTCCGAAGCGGCTGCGAAGGCCTAGAAGTTCGCGGGCCGCGCGCTCCAGCTTGCTTGGCACATGAACTTCGTCTGGGATGGGGACGCGATGGATTTGCACCACTGCTGGCACCTCGTCCATTAGCGCTTGGTCCTTGGGGGTCCAGCGGCGGTTGTCGGGAGCCTCGATGGTCAGCACGATCGGCAGGTAGCCGGCCTCAGGCAGGTATTTGACGAACTTCAGCGAGCGTTGCACCCCTCCCCCGCCTGCGGGAGGGAAGTGGTAGGCGATGAATAAGATTTTGCGCATCGGTGTAGTCCTGGGCGACGAAGGCTGCGCAGCGGACTGACCGGTGTCCGCAATCAATGATGAAGCATTCATATCGAGCGGCGGGGTGCCTTGCCGTTGAACAGCAGCACCAACAAGGGGACGCGGTAAATCACAAATCGGTGCAGGAAGAATGTGGCGGCAAAAGTCGATACCGTTACAAGACTCAGGAGTAGCATGGTGCCCGAAATCACATTCCGCAGCAAGTGGGCGAAAAGGTAGATCGCAAGGAAATGGAACAGGTAGACCGTGTAGGCGGCGTCGGAAAAGCGGCGGATGACTTCGCTTTCTCCCCTCACCCATTTCCCTGCCGCGAAGAACAGTAGACTGGAAAAAGTTAACGCCACATAAGTCTGCAAGCACAGAATAATGACTTCTTCTTCCATACTGTTTCCATCCGGGTCAAACCTGTTTGTGACCAAAACAAGCAAAGAACAAGAAACCGGAACTTGGACCCAGTGCACCTTCGAAAACACTTCCCGCATGCGAGGTGATGCGAACAGGAACATGCCCAGAACGTAGAAGGGAAAAAAGTTCCCGATCGAGCGGAGGACGTAGTGCCAAGAAACGGGCATGGTGTCCTTTACCAGTTCATACATGATTCGAGACGCAAGGCAGCCCAACATCACCACGATCGATATCGCAAGGAATGCAAACCCCGCCCGGCGAATGGCGAATTTCGTGATCGCCAGGCATTTGTCGACGAACTTCTCGGCAGCGGGTGACAGCAAGGCGTAGATGAACAACGCGATCAGGAACCAAAGGTGCAGGTGCCAGTTCATCGGACCGATTGCACCAACCGTCCCCTTCCCTGCCAAATAATCGGCAAAGGTGATCGGGCCGTTGTGGTAGGTGAAGATGAGGTAATTGGTAAGCGGATTCAGAAACACCAGCGCGGCGGAGAAAGGCAGCCCGATCATCAACAATCTCTTTTTTACCGTCACCTTGGCTCCGTACCTTTTCAGAAGCATGTAGCCGAGAAAGCCTGAAATCACGAAGAACGCCTCCATCCGCACCAGTCCGGAGAGGACTGCAAAGAAGTGGAAGACCTCGTTGTCTGGATCCAAGGTGCTCGCATGAACGAGAATACCCCAGAACATCAGTGCCGCCCGGAGGGCATCGAGATGGAAGAAACGCGGTGAGCTCTTGAGTCCGGCTTCAACCGCAGGTTCGGCAAGCGTGTAAGTCGTCGGCCTTGTCGACTCGTCTGCTCCGGAGTTCATCTTCAGGGGGAGAAGAGTTCAAGTGGCGGAGGCGACCCGGTGTTGGTCCCTTATCGCGAAAAGGCTGGAGACACGCGCAGTCACCTGCTGCCAAACCCATGCGCCCGCCAGCCCGGCGGCGATGGTTCCGATATAGGTCAAACCCACCGTGACCGGGGGATCATGCCGGGTGGGCAGGACGAACTTGGTGAGGTGCAGCACCATCGGGTGGGCGAGATAAGCCATGTAACTGGCGGCCGCAATCTGGGAGATGATCCCGGCAATCACGGGGTTGACCCGGATTTCCTTTACCATTGCAAGCACCGCCAAACCAACGATGAACCAATAGGGCCGACTGCTGTCCGGGCCGAATTGGATCATCGAAACCGCCCAGCCAGCCAGAACGAGCAGGATTCTCTGCCACGCCTTCGTTGGCAGGGCCAGCATCCACCCGAGCAAGTAGATGTAGAGCCAGCCGTCGAACTTGTGGGAAAAGCTCTCGCTCTCGAAGAAGTAACGTCCCGACAAAAACGCAGCAATACCAATCCCCATCGTGGCCACGCCAGTCTCGAATGGCCGGGTCGCCGACCAGCGCCGATAACCGGGGATCAGGAAGAGAACACAGACGATGAGGAGACAATGGAACAGAGCCTCGATGAACCAGTAGGAGAAGAGGATTCCCCGATCGGCTGTATCAACGAAGAACACGCTTGTCAGCGTCCACCACGCAGGATTCGGCGGAATGTCCGTGGCGAACAGTAGTGCCGTCATCAGCAACAGATAGGGGATCACGATCCGGCGCAGGGCTCCGGTGATCGCCGGAATGACCTTTCCAGCCAGCAACTGCTCTCTTTGGAAGCGGCAGAACGAGTAACCGGCCAGGCAGAAAAGGATCGCCGTGCCGCCGCGAAACCAGAGCGTGTGCCCGGGAGCCCCGTGGCTGATGAAGATCATGGAGATCGCAAATAGCCGCACTACCACATCGATCGAAAGTGTCGCCCGACCGCTCCCTTGGACAGGGTTGAGACTTCGTTCCTCCCGAAGTTGTTTGAGGTCCCGGAGGCTCATCCTTTCCCAATGCTGCGGCAAAGTGCCGAGCATGGTTTCCAAGCCCCGCGAGACAATCATGTAGGACAGGGAGTCCCCGCCCAGACTGGAGAAGCTTGCGTTGTCTTCGACATTCCCCTTGCCGAGTGCCTTGCTGAACAGCCCGCGGATCGGATCGTCTCCGCATAGCACCTCGGCGACTTCCTTTTGATGCAAGTCCTGCCCGTGCGCCCGGATCGTGACATAGTCGATCTTTCCCGAGGGCAAGGTAGGTGCGCCGTCCAAATTGAAAACGGCAAGGCTCTGCAGTGGCAGTTTGCATCGCGTGGCTAACAGGCTTCGGACTTTGACGGGATCGGAGCCGTCGATCAGCGCTACCGCGATGAATTCGTCGGTTCCGGCGGCATAAGAGCGGATGCCTTCGTCGCGCAGGATCCGCTCGATGTCATCCAGCCCGATGCGTAGTCCGGCGATCTTACTGAAGCGGCTCGAACGGCCGACGATCTTGACGAATCCCGCATCAGTCCACTCCGCGATGTCCTGGGTCATCAGCTCGCCAACTACCGCGGGCTCCGCGAGATCCTCGCGCTTCATGCCGTAACCCATCATCACGTTGGGGCCTTTGTAAACCAGTTCACCGGCGTTGCCCGGCATCGTGATGGCGGTTCCGGATGCATCCCTGATCTCGAACTTGCCACGGGGGATCGCAACGCCGATGCAGTCGGAATTCTCCAAGGTCCGCTCTGGCGGTAAGTAAGCCATCCGCGCAGTGGCCTCGGTCTGGCCGTACATGACGAAAAACCGCATCCCCCGCTCACGGCAGCAATTGGCATAGTCGCGTACTAGATGAGGAGGCAACCTGCCGCCGGCCTGCGTCATTACCTTGAGGGACGGCGGTGGATTCGTCCGGAAATCCGTCTTTTCAAGAAGCTCGTAGGTGTAGGGCACCCCGGGCAGATCGGTGACCTGTTCGCGCTCCACGATGCTCCAGAAATCCCCGTCCACCACCGAGTGGTCGGTCAGCACGATGGAACCACCGGCCAAGAGATGGGAATTGAGCACGGAAAGTCCGTATGAATAGTGAAGTGGAAGATTCGTGATGGCACGGCGCTCGGGCGTGATCCCGAGGTATTCCGCGATTGAGCGTGCGTTCTCGTGCAGGTTCGAGCGGGAGAGCTTTACCAGCTTTGGGCTGCCGGTCGTACCTGAGGTGGAGAGCATCACGCCGAGATCCGGGTGGAGCTGTGGCTCGGTTTCGTGGACATGCCGGCTTTCCAAGGACCAGCCCGATACTCCGCGGAAAAAAACTAGCTCCGGCTGGAAGGTGGCCATGATTGGATGAGTCTCCATGGTCGCGCCCTCCGCCATTAGGATCACGGGAAAGCCAGCTCGCAGTGCTCCAAGATAAGCGGCGATAGCCTCGAGGTCGTTTCGCATCTCGATCGCGATCAGGCACCGTACCTCCCCAAACCTCCGGCCTTGGAGATCCGCCTTTTCAACCAGATCCTGGTAAGTCACTTGCTGTCCATCGGACGAAACAAGTGCCGTCCTCTCCCCGTGGGATTCGAGGAAGGAGAAGAACATCGGTTCCAGCGGCTGTGCCACCCGGGGGGGAAGGGTTCGATCAATCACGATTTAGGGAGGTTCCAATCGGATCGGTTCCACCTCGGCTCAGCCTGCGGCACGGCTTCGGCGTCTAACTTTTCGAAGCGCATCCAATGCAACGAGCTGATGGTGGCAATACTGAACCAGAAGAAGAACACCGACTGATCATAGTAGGCAACCGAGATGCTGGTGGCCACGTGGGAGAAAAGGCTCGATCCCATGCACCAGAGCATGAACCGGTCTCCGCTCTTATCGTCATCCGGGAGACTTTCGATGATGTTTCCCACCCACTTGAAGCTTATCCAGCACATCGCGAGCATCAGGATCACGGCTAGAATCCCACCCATGACACCGAAGGCCAGGAAGTAGTTCGTGATATCGGTATGGTCGTCGCTGAAGGTCACTCCCGTGGGCATCCACGAACGGGTGTAGTCGGTTCCGATGGCCCACCAGTCGCCGAAGTATTCGATGGACGAATGAATCAAGTGCGACCGGTGCCAACCGGTGCTCCCGCCCATGCTGAGGCGACCGATAATGTAGTAGGCTGGCTTTTCCATCACCAGCTCCAAAGCCAGATAGCCGAGCGGGATGCACCAGCGAATCACTCGCATGTACTGGCGGAAATTCCAAAGAAAGATGGCGAACAATCCAAAGCCGAGGCTGAGCACCGGACCGCTAGATGCACAGGTTATGACCATGATCAAACAGACGACCAAACCGATTTTCGCCGAGCGAGGGTTCCTGCGCCACAGGCCAATCATAATCGGCACCAGTGCCGCGCCGACGGTTCCCGCAAGGATTGCGTGACGAAATGGCCCGCGGGCTCTCAGTTTGTCATCGCGCACCACCACTGCCTCACTCACCCCACCGAAGATTTTCGAGAAAAGGTTTTTGCCGGTGAGCTTCTCCAAAATCATCTCCATCGCAATGGGCACGAGCAGAATGGCGATGATGCCCATTAGAGAGACGAACTCGTCCATGTCTTGGCAGAAAACCCGCACCAGGTAATAACACAGGCCAATTTCGACGATCTTGCTGGCAATGAAAATGGGGCCGGCCGCATCGGCCCCGGACCTGTGGAAAAAGCTGGCTACAAGCAACCATCCGCAGAGGGCGGCCATCAGCTTGTCGATCACGTTGATGCCGCCGGCAACCACCTCTCCCTTCATGAATACCCGCAGTAGACCGACTACGAGCAACAGACGGAAAACAGGCAGTTTGATTCCGCCAAGATTCAACGCCTGACCGTGAGTGATAAAGATCACTCCGGCCAGCAATGGAATCGGAGCCCAGCGACGCGGTGCACTCATCAACGCAATTGCCGCGATGATGAAGAAAAGTGCTCCTGCAGGATTGAGGTTCACGCGAGGGAGGGAGCTCTGTTTTGCCAAGCGGCAGGAAGTTCAGGCAGCCTTGCCAACAACCTGGCGATAAACTTCCGCGAGGCGGCGGCCGGCTTCGGTCCAGGTCAGGCGGTTGAGATCCGACGCCGATTCCATCCGCAGTTGCTCCAAGAGGCGACGATCGCGATCTAAGCTTCTAATGTGCTCCGTGAGGACGCTCACGTCGCGGGAAGGATGGACCAAACCATTTCTCAGGTGCTCGCAAACGGCCCCTGAAGCGTCGGAGACCAAGAGCACACAGCCCGAGCCGCGGGCCTCGTAGGTTACGAGTGCGCTTCCTTCCTCAACCGACGAAAGGACGAACAAATCACTCTGGCGCATCAGGTCGGGCAGGTCGGTGCGGTGACCCATGACTTTCACGCTCGGATGCGACAACATCGGCTCGAGGCGCTCGCGATATCCGGGCACGAACTCGCCGCACACCATGAATGTCCCTTTTTCCTGCGCACCAGACTCCAACCATGCCTTGAGTGCGTGGTGAAGGCCCTTACGAGGCTCCACCACCCCGGCGTAGATCATCAACAGTCCATCCTGTGTGACCGACTTCACTTCAGGAACCGTAAAGCGGGTGGCGTCGAAGCCATACTGGTGCCTTAACAATTTGGAACCCGGGAACCCTCGCTCTGCGAACGTCCTCGCTACGAAATCCGAAGGGCAAAGCAAGAAGTCGGCTTCTGCATATTCGAGTTCCTCCAGCTCTAGTCGTCTCTTGTCGAATTGATGATCGTGACCCTGCGGCAAGCTGATGCCGACCTCTCGGTTCTCCTTCTCCACCTCCTCATACGCGAATCCGGTGTGGGCATTGGGGCGCTCCAGCACCACAGGAATCCCGTGCCGCTTGGCCGTGCGGATAGTTCTCAAGGAGCCAAGCGGCCAGCCATGCACCACATCCACCTCGCGATGATGGGCATTGAGCCACATCGAGGTGGCGAGGTCGTGCCAATGGCAGGCAAGATCGCGTCCGATAAGCTTGTAAGGTACCCGAAATCTCCCAAGTGCTAGGGTCGTCTTCACCGTAACGGCGTCATTGACCGGCCGAACCTGGGATCCAGTGATCGCGGTCATTTGGGCACCAGCGATGGAAGCTCCTTCCACCTGATGCCAAGCGGTCGTGCAGATGCGACCCGCACCCAGCTTGTGCGGAAAACTATAAAGGACGCGAACGGGAGAATTCATGGGGGGATAGTACGGATACAAAAAGGCCGCAGCGGCCAACCGGTCGCTGCGGAAATGATGCAGAATAGATCGCGCTGCTCTCAAGGAGTCGGGATCACCCGCAGACCCTGCGGTGGCGACGGGGGGGCAGCAGTCCCCAAGGAGATATCCGACACGACATGAGAACCACCGGACAAAGTCACCAAGGCCAGATGGTCGATGGAACTGACCGTCGCCTGCTGCGTTCGGAAGGCATAGTCAGTTGCCAACAGAACGGGGATGCCTCCACTCGGGGTCACAGTGACCGAATACTTCTTAGTTGAGAGATTGACGTCCAACTCGAAGCGGTAAATCACTCCGGATGTGTAAGGCATGGCTGCCAATGCTTGGTAGGCACCCCCGTTCCGAACATCGATCACCCCAGCGGTAGAGAAGCGGACGATACAGGCAAGATCGTCATACTTGCCTGCATCACCAAGCGAGAGCCCGGTGACCCCGTCGATCACCGTTCCGTTCGGAATCGAATTCCAGCTGATCGTGAAACGCCCTGTCTGTGTGGGAATCGTCACGTTTCCCCACGCTTCGGATCCCTCGTAGCTCTGACCGATGCCGAAGGTTGCCGCGGCCATCTCGCTGTTATCGCTGCCGGACTTGAAACCAATCACTTTCAGGGTCGAGGAAGACGAAACCGTGATCGGGGCCGAATAAAGCGGGGAGCCTGCGGTCGGGGTCGATCCATCCAAGGTGAATCGAAGAGCCGCACCCGAAGTGGACGATGTAACGGTCACCTGCTGCGGGCCGCTGAAGAGACCACCAGCAGGCGATATCACCGGCTTGGAGACTTGGTTGACGATGCGATACTCGCCGCTTTCCACCGGAGATGCGACAAGCCCGCTTGCGGTGGCCAGAGCTTTCACTGTCGCCGTCGCAGAAACGGTGATTGGACCAACATAGCGGATGGAGGACGCGGTCGGCGTGCTTCCGTCCAGCGTGTAATAGATGGTCGAATTGGCAGTGGAGCAAGTCATGGTCACCAGCTGAGGCGCACCAAAAGTACCTGCCGCGGGGATGAAGACCGGCCGCGAGACGTCCGTGGTGGCACCAGGATTCTCCCAGATCGAATTTAGGTAGGTGTCGGTCGGGATCGGCGGCATACCAGAATTGGTTTCGTTGAGCGAGCTATTGACAGTCCAAGACCCAGAAAGAGGCTGGTTGGAAGAACCATAGGTCTTGTTGACTCGGGTGTTTTGCACGGACGCCCAAGGACGCGTGGAGTCCGTTGTGTTAATCGCCATGCCGCCAATAATCACGCTATCCACCGCAGTGAAGTTCTTTCCAGAACCGTTGAAGGCATTGCTTGTTCCTTCGGTTGCGCTGCCGGGAAGGTGAGGATAGCGGGATAAAGACGCGCTACCGGACACCACGTAGGAATTGATCAAATTCAGTCCGTCGAGGTTGCCGGTCTGGATTGAGCAATTATTCGATGAGAAGTAAGTCCCGTCCCGGAGAGTCATGTTGCTATAGCTACCGCCACTTGCGGTCGCAAATTGGAATGTATCGGTGTGAGGCTTCCCCCCGGTGTAAGGGTCTTGATAAAAGCGGGGCGCGTGATAGCAGCCGTCGAACCGCCACCCGTCGATGTTCCCGCCGCCGGCGAAAATGTCGGCGGAATCGGAATTGCTCACGTAGTAATTGGGTTGGACCACTTCAACGAGTTCCACACCTTCGGTCACTATACCCGAGGTGCCGTACACACCGAAGTGCCCAGTACACTTGATCCAAGCCAAGGCGGAGCGTCGGCATCCTTGGAGCTTTACCCCGCTTTCACCGATGGACTCGAACCCGGCGATGCAGACCCCGAAAACTCGCAGGAAACGGACACCGTCCTTCCACTTTACCGACCCGTAGCCGTCACGTGGGGCGACTGTCACCCGTTGGCCCCAAGCAGCGGAACCAAGGTCTTCGAGAACCGGGGTGGCACCGCTGCCGCTGCCATTCCCAGTGAGGGTGCCAGGTGCTACCAGTATCAGCGTTCCGCTATTCGCTTGGTTGGTTGTTACCGCTTGGATCGCAGTCTTAATGGAAGTCCAGTTGCAAGGAACTTGCACAATGTTGGCCACCGTGTCATCGTACATGAACGGAGTCGGAATCAACTCCGGCCAGTGGGTGCCGTTGGGACCGAAGGAGGCGACTCGTGTAGGCTTCGCTGCTGCTACCAAAGGTACCAACAGCAGGGCGAGGATGGATGTGAGCATTTTCATTTTTATGACCTTGGGTGGTTGCATTCCTGAAAGATTGAGGTGCGGTTGCGGAGGGCCGACAAGCGGTCTTCGAGACCGGAGAGAGTCAGCAGCAAAGGGGATGAAATCAAAAAGGCATCGTCAACGCGCCGGTCAGCCCAGACGATTACAAGGCTGTTGCTGTTACTTTAGTTGATTTCTAAGAAAATTTTATTTTTAGTGACTTCTTTAGATTTGATGAACTTAGAGTCCGACTTTTCTTCTGGCTTGCAAGCTGGAAAATGCGCTGCTCGCCTAACCGTTCGCGTTTTTGTAAAGTGCTGGCGCTCAGCAAGATTCTGAATAAACAAAGAACTTTGAGTGCTGAACCGATCTTAAACGGTGAAAGATCTGGCAAAAACCGCCGGGACTTTCAGGGCAAGCATCAAGGGATCACCCCCTGCTTCAGACTCACAATCCTTTGCAAGGTTTCGGCGCTAATTGGTTTGCGTTTGTTTAAAAGCTCCGGCAGCAAATCGGAAGCCGAACCCATTGCCCGGAAGAAGTCCTTCGCGTGTCCCCCGCCACAGGCCTTGAAGAACTGGTAACATACCCGCGGCACAACGTAGCCCACGGCCTTGAGACCCGGGAGACAGGATGCCGCGAGCAGCACTTGGTTCCTGGGCTTATAAAACACCATGACTTCGCTCCGTCTCGACACCTCGTTGGCGTGATGCAACGCGACCAGCTCGGGACAATGGAGGATCGAGCCCCCTTGATCCAAGATCCGGTAGGCCAATTCCACCTCTTCGTAATGCATGTAGAGAACCTCGGGGTACATTCCAGCTTTCAGCAGCGCGTCGCGGCGGAATGCATATCCGGTTCCGCTGAAATAAGAGGTTAGGAAACTTTTTTCGGCGTAGCCTTCAATTGGAACTGGATGCCACCAGCGCGGAGTGTCCTCCGACTTTCCATCCGGTTTCAACAGACGAAAGGCCAGTCCGTTGACCGACGGGTGGTCCCGGAACCGCCCCCGCACCTTGGAGAGCAAGAAACGGTCCGGCACGGTGACATCGCTGTCGAACCCGACCACGATGTCACCACTGGCCGCGAGGATCCCGCGGTTCCGGCTCACCGCCGGCCCGCCGTTCTTCTCGTTGACCAAGACGGTGGCTTGGGGAAACTCGCGGCGAATCGCCTCGACGCTGTCATCCGGCGAGCAATCGTCTACCACGATCACCTCCATCTCAACCTCTTGCTGGGCGAAGAGGTCGGATAGCAGCGCGAGAACACAATCGCGGCGGTTGTAGCTGGGGATGACGACGCTGATCATGGTCGGATCGATGAGAGTTTCATCAGGATCAAACAGGATTTCGGCCAGTTGTGCCGTATCCGCCGATCCACTGCTCCCGTTCCTGCCACAAGGTCTGCCAGCGACCGGCACTGTCATTGTGGCCGGAAGACGACCGCAAACGGCTGATCGCGGCGCGCAGGCCCGTGCCGGTCGCGAGGAAGAATAGACCAAGTGTTTGGGCCGGTCCCTTCCAGTGAGTCCGGACAAGGCTGGCCTTACCCCGGTAGAGCAACATAGTCTTGTGAACCGGAGTATCTGAGCACGCACCTACTTCGTGGATAAGGGTCGCCTCCGGGCAGATAACCGGACGATAGCCTGCGGCATGTGCGCGCATTGCGAGATCGGCATCCTCGCCATACATGAAGTAGCGCTCGTCAAGCCCGCCGAGCTTGTTCCAGGCCTCCAATGGGGAGAGAAGGAAACAACCCGTAATTACCCCGACCTCTCGAACGGTGTTCCGCTGCCAACTCCCCAGCGATTCGGGATCGAGCCAGCGGTTTTTCGGGGCTAGGGTCGTCAGTCCGAAGGCGAACAAGGTCATACTCCAAAGCGATGGTAGACCCCAGCAGGAGGAAGGCTCTAGGCTGCCGTCAGGTCGCAAGGTCCGTCCGCCATAAAGTCCGTGACCGGGGTTCTTGCGCGCAAATTCCACAACTACATCCACCGCGTGATCGAGGATCTCGGTGTCGGGATTCAACAGTAGGACGAATTCAGCATCCGCGTGTTTGACGCCAAGGTTCACACCTGCGGCGAAACCAAGGTTGGCACCGGGAATAACAAGTTCGACCTCGGGGAACCGACTTCGGATCAATTCAACGGTTCCATCGCGGGAGTCGTTATCGACCACGATGACCTGTTGGTTGACGGATCTCTTCTGCGCGAAAACACTTTCGAGGCATTCCTCGATGTGATCTTCGGAATTGTACGATACGATGACTATGGCTACGTCAGCTTTCATGGGGGGGATTCAGCGTGAGCGATTTCTCGTTTACCAATTACCCTTGCGGGCACTCCAGCGGCAATCGAGCCGGCGGGAAGATCTCTTGTTACGACGGCACCGGCACCGACGATGCATCCGTCGCCGATGGTGACGCCGGCGGTGACCACCACACGGGCACCAAGCCAGACGTCGTTGCCGATGCGGATGTCGCGCTCGTTCTTCGGCTGCTGCCGGAACGGCTTGCCGGTTTCGAACTTATAGTCCGACGCTGTGATAAAAACCTCAGGGGCAAGCGATACAAAATCGCCGATGACGATTTTGCCGGTCGAGTCGCCAGCCCATAAGTAGCACCTCTCGCCGACATGACAGTCGCGGCCCATCGTGATTCGCTCGCCATTCCGGAACGAAACGTTCGGGGCGATTCCCGTATTTTGGCCGAGCCGTAGCCTGCGGCGCTCGCGGACATGGCTGTAGCCGCAATAGTGGATAAGCCGCAGGACGTGAAAATACGTGCGGGGATCCACAAGGGAGCCGATGGCACCAAGGGCTTTGGACAAAGTCGACATGACCTTTAGCTACGGTTCTCGTTCCAGCCTTGGAAAACAAACTCTCGAATTCCGTCCACCAGTCCGCCTGATGCACGGGCACCGATCGGTTCACCACATTGGAGTTCATCGACCCGGTCGAGCTTGACCCGCAACTCAGCTTCATCGAACGCAACGTTCACGTTGCCGAGTGCCATCATCCTCCTGGCTGTAGCGGTCTGATGTTCGTTCCGATGTTCGCCAAGACTGGCCATTTTCGGCATCACAAGAATCGGCTTGCCGTGAAGTAGAGCAGAAAGGATGGTCCCCATGCCAGCATGGGCAATAATAAGCGTGGATTCCGCGAAACGATTTTTGAACTCTGCAGGCTCAAGAAACTCAACGAACGGAATGTGCTTTGGCTGCCAACCGCCTTCTCCGATCTGGGCGAACACGTTCTGGCGACCTGTTTCCCCTGCCCACCGGTCGATGATTTTCATCATCCTGTCGAACGGCAGGTCAGTCCCTACTGTGACGAAGATCATAATACGTTCCCCTTCCACTGCGGGCCGCCTTCACGTGCAAGATGGGACCACTGGGTCAGCCAGAGATCGGCGCAGGCACCTACCTTAGCGCCTGACATCGAGAGCTCTTCGGCGTTGGCGATACTATCCACCCAGATTGTCCGAGATCCCATGAACTTGCCCAGCTTGAGTGCGAAGTAGCCGGGAGCCGCTCCAGTCGATATCACGACGTCCGGCCGCTCTCTGCGAAGCAAAGAGAAAATGCTCCAGGCAGACTTCAAGAGTCCCAATTTGTTGGAACGGTTGGCATCCACGATGACATGGAAGGAAGCCCCCCCCACATCGGCACGATAGCCCTCTTTGGCCGTGGCGTAAACCACATCGCATCCTTCGAGAGCGGAACGGAGGCGCAAGAGCTGCACCCAGTGCCCTCCTCCCGACGCGATCGCCAGAACCTTTGGTTTTGAACGAGACATGTCGCTAAAGTATTAGGACGCCCCGCGACCAAAGAGCACGGCCGGCACGGTTTTAATCAAGATCTTCATGTCCAACCAGATCGACCAATTCTCGATGTATTCGTTGTCCATTTCCATCCAGCGCTCGAAGGTTGTATTGCTCCGGCCGCTGATTTGCCAAACACAGGTGATGCCGGGCTTTACGGACAGGCGCTTGCGGAAAAGCCATTCGTAGCGTTTCACCTCATCGGGCAGAGGTGGCCGGGGGCCAACCAGACTCATTTCGCCATGGAGCACGTTAAACAGCTGAGGCAATTCGTCGATGCTGGTCTTACGAATAAACCGCCCGATGCGGGTGATCCGTGGGTCATCCTTCATCTTGAAGGCCGGCCCGTCGGCAATCTCGTTAAGATGCTGAAGTTCCTTCTTGCGTGCCTCGGCGTCGACCACCATCGAACGGAACTTGTAAATGCGAAACCGCCGCTGGTTCATCCCCACGCGGTCTTGAGCGAAGAAGACCGGACCCGGACTTGTCACTTTGATGAGGATTGCGACTACCAGCATCAATGGAGCCAACACAATGAGGGCGATAAAAGAAATAGTCGTGTCAACAAGTCTCTTTGCTAGGAGCTGGAGGAGCATCTGCTCCCGGAACAAAGTGACGACATGCTCGCCTTCAAATTCCTCGAGGTGCAGGCTCTTGAAAAGCGATGCGTCCTGAAGGTCGGGCATCAGGCGGATGACAACCCCGAGGTCTCTTGCATGCTGGATGATCTTGACAATATCGCTGAATCGAGAATCGACAGGTAGGCAGACGATCATCTCATCAACCCGCTCGCGCTTTAAGACGCATTGAAGTTCATCGAGAGTTCCCACAACTTCGCCTCTTCCAAACCAGGCATCGCGAGTAGCCTCAGTTTCAGCTACGAATCCCACGATCTTGTAGCCAAGCTCCGGCCGGGCGTCAATGCGGGCTGCCACCTCGCTTGCGCGCCCATTTGCCCCAATCACCAGCAAGAACCGGTAGTTGTATCCCGAGCGTCTTGCACTCATCAACATCACTCGCAACATCAAGCGACTGACAACACCAGCAGCGGTGACCGCGCTCCAGAACAGAAGGATGTTGACCGTGTTGATACTACGGACCGAAAATGCGCCGCTCACGATCACCAGCCAGAATGAAGCCAGTGTCGTGGCTTTGACCAGGTCCTTGAGTTGAGTCTGCAGCGCGACGAACCGGTCTGCCTTATAGCGGATGCAGTAGGCAAAAATGCCTACCCACCCCAACGCGAGGAGGAGTACTCCTACCGTATCGCTCATGCGATAGGTAGCTTGGCTGGCCAGTGAACCACCGCGGAAGGCGATTTCGGGCCGGAAGTAAATAATGCTTGCTGCCGCGGCGACCAAAATCATCTGGTCTAGGAGACGGAAGCTATGGATGAGCACTTTGTGCCTGAGACGGATCATCGGGGGGTGGGGGGATGGGGGGAGAACGGACGGGGGTGATTAGCAGGAGCTTTGAAATTTATCAAGCCGGATTCGCTTCGTCGACGGATGCCACGACTTCTGTGCGATGCCAGGTGCCGAGGTCTCTCGCCAGAGGATTCCAGTATCTGCCTTTCTGACGTGAACTCAGGTGGTCGAGGAATTCCCTGATCAGTGAGGAAGGGTAGCAAGACCCTTCGGGCTGCAGTTCGAACGGATCCGTGTCGAAAGTCGATTCGTCGTAAAGGACGTCAAGGTCGTGGATCCATTCTTACCGGCAAAGCATAAAGCCAGAGCGAAAACCAACGGCACCCGAGGAATTAAGATAGTGGTTGATTCACCCGGCCTTGTCTCGGAACCCTTGAAGGGATTCATCGAGACGACCATCGTGATCTAAATCGTGTACACCAACCTCGAATCCCCGCCGTAGGCGTCGCGGGATGTAGGGCTTTACCGCGAAATACAGTCTTGCAAGCAATCCGGGACTTCCGGCGGACAATGCATGATGCGTGGAGGAGAGCGGTTTCGCCATCGCGATTCAGACTGGAAAGGTGCCGGAGGACCAGAACGAGTGCAATGCTTGGCGCTACGCTTCACCACCGATCCAACGTGGAGCGTGGCTGCGAGCCTTGTTGTAGACGCACGACACGTCCGCTCTGCCCTTTACAAGCTCGGAATATCCCCACTTGAGGGTATCCCTGCTGGTATCCTCTCCGTCAACGACGAGGAGCACCTTGTCCATCAAACCGGCCATCGCAAGTGTCGGACTCGTCTGGGCCATTGGGGGCATGTCAAAGATGACATAGTCAAACTCGCTTGCTCGAAAATGGGGAAGCAATTCGTAGAGATGCATCGGCCCGAATGCTGTCGTGTTGGAGTCGGTTTTGCGCGCTGCTGCGCTTGCGAGGTATAGATTCTGGCTGCCCTCCTTGAAGCGGGTGTTGCGTGCTGCCTGCAAGGCGCCGACCAGCGAGTGGAGTGGCTTGTTGCCAAACATGGGATTGTCATCCGGATAAGCCGAATTCAAGTCCACTAGAAGGACTTTGGCCCCGTTGATGTCGGAGAACGCCTTGGCAAGCCCAGCGGCGATTGTCGAGGTTCCCGCCCCGGCAGACAGACCCGTCACCGCCATCATCTTCGGCTTGTGGGTCATGTTGTTGATCTGGAAGTTGAACACGATCCTGTCGCGGATCGCCTCCGAGTAGGGATGAATGAAGTGATCGGTCCTTCCAGGCAGAGCATGGAAACCCTTCGCGTCCCTCACCGCAGGCAACACGCTGCCCCCGCCCTCGCCGACCGCCTCGCTTGCCCGCTCGTTTGCAATCGCCAAGGCACCTCGGTTTTTCGGCCTCACGTAGGGAATTGACAACAAGAGGGGTAACTGCATCCGCGCTTCAATCTCCGCCGGACGCTTGATCCGACGATCAAGCACCAGTTCGATCAGAAACGCGAGGCCGATACCCACCACGAAGCCGGCGGCAGCCAGTCCCAAGACGATCTTTTTAGCGGTCTCCTCGAAAACCCTGTAAGGCGGGGATGGCTCCTGAAGTGTCCGGATCCCAGCCATTCTGGAAGGGTCCAAGTCTACATCGAGGCGCGCCTTCTTCAACTTCGACTCAAGCAAGCGATATTCGGCGTCTTCCATCTGCATCCGGCGCTCGAGGTCTACAATCTTCAGACCGACGGTCGAGAGGCGCGCAAATCTGGCTTCCTGGTTGGCGAGATGCTCGTTATAGACTTTGTGCCTCGCATCAAGCTCCCGTAGCTTTGTTCGCGCTTGGGCCAGCATCGCGACCGGATCGAGGGGAACCACGGTTCCGCCGCCGCCGGACGCAGCCGCCTCGGCGATCAGCCCCGGCAACTTCTTTATCATCTCTTGCCTCTCTTGCTTCAGTCGTGCGATCTCCTGACGGTTGCGAACCACCAGGGGGTTGTCTTCCTTGAATTTTGCGGTCAGTTCGAAATCCTCCTTCTGCAGAAGCTTCAGCCGCTCCGAGATCTCAGTGAATGTGTCAAAATCGTCATTGCTCGGGCGGATCCGCACAGCTTCAACTTCAGGGTCTCCCTGCGGTCGGGGCTCAACGGCTCCAACAGCTTTCTCAAGGTCATCTACCAGCGACTTCTGGGACGCCAGTTCCGCCTCGGTGCTGTCCAGGTCCTGCATGATCCGGTCACGCTGTGCCGCGAGCGATAGGGACTCGTCGGGTACCGAGATGATCCCGGACTCCGACTTCAGCTTGCCGAGTTCCTGCTCGGTATTCTTGAGTCGTCCTTTCACTTCATTCACCTGTTCTTGCACGGTATCGAAAGCGCTTACCGAGCGGTGTATCTCAAGATGCTTCTTGGAGTATTCCTTGACCACCGCTTTCAAGACTTCCACCGCGAGGGCGGGATCTTGGTTTTGATAAGAGGCATAGACGACATTGCTACCCTTCGAAATGGGCTTGAACTCGAGGCCGGCAAGGACAACGGCAGCCGCATCATCGCGTAGCCCCCCGGTTACCCCGAGAATCCGGTCTACTCCGATGGAATCGGCCACTGAAGCAGACACGTTCAGACTTCTCATGATCTCCAGTTCGGTGTTGACCACTTGCTCCCCCGAGCGGCCTCCAGCCTCAATCTGGGCCTCATGGTCGTCGAGGGCGTCGCGCTGAAGGACGTAGTTTATCAGCAGCTTCGCCTCGGACTTGTAGACCGGCTTCGTAGTCAGGTACAAGCCTGCGGCGGCTGCTATCCCCATTGTCCCCAAGAATCCGATCTTCCACTTGTGCTTGAATAACACGTAAAGAATATCCTGGATTCCAAAGCTGGGCTTGGCGGCGGTTGAGGTAGACTTTTGCATGGGGGGTGAGGTTGATTCAGGGGGTCGATCTCAAAAACTGATGAAATGGGAATGTTGGCGCATCAACCCGACTAGGCCGAGCCGGGGCAATCGCCCAAAACAATGAAACTACCATGTTTGGAAGACGGAGATCATCTTCCTAGATGCCGTCTGAGGGTGGATCACTTTGATACTGTTCCGGGAAGAGCTGACGGCAGAACCCGTGCCGGATTTCCAGCCACGGTCGAAAAGGGGGCAACGTCACGGGTCACAACACTGCCTGCACCGACCATTGCGCCTCGTCCGATGGTCAACCCACCGAGGAGCGTGCTACCAGAGCCGATGGAAGCACCCGATTCCACGATGGTTCTCAGACACTCCCAATCGTTTCCCGTTTTCAAATTTCCTTCGTTCGTGGTGGCGCGGGGATATCGGTCGTTCACGAAGTTGACCCCGTGACCCACGAAAACCTCGTCATGAATCGTCACGCCTTCGCAAATAAAGGTATGACTGGATATCTTGCAGCGAGCACCCACTGTCACCCCTTTCTGAATCTCAACGAAAGCCCCGATCCGGGTCCCATCCCCGATGTCGCATCCATAAAGATTCACGAATCCAAACATCTCCACTCCGGTTCCGAGCTTCACATCCGGGGCGATTCTCATTCCTTCCGCTTTCATGTTTATGCGAGGTAGGGCAACTTCCCTGGCACCTGATGTAACGCGGTAGAATCCGGCTCGGGGCTTCGGCCACCTGCGGTTTCCACCGGCCCCCCACCGGCCCGGAGCGATCGTGAACTGGCTTCGAGGAGCCGAACCAACTCCAATCCTTTTCCACCGCCAGTCAGCGGTTCAGCCCCTGACAGGACGCACTCGATGAAGTGGCCGCACATGATTTTCAGCGGCTCACTTTGTTCGATCCTAGGCAGATAGCAGTCTTCATAGTGATAGGAGTACTGAAACTCTGAGAAATCCTCGTAATGAGGCGGGCACTCGACCCGGACGTCGTAAATGCGGATTTTCTCCAAGGGCTGGAGATCGTCGTAAATGATCATCTTGCGCGTTCCGACGAAGGTCATCTGCCTGACCTTCCGTGGCTCGATCCAGCTGCTCTGTACCGTCGCGAACCGCTGCCTCGAAAAAGTCAGCGAGAGATTGGTGACATCCTCGATTCCGGGCGAGACGTGGGAGTTTCCCTGACAGTTCAAGCTGATCGGCAATTCCCCCATCATGTGCAAAATGATTGAAAGGTCATGGGGGGCGAGATCCCAAGCCACGTTGATGTCACTTTGAAACAGTCCGAGATTGAGACGCTGACCGTTGATGTATTTCAGCTCCCCGATTTCACCTCCGTGAATAATCTCGGCAATTCGTCGGACCGCAGGTGAGTAGAGATAGGTGTGGCTTACCATCAGGGTGAGGCCCCTGAGCGAAGCGATTTCAATCAGCTCTTCACACTCCCGGGAACTGGAAGCCATGGGCTTTTCAATCAGCACGTGCTTTCCCGCAAGCAACGAAGCTTTGGCAATCTCATGGTGCATCCTGACGGGAGTCGCGATAGCGACCACGTCGAGCTTTCCATTCGAAAGCATCGATTCAAAATCGACGAAGGTCTCGACCCCAGGGTAACTCCGTGAAACCCGGGCGAGGCTCTCGCGATCAAGATCACAGATCGCCCGAACTGATGCCCGGGGATCCTGGTTGAAACTCCGAGCCAAGTTCGGCCCCCAGTAGCCACAGCCGACGACCCCCACGGCTAGGGGAAGGTTCATGACCTCTCTGTCAGCCGTTGTTGCGGGGAGTGGCCCAGAACGGGATCGCCGGACGAAGCTTGGCGCACAAGCCGATGTTCTCGCATACACTCGCCCATTTGCCGCAGCAAGGCCAGCGGAGTCCGTCCCATGATCCTGAGGTCCAGGGCGGGAGACATCTTCCGGGCATATTCAAGATCCATCGAGTTCATCTCGTTGAAGGTGGCCCGATTCTTGCCGTCGATCTGCCACAGACCGGTAAGACCTGGAAGGACATCGAACCGCCTTCTTTGTGATGCATCGAAATATACTAATTCTTCGGGCAAGCAGGGACGCGGACCGACAAGGCTCATTTCCCCCCTCAAAACGTTGAGCAGTTGGGGTAGTTCGTCCAAACCCGTGGTACGGAGAAAGCATCCACCCAGGATGAGTCGGGAATCACCAATCAAGTCGAGCTTGACCATCGGACTACCCGATTTCACCAACCGTCCGACGTGCAACTCATGGTCGGTGGTTGCCACACCTTGATACATGCTCCGGAACTTGTAGAGGATGAAGCGACGTCCATTCAGTCCGACACGTTCTTGACGAAACAATGCCGGCCCACGGGAGACCAAGCGGATCCAGAGTGCAACCAGCAGGATCAAAGGAATTGCCAAAGGCAGACCGCCGATCACCCAGACTGTGTCGAGAATCCACTTCCATGCGGGTACGAAAACCTGCTTCTCGGCGGCCGTCGAACATCCTACCGTCTTGCCGCTCGTTGCAGCAGTGCCGTTGGAGGCATATAAGCGCGCTCGCAACTTGCTGCGGCGCGACTGGGTGGCCCTCTGAAAAGAAAGCATGCCATCAAAATGGAACAGAGCCGCAGGGCTCCGCCCTTCATTATTTTTTGTAAACATCCGGGGGGGGCGGGGGGTAACGGAGGTAGAATTCGCAGTTAGGAGCTTTGGAAGCAAGCAAATACGTAGCAGCCGGATACGTATGAAGCAAATGCCGTGCGAGATCGGAACGAAAATCACGTGACCTAGTCCATTCAAGCTGCCGCCCTTGGTCACTTGGCTCCATACGGTGCCAAAACTAGCGATCTACCAAAAGGATTGTGACCTCTGGATCGCTTGGGCCAGTAGATGCTCGTGAGACGTCAAACTCTCGGGTAAGAGCGGGGCGGGACGCATCGAAGCACCATGGAAGATCAAGCGGTAGAGATTTTCAGGGAAGGGACAGAACAGCGGGAATCTTTTATACAAACGCGTCGTGACAATCAAGCATTTATTGAAAATCGAGGTGGCAACTCTATGAATTTTTAGGAAAAGTCAATCTCCCCGCTTTCCGGGGCGGAAACAAAGCAGGGGTGCCCTCCCCTTATTTCCTCAATCCTCAGGTGGCGACTTGATCGGTTGGCATTCCGAGCAGCTCTCGATTTTGAGAAGTCGCGGAAGCAGGCAACGTGCCATCCAAGGCGAACCGGCCGCCGGCATCGTGGTGCAATGGGAGCAGGTTCGGCCGTTACCGACCAACCAATCAGCCTGACTTTAGAATTCCACCGAAAGACCGGTGGATAGCTGCCACTGCGACCACTCCTGTTGACCATCATTTGTTGAAAAACGGAGCGACGCATCGAAGCTTGCCCGGTCTGAGAAGAGCTTGCGTCTGTAGGTGAGGTATGTGCTGAGGTACTCGTCGTCTGAACGCCCCGCCGCAATCGCGCCGACCGCCTCATACTCGGATGAACCGATGCCAAGACCAAATTCCAGCGAGGACGATCCAAAGTATCGGATAATGCCGGTAGTGAGAGAAAGGTCGTTGACCAAGAGGTTCAAATCATTCGGAGACGGCACGGTGGCATAGCGCAAGGCTCCCCTTAGCGTCCATCGCTCACTGAGTTGGTAGTCGGCTGAAAAAGAACCCGTCAATCCCGCCTCGCGCCCTCCTCCTGAACGCGAATTCTTGGAGAACTCTACCCCGCCGGAGGCAGCGAGCATCACTTTTTCACCCCATTGATATCGCGTTTTGAGGAGAACCGCGATGGCGTCTCTTTCGCCGGTGCTATCCGACTCCGTCAGTGTGTGTCGAAGTGCGGGACCAAAACGCAAGCGTTCCGTCGCATCCCAAAGCCCGGCAATTTCAGAGGTATACACATCGGCCCCTGATCGACCACCCGTGTCATAGTCGGACTGGGACGCCGCCCAAGATGCAAGCAACGAGGTTCGTGGGGCGAGCTGGTAGGATCCGTTAATCCCATAGTCAAGAATCGAGCCTTGGATGAAGCCACCCGCAATTCGGTCGGACATGGAAACCTCTGCGTAGCCCGCATGAACCGAAATGCGAGTTCTCGCGCCTTCATACTTTAATGAGATGCTCCCGGATTGATCGATCGCCGAAAGGTCGGAATTCTCCAAATAGCTCCGGAAAACCGGCGAATATCGAGCGTCAATCGAAAAATCCGCGCCTCCTTCCGGATCCGTGCGATAAACGACCCACGGCGCGAGCACCGTTGTCAACTCGCTGCTGGTGTAGTCTTCCGTAATGAAGAAATTGGAGTCGTAGGTGACGCTTCCATCCATGCCAAGATAGAATCCTCCTTTCATGCCCGCCAATGCCTCCGTGGGAAGCAACAAATCGTCAAGGACGCGATCCCCATCGCTGACGCGCAGGGTGAAGTCTTGCGCCAATGATGTGACCGCGCTCCCTGCCAAGAAGAGCAAGAAGACAGTCATGGAACGGAGTTGGGGAAGGTGCAGCCAGGGGGGTAACATGCAGGTAGCGCGGGTGAACGCGGGCCGAGTTATCTTCAGCTTACCCCCTGATTGTCAATTCCAAATGACCCTGCTGGGCTCGTTTCATCCCTTGGGCCTCCACCCTGATCGCAGCCCCAGACGAGGCACTGGGCGGCCCGGCTGGCTTCGCCCTCTCGGTTTCGTCTCCAGGCACTTGGGACCTAGAATTCAGCGAGGCTCGAACCGGAAGAATGCCTTCGGATCTGTCGGGACGAAACGGATCTCCAGCCCGCCCTGGAGATTGACCGACGCTTGGGGTGGCGATAGCGGGAACAAACTGAAATTCATGAGATCCACTGATTTCTTGACCGCGACGGTCAGCTTGAAGTCCCCTGTTACGGGATGCTTGCCGATCAAGGGCGTTCCGGGATTCATCGTTTGCAGTTGCTGCGCGGCGTAGAGTCCTTCGGCGTTCGCCCCCCATTGAAGCGTGGCGACGAGTTCTTCATCGTTGACCTGCCAATCGAAGCCCATGGATTCCATCTGGAGCTCCACAACGTCATTCAAGCCATCGCCATCGGTATCATCCGCGGCGGACAGTCCTTGACCGGTCAACGTGATGTCGAAAGGACTCCCTGCGCCGGTATTGCTCACAATACGAAGGGTGCTGACCCGGGTGCCAGTCGATCCGGGACCAAACGCTACCTGCAAGAAGATGGTTGAGTCAACCCCCAGGCTCAGCGGAAGTGCCGGTGAAACAACGGAGAAATCACCGGAAGCCCCTCCCGTGATTCTAACTTCCTGGATCTGCAGGATGGACGTCCCGATGTTACGGACCACGACGGTCTGGGAAGAGCCAATCGAACCGATCGGGGCGTTCCCGAAGTGGATGCTTGCAGCGCCACCCAACAGCCCGTTCCCTGGCGGCTGCTCGACCTGCATTTCAGGAGAAGGCGGATCCGGATCGAACCAATAAGCAGCTCCCCGGTCGTGGGTGGTGCCATCGTGCAGGGGCGCCCCGACCATGACATTGGTCCCATCGATCGCCACCGCAGTGCCGAAAGCATCGGAGGCGCGCTCTTCGCCTGTTTCCAACACATCCGCAGGCACCGTGCTGGTTGCCGAAATCAACTCATAGACGTAGGCGGCACCGCCATCATCGGCGGCGGTATCTGCACCGGGAGCCCCCACCACGATCCGTGTTCCGGAGATCGCCAACGAGGCCCCGAAAAAATCCTCTTGGTAGGGATTGGGCCGGGTGAGGCTGGAAACCGGGGTGCTGGCAGAAGCCGAAGAGAGATTATAGACTCGGGCATCTCCGGCATCCACTCCCACGGTGTCGTCTTTCCAACTGCCGACAACGAGGTGCGGACCGGACACCGCGACCGCGGATCCAAACTCGTCGTCCAATGCCGGCGCGGGGTTGGGGACTACCGTGACGGGCACGGTTGGAGTCGGTGAGTCGAGGTGAAAGACATAGGCTTTTCCTGCATTGATCGCACCGGCGTCGTCACGCGGAGTTCCTACAACCAGCCGGCCACCCGAAATCGCGACGGAATATCCAAACCAGTCTCCCACCGCAGGTTCCGGATTGTCGATCACATGAACAGGAACCCCCGGTGTCGGAGATGTAAGGTTGAAGACATAGACCGACCCGGCATCGTCCCCGCCGGTATTGTTCTTCGGAGCACCGACCACGAGAAAATCACCCGACATGGCCAGACAATTGCCAAATTCGTCCTGCGTCTGAGGTGCCGGATTGGGAATCACACGCATCGGTGTTCCCGGGACAGGTGCCGCAATATTGTAGAGATAGACCGTCCCCGCATTTGAAGCGCCAGCATCGTCGTTTTTGGCACTTACCGCGACAATGTCCCCCGACGCGGCGACTGCTCCGCCAAAATAGTCGTTGAGTGTCGGACTAGGGTTGTCGATGAGGAGGGCCGGAATCTCCGGAGCAGTCGAACCCAAGTCATAAACTGCCGCGCTTCCGGCATTTCCAAAACCCTTGTCATCGCGGGAACTTCCCACCACCACGAGGCTGCCGGAAATGGCCATGGCATCTCCGAACTCATCGGTTGACGAGGGGCTCGGGTTGTTCACGGAAGCTACCGGAATTTCAGGGGTGCCCGACAAAATCTCGAACACGTAGGCCGATCCCGCGTCGTTCGCACCAGTTTGGTCACCACTGGCACCCACCAGTAACCGGGTCCCCGAAAGGGCCACTGCCCTACCGAATTCATCACCGGAAGCAGGACCCGGATTGTCGATTGAAGCAAACGCTACCCCGGGTGTCACGGACGAGAGATTGAAACAGTAGACGCTCCCCGAATTCAATGCGCCGTCATCATCAAGGTGGGCTCCGACGGCCACGATCGCCCCCGACAATGACACGGACATACCGAAAAGATCGTCGACCGCAGGTGTGACGTCGCTAAGTAGTGTGATCGGGACAGTAGGCGTTCCAGACGAAAGATCATAGGCGTAAGCACGCCCCGAATCGATGCCCATCGTGTCGTCACGCGGAGCCGATACGACCACCCGGTCCCCTTGGATTGCAACGGCAAAGCCGAATTGCTCGTTGGTCAAAGGTGTCCCATCGTCAAAAGTCCGGATGGGAGTGGATGGAGTTCCCGAATTCAGGTCGTAAATGTAGGCCCGGCTGATATCCGATCCCAACCCATCCTGACAGGCTCCGACCGCGATCCGTGATCCGGAAATGGAGACCGAATGTCCGAAGTTTTGCCCTGAAGGATTCGGGTGGTTCATCTGCCTGAACGGGCTTGCGGGAGTCGATGAAGTAAGGTCGTAGACGTAGACACAGCCCGCGTCAGCGAGTCCTGAGTTCCCATCCGGAGTTCCTACCACGATTTTTGTTCCGGAGATGGCGACCGAGTATCCGAAACCGTCGTTTGCCGCCGGGTTCGGATTGGCCAAGGTCAAAACTGGCACCGTGGGAGTGACCGAACCTAGATCGAAAACATAGGCGATTCCGGCATCGCTCGCACCGGTGTTGTCATTTGGAGCGCCGATCACCACGCGGTTTCCCGAGACCGCGACCGACCAACCGAAGTAGCTCTCGGGAAGCGGTAACGGGTTGTCCAACCGATGCAGGAGCACCCCGCTGTTGGCATCGTGAATCCACACCACCCCGCTGTCTTCGCCACCAATGTTATCGTAGGGCGAGCCGACGGCCATCACTCCCCCGTCCATTGCCACGCTCGAGCCTAGCTTGGTGTCCGCCTGCCGGGCCGTGCCGGGCGATTGGAACCCCGACACAAGGGAATGAGGAATCGGTGCTGCAAACGCCGGCCCGGTCCATACGCCGAGAGCGGCGGGGAAGATCAGCAGCAGTCTTTGGAAGATCGGGGCCATTTACTTGAGGTCGGTTTGCGAGATTACTTGGTTTCAAGCCGGAAGTAGCCGGTGTCATCAGAGACACTGAACCGGAATTCCAATTCGCCGCCTGGGGTTAAGGTCGTGTCCGCCGGGATAATCGGGAAAGGTTGGTAGCCTGAGGGAACCGCACTTTTTTGAAGCCACAGGGTCAGGGTCATCTCGCCGACACCGGGACCGCGGCTCAGGGTCGGCGGCGGCACACGGAGGGAACGTACTTGATCGGGACGGAACAGTCCCACTTGGTTCGCCGTGGCATTGAAGGTGGCAACCAGAGCTGGGTTGGGAACCTGCCAGTCGAAGCCCAATTCGGACATTCGCAGTTCGGCCACATCGTTCAAGCCATCGCCATCGGTGTCGTGGTCCGGAGACAGGGAATGTCCCGAAAGCGCGATGTCGAAGGGGTTTTCGTCGGAGTCGCTGTTCGAAATCCTCAGCGTGGTGGCGCGCATGCCCGGTGCCGATGGATTCAAGGTAACGGTGAAATCGGTATCGTCGCCGGGAGGCAGGGGTGAAAGCATCCCTGTCGTGGTAATGATGAAGTCGGCGGCATTCCCGCCGACGACTGAAACGCTACTCACCGTCAGCCCGGTGATTCCGGTGTTGTGCACGGTGAAGGCGAGGCTTCCGCCACCTCCCGGGCCCATTGCCACTGCTCCAAAATCCGCGGAATCCCCGCTGTGCAAGTCGGCTCCCAAGAAATCCTTCACGGCGATTTCCGGGGCCGCAGGTCCGAAAACATAGGCAGCCCCTTTGTCCGCAGCAGTCTTGTTGTCCGACGGCCCTCCCACCACGATGATTGCCCCGGCCACTCCGACCGAGGCTCCAAAAAGATCGCCGGCCACAGGGACCGGCTTGGCCAAGGAGGCGGACGGAATGGTCGGCGTGGTTGATGACATGTTAAACGAGTAAACCCTGCCCGAATCCGTAGGGCCATCGTCCAGCATGGTTCCCACGACCACCCTGGAACCAGATGCTGCGATGGAGAGTCCGAATTGATCACCCGCAGAGGCGGCTGGATTGCCTATCAGCGCCTCAGGCACCGTGGGGGTAGGCCCGGTGACCAGAAAGACCGCCGCGCTGCCCGCATCCGTCGCGCCGACATCGGAACCCGGCGCTCCCACCGCGACCCGACCGCTCGAAACCGCCACCGCCGTTCCGAAAGCATCCCCCGCTGCCGGGCTTGGCATGACCAGGGTGTGAAGCAAGTTGCCCGCAAGATCGAAAACGTAAGCGATTCCACCATTCGCCGCACCCGTATCGTCGCCCGGAGCCCCGACCACCACCAGATTGCCGGAGATGGAAACCGATGCTCCGAAGCGGTCGCCCGAAGCCGGAGAAGGGTTCGCCAGGATCGCGGAGGGAAGCCCCGGAGTATTGCCGGAGAGATCGAATAGGTAAGCCCTTCCTGAATTGGGAGCCCCTTCATCGTCGTTGCCCACTCCTACGACCAAGTGATTCTCCGAAACCGCCACCGCGGAACCAAAGCCATCAGTAACAGCCGGATGAGGATTCGGCAGCGAAACGGCCGGCATTCCGGGATCCACCGCCATCAGGTCATAAACATACACTTTACCAGCATCCACAGCTCCCGAATCTTCGCCAGCGGCACCAACCGCCACACGGTTCCCCGAGATTGCGACGGCTCCGCCGTATCCGTCACCCGCCGATGGATCCGGATTTTCCAAAGCGTCGACCGCCTGCCCCGGAGAGGCGGAAGAAAGGTCGTGAATCCGAACCTGGCCGGCCGCGCTCGCTCCCGTATCGGAATCTGGAGACCCAATGACCACCCGATCACCGTGGATCGCGACCGACGCGCCAAAGCGGTCGGCCGAGCCCTTGATCGGATTGCTAAATGTTGAGACCGGAACCAAGGGGGTGCCGGACGAAAGATCGAAAAGGAACGAATTGCCGGCCTCATTCTCGCCCGTGTCATCATGCGCCGCAGCCACCAGAACCTTGGATCCGGAGACCGAAACCGCATTGCCGAAAAGGTCTCCGGACGCAGGGGACTGCTTCTTCAATGTGTGAACCGGGACTCCAGGACTCGGACCCGCCAAGTTGTAAATGTGGCAGGCCCCTCCATATCCCGCTACCGTTGCGTCCCGGTAAGCTCCTACCGCAACGGTATTCCCGGAAATCGAGACGGAGGTTCCGAAGTAGCATCCGACGGAGGGTGCGGGATTCTGAAGGGTGGCAAAAGGGACGGTCGGCGTAGGTGAGGAGAGGTCGTAAACCAAGGCGCTTCCCGAGTTGTCGAAGGAGGCATCTGCAGTCTCGACTCCGATTACCACCTTGTTGCCGGATAGCGCGAGCGAGTTTCCGAAGCCGTCGTTGACCGCAGCTCCCGGGCGGGAAAGCATCATCGTGGGTGTCGCCGGGTTCGGCAAGCTGAGGTCGAAAACATAGACCCGGCCGGAATCCGAAGCGCCCGTGTCGTCCTGATAGGCGGAGACCAACACACGGTCGCCGGCGACCGCCACCGCGACGCCAAAGCAATCTTCAACTGCTGGAGAAGGATTTGCCAGTATCTGCTCCGGAACTTGAGGGGTCAAAGATCCGAGATCGTAAACGTAGGCAACTCCCGAGTCGGCCGCGCCTGTATCGTCGAGCCAGGCACCGACCACCAGTCGATCGCCGTCGAGCGCCAGCGAATGCCCGAAATGGTCCCGTTCGTCAGGAGAGGGGTTCACGAGCGAGAGAACCGGGACTTTCGGGGACGGTGATAAAAGGTCGTAAACGTCGACCCGTCCCGCATAGGGAGCCCCGCCAACCGTCGCCCCGGAGCCGACCGCGATGATCGGACCTGAGATCGCAACTGCTTGTCCGAAGTAGGCATAGGGAGCCGCGTCTGGGTTCCCGATAATATGCAGGAGCTTGCCGGTGCTCACCTGATAGACTTTTACCGCCCCGCTATCGGCAACCGTCAAGGAATCCGAATCGAAGAAGGGCGCACCCACCACTGCGGTGTCGCCATTGAGAGCCACGCTCATGCCCTGCTTTTCAAACTTCTGGGGAACGGTCTGCGGCGCGAAAAAAGAGTGCCGGAGGGTGTTGGGGATCGGAGCTTGGGCCAACAACTCAGCCGCGGCCGTCCAAGCAAGGAGGCCGGCCCAACCGAAGGAGGGGAATCGTGGGGGGGGAAGAGACATGGCAGACTCAGATCGGGGGCAGGCGAACCTTAAAAGCCGATCACAGAAAAAGCATTAATCACGCCAAAGACCGACGCAAGGCAGGTCGATTTCGCGGGGATGAACATCGTGAGGGGGGGATGTATGATTTGACTAAATCGGGTGACGCACGCAATCCGCCGAGGGCCATACAGCCGACCAACGGACCTCGCGCGGGCTACTTACTTCGTCCTGCCGTTAGCATCTGAAATGCTGACTGCAAGGCGATCTGCCGGGCGGCACTTATAAAAACTTCAGCTCTTCCGCTAGACTTTTTTTATTACACCCGTGTTCACGTAATGCCCAAGCCCCCCCACGGAATCAAGATACGAGCACTTCTGGAGGGCAATCCGAGGAGTTCCGTCTAACCTCCCCCGACAAATTCCTTGCGAATTTCTAAATCTTAAGAATAATCAGCTCGTGCATTCCCCCCGATTGCTGCACCTGAAACGTCTTTGTTTACTTGGAGCCGCCCTCTTCTACGGGAGCGCTAATCCAGTAGGTGCGGCTTCATCAGGACTCGACGCCCCACAGCCCGTCGGCCCCTATTTCAACGGAGTCTTTCCGTCTTCCCCTCCCGGAGATCCATCTGGATGGGCCGTCGTGAATGCGTTTCCGAATCTGACCTTTACCGACCCGATGATGCTTTCCGAGATCCCGGGCACCGCGAATTTGCTGGTGGTAGGGAAGACCGGCCTCATCTGGCGCTTTCCGAAAAACCCCGCCGCGACGATGGCCCAGCGGGTCCCAGTGCTCGATCTGTCAGCATTGACCGAAACCTCGGAGGATCAGGGGCTCTACAGTCTGAGCTTTCACCCGAAGTTCGGCCAAGCGGGCCAACCCGGCGAACACTGGGTCTATGTATGCTATAGCCGCAGGGCCTTCCCGGGCGTGGACGACAATGATCGCACCTACTGGACGGTGTCGCGTTTTACCTGGCTTCCGAGTTCAGGCACGATCAATCCGAGCAGCGAGTTCATCCTCATGTCCCAGTATGATCCGCACCGCTACCACAACGGCGGGGCGACTTTCTTTGGAAACGACGGCTTTCTTTACATCACCGTCGGTGACGGCGGAGACGGCGGCGACTCTCTCGACAATTCTCAGAAAATCAACCTAGGCCTCTTCGGCGGTATCCTCCGTATCGATGTCGACAACGACCCCGTAAAGTCTCACCCCATCCGTCGCCAGCCGACCGAAAATCCGCTGTGGGTTATAAACCCCAAGCCAGCGGGATGGCCAGTGAGCTACTCACAGGGCTACGGCATCCCGAAAGACAATCCTTGGCTCGATCCCGGTGGCAGCAGACTCGAGGAGTTTTACGCTATCGGGCTACGCAGCCCGCATTCCGCACATTACGACCCGGTCACTGGGGAAATCTGGGTCGGCGACGTCGGACAGAGCAACCGCGAGGAATTGAGTCGCGTCCCCAAAGGCGGCAACTGCCAGTGGGCCTACCTGGAAGGAACCCGTGCCCTTTCCAAGCCAAAGCCTTCACCCCTGATCGGCACCGATGTCGTTCCCGAACACGAATACGACCACACCCAAGGAGCTAGCATCATCGGCGGTATGCGCTATCGCGGCGCCAAGTGGAATGCCTTCCTCGGTGGCAAGGTGATCTTCGGCGATCACGTCCGCGGCCGGATCTGGAGCCTCCAACTGCCCGCCCCGGGCGGAGTCAAGACGGTCACCGAGATGTATTCAAACTTCGAAACCGGCTACAAAGCGGGTCTCAGCAATTTCTCCACTGACAGCTCTGGCGAGATCTACATGATGGAACTCGCGGGGAATGGGAATCCGGCGGGGAAAATCATGAAGCTGGCTGTTCCCGCCCTGACTGCAGAGCCGCCCCAGTTCCTTTCCCAGACCGGCGTGTTCACCAACCTGACTTCGCTGGCGACGGCACCCGGTGTCATTCCCTACGACGTCCCGAATCCATTGTGGTCTGACAACGCGGAGAAGCAGCGCTGGGTCATCCTCCCGAACGACGGCTCGTTCAACAGTGCCACTGAGGACGTGATCTTCAGCGCCGTGGGAAATTGGGTTTTCCCGGCCGGCACCGTTTTCGTGAAGCACTTCGAGGCACCGATCAACGCCAACAACCCTTCCGCTCTCAAGCGCTTGGAGACCCGCTTCCTGATCTGCACCCCTGGCGGAGAGAAGTATGGATTCACCTACAAGTGGAATCCCGCAGGGACCGATGCGGAGCTGCTCGGAGGCTCCATCAATGAACCTTACAACTACACGAATAGCCAAGGTACAACAGAAGCGAGGGTCTGGAGCTACCCGTCCCGCGGCGACTGCATGGTGTGCCACAATGACGTCTCGGGCCAAGCCCTCGGCGTGAAGACGGCCCACCTCAACTCGGATCTACACTATCCGTTGACCGGAAGGACCGCCAATCAGCTTGAGACTCTGAACGCGCTGGGCGTTTTCAGCACCACCCTCAGCGTGACAGATCTGGAGAACTACATCGAGGCGCGCGCCCTCGATGACGAATCCGCTCCCCTCGAGCATCGGGTACGCTCCTACCTCGACACCAACTGCTCTCATTGCCATCAACCGGGAGCCCAGGGAGACGGCTTCGACGCGCGTCTTTCAACGCCGCTCGACCTCCAGAACATCATCAACGCCATTCCCCAGCGCTATGAGGAACTGGGACCGAACGGCCGCTACATCAAGCCCGGCAACACGGCGCTTTCCGCGATTCATGTCCGCACCAACGCGGTCGGCGATGGCGACGCGATGCCCCCACTGGCAAAAAACATGGCGCACGGGCAAGGCGTCGCCGCCCTTCAAGCTTACATCAGCGGGCTGGTGCCCTCCGAGTTCGATGTGACACCCGCCCCGATGGCCCGATATGTCCGCCTCACCACCTTGGCAGGGACCAGGACCTACGCTTCGGTGCGGGAGTTGAAGATCTTGGATGGCAATGGGGTTGCCATCCCCTTCAGTCAATTGAGCGTTCATGCTTTCGACAGTCAGGACGGCACCACAACGGGGCCCGCCAAGGCGATCGACGGCAGTATCGGATCGTCGAATCATTGGCAGACGCTCAACACCGGAGGCACGAATCACCCACATTTCATTACGATTGATCTCGGCTCGCTGAGAGAGTTTGGCGGATTCATTTACTACCCTCGCGGCAACTCCACCAACGGACGCATCTCCCAGTACCAGGTCCACTACAGCCAGAACGCCACAGACTGGACCCTGATGACCTCGGGGACTTGGCCGACGAACAGCGCTACCGAAATCACCTACGACCCCCTCTTCAACAAGCGTGCGGCCCGCGCTCAGATCGCCGGGCCTGTCGGCACCATCCAAGGGGCCTTCGAGACCACCGTGGTCTTCGACATGAACGTCACGGATTTCTCCGCCTTAGATCTCCAGGTCACCGGCGGAACGGTCTCTAAGATCCGCGGCTCGGGCTACTATTACGTCGCCCGCATCCTGCCAGCCCCCGGAATCAGCGCGATTACGGTCTCCGTTCCGCAAAATGCGGTCAGCCCGGAAGGCAAAGGGAGTTTCGCCTCACAAGTGCTGAACGTCACAATCCTCCCTGACGCTGCCGCACCCTCCACCCCTCTCAACCTCAGCGGCTCGACCACCGTGACCACGGCCCAATTCTCTTGGGAGGCATCGACCGACAATGTCGCGGTCGAAGGTTACCGCATTCGCCTCGGAAACGACGTGATCGCGACAACCCCGAACCTTTCGTTCGCCGTCGCAGGCCTCGATCCTGCGACCGACTACGACTTCGAGGTGATCGCCTTCGATGCAACAGGGAATTCCGCGCTCCCCGCCCTGATCACGCTAACCACTCTCCCGGACACCACCGCGCCTACCAGTCCGGGAAACCTGGCCGGAGTTCCGCAGCTTCAATCGGTGCAGCTCACCTGGTCGGCGGCTACGGACTTCATCGGGGTCGATGCTTACCGCATCCGTCGTAACGGCAACATCGTCGGCACCGTGCAAACCCTTGCATTCAACGATACCGGGCTACAGCCAAATACCCCCTACAACTACGAAGTGACAGCCCTCGATGCGGCAGGCAACATCTCCGTTGCCGCCCTCTTGACCAGATCCACCCTGCAAGACCTTGACGGTCCTTCGTTGCCGGGGAATCTCGCGGGCGTGCCCGACGTGACCACGGTCTCGCTCACCTGGTCCGCCTCCACGGACAATGTGGCGGTGGAATCCTACCGAATTGTCCGCGGCAGCACCGAGATTGCAACGGTTCAGGGCCTTGCCTACACCGACACCGGATTATCCCCCGCCAGTACCCACAACTATCAGGTCATCGCGGTAGACTTGTCGGGCAACCTCTCCTCGGCGGCACTCCTCACGGTTACTACCTTGGTGGACCTCTCACCTCCGTCGCCACCCACCAACTTCACCGCGGTTCCGGGACAAACCTCAATATTGCTCAGTTGGTCTGCGTCCGGCGACAATGTCGCGGTGGACCGTTATCGCATCCGCCGCAATAACGCGGTCATCTTAACCGTTTCGGGGCTTTCCTTCAACGACGTCGGACTGGATACCAATACCGAATACACCTACGAGCTGATCGCCTTGGACGAATCGAATAATCCGTCCGATTCGGTTCTCTTGACCACTTCGACGACCTCCGACACCCAGCCGCCTACCGCTCCCGGAGTCCTCGCAGGAGATGCGGATTATTACTCCGTGGCGCTGACCTGGACCGCTTCGACCGACAGCTCTCCGATCACCGGTTACCAGATTAGCCGCAACAGCGCCGTGATCGCGACGGTAGCGGGTCTCGCCTTCACCGACATCGACCTTCCGGGTGGAGTCGCCCAGAACTACGAGGTGAGGGCCATCGACCTGGCGGGGAATATCTCGCTTCCCGCGACCTTGACGATCTCGACGATCGAGTTCGAGGACTGGCTGGACGATCACGGCTTGGTCGGCCAGACCGGTGGAGACTCTGACACGGGCGGTCTCGACAACCTCACGGAGTTCCAACTCGGCCTCGATCCTCTGGACCCGGCCGACGATTTGACCTTCCGTTTGAAGTGCGTGCCGCAAGGTGCAAACGTGCAGATCACCTACCCCAATCTCAAACCGGTGGGGCATTTCCACCTGCACATGAGCAGCTCGCTTGAGGACATCTCGAATCCGCTCAACCGCATCGACACTCTGACACCGGCAGAAATCCGAGCCATGGCACCCGCCGCCCGGATCGGTCACACCCTGGAGATTCCTACCCCGGGGCCGAGGGGCTTCTTCACCCTCGTGTTCGAGCCCCTGGTCGATTGAGCCGAAACCGCGGCCTATTCTTGGCACTTGGAACTTGCCGTGCACCATTCCAAGCTCCGGCGTGCTCCCTTGGTTCAAAAACGGTGCCTTCCCCCTCTATCTGGCCCCGATGGCCGGGGTGACCGATGTGGTCTTCCGCCAGATCTGCAAGGAACTCGGCGCGGACGTCATGGTCACCGAATTCGTCTCGGCCGAGGGCATCATGCAGGCCGACGAACGGACCCGGAAATACACCGAGTTCACCGATGAACAGCGGCCGGTCGGTGTGCAGCTCTTCGGCGGCGACGGCGAGCGGATGGGAGAAGCAGCGAAGAAGATCATCGGCTGGAAGCAGCCGGATTTCATCGACATCAATTTC
Source organism: Akkermansia sp. (assembly GCA_043729195.1). Classification (GTDB taxonomy): domain Bacteria; phylum Verrucomicrobiota; class Verrucomicrobiia; order Verrucomicrobiales; family Akkermansiaceae; genus Haloferula. The sequence continues at coordinate 37,630 of JAYTLR010000009.1, forward strand.
GGCTGCCCGGTGAACAAAGTGGTCGCCAAAAACGGCGGATCGTCGCTGCTAAAGGACTGCCCGAGCCTCGCTGCCGTGGCGACCGGAGTCGTCAAGGGTGTTGGTGACGAGGTGCCGGTGACCGCGAAGATGCGCATCGGCTGGGACGATAAGACGGTCAACGCTGTGGAAGTCTGCCGCATCCTCGAGGACTGCGGGATGCAGGCAATCGCCGTTCACGGGCGGACCCGGTCCCAAGGATACTCCGGTGATGCGAACTGGCAGGTCATCGACGCCTGCGCGCGGGCGGTGAAAATCCCCGTGATCGGCAATGGCGACATCGCCAGCGGTGAAGACCTCGCCCGGCGCAAGCGGGAGACCGCCGTGTCCGGCGTCATGATCGGCCGCGCTGCGATGCAGAACCCGTGGCTCTTCCGCGAGGCCAAGCATTATCTGGAAACCGGCGAAGCTTGTGCCCCGGTGCCGCTGGAGGAACGTTGGCAACTCGTGCTCCGGCATTGCAGGCTGGCGGTGACCAGCGCGCGCTACGGTGCGGAACGGCACGCCATGATGGCCATGCGCGCCCGCCTGATGGCCTACTGCAAAGGCTTCCCCGGTGCCAAGGAACTCCGCCAACGGCTGGCGCGGGTGGAATCCGTCGCGGAAGTGGAAGACATTGCCGGGGCATCGCTTTCGCTGGCGGCGGAAGCGGAGGATCAATGCGTCAGAATTTCGGGTTTGCTTGAGCGCCCGACCTGCTAGGGTCCCGCCCATGGAAAGCCATGAAGTGCTGCGCAACGCGTTCGCCAAAACCAGCCCGAAAGCCGTCGCCTCCGACCTCGGCATCTCGCTTTCACTGGTCTACAAGTGGGCGGAAAAGCAAAGCGAGGACGGCAGCGGCAGCCGCAATCCCCTCGACCGGCTAATGAAGATCATCGAGCTCAGCGGAGACCCGGGAATTGTCGAATGGCTGTGCCAGCAAACCGGCGGTTACTATGTCAGAAACCCCAAGAGTTCCTGTGAAAAGGGCTACGAGGTTCTACCCGCAACCAACGAGATCATCAGCCAGTTCTCCAGCCTCCTCCACAAGATCTCCGCCGCGGCGATCGACCACTCGATCAGCGCCAAGGAAGCCAAGGAGATCCGCGAGTGCTGGGACAAGCTCAAAAGCTACGCCGAAGGCTTCGTGCGCTGCTGTGAAGAAGGCGATTACGACCAGTTGTTGCACATCCCGAAACCCTCGGAAGGCCCGCCACGCTACGCGACGAGGAAGTAGCAACGGAGAGGCGAGCCTCCCGACGCCCCTCCTCAGGGAGCTGCCGGGATTTCCGGCGTCGCCAGGTAATCCGTGGGATCCGCGATGCCCGCGAGGATAAAGGCCTCGCGCCGTTCGACGCAGGTCCCGCAGGTACCGCAGTGGATCTCGCCGCCCTTGTAGCAGGACCACGTTTCCGAAAAATCGATACCGAGCTCGAACCCGCGACGGGCGATCGCCGCCTTGTCCATCGCGATGAACGGCCGCATGAGTTGAATGCGCGCGTAGGTCCCCTCCTCCATCGCGGCGCCCATCGCCCGCATGAAAGGTTCGCGGCAGTCGGGATAGATCGCGTGGTCGCCGGAGTGGGCGGCAATCGCCAGCGCCTCCGCCTCCATGCTTTCCGCGAACCCACAGGCCACCGCCAACATGATCCCGTTGCGGAACGGGACGACCGTCCGTTTCATGTTGTCGGCGGCATAGTGGCCGTCGGGTATCTCGCCGCCGCTTTTCAGGAGGTCGGACGCGAAGCACTCGTTCATAAAGCCGAGATCGATCGTCCGGTGGGGCACTCCCGCGCGCCGGGCATGGAGCTCGGCAAAGGGGATCTCTCGGGCGTTGTGCTTCGAGCCGTAGTCAAACGACAAGGCCGCGACCACTTCCTGCTTGCTGCGAACCTCATGGAAGGCGGTCACCGAGTCCATCCCGCCGCTGAGCAGCACCACAGTTTTCATGATTCCGGAAAGCGGGCTTCGGCGGTGAGTTGAATCCCACCGCGCGGGGAAAATTTGCCGCTCACCACGATCTCCAGCGGGTTCATCGCCGCGACCAGATCGTCCAGCACGCGGTTGACGATCTCCTCGTTGAAAGCCGGCAGGTTGCGGAAGGACGCCATGTAGAACTTCAGCGACTTCGTTTCCACACAGCGTTCGCCGGGGACGTAGCGGATCACGATGTGTGCGGTATCGGGCTGGCCGGTGACCGGGCACAGCGACGAAAACTCAGGGCAGTCGAGGGTGATCCAGAATTTCCGGCCCGGCCGGCAATTCGGAAAGGTCTCCAGCGTTGCCTCGTCCGGGCTGGACGGAAGGCGGTTCTCGGAGTGGCCCAGCAGGGTGAGATCGGATGGCTTCACGCGCCCAACATGGCAAGTGGCCGCGAGTCTGTCGATGACCACGATCTCTAGTTGAGGAAGCGCCGGACTGCCCTAGAATCTCCCGCAATCCCATGAAACGACCCGCTTATCTTCTGTGGCTCGCGGCCTGCGCGGGCTTGCAAACATCACCCGCCCAAGAGGCCAAAACCGATCCCGTCGGCGGTCAGGTCTTTGCCTGGCCTTTCCTAGAGTGGCAGGAGATGAAGCCCCGCGGCGGCACGACTGCAGGCTCCGAGGTCACCCTCTTCAAAGGCGTGAAGCCCGCGTGGCAGCGGCTTCAGGAAAAGGGACTGGACCGCTTTGAACAAGACCGCCGCGCGATCCTCGCAATGGCCGGGAATTACCGGGTCAGCTTCGATTTCACCGAGACCCTCGGCCTCGCGGAAAACTTCAAGCCGACCCGACCCTACTTCTCCTGGGGCACCGAAAACGTGACCGTCCTCGAGGATCGGAAGGACTTCATCAGCCTCCAGCACTCGCTGGTGATGTATTTCAAAAACGACAAGGGCGAGACCGACGGACCCCACGTCATGAAGCACTGGCGGCAGGATTGGACCTGGCAGGATCCCGAGATGCAGGTCTACCAGGGCGACCTGAAATGGAAGAAAACCCCGACGCCCGAACCTGCGGGCCGCTGGACCCAGGCCGTCTTCCAGGTCGACGACTCGCCGCGCTACGAGGTCGCCGGCGCGTGGCTCCATGACGGCGGGCTCTCCACCTGGCGCAGCGACGACTGCCCGCGTCCGCTCCCCCGCCGCGAGTTCACCATCCGCAAGGACTACAACGTGCTCGAAGGCATTCACGAGATCTCCATCACGCCGAACGGCTGGGTCCACGTGCAGAGCAACCGCAAGATGCAGGTGGAGTCGGACGGCACCCGCCAATGCCGCGGCAAGGAGATCGGGGTCGACCGCTACGAGGAGATCACCTCGCCCGTACTCGCGCCGGCATTCGACGCCTATTGGGCTAAAACCAACTCCTATTGGAAGGACGTCCGCGATACCTGGGCCGCGATCCTCAAGGAAAAGGACGGCTTTTCAATGAAGGACACTTACGACGGCAAGCAGCTTTTCATGATCCACTTCGACCACGCCGCGAGATTGGAGAAAGACGAGAAAATGGCGCCGGACGCCAACCGCCAACACGCGCAGGACACCATCCGGAACTTCCTGGCACCTTGAGGGTCTTGCGACCGTCCGCTCACTTCCCCCGCTCGATGGTCAGCAATGCGCTGTCGATGAGTTCGAGGGCGGAGCCGAAGGTGTCGTCGATGTAATGGAGCGACCAGGCCTCCTTGCCGTCGTCGTCATCCTCGCGCTTCGGGTAGCCGCGCAGCTCTAACAACTGGAAGACCCGGGGCAGGGAGTTGTCGATCTCGACGGCGTAGACGAGCGAAGCCTGCTGATCGCCCGCTTGGTTGATTTCGAGGATCAGGGCATAGGGCGTGGAGTCTTCCGAATCGCCGGGGAGGATGTAGTCAGCGGGATCGAAGGATCCGTTCGGAGTCGGCGACGAGATCACATCAACCCCGCCGGCCCCTTCCGCTTCGCGTTTGGCTTTCTCCCACCCGGCGTGCTTGAATTTCCAATACGGCAGCTCATCGGTGGCGGCGGGCGCGAGCAGCGTTTTGATGTGATAGCCGCCCTGGTTCTCCAGCCAGATCGCGACGTCGGGCAGCGGGCTGGTGCCATGCGACGGGCCGGGTTTGACGTTTAGCCGCATCTTGTAATCCGGGGACGGGCTGTAGTCGAAGACCATCTCGTCCTCCCGCATCTCGAAGCGCTCCATGGCCGGTCCGAGATTGCCGCTCCAGCCGAGCACGGTTTTCACGGGTGCGGGTTGCCACCAGAAAAGCAGGGTGAGCGCTGCGGTGATGGCGAGCGTGCCCCACAAGGCCTTGCTGCGCAGATAACTCGTGAGGGGTCGGCTGTTGTTGACAACATGCAGCGCGATCAGGGCGATGAAGAGAAATCCCATCAGTGAGTGCAGTCCGATGATGCCGATGGAAAAGGGCCGGATGAAGCCGAGCACCCCGGTCACCGCGAGGACCAGAAAGCTCATCGCGGTCAGCAGCGAAACACTACGGCGGCGGAGCGTGCCGAGCTGCGGGTTCTTCCTCTCAGACATCGCCCGGAATGATCGCTCCGTGGGTGCGGAGCAGGTCGTGGATCTCCTTGATCGGCAGGTCCAAGGGTGTGGTTTTCGCCTTTGCCGCGAGAGCAGCGGCGGCACCGGCCGCCTGCCCCATGGCCATGGAGGAGGCCTGCACGCGGAGACCGGAGTTCGCCAGGCGGTCGCTGCTCACGCAGCGTCCGGCGACCATCAGGTTTCGGCTTCCCTTGGGGATCAGCGCGCGCAGCGGAATCGTGGGCACGATGCCAAGCTTGAGCGGCTCCGGTTTCACGCCGTTCTTCGTGTGTAGATCGACGGGATAAAAAGCGTTGCAGACGGCATCGTCGAATTTCCTACCGGAACGATAGTCGTTCACGGTGATGAGGGTTTCGCCCTCGATGCGATAGGTTTCGCGGAAGCCGGTCTCCGGCTGCATGTGCATCAGCCGCTGTTTCTTGGCGCGCAGTTGCTCCAGGATGGACTTCCTTCCGGTGAGGTTGGCCGCGGTGACAGTTCGCGAGTTGGTGGAGTCCGCGCCGTGGACATACAGCCGGTGGATTTGATTGCGCCCCGGCTCGTGCGCATTGCCCATCATGTAAAGATACGATCCAGGCTGGCGCTCCTCCTCGCGCAGGCGAGGCAGACCTAACAATCCGACGACCTCGGCACCGCCGGTGCAGTCGATGATCTGCTTGCAATTCACCCGGCGCCTGGTGCCAAACCCGATGCATTCGACCTGCCATCCGTCAGCCGTCTTCGTCACGGCTTGCGGAAACTCGTAGAAGGCGATCTCAACCCCGGCCTTCTGGCATTTTTCTTCGGCGAGGATCGCATAGAGGAACTGATTGATGAAGACCTGATGCTGCCAGTGGCGTTGCGGCACCTTGGAAAAATCAGGAAGGCTGCCGCCATCGAGTTCGACGCTTTCCTTGACCAGTTCCCAACCGATTCCCGCGATGATCTGCTTTCCCCAGGCATCAAAGAGCCCGGGGAACGCCACGCCGCCGGTAGTCATCGTGCCGCCAAGCTGGCTGCCTCGCTCGACCAGCAGGACACTGGTGCCGGCCCGCCCTGCTTGGATCGCGGCGATCGCACCGGCGGTCCCACCGCCGACCACGAGCACGTCCACCTCATCGGTGATCTCGGGTTCGGCCGCGTCCGGAACCGCGGCAGCGCTTGCATGAAATGTTGAGGCGATGCCCAGCCCTGCGCTACCGATCAGCGACTGTTGGATAAAGGATCTCCGATTGCTTTTCATCTCGTCTGAATGGGGTCTTTGTCGCGACTTCCCGTTCTCAACCACCCACGACAAGATCTCTTCTGCACGGGGTGACGGCTACGGGAGCAGGAGCCAGTTTATCAGTGAAACTACCTGACGAAGGGCGTCTAGCCGGGATTGTCGCGCGTCCACCCGGCGGGTCAAGGCAACCCTTTCTCCGTGCTTTTTGATCACGCGTATTCCCAGCCATCGCGCGGCTTGCGGGTGGTAAGGGCATTAGCCTGCGCGTCGCCGGGGAACTCCTCCTTGGCGGGATCCCACGTCAGCTTGCGGCGCAGTTTGTAGCCGATGTTCGCGAGATGGCAGACCGACGCCGTACGGTGGCCGGTCTCGACCGAACAAATCGGTTCACCGCGGGTCTTGATGCAGTCGAGCCAGTTGCGAAGATGATCGTTTGGCCAAGAGACTGCGGAGCCTCCAGCACCGCCATCGCCAGCGATCGGGGTTGCGAGGATTTCCGCCGGATCGCCTTCGAGAAGATTCCGATCCACCCGGATCGTGCCTTTCGAGCCCTCGAAGGTGCAACCGCTCGGCCCGCCATGGAACATCTCCACGCCGTTCGCGTAGGTGAATTTCAAACCCGATTCGCCTTCTGCCGGAGGCTCGACCGACACCGGGCCGCTGGCGTCCATGCCCATGGCCCACTGGGCGATGTCGAAGTGGTGGGCACCCATGTCCGCCAGCATGCCGCCGGCATACTCTTCATAATTGCGGAAGGCAGGGAAATGGTTGTGGATCCCCTTCGGGCAAAGCTCTTCATGGTATCCACGCTGCGGCGCGGGCCCAAGCCAGAGATCCCAGTTCACGTTTTCCGGAGTGTCCTGCTCCGGTAGATCGCAAGGCTTCGGCGAAGCGCCTACCCCGATCCGTATCGTTTTCAGATCACCGATCGCACCCGCTCGGATCAGCTCGACCGCCTTGCGGAAACGCAGTCCGAACTCGCAGCGCTGCTGGCTGCCGGTTTGGAAAACCACCTTGTTCATTTTCACCGCGTTCACCAGCAGACGCCCCTCGGCGATGGTCCGGGTCAGCGGCTTCTCACAGTAGATATCGAGTTTCCGCGCTGCTGCGGCGAGCGCCGGGTGGACGTGCATGTGGTCCGGGGTCATGATCACCACCGCGTCCAGATCGTCGCGACCGAGCAACTCGCGGTAGTCGACATAGGTGGCGCATCCCTTGTATCCCCCCGACTTCGCGTCTTCGGCATAACGCTTCTCCACGACTTCCTTCGCCCGAGCAAGCCGGGTGCCCTCGACTTCGCACACCGCTACGATCCGGACGTCTTGCTGGCGTAAAGCGTGATCCATCACGCCGAATGCGCGTTTGCCATAGCCGATGAACGCGATGTTCAGCCGTCCGTTCGCCGGTGCGGCTCTCAGTAGCGACGGACCGAGGGCGGCCGTGGCGGCGGCACCCGTGAGGAAACGACGGCGGGACAAGGAGGTGAGGATTTGCACGGGAGAACTTACGTGACCCGTCACCCGATGTTTCAAGACGGAATGCCACTTGGGGTCGTGACATTCCACCCGCCCGCCCCGGCCACCTGGTGCCGCCATTTCCTTTCACTGGGACCGCGGAGTTGGCCCGCAGAACTGTCCCCCGGTTCCCGCTACTCATTCAAGTCCCCATCGCCAAAGCGTGAAGCTCCCGTGCTTCTGCGGGGCGGAGCCTCCGCGCCCCCGGTCCGTCTCCCGTCCCCGCCCACAACGTCAGGTCGTCCCACCCCAACCACATCACCCGACTTCCACCCACCTCCGCTGTTTCGTCGAAAGCAGCAGACACCTCACCGGCACCCCGCCGAACGCCTTCGCCATCACCTCCCGATAAGCCTCCATCTGCCCGGCATAGCGCTCGACCAGATGCTCGGGCCTCTCCACCGCATCGGTCTTGAAATCGACCACCTCCACTTCCTTCACGACCCCAGCGGCATCCCGGATCACATGCAGCCGGTCCACAATCCCGCTCAGCCATTTCCCACCAAGAACCGCCTCCACCGCCTGCTCGCGGAACAAGTCAACGTTCCGCCCTCCACGCTCGAAGCGCCGACAGATCTCCGACAGTTCTAGTAATTCACCCACGAGCTTGCCCGCATCACCCTTCGGCAAGACCGGCACCACCTCATCGACCCACCCCACCGCCTCGAACGCCGCGTGCACCGCGCTGCCGAACGCCATCCCGGTCGGCGACGCCACAATCCCCGGCGATTCCTTCTTCGCCCCGGACGGCGTGGTGCGCTCGAGCCTCGCAACGGCGCGTCCCAGCTCGACGGCAACTCTTTCCCCTCCCTCTGCCACCCCGCGGCCTCCGACCTTCCCGTGCCACGCTGCATCGCCTGCTTCGTGCAGCGTCACCCGCGACTTGCCATTCCACGAGACTTCCGCGCCTCCTTCGCCGACTACCGAGCGGATCCACAAATCGAAGCGCCGCTCCGAACTCGGATTCGCTGGCGCTTTCGGAAGCAACACATAACTCGCATGCTTCGCCCGTGTCAGCCCGACGTAGAGGTTACAGAACCGTTCGTAGCACTGCTCCGCCGACCACGCCTCGAAGCGCTGCCCCAGCGCCGCATCGGCTTCTAACAGCTTCCGGCCCGGTGCCAACAGCACGCCCTCGATCCGTCCATGGGCATCCTTGAACTCGAGGATCCCCGCTTTCGACGGATCATCAAACGCCCCGCCTGCTAGGTCCGGCAGCACGACCATGTCGAACTCAAGGCCCTTCGCCTTGTGCACCGTCATCACCTGCAAGGCGCCCTCCGCCGAGTACTCGCGCTGCTTTATCGACTCCAGCCGTGCCACCCATTCGTCGAGCTCGCGGCCGCCGGACTCATCGTAGTCCAGCGCCGCGCGCAGGATGCCCGCCAGCCGCTGTTCGAGGAAGGCATTCAAGGCCCCGCGCACCCGCAGTCCCTCGACCAGTTCCGACAAAAGCCCGGACATCCCGGCCTCCAGCACCCGCTTGCGGCAGGCATGCCAGCACGCGACATTGCCATCGCCGAAACCGCCGAGAACCGGACCCATCGGCGAGGCCATCACGTGCTCCATCGCGAAGCGATCCGCCGAGTGCGCCAGCCAGCGGAACAGGTCGAGCAAGGCAAGCCCCAGCGGATTGTCCTCCGCCAGCTCCACCTCCGCATCCATTTCCACCGGCATGTCGGGAAACTCCTGCCGCAGGAAATCCACCATCTTCCGCGCCTTCGCATTCGACCGCACCAGCACCGCGCAGCTCAGGCCGCGCGCGATCGGGCGGACCTCCGCCAGCAGATCCCGCAGCGCGCCGTCCACACCGCCAATCTCGTCCTCGTCCTCGATTTCGTCTTCCGCCGTATCGATCACCACCGCATAGCCCGGCAGCGGCGTCCCGCGCGGCGCGCTACGATGTTTGACGTAGTTCCACCGCGCCACCGAGGCCGCCGGAAATCGTCCGCGCATCGCCGCCGGATCGCAGACAAGGTTCACTAGGTCCAGCACCTCCTGCGCCGAGCGCCACGAAGTCTCCATCCCCCACTCGCACATCCGCCCCGACCAGCCAGGCCGCGCCAGCAAGTCGTCGAACAAGCGCGGCTCGCCACCGCGCCAGCCGTAAATGCCCTGCTTGGTGTCGCCCACCACGAACAAGGAGCGCTCGCCGTCCGGGTCGAGCGTCGCCTCGTCTAACAGCCCCTCCAGCACCTCCCACTGGTTGCGGCTGGTGTCCTGGAACTCGTCGAGCATCCACTGCCGGTAGCGCGCGTCCAGCCGCGACTCGATCTTCGCCCGCCCGTCGGTCGTCAACCCGCCGTCCGCCAGCAACCGCGTGACGTCCGCGAAGCCCAGCCGCCCGCGCCGCCGCACTTCCGTGCCGTAGATCGACTCGTAGGCCCACAGCAGCGACCACAGCCCGACCGTCCGCGTCGCGCGGGCCTCGATCTCCGCCCGCAAATAGCCACCGATCAACCGGACCATCGCCCGGCCGAGCGCTCCGGAAATCCGATGCTCCATCCTGGAAAAAAAGTCGGTCGCCTGCCCCGCCGCCAGCTCTTCCAGCAGCACCAGCGTCCGGTCCACCGCCGTCGGTGCCTTGCGCCCGTCGCCCGCCGAGTAGCTCGAAAACCACTCCGCCGCGCCCTCCCAACCTTTGATCCAGGTAGCGTGCGGCTTCTTGTCGACATCGACTGTTTCTAACAAGTCCACCACATCGCGCGCCGCCTCGGCAAAATCCTCGACCTCCGCCCAAGGACAGCCGTCCGGCCAAATCAGCTCCAGATTCCCCCACTGCTCGCGCTCCGGTGCCGAAAGATAGCGCTGGTGATGCTTCTCGAGGAACTCGTCCAGCATATCGCACAGCCGGTTGTGCTCCTTTCCATGCGTCGCCAGACGGAAGGCCCCGAGGAAGGCCTCGCGCTGCCGCTCCGGCACCTCACGGAAGATCCGCGACAGCACCTGCGCCTGCTCCGCCCGCATCGAGTCTTCCTCTAACAACTGGAACTCCGCCAGCCCGAGCTCGTAGGGAAAGCGCTTGGCGATCCGCACGAAGAAGCTGTCGAGCGTGCCAAGCGACACCCGATGCAGCTCGCCGGTCAGTTTTTCTAACAAGCCCTGAAAGCCCGCGAGGTCGGGCTTCACCTGCACGCCGCCGGGGAACAGCGCCGGCATCCCGCACGAGGTATCGCCACCGAGCGTGCCGGACAGCTCCGCCGCCAACTTCACCGCCCGCGCCTCGTCCAGCGCGCCTTCCGCCAGCCGCGACAGGATCCGGTCCGCGAACTCGCCCGCCGCCTTGCGGGTGAAAGTCAGCGCGATCAGCTCCGACGGCTCCGCGCCCGCCGCCAACAGCGCGAGGAAGCGGTTCGACAACTGGAAGGTCTTCCCCGATCCCGCCGAGGCCCGGATCATTAAACTCTGCATGCTCATGCCGCCCCCCCTTCCTCGCTCCACGTCGCCGCGATGGTCTTCATTTCGTCGATCAATTCTCCCGTCACCGCCTCGTCCAATCCGTCCGGCGCCATCGCCGCGAAATCATCGTAGCCCGCTTCCTTCCCGCTCAGCTCAACCGGCGGCCAGTGGACACTCTGCCGCAGCGCCCCGATCACCCCGCGCGACCATTCCAGCGCGCAGTCCATCCGCTCCGGCGTGAAATCCTGCCACATCTCGAAGCACACGTCGTTCAAGGTCGCCGGAAGATTCACATAGCCGATCGCCGGCGGTGCATCAAGGCCCAGCCACTGCTGGACGAAGGCCGCGTAAAGCGGGACCTGCACGTTCTTCCACACCTCGTCGGTCCCGCGGGCGGCCGGCATCGTCGCGCCGAAGTTACGACGTTTATCGGAGACACGCCGCAAGTGCGCCGCCTTAGGCGTCTCCGCCCGCGCCGAGGTCTTGTAGTCGAGCACCCGCCAGCCGTGCTGCGGATGAAAATCGACGCGGTCGATCTGCATCGACACCGCCTGGCCGTCGATCTCCCACCGCAGGTCCTTGCCCACCTTGAGCTCGACGTGCCGGGTCTGCCAACCCTCGGCACGCTGCGCCACCTCCAGTTCCGCAAAGCGCTCCAGCCGCGACCGCGCCGCCTCGCGCTGGACCAGCAGCGGCAGCGAAAGATTCGACCCGTACTTCGCCAGCCTTACGTCCATCTTTTCCCACAGGAAATCCCTCAGTTCACGCGGATCGACCGTCGCCGCCATCGCCTCGTCCAAGCCCATCTGCTCCAGCGCGTCGTGGCACAGGTTCCCGAAGTCGAGCGCGTCCATCTCCATCTTCGCCGCATCGTGGCGCTCCCACTTTAAGACCCGCTTCAGGTAAAAGCGAAACGGGCAGTGCAAGTAGTCGCGGATCGCCGAGGGACTGAGCATCCGCTCGCCGTCGAGATAAGGTTTCAGCGCGCCGGTCAGCTCCAGTTTCCAATCGCCGCGGGTCCACGACGCCAGCCGCTCTGGTGCTGCGGCAGGGCTGCCGGACAGCGCCTTGACCCGCTCCGCCAACTCGACACCGCTCGCCGCCAGCAGCAGCCTCGACGGCCGCCGAGGTTCACCGGAAGCATCGACTTTCGCCACGATCACGTCGAGCTCCCGCGAAGCCACGAAGGAGTGGAATAGATAAGCGTCCCGCGCGTGCCGACCGGCGGCGTCGCGCAGTTCCAGCTTCTGCCGCACGCCGTCGGGCAGGAAGGCGTCGTCGAGATTTCCGTCTGGCACGCAGCCTTCGTGCATCCCGGCCAGAATCATCCGCCGACCGCCGCCATGCGAGAGCTCAAGCCAGCCGGAGAGATCGATCACCGCCTGCTCGCGGCCGGCGGTGGATCGCAGCGTGTCGATCGACGAAAGCGCCAGCTCCAGCGCTTCGCCCGGGCCCTTCAGCAAGCCGCGCGCCTCCAGCCGCTTCACCGGTTCGACCGCCTCGGCCAGTGCTGTTAGAAACTGACCCTCCGCCCCGTCGTCGATCTTCACCATCGCCGCAACCCATTCCTCAACTGCTGCCCCGGATCGCCCGGGCACGAAGCGATCGCGCCATGAAACACACCACGCGATCATCTCCGCCAGCTTGTCCAACCCTGCGTCCGGCACCGCCGCCGCGCTCAGCTTCCATTCACAAAGCTCCCGCACTCGGGCGACGCTGTCCGGCAGATGCGCCTCCTCCAGTTCGTCCAGCGCCCGCAGCGCCGCGTGCATCCCTTTCCGCCCGAGAATCTCCGCCAGCAAAGGATTGCGCAGGATGCCCGCCGCCGCGTCCCAACGGTCGCCGCGCCGCGCCAGGCCCGCGAAACCATCGAGCAAAAGCATCATCGCCCGCCCCGCCATCCGGCCTTCGGGATTCCACGCCGGCCACCCGGCCTGTGCGAAGGCCGCCTCCAATGCCGGCCCGCAGGCCGGATCGCAAAGGCCGATCGCCACTTCATCGCTGGCCAGTCCCGCGCAGCACGCCACCGCCTTCGCCGCCATCTCCGCCGGCCCGGCGACCAGATGGATCCGCTCCCGCGCCACCGGCGTCGGTCGTTTGATCCATGCCTCGCCGACCAGCGGCCGACCCCAGTCGTCGAAAGCCTCGCGCTCCGATTCCGGCGCGTGAACGAGCACCTTCACCGGCACTCCGATCCTCTTCCAAACCTCCAGCGCCAGCGGCACCGGATCCGGCACCCCGGCGATCACCAGCTCCGCGATTCCCGGCGGCGGCACAAACTCCCGCGCCACCCGGACCTTGGCCACCAGCGGATCCTCAAGTTCCCACTTGGCAAAGCGCGCCATCACCCGCCGCTCGACCTCCATCAGATCCACCCAGCGGTCGCGCTCCGGGCTCAGCTCCGCCGCGTCAGCGAAGAACTTACCGCCCTCCGTCAGCGCATTGCGGACCTTCTCCAATTCCTTCGCCACCCCGGCCGCCCACGAAAACGAACGCTCCACCGGCTCCACTGGAAACAAAGCCCGCGCATCCCGCCCGCTCGTCGCTTGCAAAACTTCGATCCACGCGAATCTCGATTCGATCGCCGTGGCGATGCCCTCCTGCTCCGCCGGGCGGAAGAAAAACTCTGGCGTCACCACCTTCGGCGCAAGCAGCGCCCCGGCCGACTCCGCCAGCGCCTCGCGCAAACGCCGTCCCGCCTGCGCCGTCGGGACCACCACCAGCAGCCCCGGCAGCTCGTCGCGCCGCGCCAGCAGCCACTCCGTCAGCATCCCGAGAAAAGGCCGGTCCCAGCCCAGAAAAACGCGCTCCGCCATGCCTCCATCTCTTGCCCGTCGCACCGGGCGGGCGAAAGCAAAAGTTTCTAAATCAAACGTCGCCCCATGGCTGTCCCACCCCGCCTGAAGCTCACCAGAAAATGTTCCTCAGCCACGACAGCTTGTAGGCCTTCGTCTTCAGCGGCAGGAACATGAACTCCTCCTGTCCGGCGACGTAGAGCTTGAGAATCGGCTTCGACCCGAAGTCGTCGACCTTCACCAGCAGTGTCTTCCCCGGCTTCAAGCGGTCGACGTATCCGGCAACCCGGCCGTCCTGATAGATCACCAGGCGCTGGGGCGCGCCGGTGTCGTTCTTGATCGCGATGTTCGCCGCTTGAGCAGCGAATGCCTGAAGAAAAACGAGGGCGGCAATGATGAACTTTTTCATGCGGGTTTGGGACGACGGGAAATGGATACCCATTCAATCGGATTGCAAGGAAAGCGCGGCGGCCTGATTCCTGCATTGCTGGCAGACATTTTCCGAAGATGCCACTAGTCTCGCGCCTGATTCATTCAACCAATCCCCCTATTACCGTGAAAACCCTCCCATTGATCCGGCAAATCCGGACCACCCTATTGGTGGCCTGTGTCTCCATCACCGGCGCTGATGCCGCGGGACAGACATTCTCCCGCTTTCGCTTCACCCCGGTGGAATTGCGGGATGACGCCGGAGCCGACAGCGTCCAGCTCTCCGAGTTCGAACTGAAGCTCGGCGCTGCCAACATCAACCTGGGCACCGCCACCATCACCAATCCCTGCGGCGACAACCCCGCGGGCGAGGAGGTGGCGTTCATCGCCGACCAAGACACCGGCTCCAAGTGGCTATTTCGAGAGAGGTCCGGTGATCTTCCAGTTCGCCGCTCCGGTGACCATCGACCGCTACCGCTTCGCGACCGCCGGGGACGAGCCCGGCCGGGATCCGCTGAAGTGGAAATTCGATGGGAGCAACGACGGGATCACGTGGACTCTGCTCGACCAGCGCAACAGCTATCCCGTCCCCACGAATCGCAACACCTTCACCGGCGACATCTTCCTCCCGGCGGGCCTCGATCTCGCGATCCTTGACTTCCGCGGCGATCAAGCTGTCCTGCTCAACGGCACCAGCGCCGGGCTTTCGTGGGACGTCGTCAACGCCGATACGGTCACGCTCAACCCCGGCATCGGTGCCGTTCCTCAAACGGCGATGCAGACGGTGTCGCCGCCGGCAGATGCCGACACCGCCTACGTCCTGACCGCGACCCGCGGGACCGCGACGGAGTCGCGGACGGTCATGGTGCGAACGGTGGCAGGCGGTGCCGCCAGCTACCGCCACGTGCGCTTTACTCCGCTGAAACTCCGAGACAACGAAGCCGCCAACAGCATCCAGCTCGCGGAATTCACTTTCATCGCGGCGGGCGTCCCGTTGAGCGTCGCCACGGCCACCAATCCCGGCGGCGATAATCCGAACAATGAGATTACCGGCAAGGTGATCGACGGCGATCCCGGCTCCAAATGGCTCGACTTGAACAAGGGCGGCCTGATCTTCGATTTTGGCGTCACCCGCAGCTTCGACAGTTACCGCCTCACCACCGCCGGCGACGCGATCGAGCGGGATCCCGTGCGCTGGATCCTGGAAGGCAGTGCCGACGCCGTCACCTGGACGCTGATTGAGAACTTCACCGCCTGGGACTATCCCGTCCCGGAAACGCGAAACACCGCGACCGGGCCCATTCCGCTGCCCGGCCCCTCGCTCCATCCGTTAGCACCGCTGGGTATCACCGCCAGCACGATCGACCGCGCCAATCAACGGCTTGCCCTGACCTTCCGCTCGATCCCCGGCAAGCTGTACCGGGTGATGGGATCGGCCAATCTCTCCCAGTGGGCCGTCCTTCAGAACAACATCGCCGGCGCAGCGGTGAGCGAAGAGACACGCGTCATCGAGATTCCCTACATCCCTTACATCCCCGACACGCGGATCTTTTTCCGTGTCGAAGAGCAGTGATCCACACCTGAAGCGGGCGTTTATGACCGCCGCACTTTGTAAACGAAGCGATCCCAGCCCCCCGCTTCATCCATAGGGACCAAACCCTTCCGTTGCTTCCTTTACAGTCACCGGCGGTCGCAGACCGCCGCTACAGGTTTCTCCCACTCCGCCAGCGTCCTCACCGGCACCCGGCACACCTGCCCTTCGCCGACGCCTCTTCCCGCAAATGCGCCATGACCTTCGCCGCGCTCTCTTCCATCCGCGCCCGCTCCTCTTTCCACAGCCGCCTGATCTCCGCGCACAGCCTCGGAATCACGGGCCATAGTGAAAACGACATTGCAGGATCACGACCGCATCACCATCCACACGGTACACCAGCCGATGCTCCTGCGTGATCCTCCGCGACCACCACCCCCGCAAATTTCCCTTCAGGAGTTCGGGCTTCCCGATCCCCAAGAACGGACTACGCAAGGTATCGCGGATCAACTCGTTGACCCGCCCGAGGATCTTCCGGTCGGTTTCCTGCCAGTGGAGATAATCGCCCCAGCCGCCCGGCAGCCAAGTCAGTCGCATAGCTCGCCCGCTTGGGTCTTCCCGGCCTCGTAGTCCGCAAGTCCTTGCCGGATCCGCTCGGCATTCGCCGGGGTCGACAACAGATGAAGCGTCTCTTCCATCGCCGAATACTCCTCTTCCGCCAGCATGACAACCGTCCCCGAGCCGTTGCGCGTGATGGTGATCGGCTCGCGATCCCGCACGGCGGTGTCCATCAGGGCCGACAGTCGGTTGCGCGCGTCGGTGTAGGAAACCGTCTTCATGGTCCGAAGGAAACACCAGGACAGAATTCTGTCAAGACCCCAAGAAAACATCTCCTCACGGTTCGATCCCATCGCCAGCCCCCGCGATTCCTCACTAAATCCCATCTTTGGCGGCGTCTTCTCTCGATTGGGCGGGTAGATCCATGCTCTCGCGGAAATCCTAGCGGCCATGGACCTGCTTCCGCGACTTGGCTCACGCGATCAATTCGTCGGCATCCAACACCACGAACTCGGATATGTCCGCGTGCAATCTCGCCTCCAGTTCCTGCGGCAACCACGTCTCCTTGAGCTGGTCTTCGCGCTCATGTAGCACCTCAGTCCACAGCGTAGGAAACGTAGGCCTTTGTAAATTCCTCGTTGGTCCATATGCGGCAACTGGCGAACGGCTCCTCCATCTCCCATTCGAAAAGGTGCCCGGGTTTGAAAGGCACGAGCTCCGGAAAGAAGTCAAACGGAGGTTTGCGCAGGAATCCAAACTCCGGGTGGGGAGTTGCTTCGACGTAGGGTCGACGGGTTAAAAACTGCC
>JAYTLR010000010.1:0-12278 GCA_043729195.1 Akkermansia sp.
ACCGGCCAGCGACGATTCCCCCCGATCCGAAGCAGCCGCCTTCCCCCCGAGGTAAGTGTCCCCGTGTCAGCCGCCCGGCGGGTCAACTCCCCGATCCGCCGGGCGGACTGCTCCGGAAAGAGGCTCCTTGAATGCCCTTCCGCCCGCTCCGCCGCCACGGCTTCCCTTGCACGCTCCGGCATTCTGCACTACCTCCGGGCCGCATGGTTCGATTTTCCCTGTTTGGTATTCCCGTGGAAGTGCAGCCTTGGTTCTGGCTGACCCTTGGCTTGATCGGCGGCATCGGCGACGCCGGAACGCCGGACGGGCTGATGCGGCTGCTTCTTTTCGTCCTCGCGGGCTTCATTTCGGTCATGGTCCACGAACTCGGCCACGCCCTCGCCGGCAAACGTTTCGGGGCACCCACCGCGATCACTCTTCACGCCTTCGGCGGCTACGCCACCTTCCCCGCCGGTCGCTTCACCCGCACTCAGGACTTTCTCGTCACCGCCGCCGGCCCCGCGATCCAGCTCGTGCTGGGAGGCATCTTCCTCGCGATCCTGAAAAGCGGTACTTCCTTTGCCCCGATGGGACGCGTGTTCATCGAGGCTTTGACCGTAATCTCGATCTTCTGGGCTGTCCTCAACCTGATCCCCGTAATCCCGCTCGATGGCGGACGTTTGATGGCGTCGATCCTCGGACCGCGGCAGATCACCCTGACGCTCAAGATCAGCATGATCATCGCCATCGTCGCCGCGGCCCTACTCCTAAATTCGAAGAAGATCGGCCTCCTCTTCCCGGTTTTCCTCGGCTTCATGGCCTACCAAAACTGGCAGGAACTCCAGCAGCGCCGGCAGGGAGGCCTATGAGGAAAACAGCAGCCGTCCCGCGGCAAGGATCGAGAAGCCGACGATCATCCACTCGAATACCCGCTGCGACACCCGCTGGATCAGCCATTTCCCGGCGAAGACCCCGCAAAACAGGGCCGGCAGGCACTTGGCGTTCTCCATCAGGCTGTCCGCCGTGATCAATTCGAGCTGCCGGGTCAGCGGGACTTTCAGCAAGTTCACCAGCAGGAAAAACCGCGCGCCGATCCCGATCAACTCCATCTTCGGCAGCCGCCGCGACAGCAGGTAAAGCTGGATCACCGGTCCCGCCGCATTTGCCAGCATGGTGGTCACCCCGCCGGTCACCCCCGCCGCCGTCCCAAAGACCCGCGATGCCGCCAAACGATCCACCGTCGCCGGCTTCCAAGCACGGAACGCCTGCAACGCGACCATCGCGAGAATACAGACACCGATCGTCTTGCGCGCGACGCCGTCCGAAATCGCATCGAGCAGCCACCACCCCGCCGCCAGCCCGATCACCGTGGCCGGCAGGAGCTTCCACACCGGCTTCCAGCTCCCGTGCTTGATAAAGGCCGGATACACGGTGAGGTCCGCCACGATCAGCAGCGGCAGCGTGATCCCGACCGAGGCTTTCGCTCCGTAAAGGTCGGCCATCAGGAACACCGAGATCAGCGAGATCCCGCTGAAGCCCGCCTTCGACATCCCGATGCAAAACGCCGCCAGCAAGGCGAGCGAGTAAGCAGCGGTTCCATCGAGCACGCAGCAGGGGTAGCGGGCACCATTCCTTCAAGCAAGGCCGGCCCGTGACTGCCTCGCCCTCACGGCAGCGTCACTTCCACCATCCCGAAGCCCCGCGGCTGGGTCGACGGATTTCGCGGCTGGTCGAGCCGCACCCGTTCCCACTGACTGCCCAGATCCGTCACCGTGGTGGTGCCGGTCATCGGCACGAAGCTCCCCGTGGCCAAGGTGGAGGAAGTCTTCGGCGTGTAGATGATCCCGCTGCCTTTCCGGCGCAGAAACTCCACGCGGAACACCGCCTGCGCACCGCTACCGGCGACGCTGAAAACCGGCAGCCCCGCCAAACCACCGCCCACGGTGAGAGTCCGTCGGTCGGAACCGCCCCCGTTGAGGTTGAATGCATACTTGAGGAGATTTGCCACGCCGTCGTTGAAGGGCATCGCATCATGTCCAGCCGCCAGTCCCGCCAGCCCGGCGGCGCTCGTCCACGAATTGTAAAGACTCGCCGCAGTGACGGCAGTGGCGGAGAGCGAGATGTCGAACGGCGATTCATCCGCGTCGTTGCTCAAGAGCTGGGCCGTCGCGCTGTAACTCCCGGCGGTCGCCCCTTGGAACTGCACGTTCACGACCGTGGAGGACCCCGGTAGCACGCTGAACGGCAGCGCTCCCGCATTAAAGGTGAAGCTTCCCGCGTTCGCCCCCGTCATGGCGAGTCCCGAGACGACCAGCGGCCCGCTCCCGGTATTCCGGACGACGAGGCTTCTCGACATCACCATCCCCGTCGCCGAAGGTGCCATCGTCACCAATCCGGCGCCGTCGAGAATTTCCGCCGCCGCGGATGGCTCCACCACGATCTCCGGCGCATCGGGAGGCGGGATGACAAACCCATAAGCCGCCCCCGAATTCAGGGCGCCGTTGCCGTTCTGGAGCCCGTTCACCCCGCGGGTGCCGCCCGACTCGCGCGCGGCTCCGGCAACCACCGTGTCGGCTGAGATCGCCACGGCTCCGCCGAATGCGTCGCCCGCCTCGGTGTTCGATGCCTTGAGGTAGCCGATCTGCCACCACTGCGCGACGCTCCGGGAGAACACATAAGCCGCGCCCGCTCCGGATGCCGAGTTGCTCGCCTGGTTCCCGTCCACTCCCGTCGCGGAGCCATCTTCGCCGGCCGCGCCGACAACCAGCGTGTCCCCAACGAGCGACAGCGATTTTCCGAAAGCATCGCCACCGCCCGGATTGGATGCCTTCAGATACGCCTGTTGCGTCCAGAGCGATCCGGCGAGTTGAAAAACATAGGCTGCCCCCGCATCCGGTGCCGCCGTGTTGGCGGGGGCACCAGTGACGCCGCTCGACTCGCCGCGAGCTCCCGCCGCGATCGTCCCGCCGGAAACCGCCACCGCGCTTCCGAATCGCGCATCCGGCGCGGTATTCGATGCCGTCAAGCGTGCCTGGTGCGTCCATGCCGTAACGTTCCGGGAAAAGACATGAATCGCCCCGCGATAACCATCGGCCTGGGGTGCTCCGACCACCACCCGGTCGCCATCGACCGCGACCGCGCCGCCGAACTCCGCGTAGTTCGCAGTGTCGGACGCCTTGAGATAGCCCTGCTGCGTCCAGTTCGCTCCATTGCGGAAAAAGACATAGGCCGCGCCGGACGAGAACGACCCGTTGTTCGCGCCGTCGCCATTGACCCCGGTCGCGCTGCTGCCCTCGCGGTTCGCCCCCACCACCACCGTGTTGCCCGACACCGCGACCGCCACGCCGAAGAGATCCGCCGTCTCGGCGTTCGAGGCCTTGAGATATGCCTGCTGGGTCCAGACGGTCCCGCTGCGTGTGAAAACATAGGCCGCGCCCGCGTTCGCGGCATTGTTGTTCGATCCGCTGCCGTTGACGGTCGTGCTGTCGCTGTCTTCCAGATGCGCCCCGACCACGATCGTGTCGCCCGAGATCGCCACCGACCAGCCGAAGGAATCGTAGGCACCGGAGTTTGATGCCTTCAGGTAGGCCTGCTGGGTCCAGGTGCTCCCGTTCCGAACAAAGACATAGGCGGCACCGGACTGCAGCGCCGATTCGCTGGTCTGGTTTCCATTTACCCCGGTCGCGTTGCTGCACTCGTTGGGAGCCCCGACCACCATCGTGTTGCCGGAAATCGCCACCGCGGAGCCGAAGGCATCCGACGCCCCGGAATTGGAAGACTTCAGATAAACTTCCTGCGCGACCGGCGTGGCCGCCGCGACGACAAAACCACCGCCCACAATCCGGGAGATGAGGCTCAGGAGAAATTTCATCAGTGGGGGGAATAGAGCCAGGCGGGACACGTCCTGCGATTGCTCGCCGCTTCTCCCAGATGCCAGAATCTGCGTCGGAGATATCCGAAACCGCCTATCCCGGCAAGGATCCCGGCCGGATCCGCGGAGCCCAGCCCGACCGCACCTCCAAACGCCGCCAATCATTTATTACAACTCCCTTATTACAAGTGAAATACACCATCCCGTCAACCACTTTATTCACAGCCCCGCGCTGGCGCTTTGCAATGCTTAACTATCATCCAATTTTAACTTGATCGCAGATTTCAAGAGCAACGGCGGGGCCAATGGATTAGCGGCCGCGTTACGAATCCGCACTTCCTTCTGCATCAAGGGCCAGGGACCGTCGCCGGCTGACTCCCGGCATCCGCCTTCGCCTCGCGGATCCGCTTCAGCCGGATCTGCAAGTCGGCCAGGGCGTTCATGAAGTAGATGTAGGCGTCGTAAGCGCTGCCGTAGGGCGAGAAATACTGGTGCACGCTGCCGTCGGTGCCGCCCTTGGTGGACATCCAGTAGAAGTGGTCGGAGGTCTGCATCTTGGCCCAAGCGTGGGTCAGGTCGGGATCCTTTGCCGCCAGCACTTCCTCCTCCAGCTTGTGGATCTTGGCGATCGCCTCCTGCTGCATCACGTTGCCGGTCCACGCGCTGAGGTCGCGCTCGGCATCGGCCCAAGAGGTCGGCCAGTGGCAGTCGTATTCCTTCGAGGCGCGAAACAGGTCAACCACCTCGCTCGGGGTGACCCACTTGATGTCCTCATCCAGCACCGCGTCGGGCAGTTTTTCCCAGAATTCGAAGATCCCGGTGTCCTTCCACTGGTGCTCGCCGATCGTCTCGTAGTCCATGAAGAGGTTCACCACGTCGCCCGTCGCGTTCTTGAGCCAAGCGGCGAATTTTTCCGGGGTGAGCGGCCACTCGTTCCAGGTCTTGTCGGAAAAGCGGAACCCGAGGTCATCGGACAGCCCGTCGTTCCGCAGCAGGGTCTTGAGTTGGGAGACCTGCGGCGCGCGGTGGAGGTAGTTCGGCATTTGCCCGTTGAGCACCCACGGCACGCCTTCCGCCAGGATCCCGTCGAAGCCCATCGTCTCGGCCTGCGCGGCGATCGCGTTGTTGTAAATCAGCTCGGTGTTGCGGAAGACCCGCGGCCGGATGTGGAAGACGTCCTCCAGCTTGTCGAGATGCCGCTCGACCTGACGCTCGAATTCCTTCTTCGAATGGAGAATCGCCAGCGAGTGGTAGTAGGTCTCCGCCAGCAGTTCGACGTTGCCGGTGGCCACCAGGTCTTGGAACGATTTCAGCACGTCGGGCCGATGGTGCTCCATCTGCTCGATCACCGTGCCGCTGATCGACAGCGCCATCCGGAAGCGGCCGCGGCTTTGCTTGATCGCCTTTTGGAACAAGGCGTTGGCCGGCAGATAGCACTTCTCGGCAACCTTCGAGAGGATCTCGCCATTCAACCCGTCGTCCTCGTAGAAAGCGTGCTCCCCGATGCGGAAAAAATCATA
This sequence comes from Akkermansia sp., assembly GCA_043729195.1. Lineage (GTDB taxonomy): Bacteria > Verrucomicrobiota > Verrucomicrobiia > Verrucomicrobiales > Akkermansiaceae > Haloferula. The sequence goes on from JAYTLR010000010.1 coordinate 5,371, forward strand.
CGGGATCAGCCGGTTCGGCTGATGGACCTGGAAATAGAGACAAACGTCGGGCATGGGTGCGGGAAAGGCAGAGTGATCAGTGATCAGTGATCAGTGTTAGAAGGAAGGGTTGGCCCCTGGATCCTGTCCCCCTTTTCATGGAACAAGTTCCCGGTAGATCTCCACCACCGTCTCCGCTGCGGCGTCCCAAGTGGCGGCTGCCATGTCCAGTGCGGCCTGTTGGACGACGCGCTCGCGCAGCTCGTCGTCGGTGAGCAGGTCGATGATGTGCTTCGCCATCAGATCGACGTCCCAGAAGTCGGCCTTGAGCGCGCCTTTCAGCACTTCGGCGACGCCGGACTGCTTCGAGATGACGGCCGGGATGCCGAATTGCGCGGCTTCCAATGCAGAAAGCCCGAACGGTTCGGAAACCGAAGGCATGCAGTAGATGTCGGTCATCGACAGCAGCTCGTTGACCTTCTCCTTGTTGAGGAAGCCGGTGAAGTGGAAGTAGCCGCCGAGCCCGCGGAAGGCCCCGCTCTCGATCAGGGGCTTGAGACGCTCGCCGGTGCCGGCCATCACGAAGCGCACGTTCTTGTTCTGCTCCAGCACCTTCGAGGCGATCTCGAGGAAGAACTCCGGACCCTTTTGCGCGGTCAGGCGGCCGAGGAAGAGCACCAGCTTTTCGGGAAATTTCTTCTTGGTCGAAAAGACCTCCACCGGCTCCGCGCCATTGTGGACCGGGCGGATCTTCGCGGGATCGATCCCGTAGTGCCCGGCGCAAATCTGGCCGGTATAGCGGCTGACCGGGATGACGATGTCCGCCTGCTCCATGCCGTATTTCTCGATGTCGTAAATCCAGCCGCGGGCATCGACACCGGCGCGGTCGTATTGGGAGGCGTGGACATGAAGCACCAGTGGCTTGCCGGTCGCCTTTTTCACTTCGACTCCGGCGAGAAAGGTCATCCAGTCGTGGGCGTGGACGATGTCGAAGTCGGCCTGCAAGGCGAGCTTCGCGGCGATCTTGGAGAATTCGATGACCTTGGTGCCGAGGTCCGATCCGTAGAGCTCGCCCATCTTGAACTGCTCAAGCTGGTTGCGGGTAGTCTGCGAAAAGCGGATCTCTCCACCGGGCTCCATGCGAACCCGTTCCGCGGTCGTCTCATCCGAGTCGTAGGGGTCGAGGTGGATCGGCACACGGTCGATCTGCGCGAAGCTTTCGTAGCGGTATTTGCCCTCCACCGTCTGCAAATCCTCGACGCGCAAGTTGTTCAACCCCGTGAGCTCGAAACCTTCGAATCCGGCATCGGGAGCGGCACGCGGCACGATCACCCGCAGGTCCACATGCTTCGACAATGCTTGGGAGAGGCCGAGACAGGCAATGCCGAGACCACCATTGATCAAGGGAGGAAATTCCCAACCGAGTTTGAGGACACGGAGACGATTCATGACTTCAAGAAAGCTTCGGATCCTGATTTTCAGGCGGTCCGGGGCGGCGGTAGGGCTTGAGCACTGGACGGGCCAATGTCGATTGATTTTACGTAATGTTACGTGCCGGCCCTGTCACAAGTCGAGGAATTCCCGGCCTGATTCATCGTCGGGCAGGCCGGCCTCCGTCCGCGGAGCTTGGCACGGCCGCGGCTTCAGTGTTGAATCCCGGAGTCCACCCACCCCGCCGTTCACCCATGGCATCCGACGAATTTTCAGGCAACTACATGGAGAACCACCGTCCCGCGGAAGCGGTGGTGGACTTCTTTCCCGGCGGCATCCGCGAGCTGCGGCGACCCGCCGCAGGCGTCTTCGATTTTCTCACCGACAATGGCGTGCTGCTCCAACTCCGTCTGGTCGCGGACGGCATCGTGCGCTTCCGCTTTACGCCGGAGGGCCGCTTTGAAGACGACTTCTCGTATGCCGTCGATCCCGCGTTCAAAGCCGCCGTGCCGGAGCACGAGCTGATCGAGTTTGCCGACGGCTTCGCGGTCAAGACCGGCCACCTCTCGGTGCGGATCACCCGCCATGGCCTCAAGACCACGATCACCGACACCGCCACCGGCAAAATCCTCTGCCAGGACGACAAGGGCTACCATTGGCAGGACAACAAGCAGTTCGGCGGCGAGATCGTGAAGATGAGCAAAGTCTGCCAGCCGACCGAATACTTCTACGGCCTGGGAGACAAGTCCTGCGACCTCAACCTCCGCGGCCGACGCTTCCAGCTCTGGGGCAGCGACACCTACGCCTACGGCCCCGAATCCGATCCGCTCTACAAGAACGTCCCCTTCTACCTCAGCCTGTGCCGCGGCGCGAGCTACGGGATCTTCTTCGACAATACCTTCCGCAGCGGTTTCGACTTCGGCAGCGAGAAGCCGAACGTCACGACCTTCCACGCCCAGGGCGGGGAGATGAATTATTACTTCATCCACGGTGCCACCCCGCTCGATGTCGTCCGCCGCTACACCCGCCTGACCGGCCTGCCGGAAATGCCGCCGCTGTGGGCGCTCGGCTACCACCAGTGCAAGTGGAGCTATTACCCCGAGGCGCTGTTCCGCGGGATCGCCCGCGGCTTCCGCGACCGCCGCATCCCCTGCGACGCGCTCTATCTGGATATCGACTACATGGACGGCTACCGCTGCTTCACGTGGGACGCGGAACGCTTCCCGGACCCGAAGCGGATGGTCGCCGAACTGGAAAAGGAAGGCTTCAAGACGGTCGCAATCATCGACCCCGGGCTAAAGATCGACCCCGACTATCCAGCCTGGGTCGAAGGCGTGGAGAAGGGCTACTTCTGCCGGCGCCAGGACGGGAACCTGATGAAGGGATCGGTCTGGCCGGGGCTCTGCCATTTCCCGGATTTCACCCGCCCCGAAGTTCGCGACTGGTGGGCGGGGCTGTTCAAGGGACTGATCGGCGAGACCGGTGTCCATGGCATTTGGAACGACATGAACGAGCCGGCGGTTTTCGAAGACGGGACCTTCCCCCATGATGTCCGCCACGACTACGACGGCCATCCTTGCTCCCACCGCAAGGCCCACAACATCTACGGCATGCAGATGATCCGCGCCACGCAGGAAGGCCTGCAGCGCTTCGGCAAGGGCCGGCGGACCTTCTCGATCACCCGCTCCGCCTACGCCGGCACCCAGCGCTTCGCCTGCGGCTGGACCGGCGATAACGTGGCGTCGTGGGAGCACCTGAACATGGCCAACACCCAGTGCCAGCGGCTCGCCACTTCCGGCATGTCGTTCATCGGGTCGGACATCGGCGGCTTCATCGAAACCCCGACGCCCGAGCTCTACCTGCGCTGGGTCCAGCTCGCGGTGTTCCATCCCTTCTTCCGCACCCATTCCTCCGGCGACCACGGCGACCAGGAACCGTGGTCCTTCGGCGAAGACACCACCGACTGGGTCCGCCGCGCGATCGAAATGCGCTACCGCCTGCTGCCCGCCGTTTACACCGCGTTCTGGCAGTATGTGAAGGACGGCACGCCGATGCTCCGCTCATTGCCGTTGGTCGACCATACAAACCCGGACGCCTACTGGCGCAGCGCCGAGTTTTACTTCGGCGATCACCTCTATGTCGTGCCTATCATGGCCGAGGGCGAGGAAGGCCGTTTTCTCTATCTTCCGAAGAGCGAGTGGTTCTCCTATCACGACGACTCGCGGCCGAAGGCCGTCGCCACCGACATCTGGATCGAGTGCCCGATCGACCGCATCCCCGTCTTCGTCCGCGCCGGCGCGGTGATCCCTCACTGGCCGCTCCAGCAGCACACCGGCGAGATCCCCCACCCCGAGCCCGAACTCCGCGCCTGGTGGAAAGACGGCGCCGAGATCAGCCGCTGGTACGAGGACGACGGCGACGGCGAGGCTTGGAAACAAGGCGTTTACCGCGATTCCACGCTGCACCTCGAAGGTGCCACCGGAAGCCTCTGCCTGAGCCGTGATTGGCAGGGTAGCTGGACGCCTGGCTACCAAACCGTCCACCTCACCTTCTGTGGGATCGGCAGCGCGAATGGCGAACTGAAGGTGGTCATCGACGGCACCGAACAAATCGCTCTGCGTGGCGACGACGGCCGCTACCGCGCCACCGCGCCCCACGATTTCAAATGCGCCACGCTTTGCTGGACTCCCGTCAACGCCGCGACCGGAAAGACCAGCGGGGCGCCGGCCTGAGCCCGCTTATCCGCGCGACCGGATGGAGGCGATCGCCCGGTCGATCAGCACGCGGACCTCGGGTGAAGCCGCTTCCCGTGCGCCTTCCAGCACCGGCAGGCTCTTCGCGCTGCCGTTCTTGCCGAGGAGCCGGATGGCGGACATCCGCAAGATGACGGTGCCCTTTTCAAAACGTGCCAGTACGGGTTCCTCGATTGCCGGTCCCATGGCGGAGTAGAGTTCTTCCCAAGTCGTGGAATCCCGGGCCCACAGGTCGTCGATGATCGGAATCACCGCCAGGTCCTTGCGGGTCACCAGCAGTTCGACCAGCGATTCAGGAACCTCTTTACCGGTCGCCACGATCTTCTGGACCGCGTCGCGGACGACCTTTTCGGACCCGTCGCCAGGTTGGCCCCAGACCAGCAGCGCGTTGCCCGCTTCACCCTGCAATTGGATATCGCCTTCGCGGATCAAATCCTGCATCCGCTTGACGATGTCGTCGCGGTAGAGCTTCGGCTCGGCGGCCGCAAGCCGGAGAACGGCCTTGAGTGCCCGCTCCAAGTCGATGCTTTCCAGCTCCCGCCGATTGAGTTCGTAGAACGCCGGGTTCTTCATGTCGGTCAGCTTGTCGTGGGCACCTTCGAGGAAAGCCTCATTGTCCACCTGAACCTCGATCACCCGCAGGGAGTCGATGATCCTTGCCTCGCCGAAGCGCTGGCAAAGCCGGCCCATTTCCGCGAAATCGTCGACCACCCCGGTCACCACCATCAGATATCCATCGTCCCGCTGGTACATGTGCGAACTGAACTCCGCCCCGGTGTTACGGATGATGTAGTCCCTCACCTGGAACTTGTGGATTTCCTGCAAGCCGCGCAACCAGATGCCCATCACCCCGCGCCCGGCGTTTCCCGCCTCCTTGCCGTAGCGGCGGATTTCCCTATCCAGCGGGTCATAGCCGATCTCCTTCTTCAGCAGCGCGAATTCATCGTCTTCCACCGGTGCTTCCACCCCCTCAGGTGCGCCTATCTTCCCGGGATTCCGAATCCCGCCGGTATCGGTCACCGACGTCACCGGTTGGTTGCCATCGATGAAAATGAAAGGCAGCCCCAACAGGGCGGCCGAAGTGGCGACCGCGCCGAAGATCGCCTTCGTACGGTTGCGGGGATTCGCCAGGATCAGGAAGGTCCCGCTGACGATCGCCGTGAAGCCCGCCAGCATCAGCCGCTTGGACTGCGAGGTGCCGAACAACACCCCGCCCGGCGAACCGCCGAAAACCAGCATCAGCGCGATGATGATGGCCACCGAGACGGCGATGAACCCGAAGATCAGCCTCAGGGGCGAGGTCGGTTCGAAGGCCGACTGCGGCGGCTCCTCGTTGTACTGCACGGTTTGGAACGTGGTCTGGGCGGAAGCGATCGTCTTTGGCACCCGCGAAAAGCGCTCCAGCGAGCGGCCAGGGCGTTCGCCCGGATAGAATTTCTTGGAACGGACGATCACTTCCTCGTTCACCCGGAAGCGGTGCTCGCAAGTGCCGCATTCGACCATCCGGTCGCGCAGCTCCGTCCCCACCTTGAACCGCTGCCCACAACCGGGGCAGCGGATGGCGAGTTTTTCGGCTTCGGCGTGCGGATCGTCCATGCGCCGTAATGATTGGCGGACTCTTGCTGCTTTGCAACCCGGGAGAGCAGTTCGGTTAGACAGGGGGCCTTTCGCGAAACATCCGGACGGCGACGCAATCGGTGTCTGGCAGGATGAATTTCTCCACCGTCACCTCCACCGCCGCGGCCGCCGGGCAGGCCAGCACGTGGCTGGCAATGTCCGACGCCAGCGTCTCGATCAGCCGCCGCGGTCGCTCCGCCGCCAGCAACTGGATCCCGGTCGCCAGCGCGGCGTAGTCCAGCGTCTTCTCCAAATCATCGGCCATCTCCGCGAACGGCAGGGCCACCGAAACCGTGACGCTGACCCGCAACTCCTGCGGAACCGCGAGCTCGTCGTCCGGCACCCCGACCTGCGCGACCACCCGCAGCCGCCGGATCTCGATGTGATGAAAATCTCCCATGGCGAGCCCCCCGGAATCAGCGGGCGTAGAGGCCGCAGGGAGCGGACACGGCACAGGGTCCGCCGGTGATGCCGACCGGCGGGATGATGATCTCCACTTCACGGCCGTCGACCTTCAGCACCGCCGCTGCGGCCGGCGCTTCCAGACCCTGCTGGACGAAAGGCGCGGTCGCCAACGGGGTGCGCTGGATGATTTCCGCGGAAGCCAGCCCGGTCAGCGAAGTCTCGAACACATGGCCGCCCACCTCGACGCGCGCCGAGCAGGAGTCGGGACCGCTGGTGATCTCGATCTTCGCATCCAGAGCCGGAGCGTGCTCGAAGGGCGTCCCGGCGAAAATGTTCGGGCCGAAATACGCGGCCACCGCGGGATCCGAGCTCACGAAACCGCAGACCACCGGTGCCGACGCCGGATCCGGCTGCCACAGCACGATCCCCGCCGGGGCCGATCCGACCGGCGTGTGAACCATCCGCGCGACATGCACGATCACGTTCGGCATCTCCAATCCCGGTGCCGTCACCGCCACCAGATCCACCCCGCCTTCCCAGCTCATCCATCGCGTCATCGCCATGGCCGAGGCTTCGACGAAGCCGCCCGGGAAAGCAAGTCCCGGAAATCCGGATCGGAGCCCCCCCCGGGACCGCCGGTCCTCAGACCGGCAGGTTTCGTCTTCCCCCCGTCGCCCCAAACTTCCCCTCCCCCGCCCTTGCCACCCGTCCTTCGGAAATCCT
>JAYTLR010000011.1:0-59264 GCA_043729195.1 Akkermansia sp.
AGCAGCTCTTCGCCGTGACGGAACGGATCGGCCTCGGGGAAATGGACCTGCGCCACATCGCCTTCGGCACCATTCTCGGTGCGGACGGCACGCCCTTGAAAACCCGCTCCGGCGACCTGCCTCAGCTTGCCGACGTGCTCGACGACGCCGTGACGGCTGCCAAGACCGCCGTGGCCGAGCGCAGTCGCGTGGATACCGACGAGGAGCGCGCCGAGCTCGCGGAACTCATCGGCATCAGCGCGGTGAAGTTCACCGAGTTGTCGCATCACCGGCTGTCCGACTACGTCTTCGATCTGGACAAGATGCTCGCCCTGCAAGGTGACACCGCGCCGTATCTTCAGAACAGCGTGGTCCGCTGCCGCTCGATCTTCCGCAAGCTGGAAGAGGAGATCGACCTCGCGGAGGTCACGCCCGTTTTGACCGAGGATGCCGAGATCCACCTGGCCCGCCATCTGGCGCGCTACGGTGAGATCGTTCCGCTGGTGCTCGACGACCATCGCCCGAACCTGCTGGCCAACTACCTGCTCGAACTCGCCCGGGCTTACCATTCCTTCTACGAAGCCTGCCCGGTGCTGAAAGCGGAGTTGTCGGCCCGCAACAGCCGCTTGGTGCTGTGCGAGCTGACCAGCCGCGTGCTGATCCACGGGCTCGGCCTGCTGGGGATCCGCTGCCCGGACAAGATGTGATCCTGCCCCCGGGAGCTCTGGTCTTCAGACCGGCAGCAAAAAGATCTCGAGCCGGTCTGAAGACCAGCGCTCCCGGGAAAGCGGACCCGGGAGACGCACCCTCTCCTTGCCGTTTCCAGAATCTCCGGCACTCTCCGCCCGTTCACTTCCTCCCCACATGGAATCGCCTCGCCGCCAGCTTCCGTTCTACGTCATCGGCCACAAGAACCCCGACACCGACGCCATCTGCTCCGCCATCGGCAACGCGGCCTTGCTGCGCGCCACCGGCGAACCGGGTGCCATTGCCGCTCGCTGCGGTGATGTCCCGGCGCGCACCGCGTGGGTGCTGGAGAAAGCGGGCATCGAGACCCCGCCGCTGATCACCGACGTCCGTGCGTCCGCCGGCATGATCTGCCGCCGCGAAGTGGTGCAGGTCGCGCCGTGCGACACTTTCCTCGATGCCTACCGGCGAATGCTGGCCAGCGGCGTCCGCTGCGTTCCTGTGATCGATGCCGCGGGTGCCGTCCACGGCATCCTGCGCTACCTCGACCTGCTCGAATTGCTGGTGCCCGGGGATGCCAGTGGCTTGCAGGTCCGCACGGTCAGCGTCGCCCTTTCGAAAATCGCTACCACCCTCCATGCCGAAAGCGCCGGTGCTGAAATGCCTCCGGGGGATGACGAGGAGGAGCTCATCCTGCTGGTCGGCGCGTCGTCGCAAGAGACCATCGAGCGCCGTCTCAAGTCCGCTGCCAAGGAAGGGAACGCGAACCGCTATCTTGTGATCTGCGGCGACCGCCCGGTGGTGCAGCACTATGCCATCGAGAACGGCGCGCGTGCACTGATCGTCACCGGTGGCAACGGAGTCGATCCCACCATGCGCGAGCTCGCCCGCAAGCGGGGAGTCGTGGTCCTGCTCTGCTCGCAGGACACCGCGAGCTGCGCGACCTTGATCCGCTGCTCGCGCACGGTCCGCCACGTGATGGTCCGCGATTTCACTTCGGTCGCCGCCGCCGAGCCGATTTCCCGGTTGCGCAAGAGCCTGTCCACGCTGGAGCAGGATCTCTTCCCGGTGCTCGACCCGATCACGAAAGAGATGATCGGTGTGCTTTCGAAGTCGGACCTCGTCGATCCGCCGCGCACCCGGCTCGCGCTGGTCGACCACAACGAGTTCGCGCAAGCTGTCACCGGGGTCGAAGAGTCGGAGATCGTGGAAGTGATCGACCACCACCGCCTCGCGGGCGACCTCGTTTCGCGCGAGCCGATCCGCTTCCTCAACGAGCCGGTCGGTTCCACCTCCACGCTGGTCGCCCGCAAATTCCGCCACCGCTATCTCGAGCCCGACAAGGGCACCGCGCTGTGCCTTTGCGCGGGAATCATTGCCGACACGCTGTGCCTCACCTCGCCGACGACCGCGGAGCTCGATCACGAGATGCTCGGCTGGCTGAGCGGTTTGGCGGGGATCGATCCCGCGAAGTTCAAGTCGGAGTTCTTCGCGATCGGTTCGCTGCTCGCGGCCGGCACCCCGGAAGCGATTCTCAATGCCGACCGCAAGGAGTTCAGCGACGAGGGCGTGAAGGTGGCGATCGCGCAGGTGGAAGAACTCGGGCTCGAAGCTTTCGCGCCGCGCCGGGAAGAACTGGAACGAGCGTTGAAAGCGCTCGCGGTGGAGAATGGCTACGAGCTGGTGGTGCTGGTGGTCACGGACATCGCGGAGCATCACAGCCTGGTGCTGGCGGCGGGGGATCCCGCCTTCGTCTCGAACCTTCCCTACGCCCGGATCGACGGCAGTCTCTACGACGCCCCTGGCGTGGTCAGCCGCAAGAAGCAGGTCTTCCCCGCGGTGTGCCAGGCACTGCGGCGCGCGAGATAAGACCCGTAAGGGAGGCGAATAGCTTCACGGCGACGGCTGTTTGAGACGGGCGATCAGGAAGGCGATCGGATCGGGATACTTCGGCTCCGGCGCGCCGAGATGCATCAGGTGGCATTCCACGCCGGCGGCCTTCATCTTCTTCTGAAGCGGCACCCCGAAGTTCGAGCTGTGGGTGGGATCCTTCTGTCTTTGGCCGAGCGCGGGGGTGTCGGCGTAATGGAGGTAGACCGGTGGATCACCGGCGCTGACCAGTTCGTAAGGCGAGTATTGCTTGATCCATGGAAGGATCTTCTCGCGGTTCGAGAGGAAGGCCTTGAAGCCGGACGCGGGAGCTCCCTTGGTCGGATTGAAGCCGAAGGCATGACCGCCGTAGGACATGTTAGGCGTCCATTCCTTCATCTGGACCGGATCGAGCGATGTCTGCGCGCCGACCACGCCGGCGCAGGCGACGCGGGTGGACTCGCGGGCGATCGGGTCGCTGCTGGCCGGATCCGCCATGTCATCGTGAAACGCCAGCCACAAGCTGGAGCAGGCCCCGGCCGAACCGCCCGACGCTCCGATCCGGGTCTTGTCGATGTTCCACTCCGCGGCCTTGCTGCGGACGAACTGCAGCGCGCGCGCGGCATCCTCGAGCGGCCATTTGACCGGCGGCTTGATGCCGGCGGCCTCGGCTTGTTGCACGAAGCGATAGTTGATCGAGACCACCGAAATGCCGGCGGGAAGATACTGGCGCAGGCCGGTGACCTTGTCCTTGTCGTTCGACCTCCAGGATCCGCCGTGGATGAAGAAGACCAGCGGTGTCGGCTTGGCGGACTCCGCCTTCCAGAAGTCGAGGACTTGCAGCTTGTCGTCGCCGTAAGGCACGTTGGCTTGCGTCGGCGGGATTTTCACGGACTGCTGGCCTTCGGTGATCCAGAAGTCCATGGAGACCTTGGCGGGTGCCGGGGGAGTGGCTTCGGCCGCGGTTGCAATGGCGCAGGAGGTGGAGAGCGCGAGGAGGTGGAGGATGTTGATGACCTTCATGAGCGGATGGACGGCGGGCGGTTAGGGGAGGACTTCGAGATGACCGAAAAGCTTGCCGCCGGGAACGGCGGATCTCGGGATGCTGACTTTCACCGAGTCGCTGCTGCCGGTGTCGGTGATCGTGATAGTGGCGATCCCCGACGTGCTGACGCCGTGGCCGGCCGGAATCGGGATAGCGGTCCAGTTGGCGAGGTTGCTGCCGTAGCGGAAACGCTGGGTGGTGTCCGCGATGGAAAGATCGCGGCGTGAGTAGGTGAACTCGAAGGCCGTCGGCGTTAGAAGCAGGTCCGGCAGGATCGCCGCGTCGGAAAGGGTGGGACTGCCGTTGAGGGCATACTCTAACAGGTGGTTCATGCCATCCTTGTCGAAGTCGTCGCCGGTTTGGTTCGCGGCGCCCACCGGGTAGCCGGAGATCCAGGAGGTGAATCCGGCGGGCGCGGTGTAGGAGAGGACCCCGGAGGCTTCGGTGAAGGTCCAAGTGCCGCCGCCGCCGACGGTCTTGGTCCAGACGTTCGAGCTTTGGGTGAAGCCGGTCACCGTGAACGATGCGTCGTAGGTTTCCGCGAGAGTGCCGACTGCCACGAGGTTCCATGCGTTGCCGTTGGCGGCGGCGGCTCCGGTGAGATCGATCGCGAAGGCTCCCTTCAGCAGCAAGGTGCCGCTTCCGCTGATCTTGTTGGTGACCCCGTTCGACGTGGGGACGAATTTCAAGCTCCCGCCCAGGAGGAGTTCGAGCGTGCCGTCGGACACCGTCGTGTTGCCGGTGTAGGTGCTCGCGCCGGAGAGGGTGAGTTTGCCGCTGCCGCTTTTGACCAGGCCGCCGCCGGTGGAGCCGGGGTCGGCAAGCAGGCTTTGGGAGACGGTGATGTTCCGGCCGGCCGGCACCTCGAATTCCGCCCCGCCGGATTTGACGAAGGCGTTGGTCAGACCGCCGAGATAAGTGGTGCTGGCCGCGGCGGGAATCAGCGTGCCGCCATCGAGATAGATGGTGGCGGTCGAGCCCGCGCCGCGGACGGTTGGCAGGGCGGGCAGGGTCGCCCGGGCGCTGCCGCCGAGGGTGATGGAGGCGTTGCTGTTGGCGGCGGTTGCGAGCGAGGGGAAGCTGGCCGCGGTGAAGACTCCGCCGCTGAGGTTTAGATGGCCGGCATTGCCGGTGCCACTGCCGCCGGCGATGGTGAGGGTGCCGATTTCGGCCGTGCCGCCCGTCTGGATGAAGTGGCCGGTGCTGCCGGTGACGGCAAAGTCGGAGCGGCCGAGCATCACGATCGAGGAGTCCATCACCAGCTTACCAGTGCCGCTGAGCTGGAAGGTGCCGGTAGTGCCGTTGTTGGTGCCGAGGATGATCCCGCGGGTGCCGGACGCCGCGCCGGTCAGGGTGCCGCCGCTCAGGTGGTAGCTCCCGGACGACGCGGTCCCGGCGCTGCTGCCGCTCCCGAGGTTGCCCACGATCATCTGGGTTCCGGTCATCGTCAGCGAGCCGCCGCTCTGGTTGAAGATGCCGGCCGCCGTGGCATTGCCGGCTCCGACGGTGATCGTGCCGACGGTGTAGTTGCCGTTGCTGCTGTTGAGCGTTGCGGTGCTGCCGTTCACGTTGCCCACGGTGATGCCGCCGGCTTCGGCGACCCGGTTGCCGCTGAGGCTGAGGGTGCCGGTGGCCACGATGGTCGTGCCGGAGTAGGTATTGGCTCCGCTCAGCACCGCGGTGCCGTTGAACGTGAGGCCGCCGTTTCCGGAGATCACGCCGGCGTAAGTCGGGGTCATCGCGTAGCGGGTGTCAAAGTTCACTTGGCCGGCGCCGTCGAGGCTCCATGCGTTGGCATAACTCTGGGGAGTATTCCGCTCGTGGAAATAACGGGTGCCGGGAGCCATCGAGACACTGCTGAATTTCCCGACACTCTGGGCATTGCCACGGAGGGCAAGCGTGCCTTGGACGTTGAGGAAGGCGCCTGCGACCGACCAATCCGCTCCCGTCGGCTTCTCGCCGGTGTTGAAAGTGCCGGAACCGGTGACCGTCAGGATGTGGCCGCTGGTCATGGTGAGCTTGGTGTCGGTCACGCCGTCGGCGTGGATGGCCAATTCGTTGTCGGCGAGGTCCCAGATCCCGTTGGCGGCCACGGTCATCCCGCCGTTGTCGGCGGCGGCCATCAGGGTGACCTTGCCGGCACCCGGAGCCACGGTCAGGCTGCGGGTGGTCACGCCGCTGGCCAAGGTCACGGGGTAGGTGCCGGAGCCGAAGCTGGCGTTCGAACTGTTGACCCAGAGGGCGTTGTTCGCGCCGCCGTCGTTGGTCCAGTTGGCGGTCGTGGTGTTCCAGGTGCCGGCGGCTGTCGTGATGCTGCCGTTGCCGACGCCGATCGTTCCGGGCGCGATGTCCCAGGTCGTGGCCGGGGCGACGATCAGGTCGGGATCGCCGTTCGGAAAATAGAGGTCGATGATGCCTTGGATCGCGGCTTTTGCACTGTCGGCGATCGCCGTCGTATAGCTGCTGTTGGTGAACATCCCCTTGATCTCGGTGTCGGCACCCGAGCCATCGATCGCGTAATAGAAGGTGTTGTAGCCGGACTGGCTGGTGGGGACGACGGACTGGTAGTACTTCAGCCGTCGATAGATGGCACCCGAGGGAGGCAGCGAGGCGGCGTTGATCGAGTTCCGGACATTGGTCGCGTTGAGCGGGGGGACGCCCCAGAAGTGGAGCAGCGGCCGGAGGTCGACCCGGGCGGCCTTGGACATGCGGACGATGCGGCTGTCGGTCGGGTCGGAGTTGGTGAGCGGGTAGTCGATCCCGTTCTCGTAGTCGACGTTCACGGACTTCCAGAAATTCCCGACGGCATCCCAGCCGAAGAGGTTGGCGATTTCGACATACTTCGCGTAGCCCTTGTGCTCGTAGGCCATGTCGGCGGAGAGCATCGTCTTGTTGCCGGTGCGGAAGACGTTCTTCAAGGTCCACTCCAGCGAGACGTAGCGGAGATTGATCGTCGACGTGTCGTTGGGCGCTCCGATCGAAGCCCCGAAGGCCTGGTCGAGGGTCTTGCCGAATTTCCGATTCAGCGCGGCGACATAAAGTAGGTTGACCGCCGATTCGGTCTCGCCGGTGAACTTGGTGAAGCTGTGGCCGTGGCCGAGTTCATGGAGGGTCGCCCAAGGGGAATCCTGCGGTCCCGTCAGCAGGTAATGGGACTTGTTGCCGTTGGTCGCGGCGTAGGGGTCGTAAGCGTCGTTGACGCAGGGGTAACCCGGCGCGTTGACGTTTGCCCGCAGGATCACGTCGACCTGAGCATACATCACCGTCTTGGGCCGGATCAGCGGCAATCCCATCAGGTCGGAAACGGCGTCCATCGCCTTGTCCCAGTCCGCCATCAGGGTGACCGGATCAGCATAGGCATAAATCCACGAGCGCGGCACCTGCATCATGAAGCGGTCGGATTCGAAGTCCGCCCAAGGGCCCGGATGGGTGCGCTCGGTGTCCTGCCATTCGCTCAGGGTCGTCCGGTGGAAGCTGGTGGACGAGAAGAACTGCGAGCGGACCGCGTTGGCGATCTGGACGGTGACGATGCCGGCGTTCGCAAGGTAGGGAACCTCGATGTAGATCCCGCCGCCGAAGGGATTGGCAATTTTCGTGGTGGTGCTGGTGATGCTGAAGACCCGCGAGATCCGGTCGATCCGCTCGATGCGGGTCTTGGCGGCGAGGTCCCACGAATGGGCCCCAACCCGCACCTTGAAGCCCTTGTTGACCAGGGCGGCGGGAACGGTGACCACGCCGATGCTACCCGGCGCGAGGTAGGATCCGGTGGGGCGGCGCGCATCCATGTCGTGATACATCACCGGCGCGCCATAGACTTTGGGCTGCGAGGCATTGATCGGGACGCTGCGGGAGGCGGCGGCGTCCGCAGGGGGCGCGACCGATCCGGGGAAATGAGCCGAACTGCCGATCTTCCAGTTCCGCAGCAGGTTCTCGTTCGCCGCCAGACAGGTGGCCGTGTAGGTGTTGTCGAGGATCCGCTGCTCGAGGGTTAGCATCGCGTTCGGCAGTTCGAATCCGGTGGCGGCGCGTTCGTAGCCGCCGCGGGTCGGGGCGACGACAAAGAGCGCGCCCTTCTTCGTTTCGTAAAGCGTCACCAGGCCGAGGGCTTCGGCGATGATCGTCGGGTTGGTGCCGAGCTTGGCGGCGTTGCTGCGGATCGTCGCGGCATGCGTGTTGATCTGGGCGGCGCTGAGGGTGGCCACGCCGTTGATGTGGTTCCTCAGTGCGGCGAACGCGAGGAGCATCGGGTCGTCCGCCGCCGGCGTGGAATCGACCTGGAGGCTGCCGGTGCCGGTGATGAAGCCGCCGGAGTTGGCCGCGTTGTAAACTCCGTCCGCCTTGACCACACCGCCGAGGACCAGGCCGGCCACCGCGTCGGTCGAGGTATGGTTCAGCCTCAGGACCGCGCCGGTGGCCACCGTGACGGTGGAAAAGTTGCTGAGCGAAGCGGTCGCGAGGGCCAGGGTGCCGCCGACCACGTCAGTGTCGCCGTTGTAGGTGTTGGTCGCTTTGAGATCCAGTGTGCCCGCCCCGGATTTGACCAGCCCGCCGTCGGTCGCGGGGACGCCGGCGTGAGCCAGCACCTGGGTGACCCCGACGGTCGCCGCGGCGGCGACGTCGATGCGCGCGCTATCGATCACATTCAGGGTAAGCACTGCGGAACCGGCGACCCGGAGGTCCGCCAGGGTGGTGGTGAATCCGAGCAAGCCGCCGTTGAAGTTGATCGCCCCGATCCCTGTCATGGTAAAGCCGACGGGCGTCGTGAAGGTGCCGCCTTCATTCAAGTTCAGGTAGCTGAGGACGGTGCCACCGCCGTGGCTGAACGCGATCTGGGTCCCGGCGGTGATCCTGCCGCCCGCGACAACAGTCACATTTGCCGACTGCCCGCTGGTGCTGCCGATCCTCAGCATCGTTCCGGTGAGAATGCCTTCGTCCCTGACCGTCAGGTGACCGGTCGTGTTGACGACGATGTACTGGTTGGCCGAACTGGTCGTTCCCGCGGCAATGGTGGTGTTCCCGTTGGCGAAAAGGGCGCTGGCGACAGTTGCGTCGGCCGTGATCGACACGGTGGTTCCCATGCTGAAAACCGAGTTGAGGCCGAAGTTCGAGAATCCGGCGGCGAAATTCACCGGCCCGGTGCCGCTCAGGGTCAACAAGCGGCCGCCGCCGTCGAGGGGACCGTCCAGCGTCAGCGGGCTCGTCGAGCTGTTGGTCCAGGTTTGGTTGGCACCGAGCGCTAGGCCGAGATTTCCGCTGCCGAGGGTGGTGGCCTGCGCCCCGCTGTTCACGGTGAGGCCGCCGGCACCCACGGTGAGGACGGAAGCGCGGTCACTCGAAAGCAGGTAACCGCTGGTCGTGGTCGCACCGAAGATCAGACCGTTGATGCTCTGGCTGGCGGCATCGATCGTCGCGACGTCCGCCAGAGTGCCGCCGTTTCCAAAGCGGGCGATGTCAGTGGTCAGGTTGTTGGCGGTCGCCACGTTTGCCGAGCCGTTCCAGAACGTGACCCCGCCAGCGGCCCAGGATCCACCGCCTTCCTGAGTGCCGCTGGTGGCGGGGTCCGAATCCCAGTTGAGGGTCGCGGCAGTCAGAGAACTCGCCCCGCATGCCGCGAGGAAAAGCGTGGCAAGGAGAAGCCTGCTCGCGGGTGCGGAGGCCGGGGCACGACAAAAGGGATGAGGCATTATTGGGTTGGATCGCGTGGGTTTTGCTGCGGTCCGGCCATGATCCTCGTCGAGATGGAAGAACCAATCAACGGCAGCTTTCGGGGCCTGCCTCGGGGATGCCGGACGCGGACCGCGTGTTTTAAGCATACGTGGTCATTTCTCTACGCCCGCCCGACATCCGGCCTGCCACTTCTTGTCGAGTTCGGCGACGATCGTCCGCTGGGCCGGGAGTTTCGCGATGTTGGTGTTCTCCTGGGGATCGGTCTGGTGATCGTAGAGTTCGACCGCGTCCACCTTGGAGGAATCTTTTCGGTCGACCCACTTGGTGTAGCGGTAGCGGTCGGTGCGCATGGTGTAGCCCATGAGCGCGCCCCGCGGGAACTGGCTAAAGGCGGCAGATTTCCACGGGCGGTCCGGCTGGTCGAGGAGCGGCTTGAATCTGGTGCCCTCGAGGTTCTTCTTCTACTCCATGGGGGAGACGCAAATCTCAACTGCCACCGTTGGTCATCCGGTTGAGAAAGCTTCTGACTTCGCGGTCGTATTGATCCGGGTTTCCTGACCGGAGGTTGTAGTGAGTCCCCCGCGCGATCGGAACAAAGCGGTAGTCCGCTCTCTTCGACCGGCGGGCAATCCTTTCGCCTTGATCGATCGGGATCAGTTCGTCGGCCTGGCCATGCAGATGGAGGATCGGGGATTTGATATCTTCAATGGCCCGCTCCGGAGCGATCTCGCCAGGGTTGAAGGAGGCGAGTTTGCCCGCCTCGTCGATGAAATAGGGCCCGAGCTCACTGACGGGCAGGGTGGTGCGCATCGTGACTTGCCGGCGGGCGAGGTCCCGCAGGTCCGCGAAGGTGCTTTCGATGATGGCGAAGTCGAACTCGTGGTCGATGGCCATCGACTGCAAGGCCACCGCGCCGCCATAGGAGGTGCCCCACAAGCCGACGCGCATCCCGGGGAACTCGTTCTCGAGGGCACGGCGCAGCAGGGTGAGGTCGTTTTTCTCCAGGTGGCCGTAGGTGGCGAACTTGCCGCCGCTGTCGCCATGAGCGCGGAAGTCGGGAGCCATGGCGAGGATGCCGCGACGGGCAAGGAAGCGCAGGGACTCGACCTGGCTGGCTTTCGAGTCCGAGACGCCGTGGAGGACGAGCATCGCCGCCTTCGGCCGGCCCGGCGGACGGGCCTCCCAGGTGCGGATTTCGGTGCTGTCGGGCAGGACGAAAGTCCGGGACTTCATGTCGTCGGGTACCACCGCGCCGACTCCCTTGCGGGTCGGTTGGACGATCGCCTCCGAGACAAAGCGGGTGGTCACGCCGCAGGAAATCAAGCCCAGCACGGTCACGACCGCGCCAGTGATGGCGAGACGGCGCTTGACCATCCGCCACCTTGGATTCCCCGAGCGACCTCTCATGAATCGGGAGGATACATGGCTTCGTGAAGGCTGCGACCCTGCAATTCCCGCATCCTTTGGAGACCGGCCGATCCGGATCGCAACTTGCAAAGCCGGGCTCCTTCCGGCTATCGCTGGGGCATGCTTCCATTCACCCGATTCGCTGCGCTTTCCTTCTTCGCCTTCACGCTCGCCGGTCGCGGCGAGCAGCCTTGGGTGCCGCTTTTCAATGGCAAGAACCTCGACGGCTGGACGGCGAAGATCGCGGGGCATCCGCTGGGGGCGAACGCTTTCAATACGTTCCGTGTCGAAGACGGGATACTCAAGGTCTCCTACGACGGTTACGACAAGTTCGGCACGCAGTTCGGTCACCTCTACAGCAACCTCGCCTATTCCCGCTACCTCCTGCGGATGGAATACCGCTTCGAAGGTGCCAGGATGGCGGATGCCCCGTCTTACGTGAACCTCAACAGCGGCGTGATGTATCACTCGCAGCCGCCGCAGAGCATGACCCTCGACCAGGGCTTTCCGGTCAGCATGGAGTTCCAGTTCCTTGCCGATGAAGGCAAGGGCGCGCGATCCACGGGCAACGTCTGCACGCCCGGCACCGATTTGGAAATGGACGGCACGAAGGTGGTGCAGCACATCGTCGAATCCTCCGCGCCTACCTTCGCCCCGGGCGACTGGGTGAAGATCGAGCTCGAGGTCCGCGGCAACGACGAGGTGATTCATCGCGTCAACGGCAAGGAGGTTCTACGCTACCAGAAGCCGCAGCTCGACCCTGCCTGCAAAATCGTCTCCGCCGAGCCGCTGGTGAAAGCCGGCGCGCCGATGATGCTCAGCTCCGGCCACCTCGCGCTCCAGGCCGAAGGGCAGGGGGTGTGGTTCCGAAACATCGAACTGAAATCGCTGGAAGAGTGAATCTCCTGGTGGAAGGGTCCCATTTGAACCAACCCCGATACCCATGATCACGTCCCCATCGATTCTCCAAGCTTTCGGCAAACGCATCGGCGCGACCGCCCTCGGAATCCTCGTGTTGCTTGCTCCGGCCCATGGCCAGGAGGAGGCGAAGCATCCTCTGAAGCCCTTGCTCTGGAAGGTTGAGGGCAAGGGGCTTGAAAAACCGAGTTATCTTTTTGGCACCATCCATCTCAGCAAGGAGGTCGTCACCACCCTTCACCCGGCCGCCCAGAAGGCTTTCGAGGAGGCGGGAAGCCTGCACGTCGAGATCCCGATGGATCCGGCGAGCCTGCAAGCGACGATGCCGCTGCTCATGCGGAAGGACGGCAAGACGCTTGCGGAATCAATCGGCAAAGAACTTTCCGCGGAGGTGGACGGGGAGCTGAAGCGGATCAACCCCGCCCTCGACGCCACGCCCTTCCAGCCGATGAAGACCTGGTCCCTCGCGGTCACGTTACCGATCCTTGAGGACCAGCTCGCCGGTGGCGAACCCCTCGATATGAAACTTTGGCAGCGGGCGGAGAAGGCGGGCAAGAAGACCGCCGGGATGGAAACGGTCGAGGGGCAGACCAAAGGCTTCGACGAACTCGCCGAGGCGGATCAGGTGATTCTCCTGAAGGAAACGCTGCGGCTTCTCAAGGAGGAGCGGAAGCAAGGCAAGGACACCATGAAGGCCCTGCTGGATGCCTACGTTTCGGGCGAGCCGGCGAAAGTGGTGGAGGAAGTCGACAAGTCGCTCCGCGAAATGGCGGAAGGCGAACACAAGGAGCTGGGCGAGCGGCTGATGAAGCGACTCCTCACCGATCGCGACAAAACCATGGCGGATTACATCGTGGCCGCCCTGAAGAAAGACCCGGGGACCATCCATTTCTTCGCCGCCGGCGCGGCTCACTTTTGTTCGGAGAAGAGCATCCGCTCGCATCTGGAAGCCGCGGGATACACGGTTACGAGGATCGAGAAGTGATCGTGGCAGTCACGGCACCTTCTTCTTCGGGGCGCCCGAACGAATGACTTTCACCGGGGTGCCGACCTTGGTGACTTCATAGAGTTTCGGAACGAAGTCTTTCGGAAGGCGGATGCAGCCGTGCGACGCCGCTTCGCCGGGTCGGGGGATCTCGCCTTGATGAAGGCCGATGCCATAGTGCGTGATCCGCATCCAGTGGCGCATCGGCGCGGGGTGGTAGATCTGTCCCGGCGGTACCGGGGTGGTCGGCTTGGCGTCGCCGTTGGTGACGTTGCCGGCCTCGTCGGTGATCCAGCCGTAGCGGTTTGAAAATTTCACCTCCATCTTCTCGGTGATCTTGTAGCTGCCGGGCGAGGTGTCGTGCCCTTCCTTGCCTGTGGAGACGAAGGACCAGCCGATCGGCCGGCCGCCGCGCTGGTAGGTGGCGGTCTGGGAGGAGAGGTCGATTTCCACCGATACCTCGCCGGGGCCGCCGTCGTCGTCCCACTCATACATCACGTGGGTGGCCTTGGGCGGCGGACCCTGGTGAAACAATCCGCACGAGGTGAAGGCTGCGGTGAGGAAAAGCAGCGACAAGCGGAGGGGGGCGGCGGGGAGGGAGGGCATGACTTGCTGGCGTGACGCGGCGAGATAAGTAGGTCGCAGCCCCTTGCTCCAGTCTTTTTGAAATCACCACGTGCGGGGCTGGAGCGGCGGCCTGCGGGCGGGTAGGATCCGGGGATGGAGACGCGCTCGGAGAAGGACAAGATGCTGGCCGGTGAACTCTATCAGGCGTTCGGCGAGGAACTGTTCGGCGAGCGCCAGACGGCGAAGCGGCTGTGCCGGGAGTTCAACGCGACGACCGAAGAACAGATGGCGGAGCGCGACGCCATCCTGCGGAAACTGCTCGGGTCCTGCGGGGCGAACGCCTTCGTCGAGCCCTCCTTCCGCTGCGACTACGGCTACAACATCCATGTCGGCGACAACTTCTACGCGAACTACGATCTGATCATCCTCGACTGCTGCGAGGTGCGGATCGGCAGCAACTGCATGATCGCCCCGCGGGTCTCGATCTTCACTGCGACCCATCCGCTCGATGCCGCGACGCGGATTGCCGGCTATGAGTTCGCGAAGCCGGTGACGATCGGCGACAACGTGTGGATCGGCGGCCACGCGGTGATCAACCCCGGCGTCACGATCGGCCACAACGTGGTCGTTGCCGCGGGGGCGGTGGTGACGAGGGACGTGCCGGACGGCGCGGTGGTGGCCGGGGTGC
Source organism: Akkermansia sp. (assembly GCA_043729195.1). Classification (GTDB taxonomy): domain Bacteria; phylum Verrucomicrobiota; class Verrucomicrobiia; order Verrucomicrobiales; family Akkermansiaceae; genus Haloferula. The sequence goes on from JAYTLR010000011.1 coordinate 13,813, forward strand.
CGGCGAGGGTGATCCGGAGGTTGGACCCTGACGAAGGCTAAAGCAGGGGGGCTCTCAACAACCTCTCGCATCCGCGGTCTTTCAAGGACCCCACTCGACCGAGTATCAATGTTAATCCGCGGAGCCCAACCTCATTCATCTTTTAGGAACGGGCATTTGATCGCAAAGTTCAGAGCACTATTTTGACATGATGCAGAGAACATTGTGGATCGGTTTTAAAACTGACCTTCATCGATCCTTGCCGGACTGACTCGCGGCGTATTTCGCCAGCAGTTCGGATTGAGAACTCGCGAGGCGGCTCCAGGGAATAAGGCGTCGGGATTCGACTTCAAGAGATTGTAAGGCCCGGCGGCAGGGACCCGAGGCGATGATCTTTTTCAGAAGCTTGATTTCCTTTAGTAAATCGCGGTCGGAGATCGCGCCCGTCTCGACATCCGCGATGAGAAGCGAAAGATATGCCGGCAGGATTACAGCCAACATCCGGACATGACGCGCGTCCTGACGAGCTGCTTGAGGAAGGTGAAGGTAGCAGTGGCATTTGCTCAGGAATAGGAAGATCGGGTCGATGACCCGGACCGTCCCGTCATCCAGCGCCCTTTGCAGCAAGCGTGGGTATTCACTCCCATCGATTCCGTAAACGGAGAACAGGATGTCGACCACCCGCGGCGGCTCTTTGCTGAGGGTGAGGATGCCGAGTTGCCCATCGGCGGGCGACGAACCTTTTTGGATCGCGTGACCGCGTTTGAGAACGTCCCAAGTGCCTGCGCTCACCCAGATGTCGCAGTCCTTGGAGGTGAACGGTCGCATCGGGCTGAGCGGACGCCCCTGAACACGTGCATCAATGTATTCGGCCCAGAAATTGACGGCTTGGCCACCTTCCAGGAAATACTCGGCGCCGGACTGTCTCAAGGAGCCTAGATACTCCAAGTATGCCTCAACGCCGGCCTCGGCGGCGCTCATTTGCCGACCGCGGACGCGAAATTCAAAATCCGATGGCTATCGAAATAACCGGCGGGAAAGATCGAGTTCTCCCGCTGGATCGCTTCCGGGCTTTCCCCGCGCTCAAGACGCTGGCGATCCGCCCCACGCGAAGCGACCTTCGCGGCGGCCCTGTTACCGGGCTTCTTTGCGGCGGGTGATTTCATGGAGAGTTGATGTGTGGCGTTGATCGCCGGGCCGCAAGGCTATCCTCCTAGGGTCGAACGGAACATGCTTCGAGGGACGCCAAGAGGATAGCCCCGTGATCCGGAGAGGTCAAGTTCCCGGAGGAATGATTCATGTTACTGACTGTCAAAGGATTGGGAGGCTTTTGGGTTTGAGGGGGCGGCGGGTCTTTGAGTGGAAATACGAAGCGTAAGACTGTCCATTACCAGCCGTCGCCTCACTCGTGACCTGAAGAATTTCACCGACCCCGGGTCATGCCGGGAGGGAGATCGCTCCAGGTGCCGGTGCGTTGCTTTTGCAGCAGGGCGTCCCGGGGCCGGGCGTGACCTTGGGGAGATGGTCATTTTCGCGGGTTTTCTGAGGGACGGACCTTTTTCCCCCCTTTGACCTTTTCCCCCCCTTTTTCCCCCCGACGTGTGATCGGCGGCCACGCGGTGATCAACCCCGGCGTCACGATCGGCCACAACGTGGTGGTCGCGGCCGGAGCGGTGGTGACAAGGGACGTGCCGGATGGGGTGGTGGTCGCTGGGGTGCTGGCGCGGGTGATCCGGCGGGTGGACCTTGACATTTGATTTTGCGGCCACTGCTCCCGTTTGTCTGCACTTACGGCGAAATAGGTTATTGAAGCATGGTTTTCAATTTGATGTCCGCTAGCACCACTTCATAATCTTCACTCAAATAGAATACCGCGGTATAGCCGCTTTCATAGCCATGAAACGCAACCCGAAAGCCACGTCCATTGCGCCTCAGGTCGATTATTGTAATTGATGGATCAATGCTCATTTTGAAGAAGAAGACTCCCACGTAATCGCCGGCATGAAAGGGATTGTAGGGAAATTCCGACTGGCAGGCTTTTGCGCTCGCGATCAATTGGCCGGAGGTTTCCTCATCCAAATTGATTGCCTTGCCGTCCTCGTTATAACAAGCCAAGTTCGGGTAAACTAGTGGTATTGCGATCATGGAAGAGCGCAAGACAACCAAAGAAAAAACCACGAGGATCCCAATCCAAAATATCTTCTTCCTTGTTGTCATGTCTTTTCTTGGAATCCACGAACAGAGATGTCCACTTCACTTCAATGCCGGCGGTGTGCCTGAGTCAGGTCATTTTTTCCGCTGGTCCATCCGGACCTTCGGGTCGGCCGGGACGGGGTCGCCGGTTTGATCGACGGGATGGGTGAAGAGGTAGCGCCAGACGTTCTCGTAAAGCAACTTGCCGGACTTGTCCTTGGGCGATCCGCCGCCGGGGACGACACAATTGTGGGCGCGGTTGGCGTCCTTTTTCACGTCGGCATCGGTGATCAGGCGGCGGCTGTTGCCGTAGGGCGGGGCGGTCTTGTCGACGTCGACCAGCGGGCCGTATTCCTGGAGCTTGAGGAGTTGCCAGGAGCGCGGGTAGTGGTCGCCTTTCCAGCCGTCGTCGAGGATGTGGGTGAAGCCGAAGTAGCGGTTGCCGGGGGTGGCGGAGGGGAGGGCTTGCCAGACATCGAACTGGTCGCGCGGGCCGGAAAACATCACGACGCGGTCGACCTTCACGTGCTTGGCCATGCGGGCGGCGGTGGTGGAGCCGTGGGAAATGCCGCTGAGGATGACCTTGTCCCAGATCAGGTCGCGGCCGCCGGGGGCGATGAATTGCTTCCAGTTGCCCTGCGGGTTCTCGCGGTCGAGCCACTTCACGAACTCCAGCGAGCGGCCCATGATGCTGTCCGGCTTGGGGATGCCGACCGCCTTGCTGACGTCCTCGCCGGTGGCGGCTTCGAGGCGGACTTTCGACAGGAAGAGATCGTCCTCCGGCGGCGGGCCGCCGTAGAGCTTGCCGAACCAGCCGTTGGCGTAGTGGACCTGGATGGCGTGGTGGCCGTAGCTGGAGACGCGTTCGAAGAGGCCTTGGTTGTGGCCCATCAGCCAGATCACCAGCTTGCCGGTGGACGGGGCGCGGGTATCGACGCTGGCGTGCTGGAGGTCCTGCGGCTTGGCATCGCTGCCGAAGACGAAGCCGATCTCCGGGTGCTCTTTCGCCTGGCGGTCGATCTTGCTGGCGCGGGCCTTGAGGTCGTGTCGCTTGGGTGCGGGATCGGCTTTTGGTGCGGCGAGGGCTGAGGCGGTGAGAAGGGCGAGGAGGAGGGGGCGGAGGAGGGGGCGGAGGAGCATTGAAGATTGAGGATTGAGGATTGAGGATTGAGGATTGAGGATTGAAGATTGAAGATTGAGGGTTTTGTTAGGCGTTCCAGGCGGGGACGGACTTGGCGATGTCCCACATGAGGCGGTCGAGGGCGCCGGCGATGTCTTTGCTGCGGGAGTTGGTGAAGCCGGCCCAGCAGAGGCCGCTGGCGGTTTGGACGGCGACGCTGGAGGTGCCGGGCAGACTGCCGCTGTGCCAGCGGTTCGGCACGGCATTGACGGCCCAGCCGCTGGCGTAGCCGGGGTTCGCCTTGGTGGGGGTCATCATGGTTTTGATCAAGGATTTCTTCAGGAGGTCGGAAGGTTGGTCACCGCCGTCGCAGTGGACGAGGAATTTCACGAGGTCGGCAGGGGTGGCCAACCAACCGCCATGGGCATCCATGCGACGGACGTTCATGCGGTAGGGATCCTCGCCGTTGCGGCCGTGATAGACGACCTCGCCGGGGATCCGGTCGGAAAGGGTGTTGCCGGCGATTTTCATCCGCCCAATGCCGCAGGGGGTGAGGACCGACTCGTGCATGAAGTCGGCGTAGGACTTGCCGGAAACCTTTTCGATCACCCGGCCGAGCAGGCAGTAGTCGAAGTTCGAGTAGGCGTAGTTCTCGCCCGGGGCATGCTTGAGCGGCCGGTCGCGGAGGGTCCGGGCGATGAGTTCGGCGTGGGCCAATTCCGGGTGGCGGAACATCGGGTCTTCGCCATCGTTTTTCCAGCCCCCGGCGGTATGGGTGAGCAGGTGATGGACGGTGATGTCCGCGACGCCAGCGGGAAGCTGCCGGTCGCGGCCGAACGCGAGCAGTCCGCCGGGACCGAGGACCTTGTCTTCGAGCTTCAGCTTGCCTTTCTCGATCAGCAGGAAGATGCCGACCGCGGTGAGCGGCTTGGAAATGCTGGCGATGCGGAAGAGGTGGTCGGTGGTCATCGCTTCGCCGGGCCCTTCATCGGCCATCCCGAAAGCGGCTTGAAAAGCGGGCTTGCCGTGGCGGGCGAAGGCGACGGAAAGGCCGGGAACCTGGTGCTCCGTCATGAATTTCCGTGCGATCCCGGCGATGGCGGCGGCTTCCGCGACCGTTGGCTCCGGGACTTCGGCAGCGAGCCCCCAGCGGGGGATCAGGGCGGTAGCCGGGAGGGTCGAGGCAAGCCGTTGAAGGCAACTGCGCCGGGTGATGGATTTCATGGCGACGAGGGCGATGGTAGGCAACGGGCCTGCTGCGGAAAAGCTATCAATCCTGCGTCCCTGCGGCCGGTGTTCTCTACCCTTGGCTAACGACTGGCGGAAACTGGAATCTTTCGCTCACTTTTACCCATCCCGATCCCTCTCCCGCCGGCGCGACTCATCAGGTGTAAAGCGCGGCCGGGCTGTTCGGATGGTCGGGGACTTCTACCGTGGTGGTCAGCGACGTGATTGCAGGCGGGTTGAGGACGCGGGTGGTCCGCGATACCGTGCCGATCGGGCCGGGAGTCGCGCGGCGCTTTATTCGTCTTGTCGCGGATGCGCCTTGAGCGGTGAATGGGCGGTCTCGCCCCGATGATCCCGCTTCGCATCCTGTATCAAGACGAACGCCTGGTGGCGATCGACAAGCCTGCCGGGATGATTGTGCACCCTGGGCGCGAGCCTGAGGGGCCGGAGTGGATCGCGATGAAGCGCTTGCGCGATCTGTTAGGGCAGCCGGTTTATCCGATCCACCGGCTCGACCGGCCGACTTCCGGCGTGCTGCTGTTCGCCTTGGACCGCGAGACTTCCACGCTCGCGCAGCAGGCCTTCGAACTGCGGCGGGTGGAGAAGAGCTACCTCGCGGTGGTCTGCGGGGAGGCGGCGGAGCAGTGGTGCTGCGAGATTCCATTGCGGAAGAATCCGGAGGAGCCGGAGGTGGCGGCGCGCACGCATTTCGAGCGGCTCCGCTTCGCTCCGGTCGGTTCCTTTTCCGGGGATTCATCCCTGAGCCTTTCCTTGCTCAAGGCGACGCCGGAAACCGGGCGATTCCACCAGATACGCCGACATCTGTTAGATGCCGGTCTTCCGATCGTCGGGGACTTCCGCTACGCCGGCCGGGAGCGAAGCCACGAACTCGGGGAGATCCTCGGCACCGGCACGCGGATGCTTTTGCAGGCGAAAGTGCTGCGGATGAAGCACCCGCATTCCGGTGAGGAGCTGGTGATCGAGGCACCGGAGGACGAGGATTTCAGGCGGTGTTTTCCCCAAGGAGTGGCGGACTCCGATCCGCCAGGCTTCTGAAAAGCAAGAGAAGCGCGACTTGTTTCATTTCGCGCCAACCCACGGGGCAACGTAAAGCAGGAAGCGCCCTTGGTGCAGCCCCTTCGGATTCTTCTCGATGTAGCGAGCGACTCTCATGAAGTGTTCGTGATCGCGAATCATTCGGTCGAAGTAATCTTTTTGCCACATGGACCCGGTGTCGCCACTGCGGTGGTGGATTGCATTGGTCGAATAGCGCTTCCACGACGCTATCTGCTTTTCTAAGGTGGTTTGGGTCGCAAGGGAAACAAGCAGATGAACGTGATTGGGCATCACAACCCAGGCATGGAGGAGATAGCGGTCACGGTCAAAGTGCCGGAGGGTATCGGCCACGATTCTCGCGTTCTCGGGTTCAGCAAGAGGGCAGCTACCATGACCTTCATCCAGCCGCTGATCGATCTCGTGTGAGAAGCGGTTGTGGTATTCGAGTTGCGTGGCTTCGTTCCAAGGCTTGGGGTGGATGGAGATCCATGCTTCCCGTTGTTCTCGCCAAGGGGCGAGAACAGCTTCCGGTAGCGAATCTCCAAGACGGAAGGTGATGAAGTAACATGCGCCTTCCTGTTGCCAGTGGGGGAGGTTGTTGCGGGTTTTGTGAATCTCTTCGTGGCTATCGAAGTATCGGAGTGCTTCCCAGGGAATGGCAGGCTGCGGCTCGGGTGGGGGGATTTCTGGGTCTTGCATGGGGGAAGCTATTGGAGACTGGCGGATCGGAGTCCGCCACTCCTTGTGATCAATGCGTCCGCTTCCAAAGATAGACCCAGCGCTCGGAGACCACCTTGCCGTTCTCGTCCTGCAGCTCGCAGGTCATGTCGAGGTCGTGGAGGTCCTTGCCGGGATCGAGCACGAAGAACGCGCGCAACACCTGTGGCATGTGGAGGTCCTTGCTGCGGCCCATGCCGGCCGGGAGATCGTCGACGTTCGGCATGCTGATGTCGGTGAGACCGACGTGGATAAGCTTCACCCCGGGCTGGTTGACGGTGACCACCGGCTTGAACTTGGAAATGTCGTCCCACTTTGGATCGCCGACTTTCTTCTCCGGGTTCAGCGGTTTGGCGAAGTCGATGGTCATCAGCACCTCGTCGGGCTTCTGGACCGGATTCCCGGCGCGGGTCGCCTTCACGGTGAAAAGGCCCGACGGTGCGGGATCGTGCAGCCATTTCAGGCGGTAGTGGAAGCGGAAGGGCTTGCCGGTTTCGAACAAGGGCATCGGCTCCCAGACCAGGATGACGTTGTCCTCGGTCTCATCTTTGGTGGGCATCTCGATCAGGTGGAGCCGGCCATTTTTGAAGCCGGAAACCGGCTCGACTTTCACGCTGGGACGTTCGTGGTAACGGGCTTCGACGTCTTGATAGGAGGAGAAAGAGCGGTCGCGCTGGACCAGCGACCACGAGCGAGGGCTTTCCAAGGCGAAGACGCAGTGGCGGAAGCGGTCCTTGGTGTGCTCCAACGGGCGGTAGTGAAGATTACCGCTGCCGAGCTCCATCAGGACACCGTCGCTGTCGTGCACCTCCGGCCGGAAGTCGTAGGGCCGCGGATGGGTGTTCTCACCGAACCAGAACATGCTGGAAAAGGGCGCGAGCCCAAGCTGCTGGACCGGGCGGCGCAGGGTGATTTCCGCCTCGACGTCCATCACGGTCTCGACGCCGGGAGTGACGGTGAACTTGTAGGCACCGGCAACGCTTTCGCCTTCTAACAGGGCGTGGGCGACCAGCGACTTCGCGTCCTTGGCCGGTTTCTCAAGGTGGAACTCGGTGAAGTCGGGGAACTCTTCGGGCACGCCGGGCAGGCCGCTGTTGATCGACAGCGCGCGGGCGGAGAGGCCGTAGGGTGCGCCGGCGGGGATGGAGCGGAAGTAGCTGGCACCGAGGAAGACGAGGAATTCGTCCATGTAATCGGCGGAGTTCAGATGGGTCCGCGCCCGCCAGCCGGCGTAGCCCGGAGGCGTCTGGGTGCCGGCGGGAATCTTCTGCTTGCCGTAGTCGAAGAGGGCGGTGTCGAAGGCCAGCGGTTTGTCGTCATTGCCCGCGACTTCGAAGAGCGAGACGGTCTTCTTCGCGGTCCAGCCCGGGTGGAAGAAGTCGATGGAGAAGGGCCCCTGGTCCCACCACAGGCCGGATTCCATCTTGAAACGGATGTCGCGGTGCTGGTCGTAGGTCAGCTTCGCCCAGAAGTCGTCGAGCTTACCGGGGCGCGGTGCGTAGGGCTTGGCAGCGAGGTCGCGGGCCCTGGCGCACAGGGTGTCAAAGGGCGCATCGGCGGCGGATGCGGCGAGGGGAAGGAGTCCGAGAAAGAGCGTGGCGGTGGTGGATCGGGGCTTCATGGTCGGGTCGGTTGCGGGATTTCTGGCATTCGGCGCGCCGGGATGCAAGGGTCGGTCCCCCGAGAAGGAGTCCTAATGAGCGATGTGACTTGTCCTTCGATCCAGATGAGCCCCGCCTCCACCCAGCGCCTTCACCTTGCCCTGCGGATCCTGGTCGGATCCGTGTGGATCTTTCACGGGCTCTACAGCAAGTTGCTTGATGGCATTCCCCGGCACCGCTTGATCGTGGCGCGGGTGTTGGGCGACCACGTCGCGGCGGTGGCCACGATCGGCATCGGGGTGCTGGAGATCCTGCTGGGAGCCTGGGCCATCACCCATCGCCTGCCGCGGGCTTGCGCCGCGGTGCAAACGGCGACGATCGTGGCGATGAATTCGCTGGAGATCGCCCGGGCTCCCGACCTGCTGATTTCGGCACCGGGGATGCTGCTGCTGAATGCCGCGTTTCTGGGGATCGGCTGGTACAGCGCGACGCGCCCGGCGCTTCAGTGAAGCCATCCGGCTTGAAGCGCAGCGCAGGCCGCGAAGAGCGCGGTCAAGGCGAGCCAGATCACGGTGAAACATGCGTGCAATGCCGTTTCGAGCCGCCTGCCGCGCCACAGTGCGGCGGGGTAAACGAACCACTGGAAGTAGAGCCGGCAGGCCCAGAATGCGGCGAAGGACCACGAGATCCAGGCTCCGGCCCGGCTGGGAATGAGGAAGATCGCCGGTTCTAACAGGCAAGGCAGGCCCATGATCACGAGGACCAGGCAGATGAAGAAAGTGTGGACGTGGAAGATCGCTTCGTTGGCCGGGGTGAGCTGCTTGCAGTCTTCCTTCCAGCCGAGTCGCCGGCCGATCGGGAGGTGGAGGGCGGCGAGCAGGATCAGCCCGACCCCGGCGATGCGGAGGAGGATCGCGAGGAGATCGGTCATGAGGGAACGAGGATGAAGAAGCGGATCCAGGGAGTGACGGGAAATTCGTCGACCGCACGAAAGGCGGCTGCTTCCCAGCAGCGGCGCCAGCTTGCGGCGGAGTGGAAGTGCAGGAAGCCGGGGCCGAAGGCGATGAAATTGGAGGGATCGCGGAGGTGCTCGGTGAGGACGACGCGGCCGCCCGGTTTGAGGCAGCGGCGGGCTTCACGGAACCACGCGGTCCGCTCGCTTTCCGTGCGGAATTCGTGAATGGCCAGGAGGCCGAACACGACGTCGGCGCAGCCGGATTCCACCGGCCAGCGGTCGAAGGCTGCGGCGATGGTGCCAGGGACAGGCGGATAGAGTTGGCGCGCCCGCTGGATCGACGGCTCGGTCATTTGAATGACGTCGAAGTGGTCGAGGGTTTGCCAAGCGGTCGGCTGCAGCTTCCTTTTGAGATCCTCCGAAACCTCATCGAGACCGGAGTGGCAGAAGACGGCGCTATCGATCACCGCGTCGCCAAGCGCGCGGTCAAGCCAATGGAAGCGATAGAGATCCGAGCGGTCGTAGATCAGGTGGGCGACTCCGAGTGAGATAAAGAGAAAGTAGCCCGAGCCGGCGAGTGCCGCGGCGCAGGCGAGTTTGAGGAGGGGCGGATCAAACCGGACGAGTCCGGCCAGCGCGGCGAGGAACACGACCGCGGCGGCGAGGTAGAGGTTCCGGTTGAAGCGCAGGATGTTGATCATCCCCTGCCAGGGGCCGCGCGGGTTCATGCCGGACCTCCCGGTTTCACGATGCGTCCGCGCTCCCAGCGATAGGGGATCCGGTCCACGGCGAAGGCGTTCGCCGCGAGGGGCGCGATGCCTTTCAAGGGCGGCTCGTCGAAGAGTGCGACTTGCCACGATCTCAACTCTACCGGCCGTGGCGTCCAGTCGTCGCGGGTTCCCTCGATGACCACGAAGGAGCCGTCGGCCCGTGGGCTGAAGGTGAAGGGCATCGGTCCGGCGAAGCGCCGAGCGGTGCGCCAGTCGGGGAAGGGCGAGCCAGCGGGGAGGCCGATGTCGCCGCCCCGGTCATCGAAAGTGAGATCCAGCGAAGTGCTGCCATCCGCCCGAGTGGTCTGGATGCGGGTGGTGGTACCGCGGGTGTCGATGTCGACTTTCACATGGCGATATTCGTAGCCGGTCATCAGGTTGCCGAGCCGGACCATGCGCTTCTTGTCGGTCTCGCTGCCAATGATTTTCAGCCCGCGGAGCCGCCGGCCCGACGCGTCGCGGAGCCGGGTGAAAATGCGGTAGCCGGCGAGAAAGAAATCCTGGCCCAGCGCGGCGGGGAAGCCGGCCGGGCGGAGCTGCCGGGTCCACACGAGGGCGACCGTGACGAAGCCGAGTCCTTCGTAACCGTCGATTTCGAGGCCGGCCGGGACCAGCGGCCGCAGGACTTCCTCCGGATAGGCAAATGATACGGCGACCACCCGGTCGAGGGTTGCTACGACGGGGAAGGGGTGACGCTTGAGGAAGTCCATCGGGGCTCAGGGCTTGCGGCCTTCTTCGACGTCCATCAGGTCGAAGAAGGTGAGGAGGTCATCGCGATGCGACAGGCCGGATTCCTCCTTGCTGCGGAGGAAGCTGGCCGTCCCGGAGTCGCGCCAGCCGCGCTTTTGCATGAAGGTGTTCCAGACTTCGATCTGCTCGGCATCCGGCCGGCGGCTGGCGGCGAGGCAGCGTTCGAGGATATCCACGTCGGAGCCGCCGGCGCGGACGCTGGCGGTGAAGGTGTCCCACGGGATGCCGAGGAAGGTGCAGAAGCGGTCGTCGAAGGTCCGGTTGCCGGGGACGAAGCCGACGTGGTAGCCGGCGGGGAGTTGGCCGGCGTCGTCGAGGCGGACTTTGTCGATCAGTCGGGCGACGAGGACGATGCCGGCGACGGTGTCGTGGGGGCTGCGGATGGGGAAGGGCATGGCGGTGTGGGAGATGGCAATAGGTCGTATAGGACCCATAAAACCGATTGCCTTTGGATAAGCCACCGAAACCCCTCCCGACAAACTCTTTCGCCGGGCGAAGGCGGCGTGGCCGCGGGGCTGTGACGCGGGCCGGAATCGGGCGAATCACGGGGTTTTTCCGGACGGTTCCTGACCGGCACGCGGCGGCCATTCCACCCCGTCGAGTTCCGCCGGCAGTTGCGTCGGATCCTGCGGGTAGATGAGGGAGAGATCCATCTCCGACAGCGAGCCCTTGAGGAATTCCAGCTCTTCCGGTCCGCCGATGATCAGCCACAGCACTTCTTCCGCGGTGTCGTTGAAGACCTGGCGCAGCTGGTCGGGCATGACGTGGACGCCACCGTGCTTCGGCACGGTCAGCGTCTCGCTACCGACGCGCATCCGGCCGGTGCCTTCGAGCACGAAGTAGAACTCCTCCGACCGGATGTGCTTGTGAAGGGTATTCGCACTCATCGGCGGCATCCGCCACAGCCGCGCGCCCAGGTTCACGCTGCCGGTCCGCTCGAGGAAATCGGCGTTGGGAATCTTCATCAGGTTCGACGGCCGCCAGTGAAGGTCGTCCGGGGTGATGAGATGGTAGCCGGGGGCGGGGTTCATGGGAGGGTCAATTTCTTCGGCTGGCGAGATAGATGCAATGCCTCGCCCGCTTCGACTTCTCATGGGGCTTGGCTGCGTGTTCATCGACGTGGAAGCCGGCCTTGAGCAGGCATTTCTTGAAATCCGGGGCAGGCTCCGACAGCCAATAGGCGACACGGCCGGTCGGCGTCACCACCTCGCGGATCTTTGCGAGAAAACCGGCGGAATAGAGCCGGGCATTGCCGGATGTGATCAGGTCGTCAGGGGTGTTGTCGATATCCAGCAGAAGCGCGTCATAGCTTCCCTTGCCTTTGCTTGAGATGATATCAAATAAATCTCCTTGGGTGATTTGGGTCCGCGGGTCTTCCAGCAGAGGGCCATTGTGCTCGACCAGAAAGGTCCGGTTCCACTCGATCAAGGGCGGCATCAATTCCGCAACTTCCACCGTCGCCGGCCGGCCGACCAATTCCAGCGTCCGTTTGAGCGTGTATCCCAGTCCCAGCCCGCCAATCAAAATCCGTGGGTGATTCGGCCTGGTTGCCTTGTTCTCCAGCAGATCCGCACATCCGATGTCCGCGAGGAGCTGCTCGGAAAAAGTCAGCGCGGTGCTCATCAGCTCAAGGCCATTGTACTTCAGGTAGAAATTCCCATCGTGCTGGTGGAGGGAGAAAACCGTGCCGTCAGGCATCTTCGACTCACTGAGCTTCACGTAGGGTTTCATCTACGTGACCTGCACTTGAATCCAGGAATGGGCAAGCACAGACGGGGAAAGGGGCGTGGCGGAGGAGGCTCGCAACTCTGTGGATGTGAGTCCGTGAGGACTCCAATGACCGTGGATGGTGGAGGTCAGCGAGGCCTCCTTCCTTCGGCGATGTTCTGCTTTCCCGAGCGGGCGGCCTGCACCATCTGGTCGATGGTGCGGTCGCCTTGCTTCAGGAAGCGGTCGCAGAAGCGGTAGGTGAGGTCGCAGATGATCTCGGCTTTCCGGTTGGAGAGGAGTTCTTAGTAGTTCCCGCCCTTGGGGAGGAAGCCGGGGGAGTCGTCGGACATGGGAGGGGAGTTGTCGGACGCCCGTGTAGGTCGTTTTGGCTGAGGAGAAGGTTGCCGGGGTTCGGGTTCCGGAAAAAGCCCCAGCGCAAGCCATTGGGTGGCTGGCTGCAAACGCAGTGACTGGAAGCGGAGGAGAGGTCCGGGTCTAGCAATTCAAAATTCAAGCCCCGCCGCGAAGCGGACTCCGAGCCGACGTGCCGCGTCGAATGTGATTTTTCGGGGACCCCATCCACGACCTATGGGACCTGTATTCGAGAAAAAGGGGGACGGAAAAGCCGGAGCCTCGCGGCTCCGGCCAATGCTTCCGGGGTGTGAAAACTTCACCGGGAGTCATTTCAAATCATTCCACCACCGGACCGAGCGCGGTGAGCGAGGTCAGCGGCTTGGGACCTCCAATCTTGCCCGACGCGGTCGCGGCTCCGGTGGCGAGGTCGATTGAGTAGAGCGAGGCACGCTGCGCGTTCGGATTGCCCTCGTCCACGATCAGACTGGCGTAGGCGGTTCCGGTGCTGACGGCGATGTCGAAGCCTGCGACACCGGTGACATCCACTCCGAGGGCTCCCACTGTGTTAAGGGTGCCGGCGTTCGGCGGATTCTGGATCACCAGCACGTCGCGAGCGGTGTCGATATCGTAGAGAGTGGTGCCGGTGGCCGGGTCGGTGTCGCTGTTGGTGTAAGCGCAGGCGCTGACCGCGGGGACGCTGGCAAAGCCGGAATCCGCTGCGGCGTAGGCCAGGCTCGCATCCACCGCGGCGATGGCTCCGGTGTCGGGATGGGCCCGGAGATTCTGCCCGCTGTCGCTCATGATGCGGATGCGGTCCACCACGGGATTGAAGTCGAACGCGAAGTTCTCACCGGCGAGGAGGGTCGAAAAAGGAGCGCTGCCGACCGGGGTGGCTTGGCCGCTCTGCCAGTCGATCTTGTAAAGGCGGCTGGTGCTTCCGAGCGCGTAGAGCTCTCCGGTGGCCGGGCGCATGTCGAGCCCGAGCAGCGTTTCGTTCACTTGGAGGCCCTTCACTTGGACCACGGTGACGTCTTCGAGGTTGTCGCTTGCGAAAAGCACGAGGCGTCCATTGGCGGCGATGCCCGCGAGCCATTCGGCGGCTGCTGCGGGAGACAAGGTTCCAGCGATGGAGGCGGTGATGGCCAAGGCTGGAAGGAGGGATTTGAGTTTCATGGTGTATGTTGGTTTCAGGGGTTGTTCGACGTGCTGCATCCCGTCGTGGGATCAACAAGTCGGCACGTTACCCGGCACCCGGCGGCCGGCGACTCCTCCACGGAACGAATCCCGGATGGGGGCATTCGCATTCCTGTCATTTGCATTCCTGGCGAGAATGTTCCCGGGTCATGTGTGGCGCTCGATCGTTTGCTGTTGCTGGCGGCCAGGGCTACGCAACCGATGGGTTCAAGACCGCCGAGGTCGTCGACAATGCCTCAAATGCTTGTCCATAGGGCTAAATGCAATCCATGGGATTGGCCATTGACCGCGTCATGGAATCATTCCAAGCACGCGCCCTCCATGAACATCCTTCACTTTTTTGGCCAAGCCATTTCCCGCACATCGCTCCTTCGCGGAGTCGCCGTGTTGTCCAGCCTGTGGCTTGCAAGCTGCACCACGGTCCCCGAACTCGGGTGACTGATGGACCAGGGCGATAGCAAGGGCCGCCGCATCACCGTGAGCTTGAAAGCTCAGCGCGCCACCCTCTACCATCATGGAATGGTCGTCGCCGTCGCGCCCATTTCCTCCGGCCGGGAGGGCAAGGGCACTCCGGTTGGCAGATACAGCGTCATTCAGAAGAGTGCGGATCATCGCTCGTCGCTGTATGGCAACTACGTGATGAACGGCAGGATCGTGAAGGAGAACGTCGACATCCGCAAAACCCCGCGCCCCGCCGGCAGCAAGTTCGAAGGGGTGCCGATGCCGTATTTCCTGCGTTTCACCGGTGCTTACGGCCTCCACGCCGGCAATGTGCCCGGCTACCCCGCATCCAGCGGATGCGTCCGCCTGCCGAAGCGCCATGCCAAGCGCTTTTTCGATGCCGTTCAGATCGGAACCCCGGTGATCGTCCATCGCTGAATCGGCCGGGTATCAATCGTCTGCAACACCCCTTCCTTTCTCTCCGGCGCGACCATGCAGCACTTCCCTGAAATCCAGCTCACCTTTCAAGAAGCGCGTGTTCTCGGTTGCTTGTTGGAAAAAGAGTTACTCACTCCCGGCAGCTACCCGCTCACCCACAACTCGCTTCTCATCGCCTGCAACCAGACCTCCAGCCGCGACCCCATCACCCACTTCACCGGTGAGGAAGTGGCGGAAGCCCTTCGCGGACTCTCGGAGAAATACCTCGTCGAAAAGACGCTCGGCGGCCGAGCCCCGAAGTTCGGTCACTGCCTTCAAGACGTGCTGGGCACGCAGCCGAGCGAACGCGCCGTCCTGACCATCCTGCTGCTGCGCGGACCCCAGAGCGCCGGCGAAATCCGCCAGCGCACCGATCGTTTGCATACATTTTCCTCTCTGGACGAAGTGGAAGAGACGCTGACGTGGTTCATCGAATACCCGCACGGCCCGCTCGTCCGGCGGATTCCGGTCGGCGAAGGCCGCCGGGTCGAGAGCTTCGCCCACCTGCTGTCGCCCGCTGCCGCGGACAGCCCCACTTTCACCAGTGCTCCTTCCGCTGCTTCCGAAACTCCTGCGGAACAACAGGATTGGCGTGCCGTCATCGAGGCGCGACTCGCCAGCCTCGAATCTGAAATCGCGGAGCTCAAAGGACGCGATTCCTTGATGAATCCGTGAGAACCGACCCCATTCAAGGAGGCGTAACCGCGTTGCTAGGAGAACTTCATGGGTGGGCGGGGGGACCCTGAATCGGCGGGGGAGCGGTCCTTGAGCCACTTCGAGGAGGAGGTCTTCAGTTCGCTGACGAGTTCGGCGAGGGAGTCCGTGCGGGAGAGGCGGACGGCGACTCCTCGAAATTCAAGTTTCAAGTACCGCCCCCCGGAGACGCCGCGCCCCCCGGAGACGACCCCGGAGACGAGGATCGCCCCCCGGAGATATTCGCCATCGCGGTGGCGGGCGACGGTGGCGAGATAGGCGTGGCGATCAGGACGGAGGTCCGGGAAGGGGGCTGATCTTCTTCAAGAATCTTCGCGGACTGCTCGATAAAAGACCTGTCCCTCCTTTTCCTGAGGGAAATACAACTTCGCCGGCCCCGCCTGAGTCCGGATGGTGAACCAGTCGCTCAGGTCGGTGGAGGCCTGGATCTCCGCGGGCGCTTCATGGATGTCACCTTTGATCTCAAGCTCGAACGCCGGATGGATGGAAAGGGCGAGCTCGGGAGGAGGTTCGTCCGCGAAGGCGAAGTGGAGGTTATCGAGCTGCAGGGGACGGAGCGCTGTCACCGGATAGTTTTCAGACGATCCTCCGATCACGAGATTGAAGGTGCTGCTGGCGCTCATGGCCCAGTCGGTCTGATTGGAGGAACCGGATGACGAGTCGTCGTCATCGATATCGACCGAGAAAAGTTCCGTTCCGTCGACCCAGGTCGAAAGCGTGTGGGTGGCCGCATCGTGGCGGATCGTTACCCGCACGGTTTCGGATTGGGTGAGCAATTCACCGATCCCGTCAACATCCGGCGCGGGGTCGAAAAGTTCCTCGCCGTCCAGTTCCGTTTCGGAGATCACCACCCGGTTGAATGAGTTCCCCAGGAAGCCCTGTTGGAGCCCCGCGCTGAAATTGTGGCCGCCGACCGTGCAGGCGATTCCCATCTTGGCGTAAATCTCAGGATCGACTCCGCCCACGATGATCTCCCGGGCCGCCAGCAGGGGGATGGACACGTCCACCGAGAGTGACCATGACGAGTCCGCCCGCGGGTGAAGGGAATTCCAAACCAGCCGTTCACGGTCTCCCGCTCCGGTCGTTTCCCCGTTGTGATAAATGGCACGGCCCGCCTTTTCCATGAATTGGTGGGCTCCGTCATCCAGGACCGTGAACTCCGTTCCCAATTCGCCCGAAAAGTCATACTCGGCCGCGAGGCCGGGGAGGGAGAGTAGCAGCAAAAAAGGGGTGAAGCGGTTCATGGTCCGGGAAGATGTTCGCGATCATACGCAGGGTCGAGATCGATCGAGCGCGAGCCCGGGGAAAGCACGGGAGTCAAAGTGATCCCGATCCCGGAGGGTCAATGGCCCGATCCGTTCCGGCCACCGCTACTTCGTCGGTATCATCATCGAAAGGCCGGCGGCCAGCTCCGCTGGGTGACGGGCGTCTATGACAAGACCGGGGGAAGGTCGTCTCACTCTCGGAAGCCAAGTCGCAGACCTCACCGAAGCCGGTGACCGTGACGATCTACGTGTGATCGTTCCCGACGCGGGGGGAAATGCGGAGGATATTTGGATGGTCTCCGACGGGGCGCGCTTTCCCGTGCCGAAGCGGGATCAAAAGATCCGCAATTTTCAAATTCCCCTCGTTGAATTGCCGCGTTTCAACGAGAGAATGCCAAGTCCCGACGTTGAGAAATGACGGATCAACGTTGAAATGCCGCGAATCCACGGGAAGGAGCGGCGGTTCAACAGTGAAAGGGATCTTTTCAACGAGCGGACACGGCGGAGTCCCGTTGAGCAGCGAAAAATCATCGCTAGTTTTCGGCGGTTCAACGTTTGGAAATTCCGTCCTGTCGTTTGGAAACCCAATCCCGTCGTTGAGGAGCCCCATTTTAACGGGAGGACGCTGCGGATCGACGGGAAAACGCGACAAGCTGTCGGGAGAAATCGGCCGATTGTCGGGACACGCCGACGGGCCAACGGGAGCATTCTTCCCTTTGGGGTGGAGGCATTTCCGGAGATAGACAGTTCGGAGCAAGAAGTGGAGTTCCCAGGGCCAAAGGCCCGTCCGATACCAGCATGGGCCACAGGCCTAGGACCCCGGGCCATCACGATTCCGGAGGGCCAAGGGCCCGATCCATCGGCCCGCCTAATCCCAGACATAGCGTTCGTCGGATTCGATCCCGTATTGCCGGAGGAAGTTCCGGTATTCGTCCTGGAAGGTCTTGGTCCGGTGATGTTCCTCCTGGTTGTCGATGTAAGTGATCACGGCATCGAGATCCCGCGGGCCAATGGAGAAGGAAGCGTAGCCGCGTTGCCAGGAGAACTTGGAAAGGGCGGGGGAGCGATCCTTGAGCCACTTAGAGGAGGAGGTTTTCAGTTCGCTGACGAGATCGGCGATGGAAACGGTGGGGGAAAGACGGATAGCGCCCCCTCGAAAATTCAATTTTCAAGGACCCCCGAGCCGACCCCCGAGACGGCAAATTGGCTTGTTAGAGCCGCCTCCGGAAATTAGAGACCGCGCCGATGCATCATCTACTGAAACCCCTCGCTTATCTCGCCGCGGCCGTTTTGCTGCCTGTCCTCACCTCGTCGTGTGCCTCGACCGCCTTCGTGCCCTCGTCCGCCTCCAGCTTGGCACCTTCCCAACGCGTGCTGCTGGATGGCAAGGCGACGTCCGCCGAGCAGGACCAGATCCAGGCCGATGCCGGGGCGCGATTCGGCGGCTTCAAGGGCCTGCGCTGGGGCCGCTCGGGAGTTTCCGGCATGATCGTGGTTGCCGTGAACGGCCAATTCGGCACCAACCGCTACTACGACCCGTCCGGCACCTACAACGGCACCTGGGCGGGGGATTTCTCCATCGTTGCCGCCCCCGGCGAGCTGAAGGTCCTCGGCAAGCCGGACCACTATCAGATCCCCGGAAACCGCGGGAATGCCTTCTCGTTCCGCGCCAAGCCCGGCCACCACTACTTCGTCGGCACCATCATGGAAGAGACTGGCGGACAGATCCGCTGGCTTCCCGTCGTCTTCGACAAGACCGAGGGCAAGGTCGTGCCGCTGCCGGAAGCCAAGCCGCAGACCTCTCCCAAGCCGGTGACCATGACGATCTACGTCTAAAGCGGTCCCGATCGCACGAGAGCGGAAGGCCATCTCAAGACGAC
The DNA here is from genome assembly GCA_043729195.1 of Akkermansia sp. Taxonomy (GTDB): domain Bacteria; phylum Verrucomicrobiota; class Verrucomicrobiia; order Verrucomicrobiales; family Akkermansiaceae; genus Haloferula. Next base: position 32,216 of record JAYTLR010000011.1, read on the forward strand.
CGACGCCCCTCGTCACCGCCATTCAGTTTCCGCCAACCCGTCGAAACTGCTCCGTCACCTGCGCGACAAGGATGCCGGCCTTTCGGAAGGTGGTGTGGTTGACCATGGTCTGGCCATCGGGTTGCAAATACATCCACTGGCTCATCCGGACGTTGGCTAGCGGATTCCCGGGCGAAGTCGCGAGCGTGAAGCTCCAATGGAACACATTGCCGTGAGCTTCGCCCCGGGCGGTGCCGACGATGTCGTTGGCGGTCGCCTCGAAGCGATGGGCATCGATCCGCCTGAGCCGCCACGACCGGTGTGTCGGCGGGTCGTCGCCGAGCATGAGGTCCTGCTCGATCTGAAGAATATCGCCCTGCCATTTCCCCGTCGTGCGGGTGGTGACTTGACGCGTTGGAACGCCTGCCCGGTTCTCCATGACACCGGTGGACTCGGTGCGGCCGGTGAAGAACTTGTCCGGTTCGAAAATCGGCCGGTTGCCGGCGAAATCGGCGGGCTTCATCGTCGCACAACTCGCGACGATGAGCGGTGCGGACATGACGACGAGTTTGACGATTTTTTGCTGCATGGGAACCTCCCGACCTAACGCCGATGTGAGGGTTTGCAAGCGGACGAAGTTCTGTTTGCGAAACCCAGGAACCGCGATCTTGTCGATGGGAGTAACTGCGGAAAGCGGTGCGGAAAATGGTCCGTGCGGCGGACCTTGGAATGAGCATTGCAGGGCTGCGTCACCGTTTCAGGCAGATGTCGAGAAAGTCGATCGCATCTTCGACCGCCTTCCCGGGAAAGAGCAGGACTCCCGCATGCTTCCGGCCTTCCAGCCAATGCACGGTGGTGTCGAAGCCCTGCTTGCGATACGCCGCCGCCATCTCGCTCGCATGTTCCGGCGGGACCAGACTGTCGCGGGTGCCGTGATAGATGAAGATCGGCGGGCTCGAACGTGTCACTTGGTTGACCGGCGACGCCTCGCGGAAGCGGTCGGGGATCTTGTCCCGCGTCCCGCCGAGGAATTCCCGGACCGCGTCGCCGCCCGCATCGAGGGAGAGGTTGAAGGGACCGCTCGCAGCGACAATGGCCCGCACTTTCGACGGATTTCCGTCCTGTAGCGCCACCTGGGCGGCGAGATGCGCACCCGCCGAAAAGCCGTAGGTGGCGATCTTGTCGCCATCGATTCCGTACCGCGCCGCATTGGCCCGCATCCAGCGGATCGCCTCGCGCAGGTCTGCGATCGGGGCCGGGTAGCGGTCGCCCGGGGTTCCCCGGTAGCTCACATTCACCACCACATAGCCACGCCGGACCAAGGCCTTCGCGATCGGGTTCATCGTCCAGCGTTGGCCATTTTCCGCCCAACTGCCGCCGTGGATCAAAAGGACCGCAGGGGCTGGCGGTTCCCCAGTGCGGTGATAGACATCGGCGAGCAGCGGCTTCGGCCAGTGGTCGGGGGTGTAGCGTACGTTCGCCTGCCGCTTCACCCCCGGCGGGAGCGGTAGCAGCGTGGAATTCATGCAGCTCACGCCTAGCAGCGCCGGTAGCATCGCCATGCGGCGCAGGAGTCGATGGATCGTTTCTGCTTTCATGTCGGGGGTGCTCGACCGCGGCGGGTTGGTTCAGGGATGGCTTCTTCGGGCGGATGACAGCACCGCTACACCCTCTCCAGCGATCTGGCGAACGAAGCTACTGTCTCCCGAAGAAAGCCACGAGGCGGTGCCGGTCCATTGGCCCGCCTAATCCCAGACGTATCGTTCGTCGAATTCGATCCCGTATTGGTGGAGGAAGTTCCGGTATTCGTCCTGGAAGGTCTTGGTCCGGTGATGCTCTTCCTGGTTGTCGATGTAGGAGATTACGGCATTGAGATCTCGCGGACTGATGGAGAAGGAGGCGTAGCCGCGTTGCCAGGAGAACTTCGATAGGGCGGGGGCGCGTTCCTTGAGCCACTTCGAGGAAGAGGTCTTCAGTTCGCTGACAAGATTTGCGATGGAGAAGGTGCGGGAAAGGCGGATGGCGAGGTGGACATGATCGGCCACGCCGCCGGCGCGGTAGCATTCGCCATCGCCGTGGCGGGCGACGGTGGCGAGATAGGCGTGGAGGTCGGGACGGACGTCGGGGGTGAGGAAGGGCGTGCGGTCCTTCGTGCTGAAGACGAGATGGACCAGGGTCAGGTTGAGGGATTGTGGCATGGTTGGGAGGGGGCGTGATGGTGGCGCGGATCGGGCGGGCCGTTGGCCCTTGGGGATTGGGGGGGGCGGAGACCTAGGCCTCCGGCCTAGGCTGGTATGGAGCGGGCCGTTGGCCCTTGGGATTGCGGTTGGTGACGGGACCTAGGCCTCCGGCCTAGGCTGGTATGGGATGGGCCGTTGGCCCGGAAGAGTTGCAGAGCGGAGGCATGAAACGAAGCGAGCCGTTCGAAGGCAAGATGGCTTTCCAATGCCAGAGGCGTCACGACCCATGCCAACCTCGCCTTTCAAGCGCCAAAGGCGCGATCCATACCAGCCTGGGCCAACGGCCCAGGACAGGAAGCGGAACATTCCCGGAGGGCCAACGGCCCGATCCATCGAGTGGACAAGGATGGCCGAGATGTGAATCCATGAAAAGACCCCTCTATGTCCGGTTCGCTCCAACTCAAAGTGCCCTACTGGGCATCTGAACCCGTTCTATCTCCCTTCTCCGACACCTTGGTAAAGCCCCCAGGTGGAATGGAAAGTCGCAGGAGACGCCCGTCATCGCGCATCACTTTGAAGTGAAGCACGATTAAGTGTACGGCGAATAAGAACTGGCGACGATGATCGGTTGTCCAGCGATCTCCCATCGAATCTCGGGAGATGTGAAACTTGTCGCAGAGTTTCGAAATGACTTCGGTTGAAAACTGAAGCTTGTCGACATCATGAGCAAACGCGTTGCGGATAGACCGCACTAAATTGACATCGTGGTAAATCCGCTTTGAAAGCAGCCCAACGGCAAAGGCTACTTTTATCTTGCCGGAAAATGTTGAGAGGGGCGCGAATGCGTCGAAAAGCTGATCAACTTCTTTTGCCTCTACCAATCGCTCTCGAAGGGCCTCTTCGAGGACGCACTCCAAAAAGCTAGAAGCCAATATCGCGACTGCCCGGTCAGATTCATCGTAGTAGGAATCCTGAAACGCCGCGTAGGCGTCTAGGTCAAATGGTCCGAGGTGCTTCTTGCGGCTCATGTATGAATCGGGCAGGAAATCTCATGCCAATTACTGCTGCAGCGATGAGCCTTCATGCGATACGAGGCTTCCTGAATCAAGCCGGCGTGTAAACCTCCGCCCCCTTCTCCACGAACTCCTTGCTCTTCTCCGCCATCCCCTTGGCGATGGCTTCTTCTTCGGCGATGCCTTGCTCGGCGGCGTATTGGCGGACGTCCTCGCTGACCTTCATGGAGCATCCCCCTTCGCCAAGGCTTCGGGGGACAGGGAAGAATTTGGAGCGTGCCTTGCGGACGGCGCTTTCGCGGTGCCAGGCACCGGGCTGGGCTTTCGCCCAATTCATGCTGGCGGCAGGATGGAGAGAGATCATGGCTATCGTGAAATTGGCGGCTTCGCGCTTGCCGGGTTCTAGCGTTCCCGCCGCATGGCTTCCAGTTCCTTCTTGAGCGGTAGCCAGTAATCCTTGTCGCGGAGGCGTTCGGCCTGTTCTTCGGCGGAAAGGGCGGATTCGAGAGAGCCTTCGTCGCAGGCGAGGGCGTGTTCCAGCAAGGGCCGGGTCACGATGGCTTGCTGGGCCTCGTCCGGCCATCGCGTGGCGGCTTCGATGAGGAGGGAAGGAGTCCGGAGTTCTCGGAACCAGAAGCGGATCTGAGCTTCGTTCGGAGCTTCCGAGAACTCGAAATAGTGGGCTTCCACCAGGCGGCGGATCATCGGCCAGTCCTTGTCGCGCTGGGTCTTCTTGGCCTGGACGAGGTCGGGCAGGCTGAGGAGGTCGCAGAGGGTGCCACCTGGGGTTTCGAGCGTGGTCCGGCGCTCCCACAGCGCGGGGAACGGATCGACGCCGCGCATCGACGACATCACATCGACCCGCATGCCGGCGGCTTCGGGATGGCGGCAGCGGAAGTGAACCGCGTGGCCGCGGAGGAGGTGGGAGATATCGAAGTCCGGGACCGCAATCGTTTCGGCCTGGAGTTCCGTCAGCGCGGCCTTGAGGCGGTCGAGATTCTCGTCGCTGGCAAGGATGGCGAGATCCGTATCCCGGCTAAACTCGGCTGCGCCGTAAAACACGCAGGCCTGGCCGCCCATCAGCAGGCACTGGACGCGGTGCCCGCGCATCGAAGAAAGGACTTTGAGTATCGGGTTCGGGATCAAGGCTTCCTCCGAGGGTGATGTAGGTTTGCCAGAGCTTTTCGGACTCGGCCCAGCGTTGGGCGGGAGTGAGTCGATACCACTCCGCCCATTCGCTGCCGACGAGGTCTTCCGGTTGGACCATGGCGGAAACCTAGCAGCCTCAAGCCGGCGTGTAAACCTCCGCGCCCTTCTCCACGAACTCCTTGCTCTTCTCCTCCATCCCCTTGGCGATGGCTTCTTCTTCCGCGATGCCTTGCTCGGCGGCATACTGGCGGACGTCCTCGTTGATCTTCATCGAGAATCCCTTTTCGCCACCTCCGTCGCGGATGCCAGGGAGGTCACGAAGGTTTCGGGGGACATGGAAGTGCGGTCGGATCACGTTGATCTCGTTTCCGTAGAATCGCTCGAAAAGAAGGCTCTTCTGCTGCTCTTTGGAAAGGCCCGGAGGAAACGAAGCCATCACCATGCGGCGGGCGGCCTCGTGCATCCGGACGCCCATGAGAAACCGCTCCTCGCCGGTCTTTGCCATGAGGCGGGCGTGGACCATGGCGGCGATTTCCGGTGAGGTGTCATTCATGGCTTTGGAATCTCCAGTTGCAGGTATTCGCCTCCCTTGATGGAAGCGACCGCTTCGCCGACCAGCGACCCCGCGGCAATGATCCTGCGGAGGTCGTTGGTGGAGAGTTCGAGAATGGCGATGCGGCGTCCGTTCAGGTTCTGCTGATAGCGGAGGTTCCGGTCGGAGGTGATGAACAGCTCGAATTCGTTATCAGCGAGTTTTAGAAGCTCCCCGTTCGTGACTCCGCTCCAGCCGCATCGATACGGGTTGGTGCATTCGTGGTCCACGAGCATCTTGCGCATCGGCCACGGAACGCATTCGTCCAACAGGATTCTCATGCAGGTGCCAGAAATGCCTCTTCTGAACGAGCCAAGACATTGTGGGCCATCTCGCGGCTAACGGACGGGAAGCACTCCAAGAACTCATCGAGCGTGTAGTTTCCCTCCAGATACTCAAAGAGCGTCTTCACCGGAACCCGGGTGCTTTTGAAAACGGGTGTGCCGCCGAGGATGTCGGGATCGATGGTGACGAGATCGGACGAGTTCATGGTGTTTTACCCTTTCCCTACGCACTGATATAAACCTCCGCGCCTTTCTCGGCAAACTCTTTGGATTTCTCCTCCATGCCCTTCGCCAGCGCCTCCTCTTCCGCGATGCCTTGCTCCGCGGCGTACTGGCGGACGTCCTCGCTGATCTTCATCGAGCAGAAGTGCGGGCCGCACATGGAACAGAAGTGGGCGGTCTTGGCGCCGTCCTGGGGCAGGGTTTCGTCGTGGAACTCGCGGGCGGTAACGGGATCGAGGCCGAGGTTGAACTGGTCTTCCCAGCGGAACTCGAAGCGGGCCTTGCTGAGGGCGTTGTCGCGGTACTGGGCACCGGGGTGGCCTTTGGCGATGTCGGCGGCGTGGGCGGCGAGCTTGTAAGTGATGACGCCGACCTTGACGTCCTGCTTGTTCGGCAGGCCGAGGTGTTCCTTCGGGGTGACGTAGCAGAGCATGGCGCAGCCGTACCAGCCGATCATGGCGGCACCGATGCCGCTGGTGATGTGGTCGTAGCCGGGGGCGATGTCCGTCGTCAAAGGCCCGAGGGTGTAGAAGGGCGCCTCGTGGCACCACTCGAGCTGCTTGGCCATGTTTTCCTCGATCATGTGCATCGGGACGTGGCCGGGGCCTTCGTTCATGACCTGGCAGCCCTTGGCCCAGGCGCGGGTGGTGAGCTCGCCCTGCACTTCGAGTTCGCCGAACTGGGCCTTGTCATTCGCATCGGCGATGGAGCCGGGGCGGAGGCCGTCGCCGATCGAGAAGGAGACGTCGTAGGCGGCGCAGATGTCGCAAATCTCGTCCCAATGGGTGTAGAGGAAGTTTTCCTTGTGGTGGGCGAGGCACCACTTGGCCATGATCGAGCCGCCGCGGGAGACGATGCCGGTCATCCGGCTGGCGGTCATCGGGACGAAGCGCAGCAGCACGCCGGCGTGGATGGTGAAGTAGTCGACGCCTTGTTCGGCCTGCTCGATGAGGGTGTCGCGGTAGAGTTCCCAGGTGAGGTCCTCGGCCTTGCCGTTGACCTTTTCGAGCGCTTGGTAGATCGGCACGGTGCCGATGGGGACGGGGGAGTTGCGGAGGATCCACTCGCGGGTGGCGTGGATGTTCTTGCCGGTGGACAGGTCCATCACGGTGTCGGCGCCCCACTTGGTGGCCCAGCGCATCTTTTCGACTTCCTCCTCGATCGACGAGGCGACGGCGGAGTTGCCGATGTTGGCGTTGATCTTCACCAGGAAATTGCGGCCGATGATCATCGGCTCGCACTCCGGGTGGTTGACGTTGAGCGGGATGATCGCGCGGCCGGCGGCGACTTCGCTGCGGACGAATTCGGGGGTGATCTCGGCGGGGATGCGCTGCGGGAAGCGCTTGAACACGCTGGGCGTGTAGGGATTGTCGATTGATGATTGTTGATTGCCGATCGACGATTGATGAGAGCCGGCGTGCTGCTTGCCGAGGTGGTTGCGGACCGTGTCGTCTTTCAAATCGGCAATCTGCAATCGCAAATTGGCAATCTTCAGGTTCTCGCGGATGGCGATGAATTCCATCTCGGGCGTGATGATGCCTTGGTCGGCGTAATGCTTTTGAGTCACAGGCGAGCCGCCTGTGCCCCTCTTGATGGCGCGCAGCGGCTGGCGGCGGTTGGCGGTGAGGCCGGGGAACTCGATGAACTTGTTGGCGCGCTCCGACTTGGAGGCGAACTCGACGTGCTTCTCGGTGAGGTAGCCATTGTCCTGCGGCTGGACCTCGCGGCCGTCGTAGGCTTCGACATCGCCGCGGGCGAGGATCCAGTCGCGGCGGAGCGGCGGCAGGCCTTCATCGGAGGTGCCGGTGAAAGAAGGATCGCCCCAGGGGCCGGAGCAGTCGTAGACGCGGACCGGCTCGTTCTTTTCGATGCGGCCGTTGAAGGACTTGGTGTCGGAGAGCGCGATCTCGCGCATCGGGACGCGGACTTCCGGGAAGAGTTCGCCCTGGACGTAGACGCGGGTGGAGGCCGGGAGTTGGGCGCGGGATTCGTCGTGATTGTCAGGCGCGGTGCCGGTGGCTTCTTCTGGGCGGATCATGGGCGTGGAGATTGGAGATTGGAGAAAGGCAGGGGGAAAGTGCCGAGTGATCAGTGAGCAGTGATCAGGGGAAAGGCAGGTGGATGGATCGGTGGAGAGGCGGGTGGTGCGGAAGAGGGGCGGGGGGCGGTGGGGATGAAATGAAATGGCCGCGCTGGGTGGAGCGCGGCCGGAGGGAGAGAGTTCGGTTTTGACGAGCTTCCTACGGCGGTGCGACCCGCTTCAGGTTCGGAGGATTTTCGCCGCGTGCGCCGGCCGTTCTCAGTTCCGCGATCGGGGAACTCTCCTGTCGTGTTGGGGGGAACTTTAGTCGGGGAGGGCAGGGTGCCAAGTTGGAATTCATACCCATTTCGCTTTCCCCGCGGCGGAGTTTCGGCGACACCCGGCGCGCCTATGACGAACCCGTTCCGCGAAGACCTCGTCTCCCGCTCGCGCCCGGAGCCTTGCACCGTGGTGATCTTCGGTGCCACCGGAGATCTCACGCACCGCAAGCTGGTGCCGGCGATCTACAATCTGGCGATCGACGGCGAGCTGCCGCCGGGTGTGAAAATCCTCGGCTTCGCCCGCCGCGAGAAGTCCGACGCGGAGTTCCGCAACGGCCTGGAAGAGCTGAACCGCAAGGTTTCGCGCTCCGGTCATGACGACGCGATCTGGGCGACGTTCCAGGAAAGCATCCACTACCACCAGAGCGAGTTCACCGATTCCGATGGCTACAAGAGCCTGGCGGAGCGGCTGGACGCGATCGACCGCGAGCGCGGCGGGAAGGGGAACCGGCTGTTCTACATCGCGAGCGCGCCGGAGTTTTTCGACGACATCCTGACCCAGCTCAAGGGGGCGGGACTCAACAAGGCGAAGGACGGCTGCTGGTCGCGGGTCATCGTCGAGAAGCCGTTCGGCACCGATCTCAAGACTGCGCAGCATTTGAACCAGGTGGTGAACCGGACTTTCCAGGAGAAGGACACTTACCGGATCGACCACTACCTCGGGAAAGAGACCGCGCAGAACCTGATGGTGCTGCGCTTCGCCAACGCGATTTTCGAGCCGCTGTGGAACAGCCGCTACATCGACCAGGTGCAGATCACCTGCTCCGAGAACCTCGGGATGGAAGGCGGACGCGGCGGCTATTACGACACGGCCGGCGCGCTGCGCGACATGGTGCAGAACCACTTGCTCCAGCTCCTCAGTCTGGTGGCGATGGAGCCGCCGACCGACCTTAGCGCCGACGGCGTGCGCGACGAGAAGGTGAAGGTGATCCGTTCGCTGCGGCAGTGGGACACCCCGGAAAAGGTCGCCGCGAATGTGGTCCGCGCCCAGTACGCGGCCGGTCACGTCGATGGCAAGCCGGTGCCCGGCTATCGAGAGGAGGACCGGGTGGATCCGGAGAGCATGACCGAGTCGTATGTCGCGGTCCGGCTGATGATCGATACGTGGCGCTGGAGCGGAGTGTCGTTCTACATCCGGATGGGCAAGCAACTGCCGAAGAAGGCGACCGAGATTTCCGTGCACTTCAAGGCACCGCCAGGTGTGCTGTTCAACGCGCTGGCCGGCGGCGTGCCCGGGGGCAACGTGCTGGTGATCCGGATCCAGCCGGACGAGGGGATTTCGCTGCGAATGGTCTCGAAGATCCCGGGCACAAGCCTGCGCCTCGAGCCGGTGAAGATGGACTTCCATTACGCCACCAGCTTCGGCAAGAGCAGCCCGGAGGCTTATGAGCGACTACTGCTCGACGCGATGGCGGGCGATGCCACTTTGTTCGCGCGCCGCGACGAGGTGGAGGAAGCTTGGCGCTTTATCGACCACATCGAGCACGCCTGGCACCAGAGCGCCACCCCGCCGCCGATGGCCAGCTACGTCGCCGGCACCTGGGGCCCGAAGGAGGCCGACGAACTGGTGCAGGCGGACGGCCAGGTGTGGCGGAGACTCTGAAACAGCCGATGGGAGATCGTGGATCGTAGATGGTGGATAAACAGCCCTCCTCCTTTTGCCTCTCATCTACGATCTACAATCCACTATCTACCATCTCTCTCCATGGCTACCCTTGAAATGCATCCCGAACTCGGTCGCGAGGTTCCGGTCGGCTCGATCGACAAGGAACTGCGCAAGCTGTGGGCCGAGGACGAGGCCCGCACGAACGCCTCGCTGATGAACTTGGCGGTCTACTCCGAAGCGCCGGGCGCGCTGGAGCGGAACTCGGAAGCGGTGCGCGAACTGACGGCGGAGCATGCTTGCCGGGCGATTTTGATCGGCATCGACCGCGAGGCTCCGGAGGCCTCGATCCGGGCGTGGATCACGGCGCATTGCCATCTTTCGCACGGCAAGAAATCGATCTGCTGCGAGCAGATCGCGTTCGCTCTAACAGGCAAGGCGACCGGACGTTTGCGGAACACGGTGTTCGCGCATCTGGCGTCGGACCTGCCGCTGATCTTCTGGTGGCAGGGCGAGTTGTCGCCGATCTTTGAAGACCGGCTTTACAGCCTGGTGGATCGCTTCGTGTTCGACAGTTCGAGTTGGGCGGATCCGCAGGCCTCGTTCGCGACGATCGCGGAGGCGGTGACCCATGCCACTCGGCCGCTGGTGGTGCAGGATCTGGCGTGGACGCGGAGCTTCCAGTTCCGGGTTTCGGTGGCGTCGCTGTTCGACGATCCGCTGGTGCTCAAGGCGCTGCCGGAGATCGACACGGTGGAAATTGTCCATCATCCGGATGACCGCGTGACCGCCCTGCAAATGCTGGCGTGGTTGGCGGTGCAAAGTGGCTGGCGGGATGGGATGGAGCTGGATCTCGCGGTGGCGCGCCGCAGTGGGGGGAAGCAGGGATTCTCGTTCGAAAGCGCGGCGGGGAAGGTGATCATGGCGACCTTGGCCGCGGATGAGAAATCGGCGGCGCTGGGTTTGGTGCGGCTGAGCGGTGGCGGAGTGACCGTGACCGTCTCGCGGGACGCTGGCGCACCGCATTTGATGCGACGGATCCAAGCTCCCGGGCATTTCGTGGAGGCACCGGGACCGGTGGACCCGGATGACTGCGCCGGGTTAATCGGCGAACAGTTGGCGCGAGGCGGGAAGAACTCGCTGTTCCAGAAGGTGCTGCCGCGGTTCCGGGAGTTGTTGGAGAAGGACTACTCCGCCAGGTAGGTGGCGAGCTGTTCGCGGAGGTTGGTGCGGGCGCGGAAGAGCAGGCTTTTCACGGAGGAGACCGAAGTGTCGAGGACCTTGGCGATTTCCTCGTAGGGCAGCGATTCGTAGCTGTAGAGGATCACCGCGGTGCGCTGGGCTTCCGGCAGGGTGGCGATGGCGCGGTCGATCTGCTGGTGCATCTCGAGCTTCATCGCTTCTTCCTGCGGTTCGTGGCGGGTTTCGGCCGCCATCTGGAAACCGCTTTCTTCGGCGCGTTCGTCGGTCGAGACCTCCTTACGGCGCGAACGGCGGCGGCTCTCGTTGAAGACGAGGTTGCGGGTGATGGTGAACAGGTAGGTCGTGAATTTGGCGTCGGGTCGCCAGCGTTTGGCGTGCTTCCAGACGCGGAGGAAGGCGAGTTGCGCGATGTCCTCGGCCTCGGTCGGGTCGTTCAGCATGCGGGCGACGGTGCCGACCACGGCGTTCTGATGGCGCTCGACGAGTTCGCGGAAGGCCCGCTCGTCGCCTTCGGCGATGCGTCCCATCAGGGCCACGTCCACTTCATCGCCGCCGCCCGCGGTCTCGGTCGCTGGAATCGGGCGGGGTGACGGCATGTGGATCGGCGGGAAAGTCAGTGCGGCATCCATGCTCTCCGGGACAAACCGCGGGACGAGCGTGAAGTTGCGGGCTCCCCCGTTTCCGGGAGGAGGCCACGCGGGCAAACGCCGCGGAGCCCGACTTTTGCCGGTGGAATGACGCGGATTTCCGGCCGGGAATTCAGATGAAAAGCGCGACCTGCTCGCCGGGGCCGTGGACGCCCTCGATCAGGATGCCTTCGACGTCGGCGGTCTTCGACGGGCCGGTGGCCCAGAGGATGTTCCGGCTGGGGCCGAAGGCGGCGATGGCGTCGGGGATGGTCCGGTGGATCTCGCGTTCATGGAGCACGCCGACGTGAACCCAGGGCGAGAGCGCGGCGAGGCGATCGGAGGTGCGGGCGTCGTCGAGGATGAGGCTGCCGGACTCGGCGATCGCGCCGCTGGCACGGGTGATGCCAAATTGGAAATCCTCGTAGCGGGAGCGGTCGTAAACGGTCTCGACGGTCAGGCCGGCGGCAGCGAGGGCGTGGCCGACGGCGTCCATCAGGGTGGGATCGCAGTAGCCGCGGGTGTGGCCGTCCTTTTGGAGGAAGGCGACAAGTTCGGGGATGCCACGCATCACCTCGCCACCGGCGGCGATGAAGTTGCGGTCGAAGGCCTCGCGCGGGGTGCCTTCGAGCTTGGGATGGGAGTGGAAGACGGCGGGGTCGTAGTCCGGGTAGTCGGACTTTTCCGATACGCTGCCGAGGGCGCTGCGGATCTTGGTGAGGATGGTGTCGCGGGAGCTCATGGGGTCTTTCGTTTTTTCAGCCACTTGCGGAAGTCGCCGCCGTGCCATTCGGGGAGGGTGCGCTGGCCGAGCCATTCCTGGAGCGGCTTGACCGGGGCAACCTGGATGGGGAGGTGGTTCATCGCCTTGCTCATGGTCATGGCGGTGCGCCAGAGCGAGGGCGAGGTGGCGAGGGTGGCGAAGGGGCTCATCGGCGGCGCGCCGGGCGAGTGGATGTGCTCGCGCTTCGCCTTGTCGCGGAGGCGGAGCAGCAGGTCGGGGATCGGGATGTCGACGGGGCAGACTTCGTTGCAGGCGCCGCAGAGTGACGAGGCTTTCGGCAGGTCGGCGAGCTCGGGAAACTGGTCGCCGAACAGCAGCGGGGAAAGCACTGCGCCGATCGGGCCGCCGTAGGTGCTGCGGTAGGCGTGGCCAGAGGCCTGGCGATAGACCGGGCAGACGTTCTGGCAGGCGGAGCAGCGGATGCAGCGGAGGATCTCGCGGCAGTTCGATTCGAGGACGTCGGTGCGGCCGTTGTTGAGGAAAACGACATGCATTTCCTCCGGGCCGGAGGGCTGGGTGTCGTCCTTCGGGCCGGTGATGAACTCGGTGTAAACGGTGAGCTGCTGGCCGGTGGCGCTGCGGCCTAACAGGTTGAGAAAAAGCCCGAGGTCGCGGTCGGTCGGGACGATCTTCTCGATGCCGACCAGCGCGATGTGGACGCGGGACGGGGCCATCCCGAAGCGCGAGTTGCCTTCGTTGGTGACCAGCACCACGCGGCCGCTGTCGGCGGAGATGAAATTGCCGCCGGTGATGACCGCCTCGGCCTGCATGTATTTGTCGCGCAGGAAGGCGCGGGCGCGGTGGGTGATGGTGGCAGGGTCGTCGTTGTAGTCGGCGGCGATGCCTTCGCGCTGGAAGGTGCGGGCGATCTCGCGGCGGTTCTTATGGATGATCGGGCGGACGATGTGCGAGGGCACGTCGTCATCGAGCTGGATGATGAACTCGCCGAGGTCGGACTCGAGGCACTCGATGCCGTTCTCGATCAGGAAGGGGTTGAGGTGGATTTCCTCGGCCGCCATCGACTTCGACTTGGTCAGCTTCGAGATGCCGCGTTCCTGGAGGATCGAGAGGATGGCCGCCTTCGCGTCGTCGCCGGTGTCGGCGAAATGGACCTGCACACCGTTGCGCTGGAGCGAGGCCTCGGCCTGTTCGACGTAGCGGTCGAGGTGGTGAAGCGTGTGGTCCTTGATCTTGCCGGCGAGTTTGCGCAGCGCGTCGGGGTCTTCGTAGTCCTTGAAGAGGATGTTGTAGCGCTTGTCGGTGCTGGCGGCGGAACCGGTGATGACCGAGGTCTGCTTCTCGTCCGAGATTTCGCGGGCGTAGGTGTCGATGAGCTGGTGGTCGATCATGGCGAGCGGGTGGTGAAGCGGTCAGGTCGCAAGTGGATTGGTCCACGAAAGGCCGGGAAAGCGGCTGAAATCGGTGTCGTTCGAATAAACGGAGATACCCTTGTCGATGGCGATGGCGGCGAGGTGGGCGTCGCTGGAAAGGCTTCCCGCGACTCCGGTGATCTTCAAAAGCTTTCGCAAGGTGGTCAGATGGGTCGCCGCCGGATCCACGAGGTGGATGTGCGGCAAGTTCAGCCATTTTTCGATCTGGTCGAGCACGTTTTCCGGAGGTGTCGGGCGTTGGTAGATCTTTGGGTTGCCGAGAATCCGGACCACCCCGAGGATCACCAGCCACGGGATACAAACCGGGGTGGAAGCTGCGAGGCAAGTGTTCCACCACGCGGCGGAGGAGGCGTGGTGCGGCGAATGTCGGTCCAGTGCGAAGACCAGAAGATTGATGTCCGGCAGGATCATTGGGCTCCGCTGCGCTGCAGCTTTTCGATCCATGCCTCGTCCTCAAGTTCAGCGGCCAGACGGTTGAAATTCACATCGGGTCCGAGCAGGCAGGGACCCATGTCGTAGGGCTCGACCACCACCTTGACTTGCCCGGAGGGGGGGCTCTCTCCCAATCCGCTGCGCAGGGTCCGGTTGACGACCTGCTTGAACGGGATCCCCAGCTTCTTCGCGCGGTCCATGAGCTGTGCCGCGATGTCGTCGTCGAGGGTCAGGGTGGTTCTCATGAAGTGAAAATCTCAGAAGATAATTTGATGTCAAGGCATCAAAGCGTGTCGCGCAGCACCTGGATCGCGTGCTTGTGCTCGATCGGCCGGCCTTGGACGCGGGCAAGGCCGGAAATGTGCATCAGGCAGGACATGTCGCCGCTGACCAGCAGGTCGGGCGCGGCGTCGAGGATGTGGTCGAGCTTGAGCGAACCCATCCGGCCGGAAATGTGGGGGAAGGTGACCGAGAAGGTGCCGCCGAAGCCGCAGCATTGCTCGGCCTGGCCGAAGGGGACGACTTCCGCGTTGCGGATCGAGGAGAGCAGCGCGGTGATCGCCTCGCCGGTGTTGGTGCCGCGGCTGTGGCAGGAGCGGTGGAAGGCGAGGCGGGTCGGTTTGTCGAAGGCACCTTTCCATTCGGTGACGCCGAGGCCGTTGACGATGAAGTCGCAGACTTCCCAGGTGCGGCGGGCGAGCGAGTCGATGGCCGGGTCGGGGCACTCCTCGAACTGGAGGAGATTGCCGTGGAAATTCATCGCGGCGCAGGAGCCGCTGGGGACGATGACCGGGAGCTCGCCGGAGAAGACATCGGCGGTGAAGCGGGCCACCTTGCGGGAGGCGGTCCAGTCGCCGGAATTGAAGGCCGGCTGGCCGCAGCAGGTCTGGTTGTCGGGGAACAAAACCTCGACGCCGAGGTGTTCGAGCACTTCCACGGTGGCGCGGGCGACGTCGTCGTAGAAGGCGTCGCACAGGCAGGTGCCCATCAGCAGGACTTTTTTGCCCGCGGGGCGGACTTGAGTTTCGGCAGCCATCGGCGTCAGAGATAGGACAGATCGGGCGCAGGTCGAGTGCGGATGTCAGTCATGCAGGGACTTGGAGTTGGCTTTGCACCAAAGCGGTATGGCCTTTCGGAAGCCCGACCTCCGAAGCGAAATCGGGCCAGCGGGAAAGGGCCTCCAAGACCCCGTCGATGACGTCGCGGATGCGGCGCACGCCTTGGGATTCACCGAGAAGAACCAGGTGCCGCCGGGTGATGCCGAGTGATCTTCCTTGGATTCTCCCCGAGCGGGACCCCGAGGTGAGGGGATTCGTCGCAAGAGTCAGGTCGAAGGCCGGCGACAGCCGCCAGGTGCCGTCGTCATCCATCAGAAAGCCGTGGTTCCGAGCGTGGTCGTCGTCGTTTCCGGCGGCCACATTGAAGACCGCGCGCCGGAAAACCTCCTCCACCGCGCGCTGGTCACCGGTGAGCTCGCGGGCGACATTCATCAGGTCCTCGTAGTCCAGGCCGTCGCGCACCGGCGTGTGGGTCAGTCCGGAGTAGGAGTGGAAATGGATCCTTTCACCCGCCGCGTCGCGATCAAAACGGCGGACGAGAAAATGGCAGCCTCCCGCCGCTTCGATCAGCCTCGACTCGGGCACCGCGATTCCTGCCGCGGCGGCCATCCGCGTGTAGGCCTGCTCGGTCCGGCCTTCCTGGGTGTCGGCATCCAGGTCGAACTTCAGCAACCACGGCTCTCGGTTCGGCCCTTCTTCCAGATGAAGAGTCCGGCCCTCATCGGAGAGCCACAGCAGCGACTTGGGCCGCGCACCGCCGGGCGACATGCCGGATCTCACGAGTTCGGCCAGCACTTCGGTGGTCTCGCCTTTCAACGCGTCCCGCGCCGCTTCGACGAGGTCCGATAGCTCCAACAGCAGCGTGTCGCTGAAGCTCTTTTCGTTCAGCACCGGCTTGAAAACGAGCGCTCCCATCTTTCGATCTCCTTGGCACGCCAGCTTTTGCAAGGCCGTCACCCGGTTCCAAGGAATGCCCGCCTCGAAAAAACTGCGGCGCATCATCTGCTGTCCCCACCAATCCGGCAAGGCGTCTTGGAAGAGCCCGTGGAGTTCGCCGAAGAGAGACTTGAACGTGCTGGCGGCTCCGGGAACCGATTTCGGCAATTGAAAGGGCGACAGCTCCCGCCGACCGCTCCGCCAACTCGCCGCGTAGTCGAAAAATATCGCGCCGCTCGAATGCTGGTGGAGGTGCCCGACCGCTTCGCTGTGGTATTTGACATCAAGTTCCATGGGGTTGCTCCTTCTTTCGCCGTGGCGCGCGTTGGCGGTCCATCCTCTTCACCGCCTCGATGGATTCCACGGCATTCGGCTGCGCGAAGAGGTCGCGCAGTTCCCCATCCAAATTCAGCGCCACGGCCACGCGGGTCAGCCGCTGGAGAGAGCCTTGGCCCTTGGATTCCATCAATTTCAGCGTCGAAAGCGCCACGCCGGAGCGTTCGGCCAGTTCCTCCTGCGTCCAGCCGCGGGCCAGCCGGGCAACCCGCAGCCGCTCGCCGATGGCCTGGGTCAAGTAGGCCGGATTGCGGAATTTAAGAGTTGGTATTTTGTCCATAGGGGGACTATTTGGCGGTAATGGATAAAATACCAGCTTTTAGTTTTTGCGACTTTCAAGTAGGAAATCGTCGATTACCACTGAACCGCCATGAAAGCACTGCCACCCTCCCATCCCGGCGAGGTCCTCCGCGAGGACTTCCTGCTGCCGCTGGGCGTGCCTCCGCGCCGGATCAACTAGATCGTCAAAGGGAAGCGGTCGATCACGGTCGACACGGCATTGCGTCTCGAACGCTACTTCCCGTGGCCTGCTGAAGTGTGGCTCAATCTTCAGGCCCACCATGACCAACAGATCGCCAAGGAGACGATGAAGGCGGAACTTGCCGGGATCCGGCCTTGTCCAGGTGTGTCGTGATGCAGAGGAGGAGTCTTGCCCGATCCGGGCTCTCCCGCTAGATTCGGGATGTGGAGCGCAGGGAGTTACACAAGAAGAGGCTTGAAGCCCGCTGGCAAGCCCGGCGACGGCTCCTCCTTTCCGTAGCCGATGCCTTGGAGGCGAATCCGGAATGCTTTTCCGTCGCGACGCGCAATCTTCAGGCGTTTTCGACGAACGAATCGCCGGTCGCCCGGCAGGTCGGGAAGCGTTGGCGGAGGATCCTCGGCAAGCGTAGCCCTGGCGAAGTCGCCACCCTCCTCAAGTCGTACTTCGGCAGCGGGACCGGGTCATCCCGCCGTGCCGAGTTGTTGGATTTGATCGCCAGCGCCCATCCTTTTGCAGGCGTCGTTCCGGAAGAGCGTTACCGGCAAATCCTTCGCGAGGAGTTCTTGTTCCGATGACCCGCCTGCAACTGGAACATGCGATCCGCGCCGCGTGCCGACTCTTGAATACGGAAATCGTTTACGTCGTAGGCAGCCAATCGATCCTTGCCAGCTATCCGGGACTGTCGGGGTGCGTGGCCAAGTCGAACGAAGCCGACATCATTCCCCGTCTCCGCGAAAGCGATCAGGATGGCCGGCCCGATGCGGAGGCATTGGAAATAGAAGGTACTTTGGGTGCCGATTCCCGATTTTTCCAAACCCATGGTTTCATGGTCGAGGGCTTGGTGGAGGAAGACCTTTGCCTGCCCTCGCGATGGAAAGAGCGGCTGATCACGCTTTCGAACGAGAACACGGGCGGCTGCACCGGGCTCTGCCTAGAGCACTATGACATGGCCGCCGCCAAGTTGGCGGCGGGGCGAACCAAGGACCGTGATGCCTTGGTCAACCTGATGCGCCAAGGGATCGTCAAGCCGAAGGAACTGGTCAAAAGGATCGACGAGATCACCCCGGATCATCTGCCGGAGATGACGACCCACGCCGACCTGATGGCGCGGTTGAAGCGGTGGGAGAAGCTGGCACTGCCGGGCACTGGATTTCCCTGAGTATTCAGCCGGTGAAACTCAGGACGTATTGGCTGGCGTCGAAGTCCGGTGGGAGAGCTTCGGTATCGCCCGGCGGCTGGAGATTCATTCAGCGCTTCCTTTCACCTCGCCGCCGTGAAGGGAACGCAGGTAATCCATCCGCTCCTTGATCCGCTTTTCGAGGCCGTTTTCGCCGGGGTGGTAGTAGATGCGGCCTTCGGGGAGGTAGGCCTGGGGGACGTAGCCGCCTTCGTAGTCGTGGGCGTAGAGATAGCGCATCTTTTCGTCCTCGGTCCCGCTGGCGGCGGCGAGCTTCTTGCGGGTCTTGGTGCGGAGGTGCTCCGGGACGGCGAGGGTACGGCCTTTCTCGACGTCGGCCATGGCGGCGTTGATCCCGGCGTAGGCGGTGTTCGATTTCGGCGCGGTGGCGAGGTAAACGGTGGCGTGGGCGAGCGGGATGCGGCCTTCCGGCATGCCGATGAATTCGTAGGCCTGCTGGGCATCCATCGCGACCCGCAGGGCGTTCGAATCGGCGAGGCCGATGTCCTCGCTGGCCGAGATCACGATCCGCCGGGCGATGAAGCGCGGGTCCTCGCCGGCGTGCAGCATTTTCGCCAGCCAGTAGAGCGCGGCGTCGGGATCGGAGCCGCGGATCGACTTGATGAAGGCGGAGATGGTGTCGTGATGGGCGTCGCCATCGGCATCGTAGACGATGGCCTTGCGCTGGATGGATTCCTCGGCGGCGGCGAGGTCGATGAAGATGGGAGATTGATGATTGTCGATTGAGGATTTTTGATTGTTGATTTCTGATTGGAGGGGAGGCGTGGTGAGGACGGCGAGTTCGAGGGAGGTGAGGGCTTTTCTCACGTCGCCGTCGGACATGACGGCGAGGTGGTGGAGGGCTTCGGGGGTGGCTTCGACGTTGAGGCTGCCGAAGCCGCGCTCGGTGTCTGTTAGAGCGCGGTGGAGGACGGGCAGGATGTCCTCGGTGGGGACCGGTTCGAGCTGGAAGATCTGCGAGCGGGAGACCAGCGGCGAGTTGACGTAGAAGTAGGGATTGTGGGTGGTGGCGCCGATGAAGCGGACCGTGCCGCGCTCGATGTGCGGCAGCAGGACGTCCTGCTGGGCTTTGTTGAAGCGGTGGATCTCGTCGATGAAGAGGATGGTTGTCTCGCCGCGGAGGTCGCGCCAGGTGCGGGCCTGGTCGATCTTGGCGCGGATCTCGGCGACGTTGGATTCGACGCCGTTGAGGGACTCGAAGCGGGAGCCGGTGGTGCGGGCGATGACGCTGGCGAGGGTGGTTTTGCCGGTGCCGGGCGGGCCGTAGAAGATCAGCGAAGCGAAGCGGTCGGCCTCGATCGCGCGGCGGAGGAGTTTGCCTGCGCCGAGGATGTGCTGCTGGCCGGCGATTTCGTCGAGCGTCCGCGGCCGCATGCGCGAGGCGAGCGGTTCGCCGTCGCGGCGGGGTTCGCCGGCCGGGCGGGGCGGGCCGGAGGGGCCGGTGTCGAAGAGATCGGGCACGGGGTGGAGGGTAAGTTCCGAGGGGGAAGTGCCAAGTGCCAAGAAAGGCCGCGGGAGTCCTTGATCGACTTGATCCCGACTATGACATCGCGAAGGAGCGGCTCGAGGATGTGGAGCGGATTCTGGCGGATGAGAAAGTCATGAGAACCGAGCCGGAGGGATCAAGCAGCGGGGAATGAGGTCGAAGAGGGAGGGAACAACGAAAAGGGCGAAATAGACGAAAATTAGAAGCCAGGATGAGCCGAAGGGCAGGTTGGGTCTGGCCTTTGCATTTCCTTTCGTTCGTTTCGCCATTTTCGTTGTTCCGATGAGTTTGCGGATGCGGAAAGTCTGGCTGGCGATCTTCGCCGGAGGTGTCGTCACCATTCCTTTCGCCCAAGCTTTAGTTCCGTGAAACGCGCTTGTTTCGGGCCATTCGAGCCGGTCTGAGGACCGGCGGTCCCGGGGGGGCGGTCTTCGAGGCGCGCGTCGGCGTGATCCTTGGGGTCGGTAGGGGCTGGAGGGACCGTTCGTGCCGGTCTGAGGACCGGCGGTCCCGGGTGGCACGCCGCGCGGTGGACAAGCGGGGGCGGGTCGGGTTTGATCGGTGCCGATGGAATCATTGGCGCATCTTTTGAACAACAACCGCGAATGGGCGGCGGCGCAGATCGCGGAGGATCCGCAGTTTTTCGCCCGGCTGGCGAACCAGCAGTCGCCGGAATACCTGTGGATCGGCTGCTCGGACAGCCGGGTGCCGGCGAACCAGATCACCGGGCTGGCTCCGGGCGAGGTCTTCGTCCATCGCAACGTGGCGAACGTGGTGGTGCAGACCGACTTCAACATGCTGTCGGTCTTGCAGTTCGCGGTCGACGTTTTGAAAGTGAAGCACGTGATCGTCTGCGGTCACTACGGCTGCGGCGGGGTGCGGGCGGCGCTGGAGAACCAGCGGCACGGGATTGTGGACAACTGGCTGCGCCACATCCGCAACACGGCGCGGCGCTGGGAGGATGAATTGGCCTCGCTGGACCACGAACGGGCGGTGGACCGCTTGTGCGAGCTGAACGTGCTGGCGAATGCCAAGAACCTGGCGCGCACGACGATCATCGAGGACGCCTGGGCACGCGGCCAGTCGGTGGGCGTTCACAGTTGGATCTACCGGCTCGATACCGGGCGAATCCAAGCATTGGATCATCAGATCAAAGGCATCAACGGTTGAGTGGCCGGAGCCGCGCGAGGGGGACAACGAAAAGACCGGAGGATTGCTCCCCCGGCCTTTTACCCGTTGTATTAATACCCTGGAAACCTGGTTCAGGGGGCCGCGTCCGCGACGTCCGTCCGGAGGAAGCCGGTCGCCCCGCGGGCGGGGATGGCACCGTCGAGGCGGAACGTGCGATAGGACCAGCCGGTGCTGAGTGACGGCATGCCGGCGGTGCTGACGGCGATCTCGCTCACCACCTGGTCGAAGGCGGCGAGGGTGTTGCTGCCTTGGATGGTGTAGATGACTTCGTCGATGGTCGCGGCCTTGGCTGGGCTACCGGCGAAGATCGCGCCGCTGCGGACGGGCAGGGTGATCACGAGGGCTTGATCGGCCCCGACCGTTTCGATCCGCGAGCGGATCTTGCCGGAGGCTGCACCCGAGGTGGGGTTGCCGTCGAAGGCGAACTCCTGGAGGTTATCCAGGCCGTCCTTGTCGGGGTCGGCGGATTTTGCGGCATCGAGGCCGGTGAGGCCGAAGCCCGCGACCCAGCCGATGAAGGGATCCGACGGTACGACATACAGCGAACCACCCCCGGAGATGCGACCCGGATGGGTGAGGCTGGTGAAGGTGCCGGAGCCTTGATCGACGCCATCGATTCGGAACGCCGACACGGTATCGACCGCGCCGTGATTCAGGAAGATCGTCCCGCTGCCGGTGGCTGAGACATCCACCGTGGCGGTGTCGTTGAGGGAGGCGGTGTTAAGTTGGAGGATGCCCGCATCGACTTCGGTGGAGCCGGAGTAGGAATAGGTGGCTGTGAGTGCCAGGGTGCCGCCGCCGGTCTTCAGCAGCGATCCCGTGCCGGAGACCGCGCCTTTGAGGTCGATGTTGAAGGGCGCGTTGGCGGCGTCGGCGGCTTTGACCTCGAAGGTGTTGGCGGTGACGACTGGCAGGGTCGTCTCCCAGTTGCCTTTCGCCCCGAGGATGCCGCCGCTGAGTTTCAGGGAGGCAACGAAGGCCGGGTCTGTGGAGCCGAGGACCATGCCGCCGGTGCCGACGTAGAGTTGGCCGGCGAAGACGTGGGTCACGCCGATCGAATTCACGGCGGCCTGGCCGAACTGGATGCGTTCCACGGTGGAGACACCGCCGCGAACCAGGAAGGCGGCTGGACCCGCCACGGTCTGACCGAGGATCACGCCGCCGACCGTGTCGGTGGAAGTGAAAGTGCCGCCGGTGACATCGAAGCCCGAGTAGCGGCCGCCGTTGTTGACGCCGATGGTGAGTGGGCCGCCGACCGTGAGCGATCCTCCGTCGACGCGGGCCGAGGCGGTGGAGTTGGTGGCGCCACCGGTATTACCAACGTTGAGTGCGCCGGTGATGGTGGCCACACCGTCTGCGATCACGAGGCCGAAGGCGGCGCTGTTGGTGAGACCGGTTGCCCCGGGCTCGACCAACGCTTGATTGAGGGCTCCGCGGCCGAGGGTGACCGTAGAAGCCGAGAACGTTCCGCCGTTGAGCCGGATCAGGTAGTTGTTGTTGGCATTGCCGAGGGCGTTGAGTCCACCGTTGAAGGCGACCGAGCCGCCGACCACGTCGAGCAGCGGATTGGTGGTTCCGGCGTTGTTCACGTTGGAAGCTGCGGAGGCTGTCAAAGAAGCCCCGGCATTGACGATCAAGCGAGACGACTGCGTGACGTTGACCGCGCCGCCGTTGATGACGGCTCCGTTTTCCAGCGTCAGGCCGCCGGTGTTGCCGCCGTTCGAGACGTTGGTCGCGCCGAGGTAGGTGTGGGCGGTGCTGAGGGTCATCACGCCGGTGCCGGTCTTGGTCAGCGATCCGCCGCCGCTGAGGATGCCGGAGTAGGAGGTGGTGGCGTTGTTGCCGCCGACGGTCAGGGTGACCGGGCCGAGCGAGCTGTTCTCCAACGCGAGGTTCTTGTCGCCGGAGAGCGCGCCGAGGGTGGCTGCGAAGTTCGCGTCGAAGTCGAGCGTGCCGCCGGTGCTGGGGTAGAGCAGGGTGCTACCACTCAGGCCGAGGCCGTTCAGAAGCCGGATCGTCCCGCCCGACGCGATCGTGGTGTTCCCGCTGAAGGTGTTCGCGGCATTGAGGGCGAGGATGCTCGGCCCGTCTTGCGCCAGGCCGCCGGTGCCGGTGATGATGGAGGATAGGATAAGGTCAACACTACGGTTCACTAGCAACTGGCCGTTGTTGATCAGGTTGACCGGAGCGACCGAGCCCGTGGCGCCGCCGGTGCCAAGCTGGAGCGATCCGGCGGCGATGATGACGTTACCGGTGAAGGTGGTGTCCGCGCCGATCGTCAGCTTGCCGAGGCCGGCCTTGGTCAAGGTCGACGTGCCAGCACCCCCGAAGCTATTGGCGAGGGAGACATCGTTGCCGTTGGTATTGAAGGTCACGGGATTGGTGCCGAAGGTGACCGCTTTGAGCGAGATGTCGTCGGTATTGCCCGCAGCCCAGATGAGCGTCGAGTTGTCGATGTCGAGGTTGCCCGCACCGAGTCCGCCGGTGGCGAAGGTGGTGGTGCCTCCGGAGAGCGTGAGCTTGCCGAGGAAGGTGTTCGAGGCCGACAGGGTGAGGCTGCCCGGACCGGTTTTGGTCAGGGTCCCGGGGCCGGAGACGACATCGCCGAAGGTCATGCTGTCGGTGAGCGCCGCGGTATCGACCACGGTATTGGTGGTGAGGGTGACCGGCACGTTGAGGAAGTGGACACCCGCGCCGTTGAGGATCGAGGATCCGTTTGATCCGTTATCGAGGATCAAGGATCCGCCGGTGCCTTGGGTGATGGTGTAGCTGTTCGTCGGGCTGGTGAAGGTGATGCCACCGACGGTTTTCGTGCCATCGAGCGTGACGATGGCGGGACCGCCGACGAGATCGGTGATGAAGTTCGCGCTGTCGCCTTGGCCGTTCGGGAAGCTACCGCTCCAGTTGCCGCTGTTGGCCCACGAGCCGCCGGCGGGGTTGGTCCAAGTGCGGACGGCGCCGGTGGTGGCGATGGTTAGTGTGATGTGGGTGCCGTTGGCGGCGAAGGAGTAGCCGAAGCCGGGCTGCGGGTTGGCGACCGAGAGGGAAGTCGCATTGCCGGTGAGGGCACCGGAGTAGGCGATGAGATTGTAGACTCCCGGTGTGGAGAAAGCATTGGCAGTACCTTCTTGCAGCAACGTCAGGGCTCCGCTGGTGATAGCGAGGCCACCGGACGAGGTCACGGTGATCAGGTCGTTGGTGCCGGCGAACTCGAATTCGAGGGTGCTACCGGTGCCGAGGTTGAGCGACCCGACGGTGAGGTTGCCCACGGAGAGGCCGGGGCTGATCCTGCCGCCGGAGTCGATGGTGACCGTGCCGGAAACCGTGCCCGTGCCGCCGAGCTTGCCGCTTGCAGTGACGCCCACCGCGCCGGAGCCGGTTGCGGAACCGCTGGAATTGGTGGCGAGGAGAGAGCCTTGGGTGACCGTGGTGCCGCCGGTGTAGGTGTTGGCGCTGGCGAGGGTCAGGATACCAGCGCCGCCCTTGGCGAGGGCGAGGGTGCCGCTACCACCATCCCGGATGAGACCGTGGAACGCGACGTTTGTCGTGGGGTTGGAAGTGAGGGTGATCGGCAGCGTGCTGGCGTTTTCCACCGTGGCGGTGCCGGGGGTGGCGGACGAGGAAAGACCCGCAATGGTGGTATTGAAACCATTGAGGCGGAGAATGCCGGTGGAGGAGTTGCCGAAGGTGATGGAGGGCGAGTTGCCGAGCGAGTTCAGGACGTCTGCCCGCAGCACGCCTGCATTGACCGACCAGGTGCCGACATAGGTTCCGGGGGCGTTGAGCGCGACGGTGCCGGATCCGGCAACCGCAAGGACCGAACCGGCCTGGCCGTCGGTGACGGAGTTAGCACCCGTGCCGATGGTCAGGACATCGGAGACGGCGTCAGTGGTCAGCCCCGGGGTGCTTGGAGCTGCATTGGAGACGGAGACGCGGGCGATGCTGGAGCTGCCGCTCGCCTTGACGGTGCCGGTGCCGCTGAGGTTCACGACGCTGTTGCCCAGAATGAAATTGCCGAAGGACAGGGTGCCGCCGGAGACCGAGGCGGGGCCCGCGCCGAGGGCGGTCGCACTGTCCGCGATGAGCAGGCCGCCATTGACGGCGACGCTGGGAAGAGTGTTCATGCCGGCGACCCGCCAGGTGCCGGTGCCGGTTTTGGTAAGCGCCGTGAAGCCGCCGGATCCTACTCCGGCAGCGGTGCTGAAGGTGCCGTTGAAGAGGTTATCGCCGGTGTTCGTGCCCTCGAGGGACCAGTTGACGCCGCGACCGGTGGACGAGGCGACTTGCAGCACGCCGCCGATGGTCAAGGTGGCGGTGGATAGCGTCGCGTTGTTGCGGAGCGAGTAGGTCGGGTTGAAGGAGGACTGGGCGCGGACCCGGATGTCTGCATTCACCCTCTGTGGATTCACCACGGTCGCGTTGAGCTGGATCGCACCGCCTTGGTCGAGCTGCAGTTGGTTTCCTAAGGTCACACCGACGACATGGGATCCCGCGCTGGCGGTATCGAAGGTCATGCCTTTGAGAAAGCGGTTGGCGTCGGTCTGGATCGGGTCTGCGACGCTGGCGATGGTGCCGACCGCGGCACTGAAGGTCGCGACGTCGTTGTTGCGGGAAGCGTTGCCGTAGCCGCCGGCGGCCGTGCCGGGAGAGGCCCCGCCTGCCCAGTTGGTGGCGGTGGGCCAGAGTGAATCCGTGGGAGTCGCGCTCCAGGTCTGGTTGGCAGCTTGAACGGTGGAGATGGCGCACAAGGAGGCGCAGGCAAGCAGTGAGGCGCGGGTCGGGGCGTGTTTCATGGGTTTTGGCGATTCTTGGGTTTCTCCCGAAGCGGGAAGCGCGGACAGTTCCGCATTTACAAGAATGCTTATCGTCGATGCCCGACGATGCGTCGATTACCCCAAGGGGGGTATCGGGATCAGGAGGCGAACGCCGAACATCGAACGCCGAACATCGAACGCCGAACATCGAACATTGAACGTCGAACGCCGAACGCCGAACGCCGAACGCCGAACATCGAATCTTGAAAATCGAATGGCGAAGGCAACGCGCTTTAATGCGGGAAACGCGGCTCTTCCTTGGAGTCGCGGAACTTCATCGCGGCCTCGGTGCGGGAGCGGACGTGGAGCTTTTCGTAAACGTGCTTCAAGTGGACGCGGACGGTTTCCACGGAGATGTCGAGGCGGTCGGCGATCTCTTTGTTGGCGAGTCCTTCGCACAGGAGCTCGAGGATCTCGGTCTCGCGCTTGGAGAGCTTCACATCATCGACCATCGTCGGCCCGGTCTTCACCGGTTGGTGGAAGGCTTCGACGACGCGGCGGGCGATCTCCGGGCTCATCGGTGCGCCGCCGCTGCGGACGTCGTGGATGGCTTCGCGGACCTCCGCGGGGTTGGAGCGCTTGAGGAGATAACCGCAGGCACCGGCCTTGAGGGCGGCGAAGATTTTGTCGTGGTCCCGGTAAACGGTGACCATCACGACCTTGATGTCCGGCAGGTATTGCTTCAGTCGCGCGGTGGCCTCGATGCCGGACATGCCGGGGAGATTGATGTCCATCAGCACGATGTGCGGGCGGAAGGCGTCGATCTTTTTCAAGGCGTCCTCCGCGGTGGTCCAGACGCCGATGCAGCGGAGCGAGGAGTCGGACTCGACGACTTTTTTCAGGCTGCTGCCGAGCGCGGCATTGTCTTCGACGATGGCGACGTTGGTGGTCTCGGTTTTGGCAGGCACAGTATTCACACTAGGGCGGGGTTGAAGGGTCGGCAAGCAGCGGAAGGGTCAGGGTGACGGTCACCCCTTCGCCGGGAACGCTGGTGATCGAGCAATCGCCGCCGCAGGCTTTCATGCGTTCACGCAGGTTGGCGACGCCGTAGCCTTTCGCTTCCCATTCCTGGGAGAAGCCGCGGCCGTTGTCCTCGATGCGGATGACGAGGCCGCCGCGGTCGATCTGGACGGCAAGGCGGGCCTGGGTGGCCTTGGAGTGCTTGACGAGGTTGTTGAGGGCCTCGCGGGCGGCGAGGAAAATGCCGTGGCGGGCGGTGGTGTCGAGCGGGAGGTCGGGGATCTTGCGCGGGATGTCGGTGCGGAGCGGGATGCCGGCGGTGCCGAGGAACTCGCGGGCGAAGGCGGCGAGGTAGTCGACCAGCGAGCGCAGGGTGTCCTCGCGCGGGTTGACGGCCCAGACGATTTCATCGAGCGCTCCGACGACCACCTTCGCCTTATGGGAGAGTTGATCGAGCGCCGGGCGCATGGTGGTTTCGTCTTCACCTTCGGCGGCGAGGGCGGAGAGGATCGAGATTTCGGTAAGGCTGGCTCCGAGATCGTCGTGGAGGTCGCGGGCGATGCGGGCGCGTTCGGCCTCGCGGGCGTGGCGGATTCTCAAGCCTTGGATGCGGCGCTTCATGCGGGAGCGTGCAATCGCCCAGCCGCCGGCCGTGGCGCAGGCGAGGGTGAGGGCGGTGACGGCGAGGATGAACCAGGCGGATTCCCAGAAGTGCGCCTCGACGCGGATGGAAATGCGGGCCGGCTCGCGGCTCCACACGCCATCGCCAC
>JAYTLR010000012.1:0-21585 GCA_043729195.1 Akkermansia sp.
TCCAGCATCGCGCCCTGTTCATGCACTGGCTCACCAGCCTCACTGCCGACGAAGGCGCGACATCAGCACAACAACTCTGGGCGCTGCCCGGCGACGTGACCGAAATCACCGAGCGCAAGAAACTCTTCTGTTATGCCTGGGGCCAGCGCGATGGAGCCGCCGCCATCGAATTCGCCCGCTCCCAGCCCGGTGCCGGCAAAGTCGCCGCCCTCGGTGCCGCCCTCGCCGGCTGGGCCAGCCGGGACCCCAAAGCCGCCAAAGCCTGGATCGCCGCGCGGCTCGAACCCGGCGAGCAACTCATGTATTCTTGGGCGCTGGTCGAAGGCTGGGCCCGCAAAGACCCCGCCGCCGCCACCGAATACGCGCTGAGCATGAAAGAACTCCCCAACGCCGGACGCTTCATCCAGACCATCGCTCTTGAACAAGTCCGCCGCAACGCCCCCGGCGCGGGCGCATGGGCGATGTCGCTGCCCGAAGGCTCGCTCCGCAATGCCGCCGTGGAGGAAATCGCCACGCACTGGAGCCGCACCTCCCCGAAAGCCGCCGCCGACTGGGCCCGCACGCTGCCCGGCACCACCCTCGCCATTCCCGCCCTGATAAACGCCACCACCGAATGGGCCCGCCAAGACGCCCCTGCCGTCGGCATCTGGCTCAATCAACTCCCGCCCTCCACACTCCGCGACCAGGCTGTCGCGTCGTATTGCCAGGTCCTCGCCGTGCAAAACCTCGACACCATCAGCCAGTGGGCGCAAACCATCACTGACACCAGCTTGCGGGAGCAAAGCCTCCTCCACATCGCCGGAGAATGGATGGGCCGCAACGAGCAGGCCACCCTCGCATGGCTGCCCAACAGCGGTCTCTCCCCGGCAGCCGTGGAGAAACTAAAGCAAGACATCCGATAGAAACTCCCGGTGATTCAGGGAACGCTGGTTTTCTCGTGGTCGCCCCATCCGTGAAAGCAAGACGGGCCAGTCTTAATGCACACTTGTTTGGGGTTGGGTGTTTGGGTTCTCGAAAAATACATTCGAGTAAATGGGGTCCTCACGGATTCACATTTAGGCCGCCTTTCCATCTCGACGCGGGTAGGCTAGCCGCATGGCCCGCCCCTTGAGCTTCCAGCAGCCCGGAGCGATTTGCCCCGTGATGGCGCGAGGGGACGGGGGTGAAGTGGTTTTTTGGCACCTTTAGCCAGGGCCGGAACCGGGCGCGTCGGCGGCGTGGGCATGTCTTCCAAGGTCGCTACAAGCCGGTGCCGGTGAGAGGGAGCGATGCGGATGCCCACTATTTCCGGATCGTGACCGACTACATCCACCTCAACCTCGCGCGGGCCGGACTGGCGATCCCCACCCGCAGGGGGATTCGTCCAGCGAGGCTTCGCCTCAACCCCGCGGGTGGAACTTCTTGTGGATCGCCTTCAGGCGTGCGCCGTCGACATGGGTGTAGATCTGCGTCGTCGCGATGTCGGCGTGGCCGAGCAGTTCCTGGATGACCCGCAGGTCCGCGCCGCCTTCTAACAGGTGAGTGGCGAATGAATGCCGCAGCAGGTGGGGATAGACATTCTGCTCGATCCCCGCGAGGGCGGCGCGCTCCTTGACGATCTGGCGCACGCGATCGGGGGAAAGCTTGGTGCCGCGGATGCTGATGAAGATCTCCGACGAGGTCCGCTTGGTCACCAGCTCCGGCCTTTCGTTCCGCAGGTAATCCGTCACCGCCTCGCGCGCCCGGCCGCCGACCGGGACGATCCGCGTCTTGTTGCCCTTGCCGGTCACCCGGATGAAGCCTTCGTCGAGATCCAGTCCTTCCAAGCGGACCGAACAAAGCTCCGACAGCCGCAGACCCGACGCGTAGAACAGCTCCAGCATCGCGAGATCGCGGCGGCCGAGCGGCTGCGCGGGATTGATCGAATCCAGCAGCTTTTTCACCTCCGATCCGTGCAGCGTCTCCGGCAGCGTCTGGTCCGGCCGTGGGGAAAGGAGGGGTTCGGCGGGATCCATCGGCAGCTTGCCGCGGGAGGCAAGCCAGCGGAAGAAGACCTTGAGGTGGACGGTGGCGATGCGCAGTGACGAGGCGGCCAGCCCGCTCTTCTTCCGCTCCATCAGGAAGTCCGACAGCTCGTCGGTGCCGACATCAGCCAGCGGCAGGCCTTTCCGCCGCAGGTGCGCCGCCAGCGCGTCGAGCGTCTGGCGGACCGACAGTTGATAGGCGGCCGAAAGCCCCCGCTCGGTCGCCAGGAACAGCATGAATCCATCGGCCTCCGCTTCCACCGCGGCAGGCTGCTGGAGCGTTCGGGAAAAGGCGAGCAGCATGACGGGAACAGGACACAGCGGGGGCTGGACAGGCTGCGACGGGTTTTCAGACTGCCCGTCAGCATGAATGGAATTCATCGAAAGCTATCTGCGGGATTTGCCGCATTCCTCACCTTGGGAACCGCCTGTGCCCAGGACACCGCTCCAGCGACCGATTCCGGCGACACCGCGTGGATCCTCGCGGCCACCGCGCTGGTGCTGATGATGACTCTCCCTGCGCTGGCCCTTTTCTACGGCGGACTGGTCCGGGCGAAGAACCTGCTGAGCGTGCTGATGCACTGCCTGATGATCGCCGCGCTGGCCTCAATCCTCTGGACGGCGGGCCTCTACAGTCTGGCCTTCAAAGGAGACGGTGCCTGGCTCGGCGACCTCAGCGCTGCCTTCCTCAAGGGCGTGACTCCAGCCAGCGTGACCGGCACGATCCCGGAGCCACTGTTCGCGATGTTTCAGATGACCTTCGCCATCATCACGCCGGGCCTGGTGGTCGGGGCCTTCGTCGAGCGGATCCGCTTCAGCGCGGTGCTGATCTTCTCCGCCCTCTGGCTCGCGCTGGTCTACACTCCGGTCACCCACTGGGCCTGGGCCGCTTCCGGCTGGATGTTCAAGGCGGGCGTGGTCGATCTCGCGGGCGGCATCGTGGTCCATGCCACCGCCGGGACCAGTGCGCTGGTGCTGGCGGCGGTGCTCGGCCAGCGCCGCGGGTTTCCCGGCCACCTGCAACCGCCGCACAGTCCGTGGATGGTCGTGACCGGCACTGGCCTGCTGTGGGTCGGCTGGTTCGGCTTCAATGCCGGCAGCCAACTCGCCGCCAACGGTGCAGCTGGCATGACCTTGCTGGTGACCCACCTCGCCGCAGCCACCGCGACGCTGACCTGGTCGCTGGTGGAGCGACTGAAGACCGGCAAAACCGGCATCGTCGGCGCGGCCACCGGAACCATCGCGGGCCTCGCCACCGTCACCCCGGCGTCCGGCGTGGTCGGTCCGGCCGGCGCCATCCTGCTCGGCCTGATTTCCGGCGTGGCCTGCTACTTCGCCTGCGGATGGGTGAAGGAGAAGCTGAAGATCGACGACAGCCTGGATGTCTTCGCGGTCCACGGCCTCGGCGGGATCATCGGCACCGTGTTGCTGGCGGTCTTCGGCACCGCGAGTTTCGGTGGCTTTGGGAAATTCGAGACCGGGCCGCAGCTCGTGCTTCAGCTCAAGGCGGTCGGCGTCACCGTGCTGTGGTCGGCGGTCGCGACCTATGCCATCGCTCGTGGCCTCAAGGCATTTGGCGGCTTGCGGGTCAGCCCGGAGGATGAAGAAACGGGCCTCGACGATTCTTCCCACGGCGAAAGGGCCTATCACATCTGATCGACAGGTGACTGCGGAAAAGTGATGAAATCCCGCGCAAAGCGGGCATCATCGGACGTCCCATGGCTTCCACCTTCTTCGAGATCGCCTTCATCTTCGTCCTGCTGCTGTGCAACGGCTTGTTCGCGATGACCGAGATCGCGATCGTTTCGTCCCGCCGCGCCGTCCTCCAGTCCCGTGCCGATGCCGGCAGCAAGGGCGCCGCCCGCGCGCTCAAGCTGGCCGACGAGCCAAACCGCTTCCTCTCGACCGTTCAGATCGGCATCACCATGGTCGGCATCTTTGCCGGTGCCTTTGGCGGCGCCAGCCTCTCGGCAAAGCTTGCCGCCGTTCTCGCGCCGCTGCCGGTGGTCGGGGAATACGCGGGCGGTATTTCCTTCGTGGTGGTGATCGGTTCGCTGACCTACGGTTCGCTGGTCATCGGCGAACTCGCCCCCAAACGGCTGGCAATGCAGTTCCCGGAGGCGATCGCCAGCGCGATGTCGGGGCCGATGTCCTGGCTGTCCTCCGTCGCGTCGCCTTTCGTCTCGCTGCTTTCCTGGTCGACCTCGAAGCTGCTCCGCCTCTGCGGGGTGAAGGACAGCGGCGAGGAAAAATTGTCGCGCGATGAGTTCACCGTGCTGATCCGCGAGGGCATGGTCGCCGGAGGCATCCAGCGCACCGAGTCCCGCATGATGGAAGGCGTCCTCGGTTTCGATAAGCTGGTGGTTTACGACATCATGATCCCGCGGCCGAAGATGGTGTGGATCGAGCGCGACGAGCCGCATGCCCTTGCCTGGCCGAGCATCGTGAAAAGCCACCAGAGCTTTTTCCCGATCTACCAGGGCCAGCGCGACAACCTGATCGGCGTGGTTTCGGTGAAGGACTGCTATGCCCAGCTCGCCGCCGGGGTGGAGATCCGTTTTCAGAATATCATGCAGCCGCCACTGCTGGTTCCGGAGTTGCAGAAGGCGAGCACGCTGCTGGAGGACTTCCGCCGCACTGGCAATCACGCCGGCTTCGTGGTCGACGAGTTCGGCGGGGTGACCGGCATGGTCACGTTGATCGACTTGATGGAGGCGATCGTCGGCGATGTGCCGTCGAAGGAAGAGCGGCTGACGATGCCGGTGAAGCAGCGCAAGGACGGCAGTTGGCTGATCGACGGGTTGTTCGAGATCGAGAAACTGCGGGATGTCCTCGATGGCTTCGCGTCGCCCGATGGTGCGGGTGACGAATTCCAAACGCTGGCCGGCTGGTTCGGCCATTGCCTCGAGCGGGTGCCAGGCGAAGGCGACCAGATCGAGGAATCCGGCTGGCGCTTCGAGATCATGGACATGGATGGCAGCCGCGTCGACAAGGTGCTGGCAATGCCGCTGCCGAAGACGGAGATCGGCGAATCCTCCACCGGTTGAGTCTAAAACCGAGTTGAAAGCGGATAGTTGATAGTTGATAGGTGATAGTTCGGAATAAGACCCCTGCCGGGCGGTGCCGACAGGGGTGTTAGATGAGTAGCTATTGTCGCTGCTTATTTCGCGGGGCTGTAGGGCAGGGCGGACTTGTGGACGATGAGCTTCAGCTTGCCGTCTTCGCCCTTCTTGAAGACGAAAGTTTTGTCGACCATCGTCTCGTTGCCGTCCTTGTCGGCCACCCAGACGTTGCCCATGGTGATCGCGATGGCGCCGTGGATCTGGATGCCATCGTCGCCGTCCCCCAGGTTGTCATAGCGGGCCTTGACCCACGGCTTCAGGGCGAAGCCCTTGTCTTCCGGGAAGTCTGGGTCACCGCCGACGAAGTAGGCGAGGGCACCTTTTTTCGTCGGGCGGAAGGTGTTCGGGCCGTAGGCGAGGGTCGGTTTGAAGAAAACCTTCCCGGTATCGTAGGCGTAGGCCTCGGTGAGGACTTTTTCGGCAACTGCCTTGGCGTCGCCCCCATCTGCGTGGGTCTTGCCGATGGCGACCAGTGCGTCGCAAACCGGCGGAGCCTCGGTCTCAGCTCGTCCTCAGAGACCGGGATGACCTTCATGAGCGCCCGTTGAAGTCCGATCTTCAGCACTGTGTTGCCGTGAATCGGGATCACGACCCGCTCGATCCGGCCGTCTTTGGTATAGACATGGTGGCTGCCACTGACCCGGGCGAGTTGCAACCCTTCTGCTCCGCGAGTTTTGCCAGTCGTTTGCCGCTGACCGCCTTCATACGGCCACTTCCAGCAAGCGGCCCGATGGTCCCGGGTCCGCGGGATCGGCAGCAAGCAACCAAGCCTCGATCGCCTCGTGGATATTCTGTTCCAATTCGGAGAGGGTTTCGCCTTGGGTGACGCAGCCTGGAAGGGCCGGAACTTCGGCCCAGTAGCCGCCTTCTTCGGCCTCGTGGATGATGGCGTTTAGTTTCATGGGCGGAATCTACTTCCTCGACGGCATCCCGCAATCTTTCGTGACATCTATCAAGGCAGCACGAAATTCTTCGATTGGCTGAGGAAGCGCTTCGGATTTTCGTAGAGGATGGTGTCGATCTCCGCGGCGCTGTGCTTGCGGCGCTTCATCTCGAAGCCGCATTTCACCACGGCGAGGGGATCGGAGACGCCCCAGTCGCAGGCGGAGTTCAGCCAAAGTCGGCTCGCGTCGCAGGTCTCCAGCATGTCGATCGCGCGGTTTGGCGTGCACTTGCTTTCCGGATAGAGCGTCATGCCGGCCCAGTAGCCCTGCTCTTGTACGAGGTTCACCGTATGTTCCTCGACGTGGTCGATGATGACCTTGCCGCGGTCGAGTTTGGCGAAGTTTGCAAGCGAATCGAGGATCAGCCGGGTGCCCTTGAGCTTGTCCTCGAGGTGCGGGGTGTGGATCAGGATTGGCAAGTCGCGGTCGAGGGCGAGCTGGACGTGTTCCTCGAAGATCGCGAGTTCGCTTTTGGTGTTCTTGTTCAGGCCGATTTCCCCGATGCCGAGCACGGTCGGCTTGTCGAGGAACTCGGGGATGATGGCCATCACTTCGCGGGCGAAGCCGGCGTCTTCGGCTTCCTTCGGATTGATGCAGAGCCAGCAGAAATGCGGGATGCCATATTTGGCGGCGCGCTTTGGCTCGTAGTCGGTGAGCTGGCGGTAGTAGTCGTAAAAGCCGGCCGGTGAGGAGCGGTCGAAGCCGGCCCAGAAGGCGGGTTCGCAAAGCGCGGCGCAACCGGCGAGGGCGAGCTTTTCATAGTCGTCCGTGGTGCGGCTGACCATGTGGGCGTGGGGCTCGATGTATTTCATGAAGAAGCAAGACTGGGAGACGGAAGACTCAAGATTGGAAGCCGGGGGCGCCGAATGCACCTTGGAAGGTGGCTTTTTCGGCGGGTTCGGTGCTGTGGTCGGAGAGGGATTCGAGCACGGCTTTGGCGCGGCCGGGTTGGTCGGAGAGCAGGATCGGCAGGGCTTTTTTAAAGCCTTCGAAGCGGAAATCGGCCTCGCCGGGGTGGCGTTCGATGCGGTCGAGGAACGCGGCGAGGTCGATCAGCTTGCAGCGTGCATCCATGAAATGGAGGTCGAGGAGTTCCTTCTTGCTCGGCATGGGGGGATTTTACCCGGGGAACTGGCGATTCCCAGCGGGAAAGCGCGTCAGCTGGCAGGACTCGAAATCTAAACCTTCACGGCGCGGGGGACATACCGTTAAATCGGGATCATGGACGACGTGGGCAACCCAGGGGGAAGCGAAATTTCCCAAGCCTTCGTGGGCGAGCTGACCAACCATCAGACGGCGATGCTCGCCTTCATTCGTGCCCTGATGCCGGGATCGTCCGGCGCGCGGGACCTCTTGCAGGAAGTGAACATCATCCTGTGGAAGAAACGGGAGCAGTTCGAGGCCGGGACCAGTTTCAAGGCGTGGTCGTTCCAGGTGATCCGCTATCATCTGATGAACCACCGGCGACGGCTCGCGTCGAAAGGCTGGCTGGTGTTCGACGACGATCTGGTCGAACGCATTTCCCCGGCTTTGGAGGCGGACCCGGAGGAACTGGAATGCCGCCACCAGGCCTTGCATCAGTGCCTTTCCAATCTCAGGCCCAAGGACCGTGCGCTGCTCCAGCACCGCTATGCCAGCGGCGCGCCGCTGAGCGATTACGCGAAGGCGATCAACCGCAGCGCCGGCACCCTCAAGGCCACCCTTTTCAATCTCCGCGCTAATCTGCGGAAGTGCATCGAACGGCGCTTCCAGGAGCAAGGAATCCCCCTTCCATGAATCTCAACGACCAACAATTGGTGGCGGATGCCTTCGAGGGCGCGCTCGACGAGGCAGGCTTCCGGAAACTCCAGGAGCGGCTGCGGGAAGAGCCCGCCTTGCTGGCGCACTACCGGGATCAAGCGCTGCTGCACCATTCGTTGTGCGAGGAATTCGAAGGCCGGCACATGATCGGCGATCCGGTGCCGCGGGTCGCCACGAAGCGGTGGCAGGTTTATACCACGCTAGGTCTTGCGCTTCTTATTCTCTGGTTCGCCGGCTGGGGAGTGGACCTGGTATTTCCCCCTGCCACGCGCCAGGGCGGGGAAGCGGCGGGCATCGATGTCGCCGCAGGGCCGCCTGGAATGACGGCGAGCGAGGACGACTCCGCATCGATGGCGCGGGAGCCCAGCGTCCTGTTAGAGGATCGGTTCGACAGGGGGGGGGCGCTCGCGGGACGGCGCCCGGTGAGCGGTGCCAGTCAATGGCGGTTGGAGCGGGGTTCGCCGGATTTGAAGGGCGGGCATTTGGAAGGCAGGGGCTTTGAGGCTTACTTCTCGTTGCCTCCGGACAGCTTGTCGGCGGCGCGGCCAGTGCTGCTTGCGACGATCAAGACCGTCGCCGCTCCGGCGTTCCACACGCCGGGCTGGTCAGGCTTCAGCCTCTATCAGGACGGCTACGAGATCTGCTTCTTCGGCGACAGCTATGGTCCGGAGGAGACGTGGTCGCTCGATGTCAAACGCCGCCTGCGGCCCTTGATGCCGAGTCCTTTCCTGAGCGGGCCGCGCACGATGACCCTGCGCTACGACCGGCGTGACGGCACCATTGAGATCCATGAAGGTGATGTTCCCGGCGAACAACCACTCATGCGCTCGAAGATTCTGCCGGGCCTGGTATTTGACCAGGTCCGGATCGGGGCATCCGACGAGGCGATCCTGGCGCTGTCGGAAATCAAGGTTCGCGCGGTGCAAGCGGCCTCAGCCCGCTAGAGGCCCGCTGAGAAAAAATTGCAATCAACCTGGTCCTGGCGATCTTGACCGGCGGTGAAAGATTCCACCGGCTCATCCCGTCCCGCCTGTCGAATTGATACGCTGCCACGTCATCCTGCTCACCCTGCTTTCCTGCCTCTCCGCGGAAGAGAAGCATTGGGCCTACATTCCGCCGGTGAAGGCTGAAATTCCGGCGGACTCGCATCCGGTGGACGTCTTGCTGGCAAAGGCTTGGGAGCGGTCGAAGTTGGTGCCTTCAGAGCCAGCCGAACCCCGCCAGTGGCTCGAGCGCGCGGCGTTTTCACTGACCGGTCTGCCGCCCTCGGACGTGCAGCTCCGGCGGATCGAAGCGACGCCCGACGACGCGACTTGGAAATCGTTGATCGACGAACTCCTGGCCAGCCCGGCCTATGGCGAGCGCTGGGCGCGGCACTGGATGGATGTGGCCCGCTATGCCGACACCCGCGGCTATCATTTCGATCAGGACAACCGCTATCCCTTTGCCTACACCTACCGCGATTGGTTGATCCATGCCTTCAACGCGGATCTGCCCTACGAGCGTTTCTTGAAGCTGCAGATCGCAGCGGACCATCTGGTCGATCGGCCGGATCACCCGGACCTCGCAGCGCTGGGATTTCTCACCGTCGGCCTGCGCGGCGGACCGGTGGAAACGATCGACGACCGTGTGGACGTGGTGACCCGCGGCTTCCTGTCGAGCACGGTGTCCTGCGCGCGTTGCCACGATCACAAGACGGACCCGATCACGACGAAGGACTACTACTCGCTTTACTCGATCTTCGACCACACGGTGGAGCCCGAGGACAAGCCGGTGATTGGCAAGTCGTCCGACGAAGCGGCCCTTCAATCGTATCAGGCGGAAGTGGCGAAGCTGGACGAAGCCGAACGCGTCGCGCGGCAGGGGTTGATCGACCACATTCGCTCCAAGGAGGCCCTTCCCAACTACCTCGAACTGGCCTGGCGGGCCCGGAAAGAGGAATGGGACCAAGGGCGGGCGACCAGCGAAGGCTTCAAGCGGGGCCGGCTGCGGCCGAACGCGCTGATGCGTTGGAAGGATTTCCTCAACGAGCACGCCGGAGTGGAGCGGGTGAAGCGGTGGTTCGCGGAGATGGACGCGGCGGTCGATGATGGGGCACGTGCCGCCTCATGCGCGGCGTTGGCCGCTGAATGGACCGCGGCGGCGGAGGGCAGCGAACTCGCTCAGCTTTCCGCGAAAGGCGGCTGTCCGCTGAGCTATGGCGTGGACCGGGTTCATGAGTTCATGGATGTCGAGGACGGCAACCGGCGCCGCGAGCGATTGAGCGCGATGAGCAAACTGATGGCCGAGCACCCCGGCTCGCCGCCGCGGGCGATGAGCCTCGGCGACTCGGGGCAGTGGGGGAAGGCCGTGGTTTTCGAGCGCGGCAACCCGGCGAACCGCGGCGAAACGTTTGATCGCCACTGGCTGTCGTTCCTCGGAGGCGGCAAGTTCGAGGACGGCAAGAGCCCGCGGCTGTCGCTGGGGGAAAAGATCGCCGATCCCGCGAACCCGCTGACCGCCCGGGTGATCGTCAACCGGGTATGGGCCTGGCACTTCGGCGTGCCGCTGGCCGACCCCGGCGACTTCGGCCCACAGACGCCGCGGCCGGACTTGCTGCCGCTGCTGGATTCGCTGGCGGTGGCCTTTCAACAAAAGGGTGGATCGATCAAGGAACTGCACCGCCTGCTACTGACTTCAAAGGCCTTTCGCCTCTCGGCCGAGGGCGCAGCGGAGAACGACTTGATCGATCAGGCCAACACGATGTTCTGGAAGTGGAACCGCCGCCGGCTCGACTTCGAAACGATGCGCGACCGGGTGCTTGCGACCAGCGGCGTGCTCGATACCCGCGGCACCGGCGGCCGGTCGGTGCGTTTGGAAGAACCGGGCTCCGACGTGCGGCGCAGCGTTTATGCCTTCGTCGATCGCTATGCCCTGCCCGGGACTTTCGTGTCCTTCGACCTGCCGCATCCCGACCACCACAGCGCGAAGCGGGTCGAGACCACGGTGCCGCAGCAGGCCCTCTATTTCCTCAACGGCCCGTTGGTCCTGCGCCAGGCGGCGCGGCTCAGCGCCGATGCGGCGTTCAAGGGACTGCCCGACGATCGCACGCGGATCCACTGGATCTATCAGAAGTTGTTCCGCCGTGCCCCTTCGGACGAGGAAATGAAGATCGCACAAGATTGGATCGGCAGCGCCAATCCCGCCGACTACGCGCCGCCGCTTGGCGGGTACTGGGAAGTCCGGCATGGCCCGGACGAAGGCAAGCCGTCCGCCGAACTGAGCACTTTTCCGATCTTCGCCGACAACGTGTGGAAGATCACCCCCGACCCTTCCACCTCGCCGATCCGCTGGCTGAACGTCGGGGCCCGCGGCGGCCATGCCTCGGCGCGCCACACCATGGTGATGCGTTGGCGTTCCAACGGAATCGGCAAGGTCAGGATGACCGGCCACCTGACCCGCACCCAGAAAGGCGGCAGCACCCTCGCGTGGCGGATCGACGGCAAGGGCGCGCCGCTCGCCGAGGCGCGGCTTTCGCCGGAGGCTTCGGTGGACATTGCCGGCACGTGGATCGATGTGAAGCCGGGAGATACGATGGATTTCGTACTTCGCGCTCCGGATGGCGACGCTTGTGGCAACGTCAACTGGACCCTCCGGATCGAAGGTCGCGAGAACGATTCGCAGCCGGTGGCGGAGGTGGGCGACTTCACCCGCCAGTTTCCCACTTCCAATGATCCCATCCCCGGTGCGGCGTCGGCCGATCCGTGGGCTGACTTGATCCAGATGCTCTGGGCGTCGAACGAGTTCCATTTCATCGACTGAATCTCCATGTCCCACCACCGACTTACCGCGAACGACATCGTCCTCGACCGCCGCGACTTCCTGGAGCGCTGCGGGATGGGCTTCGGTGGCCTCGCGCTCGGCGGTCTGCTGGGCGGCAATGCCTCGGCAATGACCACCTCGCAGCCGCACTTTGCGCCCAAGGCCAAGCGGGTGGTTCACCTTTTCATGAACGGCGGGCCGTCGCAGGTGGACACTTTTGACCCCAAGCCGAAGCTCCAGGAATTCCACGGCAAGACCATGCCGCTCGAAGGCCTCAAGACCGAGCGCCCGACCGGAGCCGCGCTGCGGACGCCTTTCAAATTCCAGCGCTACGGCAAGAGCGGGCTCGAGGTCAGCGAGCTGTTCCATCACACCGCCCAGCACGCCGACGACCTCTGCGTGATCCGCTCGATGACGGCGGACGTACCGAACCACGAGCCCTCGCTGATGCTGATGAACTCTGGTGATGGTCGGCTTTCACGGCCCTCGATGGGCTCGTGGATCAGCTACGGGCTTGGCAGCGAAAACGAGAACCTGCCCGCTTACGTTTCGCTCTGCCCTGGCGGCATGCCGATCAAGCGCGCGGAGAACTGGCGCTCGTCGTTCCTGCCCGGGAACTTCCAGGGCACTTATCTCGACAGCTCGATCGAAGACGTCGACCGGATGATCGAGAACCTCCGCAACCCCGCCGCACGCGATTCGCGGCAGGCGCGGCAGCTTGATTTCCTCAGAAAGATCAACGAGCGGCACATTGCATCGCGCGGCCACGACCCGCAGCTCGAGGCCCGGATCCGCAGTTTCGAACTGGCTTACCGGATGCAGAGCGAGGCGACCGATGCCTTCGACGTGAAGAAGGAGCCCCAGCACATCCGCGACCTTTATGGACCGGGTGCGTTCGCCCGCCAGTGCCTGATGGCGCGCCGCTTGTTAGAGCGGGGCGTCCGCTACATCCAGCTTTGGCACGGCAACGGCCAGCCCTGGGACAGCCACGACGACATCGAGGACCATCGCCGGCTCGCCAAGGAGTGCGACCAGGGCATCGGGGCCTTCCTGGCCGACCTCAAGATGCGCGGTCTGCTCGACGAAACGCTGGTTCTCTGGGGCGGTGAATTCGGCCGCACCCCGGCGGTCGAGCTGCCGCAGGCGGGCTCGAACCAGGGCGTGATGAAGGGTCGCGACCACAACCACTACGGCTTCACCGTCTGGATGGCCGGTGGCGGGGTGAAGGGCGGCCACGTCCACGGCGCGACCGACGAGTTCGGCTACAAGGCGGTCGAAAAGCCGGTCCACGTCCACGATCTCCACGCGACCATGCTTCACCTGCTCGGCTTCGACCATGAGCAACTGACCTATCGCTACTCCGGCCGCGATTTCAGGCTGACCGACGTCCACGGCAAGGTGGTGCGCGATGTCGTGGCGTGACCGGGCATTTGTGAGGCAATGTTTGATATTTCGTTTTGACGTAATACTGCGGTCTTCGTAGCGTAGGCGATTCCCATGAAGTGCCCCCGCTGCGTGCAAGTGATCCATCGAGGAGCGGGCTTGTGCCCGCACTGCGGATTCGGGATCGCCGAGATGGACGCGCGGCACGGCAAGGACAACGTTTCGCTGAGGCGTCTCGCCGATGTCGCGGGCCTGATGAAAAGCCGGGAGCGGAGCAAAGTGCAGGGCGCGCTCGATGGTTTTAGCCGGCGATTCCCGCAGTTGTTTTTCGCGGTCTACACCGGTTCCGGCCAAGGCGGCGGCAATGTGCGGCAGTTTGGATTCTGGCTGCTGAACCGCGCGGCCTTCGAGGACGTGCCGGTCGATCGTCCGAACGAGGCCGGCATCTTGCTGGTAATCGACCCGGAAACCAAGGCTGCGTCGGTCACCTGGGGCTACCTGCTCGATCCTTTTCTGACGGAAGAAGACACGTTTCTCTGCTTGAGCCGGGCGCATGCCTACTGGCTGGAAGGCCGCTTCGCCGAAGGCACGGTGCGCTTGGTTTCCCAGCTCGAAAAGATTCTGGCCAAGCGGGCGGCACAAGCCCGCCGTGATCCGGAGCGCTTCGAACGCAAGGTGGCGCCTCCGGCCAAGACCGGCGAGATCGCCCGCCGGATCCGCGAGGGCCACCGGCAGACGGGACCGAAGACCGCGGAGGTGCCGAAGTGAAGGCACTGCTGTGGCTACTTTCCGCAGGCCTGGCCGCGGGTGCCGCGGAGCCGCCGATGCCGGCGTGGCGCGATGAGGATCGCAAGTCACTGGAAAAGGGTGAGATTTTGCCCGGACTGGAATTGCTGACCGAGGAGGTGCCGGAAGTGCCGGAGGAAGCGGCGGACGTTCCTGCGCCAACCAGCGAGGAGATCGCCGCGGCGGAAAATGCTTCGCCGGAGGTGGACGAGGAATTCCTGAACGCGTATTTCGGGGCTCGTCCCGAAACCTTTCTGGTGGACCCCCAGAAGCTGTTAGGGAGCAAGGATGCCCGCGACCGGGAAAGCTTCCTGAAATATCACTCGGGGGATTCGCAGGTGGATCTTTTTGTTTATCTCTTCGACGGGCATCAGGCGATCCCGTCCGGGGTGCGGGAGGAAGAGGTGGTGGAGCGCTTCTTTTCGGAAGGGAAGCCGGCCGTGGTGGTTTACTACTACCTGGGGGCCCCGCAGAAGTCGGACATCTACGTGAGCCCGCTCCTGAGCGATACGGTGTCAGCCCCGGAGCAGCGGCGGGCCTTGATTTCATCGGTCGAGGAAGCCTTGGAAAAGCCCGACGCGCTCGCGCAGATCGAGGCCTTCTGCGTGCAGCTATCGATCCGCATCTATTGGATGGAGCGTGCGGCGGGATTGGTGAAAGACGAGCCGGTGACTCCGGTAGCGCGCCGTGCCAAACGGGAAGCGCCTGCCAGGGCGGAGTCTCCGGCAGTGCTTCAGGCCAAGGCGTGGGGCCAGCGCTATGGAGTCGCCGGCGGGATCATGGCTTCCGCGCTGCTGATCGTCGCGGGAGGACTTTCGGTCGCGAGACGCCGGGCGCGCTTTCGCTTTCCGTCGTTCGAAGTGTCGCCGCGGCTGGGGGGCTCCCATGCCGCGGGAATCGGCGCGGTGATTTCTTTCGGAAGCACCAGGCAGTCTCCGTCCTCCCAGAGGAACGATGTGCCGAACTACCTCGGACTCTAACGCGATGACGGATTGGGAAGACCGCTGGCAAAGGAACGACACGCCTTGGGACAAGGGATACGGAGCGCCCCCACTGTCGGAATTCCTCGATGAGACAGGCGTGGAGCTTCATCAGGCGCGACGGGTGCTGGTGCCGGGCTGCGGCAGCGGTCACGACGTGCGGGAACTGGCGGGGCGGGGGATCGGAGCCACCGGTCTCGACCTTTCGGAGACGGCGGTGGCCAAGGCCCGGGCGACACAGCGGGTGGGAAACGAAGATTACTTGTCGGGAAATCTTTTCGAAGCGGATTGGCGGATCGGCCGCGAGTTCGACGCGGTTTGGGAGCACACCTGCTTTTGCGCGATCGATCCCTCGCTGCGGCCCGTCTATGCCCGGGCGATGGCCGAGATCCTGCCGCCGGGCGGGCATTTGGTCGGGCTCTATTTCCTGACTCCCTGGGATCCGGGGGAGAAAGAAGAAGGTCCGCCCTTTGCGACCTCTCGTGAGGAAGTCGTGGAATTACTTTCACCTTGGTTCGAGCTGCGGAAAGACCGGACGCCCGGCCGTGCGTATCCGGGGCGGGAAGGCCGGGAGTGGCTGGCGGTGTTCGGGCGACGCAATCGCCCCAACCCCGGAGTTGCGGAATCCGATCCGCCTGCCTAGAATGCATTGTGATTACGCGCATGAGGGAGATTTCCGCCGCCGCGATAACCGGCTTATTCACCTGCTTGCTGCTCGCTCCGGTAGGCGCTGATGCCGCACGACCCTTGGTGAACGATAAGAAAGTTCCCGAAGGCCGCGCGGATCTGAACGTGATCCAGAAGCATCTCACCGACGCGCTTCCCGCGACCCGAAAGGCCACGGTGTGCATTGATCTTGGAGAAGGTTCCGGTAGCGGTGTCGTGGTTTCGCCCGAAGGTTTGATCCTCACCGCCGCCCACGTCACTGGCGGAGTGGGCAAGGAGTTCACGGTGATTTTCGAAGACGGCAAGAAAGTGAAAGCCGAGTCGTTGGGGCTGGTGGCATCGAGCGATTGCGCGATGGCGAAAATCACCGAAGAAGGTGTCTGGCCTCATGTGGAAGTGGATCGCGG
The DNA here is from genome assembly GCA_043729195.1 of Akkermansia sp. GTDB lineage: Bacteria > Verrucomicrobiota > Verrucomicrobiia > Verrucomicrobiales > Akkermansiaceae > Haloferula. The sequence continues at coordinate 15,893 of JAYTLR010000012.1, forward strand.
AGACGCCTCTCAACTCGGCGACTGGGTTTATTCCCTTGGCCATTCCGGCGGCTTCGACAAGGAGCGGGGCGTGGTGGTCCGGCTTGGACGCTTGGTCCAGGTCAAGGACGACACCGTCCAGTCGGATTGCTCGCTGATCGGCGGGGACTCCGGCGGCCCGCTGTTCGATCTCAACGGGAAGCTGATCGGCATTCATTCCCGAGTCGGAATGCGGACCCAGGAGAACATGCACGTCCCGGTGCGGGAGTTCGTGAAGAACTGGGAAGGCATGTTGAAAAGCGAGTTCATCGGGGAGGGCCCTTTTGCGAAGAAGCCGGAAAAGGGCAAGGGCTTCCTAGGGATAGGCACGGAGTCCCGGGCGGAAGGCGGCCTCAAGGTTGACAAGATCGGCCGCGAATCGCCGGCCGAAAAGGCGGGGCTGAAGGAAGGCGACGTCATTCTCAAATTGGACGGCGTGGAATTGACCACGAAAGAACAGTTCCAGGATCTCCTGAAGGAGAAAGCACCGGATGACCGGGTGGCCCTCGAACTGCTCCGGAACGGTAAGCCCGAAACCCTGACCCTTCGCCTTGGTGAACGCTAAGCCCCTCTTTCCCGCCGCGCTTTTGCTCGTATCATCCGGACTGTTGCCGGGCGCGCAGACCTTGGAGTCGGCCTACCGGACCAACGGACCGGCGGTGCAGGCGTCCTTTGAACCTGTCCGCGATTTTCTCCAATCCAGTAGCGCGGTCATCCAGCGGGGCCGGGATGAAATCGCCTACGGCACCGTGATATCGGCCGACGGCTTCATCCTGACCAAGGCCAGTGAACTGGGCGACATCAACGGGCTGACCGTGACCGTCGGAGAAAAGATTTACACGGAAGTGGCCAAGCTGGCCGAGGATCCCGCCTGGGACGTGGCCCTGCTGAAAATTCCGGCGGAAGGTCTGGTTCCGGTCAACCTCGTCGTGGACTCCCCAGATCCCGCCCGCGGGACTTGGGTGGTGGCAAACGGCGCGACCAGCCGAACCCGGCGACGGCAGCAGGTTGGCATCATTTCCGCCAACGCCCGCGAGATCGAACCGGCCGGTGGGGCCGTGCTGGGAGTGACGCTTGAGGAAAAATCGAAAAAGCTACGGGTCACCGAGATTCACGAAAAAAGCGGCGCGGGGGCGGCCGGCATGAAGACGGGCGATGTGATCGTCGCGGCGGCCGGCAAGAAAGTCGCGGATCGCGAGGCGCTTGGCAAAGTGGTCGCAAAACTCCGGGTGGGAGACGAGCTGGATCTGACCGTGCAGCGCGACGGCAAGAAGATCGAAATGAAGGTGCGCCTTGCCGGGCGGGCCGACCTTTTCGGCGAAGAGAAAACCCGCAACGACGCGATGAGCGGCGACTTTTCCGAACGACGAAGCGGATTCCCCCGGGTCATCCAGCACGATGTCATCGCAAACGCCGCTGGGATGGGCGGACCGCTGTTCGATCTCGACGGTCGTTGCCTCGGCATGAACATCGCCCGCGCCAACCGTTGCGAGACGTTCGCAATCCCCGCGGGTGACTTGAAGAGCTTGGCCGACCGATTGATCAGCAAGGGAGTCGATAAGTAAGATACGTGGCCGGAGGATTTTACGGTCTCTGCTGCCCGCGGTGTTTTTTGAAGATGGCCAGCGTCCGGTCGCGTTCTGTCCGGTGATCGACGCAGGGGAGAGGATATCCCGGGGCAAGCGGCCGGCCGGACTTCGGCGCTTCGAGCAGGAGCGGTGCGGGCACCCCGGCAAGTTCAGGCACCCAACGTTTGGTGTAGATTCCTTGGGGATCATGGCTTTTGGCCTGCGCCCACGGGTTCTGGATCCGGAAGTAGGGAGCCGCATCGGCCCCGGTGCCGGCGCTCCACTGCCAGCCGCCGTTGTTCGACGCGATCTCGCCGTCGATCAGATGCTGCATGAAGAACTGCTCGCCCAGCCGCCAGTCGATGTGCAGGTCCTTGGTCAGGAACATCGCGACGATCATCCGGACCCGGTTGTGCATGAATCCGGTAGCCAGCATTTCCCGGATGCCGGCATCCACGATGGGGAAACCGGTGCGGCCCTGTTTCCAGGCCTCGAAGTTCTCGTCCGGTTCTTGCCAGGGCAGTCCCCGCCAATCGGCATTGAATTCCTCCTCCAGCACGAAGGGGAAATGCCAGAGGATCGCCATGTAGAACTCTCGCCACGCGAGCTCCTTGATGAAGGTGTCGATCCCGGATTTTTCCACGGTTGAAACGGCTGCTTCCCGAGCGTTCAAGACCTTGTCGAGCACGGTCCGCGGCGAAAGTAGGCCGAAGCGCAGGTCCTGCGACAATCTTGAGGTGCCGGCCTGGCCCGGGCTGTCGCGTTTCAGCCCGTAGCTCTGGATTCTGCCGCCAATCGCCGACTTGAGCCGGTCATGGGCCGCTCGCTCGCCTGCTTCGAGGAGTTTGGCATCGGTTTCCGGCAATCCCCAATGGCTCGTCTGAGGTAGAGGAAGCGAGGTGATGCCCGGCGGCGTGTGAAGCGGGCCGGGCTTCGGCAGGGGCCGGGACTTTTCCAAAGCAAGCCAGTTCCTGCTGTAGGGAGTGTAAACCCGGTAGGGCCTGCCATCTTGGGTGAGGACCTCGCCCGGACCGTGCAGGGTGACATCGTGGAACCCATGGCAAGTGATTCCAAGCCGGTGGGCCATCGCCTCGACTTTTGCCTCCATCGCCCGACCAAAAGGATCGGGGTCTCGGTTGAAATACAGCGCATCCGCCCCGCTCTCCACGATCAGCTTTTCAAGTTCCTCTTCGGCCGCGCCGGATCGAACAATCAGCCGACCCCCGAGGGTTTCCAGATTGGCCGCCAGCGACGCTAGGCTGCGACAAAGGAATGCCTGGCGCTTCGAGCCGGTCCATAGGTGCGCCCCCTTCCAATCGCTGGCCACGTAAACCGGCAACACGCACGCAGCTCCTCCGGCCGCCGCCGCGTGTAGAGCGCTGTTGTCGAGGATGCGCAAGTCGCGGCGGAACCAGTGGACCGCAAGCCGGGTTGGGGGAGGCATCCCCCTATCAAAGCCAATGAAAGCAGCCGCGCAAGGCGGGTGACGCGATCAAACGCCGCCCAGCACCTTTTCCGCCTTCTTGACCGCCACGTTGCTGAGACGTCCGTTCACCCGCTTGGCTCCTTCCAGCAAAGTCTTTAAATCGGCAAGTGTGGCTTCAGCGACTTCAAGCGCCTTTCGGCCACCTCCGTATTGCTTGTCGGAGAAGTATTTGGTGAAAGTCACACCGCCGCGGCTCAAGCACAGCCGCCATCCTTGGAAGGCGGTGTTCTCGTAGGTGAATCGGGTAAGGTTGCGCTTCGATTTCATGGAGGGGACATTTTCGATAGCATTCATCGAACAAGGTGCCACGAGTTCGGCGTCATGGCCAATCGATTTTTGTTTGAGAAATGTTAGAGATCCCCCGAAACCTTGTGTTTCAGGGCATTCTCGGTCACTTCATCGCTGAAAAAAATTCGTTGCCAAGGTCCGGGCGTTCCCATTAAGTCCCCGCCCCGCGAGCCCCGCAAAGCCGCCGTCGGTCCTCCTGACACCCCGCGCAAGCGACGGTGCCACGCTCGCAGGAGGGAAACCCGGCCACCGAAAATACCGCATGTCTGCTACCAAACTCGCTCGATTCGAGCTCCCAAACCGCCTCGTCAAGCACGAGGACACCGCCACCGATACCTTTGCCCAGTTCACCGCCGAGCCATTCGAGCGCGGCTACGGGCACACCCTCGGCAACTCGCTCCGCCGCGTGCTTCTCGGTTCCCTTGAAGGCGCCGCCATCACGTCCGTCCGCATCGCCGGCGTGCAGCATGAATTCTCCAGCCTCCCCGGCGTGGTCGAAGATGTCACCGACATCGTCCTGAACCTGAAGAAGGTGAAGTTTCTCCACCACGACAAGGAGCCCCGCATCCTCACGATCAAGGTCGAGAAGGAAGGCGTCGTCACCGCCGGCGACATTCAGGGCGACAACATTTACGACGTGGTCAACAAGGACCAGGTCATCTGCACCCTCGACAAGAAGGTGAAGTTCGACTGCGAATTCGAAGTACGCGTCGGCCGCGGCTTCTTCACCGGCGACGAGAACAAGCGCAAGGACCAGCCGATCGGCGTCATTGCCATCGACTCGATCTTCTCGCCCGTCACCCGCGTCAAGTACGCCGTCGATACCACCCGGGTCGGTCAGATGACCGACTACGACAAGCTGGTGCTCGACATCTGGACCGACGGCCGCATTTCCCCGCAGGACGCGCTCCTCCAGGCTTCCGCCATCCTCCGCCACCACCTCGACGTCTTCGTAAACTACGACGAGAACGCCGTGGACTTCGAGGAAGCGCCGACCGAATCCAACGAGGAGAACGCCGCCCTCAAGAAGCTCCTCAACATGTCGGTCAACGAAATCGAACTCTCGGTTCGTGCCGCCAACTGCCTCAACAACGCGAACATCACCTCCGTCGGCCAGTTGGCCCTCAAGTCGGAGGCCGAGATGCTCAAGTACCGCAACTTCGGCAAGAAATCGCTCAACGAGATCAAGGACAAGCTTTCCGAACTCGGCCTCGGCCTCGGAATGTCCCTCGATCCATCGCTCCTCTCGGGCCCGGCTCCGGCCGTGCGCGGACCGCGCCTCGGCGTGGAGGACGATGCTCCGGTGGGCCTTGCCGACCTGATCGCCCAGAACCTCGACGACTAATTAAAAAAGGGACCGCACCCGATGAGACATCGACGCAACACCACCAAGCTCAAGCGCACCGCCGCCCACCGCCGCTCGCTGCTTGCCAACCTCGCCTGCAGCCTGATCGAACATGGTCGCATCCGCACCACGCTCGCCAAGGCCAAGGCACTCCGCCCGGTCGCCGAGAAGATGATCGGCCTCGGCAAACGTGGAGATCTCCACGCCCGCCGTCAGGCCGTCGCCTTCCTCCGCCAGAAGGACATCGCCAAGAAGCTTTTCGACGAAGTCGCCCCGCTGTCGAAAGACCGCCCGGGTGGCTACTGCCGGATCACCAAGCTCGGCGCCCGCATGACCGACTCCGCCGCGATGGCCATCATCGAGTGGGTCGACCAGCCGGCTGAAACCGAAGCCGTGGACACCGAAGCCGCTGCGGCTGCCGAACCAGTGGTTGCTGAAGAAGCATCCGCCACTGCCGAGGAAACCGCGCCTGCCAAGAAGAAGGCGACCAAGAAGGCCAAGGAAGAAGTCGCCGAAGCCGAGTAATCGCTTCTCCGATCCAACGTTTCTAACAGCACCCGCCGGAGTGATCCGGCGGGTGTTTTTTGTGTTGAAGCGGGCTCGGAGAGGTCGGTTGTTTCCGGTATCCTAGACCCACAGGCAACCATCAGGAGACCCGGCGTTGTCAGAAAGCTACCTCGGCGATGGCGGCGGAGACAAAAGGATGTTGTCGCGGCTTTGATTGTGGGTGTTGGCGATGGGTGGGGAAGATTCCATGAAGCTCGATCACAAAGCCTACGAATGAAGAATCGGAAGCGATGGATATGGATCATCATCGTCGTGACTGTTCTAACGGCGGCCCGGTATGCGCTCTCCGATCGCCGGAGCCTTGAGGTTGCCCTCAAGGTCGATCACCTTCCTTGGTCGGTTCGCAATGAGGTGGTCCGAATCGACAGTTGGACGGACTACTCGGTGAACGGTTACTTTGAGGTGGAACCGAGAGACTTGC
>JAYTLR010000013.1:0-1562 GCA_043729195.1 Akkermansia sp.
TGAAGCCGCCTGGCAAGCCCGCCGCCCCATCCTCGCCGCTCGCCAAGCCAAAGCCCGCCGCTGGCTCAATGCTTCATGACTTTTTTGTCATGCACCCCCGGAAAACTTGCCCGATCAGAAATCAAAGCAGCCGGGCGGCAACAGCCGAGTCAATGGACTTCAGGATACCTGGCATGCACGGAGTTCCCGAGGCGAGCTCGATGAAATTATCGAGTGAATCCGCGCCGCATGGGCGAGACGTCCATGCCCCCAATCAAAGCTCCGCCAGCGTGCCTTCGGTGACGCCGAGTTTTTCGAGAGCCTGCACCCGGTCTAGCAGTTCGAAGGCGTCGGCCTTGCCGGACAGCAGATCCTGATAGGCGAGGATGGTCTTGGCGGCGTCTTCGGCTTCGTCTAGCAGCTCGACGCGGAAGCGGGACAGGCCGGTGGCGCGGAGATGTTCGTAGTAGCGGGCGCCGGTCTGGGCCTTGCCGTTGAAGAGGGTGTTGCGGCAGCCGACGTCGGCTTGCAGACGGTGGAGCTGGCCGACGCGGTCGCGGAGGTGGACGACGTGGGTTTCGCACGGGCGACCGCAATCTTTGTAGGTGGTGCCGGTGCTGAGGAAGGTGCAGAAGACGCAGTGCTCCATGTGAAACATCGGCATGTGCTGGTGCAGGGTGAGCTCGAACCATTGGGGCGGGGCGCTGTGCAGGAGTTCGAGGACTTGGCCGATGTTGAGGTCGTAGGAAACGGTGAGGTGATCGAGCCCGGCGTTTTCCATGAGGAGTTTCGCGGTGATCGGATTGGCGACGTTGAGCGAGAAATCGCCGATTTTTACTAGGTCGTGGCGGTCTTTGTAATAGTGGAGTGCGCCGAGGTTGCGGAGAAGTAAGCCGTCGGGTCCGGCTTTCTCGATGAGTTTAAGGTAGCCGATTTCGCCGGGTTTGAGGATGCGCGGGGTGGCTAAGAAGATTGTGGATTGGGGATTGGGGATTGAGGATTTGAAGAGGGACACCGCCTCCTTGTAGCGGCGCGGGTCTTCGAAGTCGCAGTAGATCGTTGCCACGCCGCAGTCGAGGGCGGCGGTGACTTGGCCGAGGGTGCGGCAGAGGACGGAGAGGTGGGGAACATCGAACGTCGAACTTCCAACATCCAACATTGAAGGGAAGAGGTCGCGGTGGGTGGTGGTGATTTGCGGGCGCTCTGGTTTGATGGCGGCGGCGGTTTCTAATTGTTTCACCAAGGCGCGACGAAGTTGGTTGAGGGCGGAAACCGCGATGTGGCAATCGCCCTCGAGTTGGTTGTCGAGGGTGGCGAGCTCGAAGGAGGAATCGCCGAGACGGCCGAGTTGTTCGACGAGTTTCTCCGCGCCTAACGGATGCTTGGCGGCTGCTTGCAGCGGGGCTTCGCTTCGCACGCTGAATTCTCCGCTGCGGATTTCCAACGGTGCGCCGGGCTTGCCAGTGACCACAAGGTGGAGCGGAGATTTTTTCTCGGCGGGGCGGGAGTTTTGCCAGAACCGGCGGAGCTCGGAGTCGAGCTTGGGATCGGAGGTTTTGTAGAGGGTTTGGCCGGGTTTGATG
>JAYTLR010000014.1:0-31911 GCA_043729195.1 Akkermansia sp.
CGCCTCCTCCAGCTTTCCCGCGACCTTCGCCCACTCCTTCTCCCCCACCAGCCGCCACACCGGCAGCGGGAACCACAGCGCCTTCCCTAGCAGCCCGCCGACCCGCTCGTAAAACGCCTCCGCCTCCGGCAAAAAATCCGCCAGCCGCCAGCTCACGCTGAAGTTCTTCCCCGTCACTGGATTCACCAAACCCGCCGCCACCCGCGACGCGCTCCCCGGTCGGTCATCATCTTCCCACGTAAACTCCTCCCCACGGAAATGCCGCTGCCACGCCAAGCAGCACCCCGCCAAGCCCATGCCGGTGATGTGGATCGATTCGCTGATGGCGGATCTTTCCAAGGGCTCGATGCAAATGCAACAGTGCCGCCACCGCCATGCGCCCCGGAGCCCGCCTTACACTCGCCATCGGCCTCTTGGCAGCGCTGGCCGCGCTTCTCGTCTTGTTCCCTAACAGACCTCGCCCCGGCGATCGCGCGGATTCTACCGATCAACCCGTGACCGGCCCGGCCCATACCACCACAGCCACCGGACTCACCGACGAGGCTCTTCCTTCAAAATCCAAACCCCGCTCTCCAACGCCAAGAATCTCCAAAGCCCGGACCCTCGCCCTCCTCGAAACCCCCATCCCCGGCCCGGTTGAATTTCCCGAGCAAACCGTCTTGGAAAGGATCGACGCAATCAACGTCTGGCTCGAGGAATCAGGCATTCCGCGGGAAGAGCTTCGCATTTCTGTAGAGCCCGCATCTGCCCAGCGTTTGAGAGTAAGGGAACTCCACTGCAGGGACTTCAGTGCCACACATCTCAGTCCACGCTTGCTCCTTGGCGCGCTGTTTGACGTCAGCACCTTGCGTTATCGGGTCGTGAACGGCGGAGTGGAGATGCATTATATGAGCTTGTAGTCAGCGCTTGGGGTCAGCGCTTGGCATGCTTCGGGTGGCTTCAGCGCTTGGGGTCTCAGCGCTTGGGGTCAGTTCCCGCAGCGTCACATTTTCATCGTCCGGCCCCGGGTTACGACTCGCCCATTCACGCATGCTTGGGGGTGGCTTCGAATGGCACGGGATTAAGGACGGATCGACCAGAGAGCTGGTTTTAGCCGGCGAGCCGGAGTGCGGAACGCAAGGACTCGCCGACGAAAGTCAGCGCTCCCCCGGCCAGCCCGGCCTCAGCGATACATCGCTTGATCCCGTCTTTCGCGTCAGCCCCCGCAGTCCAACATTTCTGATTCAGAGCCGGCATGGAGCCCCATGCCTTTTGCCGGGAGATAGCGGGGTTCTTGATCGAAGACTAGGGCATGACTTTGCCGACGACGAGGAGCTGGCCGGCGTAGTAGGAGGTGCCCTTGGGTAAGCTTTTGATTTTGATGACGGCGGTGTGTTCGCCGGGGGCTTGTTCGGGGAGGTAGAAGAAGCGGGCGTAGGGTTGGTTTTTGTCGGTTTGCAGTCGTTTGAGGATGATGGAGGGCTGTTGGTCGACGGTGACTTCCAGTTCCATGCCATCGCCTTGGGGGATGTCGCTGAGGCCGAGGGTGGTGCCGTTCCATTTCACGGTGATGGTTTCACCTGCTTGATCGCACTTCACGCCGCCGCGCAGCATCTGATGGGTGCGGCCGGAGTTGCCGCGGTAGATGGGATCCGTCGCGGGATCGATCGGTTTCCATCCGGCGCTGAGCGTGGCCTTTTGGATGGGGGCGGTGGTGGCGTCTTCCCAGCACCGGGACTCCAGTGGCTGCGGCAGGGTGTGGGCCTTGGCTTGATCGTTCGGCATCATCTGGAACATCGAGCGCACGACGGTATCGCGATAGATGGCGTGGCCGGCTTCGATCGGATGAGTGCCATCTTCGGAAAAGACAAGGTTGCCATTTTGCCAACCCTTCGCCTTGAAGATCAATGTTTTCGCTTTTTCGCGCCTGGCGATCTCCACGCCGAGGTCGATGGAGGGGATGCCATAAGAGTTGGCGATGGTTTCCATGATGCTGCCAAAACGCGGAGGCTTGCCAGCCTGCAGGTCCTTGAGCATGGCCTCGCTGATGGTGTAGATCAGGCAGATGTCGGTGTGCGGATTGGTCTGCCAAATCTGGCGCACGATGCCCTCCACCGACTTCGCCTCAAACCCGCCACCTCCATTCACGCGATGCTCCATGAAAACCAGGTCGGGTTTTTGTTCCAATCCATCGCTGGCGATACGGCAGGCACCGTAGTCGGAACCCGTGCCCGAGATGGCGGCGTTGATTTCGATGATCTCGGCCTTTGGATACTGCGCCTTGAACCAGGCGGTGGTCTTCACGCGCCAGCCTTCCGCCGCGGTGATGCTGCCACCGAGGTAGGCGATGCGCACGGGGCCGCCTGCTTTGAGCCTTGCGAAAAGATTGGTCAACCCGTCGCGCACACGGAGCTCTTCGGCGACAAGCGGGTCGTGGGTGGAGGGCTTGCTTTTTTCCGCGGCAGGCGGTGCAGCGCCCTCCAAGTCATAGACGCGGACATAGTCGATGAGACAGTGATCCGGTAGTTTCGCTTCCTTGATATCGCCAGCCCAGCTACCCACTTCGTTGGATAGAATGACGTACTGCGGCACCCGCGAGATCATGCCTTCGCGGGTGCGCCAGACTTCCTTGCCATCGTAGTAGAAAACGTATTCCTCTTCATTCCAGTGCACGGCATAGGTGTGGAAGCCCTCGGTGAATGACTTGTCGAAATGTCGTGTGCCGCGCACCTGGTGGTCCTTGCCATAGCCGTCCCAGTGCACCGCCATGTTCAGTTCTCCGGTGCGCTTGGGATACTCGATGACGTCGATCTCCGTGCCGTCCATGCCCTCATCACCGACTTTTCCAACCGTATTCCCCATCAGCCAGAATGCGGACCAGAAACCCGGCTGTTTCGGCATCCGCATGCGCGCAACCCACAGGCCGTGCTTGTGCTCGAACTTGCCCTTGGTGTTCACCGCGCCGGTGCCGTAGCTACCATCGGCTTCCTTCGTGGCGAGCAATTGCAGGTTCCCCTGGCCGTCGAGCAGCGAGCATTTTTTCAGCCACATGCCGCCCTTGCGCACGTGATCGCCCTGGATGTTCCACTTCACCGGATCGAGTTCCTTGCCGTCAAACTCATCGTTCCACACCATGCGCCACTGCTGTCCGGCGGGGAGCGGGGGGAGCTTGGGTGTTTCGCTTTCCTCGGCCATGGCCGGGAGATTGCTGGCGATGACGAGGGCGCTGGCAATGAGGGATGGGTATTTCATGGAGCGGATCGGTGATCATTCTACCTCTGAGGGCGCGTCCATCAACACAGGATCGTTTCGGGGTCGGGGTTTGAAGCCACTTCATTTCGAAAGCGCTCTGAACCGAATCAGGTGGCTACCGAAATGATGCCCCCGCCTCACTCCCACTCCGCCAGTGGGAACCTCAGGAAGTACATCGTGCTCTTCCCCTCGTAAATGACCCCGAGATGGGAATCACCCGTCGGCGCAAGGCAGGAGTAACCGAAGCCGACGCGCGAGTCGTAGAGCCGGAAGTCAGCCTCCGGCCACGTCATGCCTTGGTCGAGGGACCGCTTTACCGTCATCGAATGCCGGCCGTTGGTCGCATCGGGATTCGAGAACCACAACGCTCCCTTCCACTCTAACAAGCTCGCCATGCACACGGGCTCCCGCAGCGCCTTGCGGTCGCTGGGATGGAGTTGCCAGGTCTTTCCGAGATCCTTGGTCACCGCCACCGTCCGCGACCCGCCGCGGTTGTCGCGGGCGTTGATCATGATCGAGCCGTCGGCCAGCTCCGCGACCTGTGCTTCGGTCGTATCGCTCTTCACGCCGGTGCCGGGTTGCCAAGTTGTGCCGTGATCTTTGGAGAAGATCAGCGTCGCCCACGGCTTGCCGTCCGCCGCGCGGTATTGGGCGGGGAAAACGAGCGTGCCATCTTTCAGCGCGATCCCCATCCCGGGTCCATTGAAGAACAAGCGCTGAGCCGGGTCCTTGACCTGCGAGGTGATGTTCACCGGCTTCGACCAAGTCTTCCCGTCATCATCGCTGTAGCCAAGCATGAGCTGCCCGGTCTCTGCCGGCGTCATTCCGGGGCCGGAGCCGTTCCACGCCCGATTGCCGTGGCTCCACAATGCCGCGATCCAGATACGGCCGTTGCTGGGATCGACCAGAATCGCCGGATCACCCACGCCGTCAAAGCCGTGCTTCGGATCATCGCCCATGTCCATCGCCACCCGCATCGGCTCCCAGCTCTGCCCGTCATCGGTGCTGCGGGAAACACCGACATCGATGTTCGCCGGCAAGTCGCCCGCATGGCCGTAGCGGATGTCATAGACCGCGATCAAGGTGCCCGCCTTGCTCCGCACAAGACCGGGAATCCGATACGATTTCGAACCATCGTCACCCGGCACGCGGATCGCATAGCCGACCCGCTGCGCGCCTTCCGGCGAAGGCTGCGACGGCTCCAGCACCTTGCCGCCGACCTTCACACGGAACACCGACGCGTCGATCCGGCCGTCGATCGATGCACTCTCTTTCAAAATCGGCGACACCCAAAACCAGTGCACCCCGGCCGGAAGCGGATGCTTCACGGAAAGCGAAATTTTCTCCGCCGCCTTCTTCCCCTCTCCGACCACCGCGCCCGGCTCCGCGGCGGGATCGGCGCTGCCGGCGTGAATCCGGAACGAGGCGATGTCCTCGATCCGCGTCGTCCCGCCGAAGCCGAGCTCGATCCCTTCCAGCATCACTTCGCCCTCGCTGCCCTCGACCGCCACCCGGAATCCCAGCACCGGATTGAAGCCCTCCCGGATGAACGCCGGACACACCGGCTGCACCGTTTCCACCGAGGTCGCCCGCGCCGGACCCGGCCGGAGGATCATTACGTCGTCTAACAGAAGCCCCGCATCGGCCGGTGCGGTCATCCGGAAGCGGACCTCTCGCGTGCCTTCCGGCAGCTCCGCCCGCAGCTCTGTTAGAAAGCCGCCGACCTTCACCGTGGCGGAGCCATTGAGCAACTCGCTCCAGCCGTCCCTGCCTTTGGCCTCGATCCGAAAATCAAAGGGTTCGCGCTTCGTCCAGCGCTCGGCCTGCATCACCAGCACCGCGCCCTTCTCGGCCACAGACGGCAGCGCGAGCCTCACCTGCCGCTCGCCTTGCCCGGCGATCCTCAGGCACTGCTTGCCGCTCTCCCCTAGGCCGGCATGCACCCCGGCATGGCCCTCGTCCGCCGACCAGCGGCCGACGCTGCTTTCCAGCACGGTGAAGGGCCCGGCGGCGGGCGATTCGAAGGACTCGGCAAGCGCCGCGGCACTTCCTAACAGAACACTGGTCACGGTTCGGATCATCGTTTCGGGATTCAGTTCAGAGCTATAACCCAGGCCGGCGGTGTCGCCCACCGGAATGAAAGTGAACATCCATTTCCAGTCCCTCTTGCGATGCGGGATTTTCAGCAACACCTCGTTCCAGCCTTTCTTCAACCGGATCTTCGACGGCTCGCGGAAAAAGTGATGTTAGAACCAGACGCCCCTCCCCCTCCGCCACTTCCCGAGGCAGCGGGATCAACGCGGGCAGCGCCGCCGCCAAGGGCAGGCATCCAAAGAACAGGCAGACGAAAATCAATCGCACATCTCCAAACTGAAGGCTCCAGGCACTCCCGGCAGCCCCTTCAATACTGGTTTGTTCCCCCGACCAGTCAACCCTCCTGCTTGAGGCTCTCGCAGCGACTTCTACCGCGCCCTGGCCTTCAAGACTGCCTCCGCCAGCCGCATCCCCTCCGGCCGCTTGTCCGGTGGATGGACGTCGGGGCTGTCCCAGCCGAAATCTCGAGTCACCCCTTCCCGATCAAACACCCCGCCGCCTGTTCGTTGCCGCCCAGCGTGCCGATCCATGCCCGCTCCGCGGTTCCGCGGCGGAGATGCTCGATGGCGGCAACGACTTGCAGCCCCGACGACGCGCCGAAGGCCTCGCCCAAGGTCTCACGCACGGAAATCCGCGGGCCGGTCCAGCCGGCATAGGCCCGATCCTCGGCGGCATCGAAGCGCTCGACGCCGCTGCGGCTGTCGGAAAGCAAGGTGCCGCCATCATCAGGTTCACCAACGGCTTTCATGAGTTCGCGCAAAACTTCCGCACGATCGCAGTCATGGCCTAACAGCACCGGATCGGGAATCGCAAGGAGCCGCGGCCCTTCGCTGCCGGCTTCGAGATAAAGCGCCGCCGCTCCTTCCGCCGCGACCGCATGACGGGAATAAAGCCCCAGCGCCTCGGCGCTCAGCCAGTCGATCTCTTCCGGCACCACGACCAGCACGCCGTCACAATCGCCGCGCCGCAGCCACTCGGTGGCGATCTCCAGTGCGGTGAAGATTTCCGCACTGTCGCCGAGGATCGTGTCGTTCGGCGCGGTGGAGTTGAAGAGCGAGGAAAGGTGGCTCGAAGGCGCGTTGAAGACGGTCTCCGGAAACAGGATCGGGCTGGCGACGGTGGGGTCCGCCAGCACTTCGCCGAAGAAGCGGTTCGAATAATTCACGCAGCCGTTCAAGAGCGCGCAAACGACTCCAAGCTGCAGTTCCCCCGCCGCGGCCTTCGCCATGCGCTCCGGTCCCAGCGCCTCGATCGCCGCGCCGACCGCGAACTTCGAAATCGGGCTGACCCGCCTCAAGCGCGGGCTCTTCGGCAAGGTCGGCGGCGCAGGCGGCACCCGCATCACCGAAGTCACCACCGGCGGCCCGCACTTCCGCTCTCGGCTCAGTTCGGAAAGCGCCGGCCGCGTACCGGAGTCGAGCGCCTCCATCAAAGCAGGCACGCCCCACCCCGCGGGGCTGACGGCTCCGGTGCCGGTGATGCGGATCATGGCAGAGAAAGGGGGAAAACATCGAACATCGAACATTCAACATCGAACGCCGAAGTCCGGAAGGAAGGCGGAAAGCCGCGATGCGATCTCGGTCCTTTGCCTTTCATTCGATGTTCAATGTTGGGCGTTCGAAGTTCGATGTTCATCTCTGAAAAATAAGCGTCGCGTTCGCCCCGCCGAAGCCGAAGGAATTCGTCAACACGGTCTTCACCACCGCATCCCGCGGCTGCTGGACGAGGTCGAATTCCACCACGGGATCAATCTCCCGGACATTGAGGCTGGCGGGCAAAAACTGGTCGCGCAGGGTCAGCAGGCAGATCACCGACTCCACCGATCCCGCACCGCCTAACAGGTGACCGATCGACGACTTGGTCGACGACACGCGGATCTTCGGCGTGGCCGCGCCGGCCCAGCGGGAAATCGCGCGGGCCTCGGCGACGTCGTTGAGCGGGGTGCCCGTGCCGTGGGAATTGATGTAATCGATCTGCTCCGGCTCCAGCCCGGCAGCGCGCGTCGCTTTCACCATCGTGCTCAGCGCGGCGTCGCCTTCCGGATGCGGCTGGGTGAGGTGGTGGATGTCGGTCGCCGCGGCGTAGGACAGGATGCGGGCCATCACCGCCGCGCCGCGGGCCTTGGCGGCGGCGAGCGACTCGACCAGCACGAAGCCCGCGCCTTCACCGAGCGCGAGACCGTCGCGGGCCGCATCGAAGGGCCGCGGGATGCCGCTCGGGGAGAGTGCTTGAAGCGAATCGAAGCCGGCGAAAACGAGCTGGCTCAGCGCATCGTAGCCGCCCGCCAGCACCCGCTCGGCCTTGCCTTCGGAGATGAGTTGATAGGCGTGCCCGATGGCGTTCGCGCCGGACGCGCAGGCATTCGACAGGATCCGCAGCGGGCCGCGGACCCCGAGCGCCCGCATCATCGCGGCCATCTGGTGCTGCGGCTGATAGCTCTCGACGCGGAGAAACTGGTGGCGCTGGGATTTCCCCTCGACCGCCTGGAGATAATACTGCTCGCCGATGGGCATCGCCGCGGCGGAGGTGCCGATCATCACCGGCATTTCGCCACCGGAAAGCCCCGCCATGTCCAACGCCTCGCGGGCCGCGATGAAGGCCATCCGGGTGCCGCGGTCCATCCGTTGCCACGCCTTCCGGGAAATGCCGGGCACGCTGTCCGGAAGCTCCGCCTGCCCCGCCGTCCCGATGCGCTGGCGGGAGACATCGAACAGATCGACCGGCCGGAAGGCAGTGCGCCCGGCGCGGAAACCGGCGGCATTTTCCGCGAGGTCCGCACCCATCGACGTCAGAATCCCTGCGCCGGTGATGGCGACGGGCCTGAGGGCTGAAACGGGGAATTGATCGGCTCGGAATGCCACCTGCGGCAGCTATGCAACAGGGCGGCGGCTTGTCAAACGTGCGAATACCTCAAAGAAGTCTGCTATTTCCCATGCGAATCGAACGGCCAGTGGCAATCCATGTGCCTTCTGAAATAGTTCAGGAAATCCTCGAAGCGCGACGCAATCGGTTGGATTGACTGATTCCCATACCGAAACCACGCCGTGCCGCCTGCCTGATTCAGCAGAACCAAGTCGCTGTTGAGAGCATGATAAATCTTCACAGATCCCTCCCATGCCTCGATGGCGGCCAAATCGTCGAGGCATTCCTTCCAAGGCCCGATCACCTCGCCAAATGTTCGCCATCCCGAGGGCAATTCAAAGCCGCCTTCCGTTTCGATGCTCTCACTCAGGCCCCGAAAAAGCGAAAAAAACTCCGAGAGATCATGAGTAGCGCCGATCCCAAACCGGGAAAGGACGCCCGCCATCTCACTCTTGGTGCCGGGCTCTAAAAAGTAATAGCAGTCGCCAATTCCTTCGACCCCTCTCGACAAATCCGGATGATCCAAACGCAAGTAGACCTTCTCCCCCGAGCAAGAAAGCCCGTATGGGATGAATCCAAGGAGCTTCTCCCTCAAAAGTTGGACTTCAGGATGAACCGGCTCCGACCAGATGGTCTTCAATGCCAATCGCACCTCCTCCGGTCCCTTTCCTTGCAACGCCTGTCCCCAGAAAGACGACGAAACCGCATCAGGCGTCTCCGCCATTGGAAATTGAAAAATACGAACCTCGTCCATGATTCGATTCCAACGATTCCGGCGGCATAAGTCACCTTTGATTCTCGCTCACCCCGCGCTCGGCACAACGGCTCCGTCGAGTTCCTCCTCGTCGATCTCCTCATAGGGCCGGTGCTTCGCCGCGATGATTGAGTAGAAAGCCGGCACCACGAACAGCGTGAACAGGGTCCCGACAGTCATCCCGGCCACCAGCACGATGCCAATGCTGTTCCGCGCCTCCGCCCCGGCTCCGGTCACGAAGATCAGCGGTGCATGCCCGAACACCGTCGCCGCGGTCGTCATTAGCACCGGCCGCAGCCGGGTCAGTGCGGCCTCGCGCAGGGCGGCGACCTTTTCAAGTCCCTTCGCCTGCAGTTCGTTGGCGAACTCGACGATCAGGATCCCGTTCTTCGCGATCAAACCGACCAGCGTGATCAGCCCGACCTGCGAATAGATGTTGATCGTCGTGAAATCGAGGAAAGTGAACGCCAGCGCCCCCGAAATCGCCAACGGCACCGAGCCAAAGAGGATGATCAGCGGATCCCGGAAGCTGTGGAACTGCGCGGCCAGCACCAGATAAATCAGCACCACCGCAAAACCGAGCGTGACCACCAGCGCGGAGCCTTCCTTCCGGATCTGGCGCGACTCGCCCGCGTGGTCGAGCGCCACTCCCGGCGGCATGACCTTCTTCGCCGCATCCTCCAGCACCCGCAGCCCGGCCTCCTTGGTGACGCCCGGCTGGACGCCGCCGAAGATCTTCACGGCGTTCCGCTGTTGGAAACGGTTCAGCGTACGCGGCGAGGTCGTCGCCTCCAAGCTGGTGAAAGTGGACACCGGCACCAGGTCGCCCTCCGGCGTCTTGATCTGGAGATCGAGCAAGGGCCCGACCGACGATCGATCGCTGTCTCCGAGCTGCGGGATGACCTTATAGCTGCGGTCGAAGTAGTTGAAGCGGTTGACGTAGGCCCCGCCTAACAGCGTGCCGAGTTCCTGCCCGACGCCCGCCAGATCGAGCCCGAGGTCCGCCAGTCGCTCGCGGTCGATCAGCACCCGCGCCTCCGGCCGGTCGATCTTCAAATCCGTGTCGACATACAGGAACTTCCCGCTTTGAAAACCCGCGCCGATGATCTGCTGCGCCACCCCGATCAGTGGCTCGGCCGGGCCATCGGTCTGGAGCACCAGCTCGACGTCGTATTGCCCCGAAGTCGGCAGCGAAGGATCCAGCCGCGGGAAAACCCGCAGTCCCGGCACCTGCGACACCGCCCCGAAGACCTGGCCATACAGTTCCTCGGTCGTCCGCTCGCGCTCGCCCCACGGCTTCATCTTCATCCCGCCGAAACCACCCCAGCCCGCGGTCAGCGACCACATGTAGTCGGCTTCGGGAAAAGCAGTGACGTTCTTCACCAACTCCAGCGACTCGCGGTTCACGGCCTCGATGGTCGCGTCCGGTGCGGTGTCGAGGAACAAGCTGATGTGGCTCTGGTCTTCCACCGGCGCAAGCTCGCTGGCCGACATGGTATAGAACGGATAAGCCGCGAGCATGATCAGCACGGCCACGCCCACGATCACCCAGCGAATCCGCAGCGCGCCATCGAGCAACACCGCATAGCCCGCCTTCACTCGGTCGAAGGCGCGGTTGACGAAGCGCGTGAGTCGGCCCTCCTTGCCCTTCGGATGAATGAAGCGCGAACTCATCACCGGCGAAAGTGTTAGAGCAACGAAACCCGACACGATCACCGCCGCGGCCAGCGTGATGGCGAACTCAAGGAACAGCGAACCGGTCAGCCCGCCTTGGAATCCGATCGGCGCATACACCGCCGCCAGCGTGATGGTCATCGCCACCACCGGCCCCTTCAACTCCCGCGCTCCGATCAACGCGGCCTGGATCCGCGACTTTCCTTCGCGAACGTGGCGCTCGACGTTCTCCACCACCACGATGGCATCGTCCACCACCAACCCGACCGACAGCACGATGGCGAGGATCGTCAGGAGGTTCAGGCTGAAGCCGCAGGCCAGCATGATGGCCGCCGTGCCGATCAGAGAGATGGGCATCGCGATCAGCGGCACCAGCGCGGTGCGGATGGAGCCCATGAACACGAACACCGCGAGACCGACGATGAGAATGGTCTCCGCCAGCGTCTTGCTGATCTCCTTCAGCGCTTCGCGCATGAACATCGTGCCGTCGTAGGCGAGGTGCATCTCGATGTCCTTCGGCAAGGTCGGCTGGATCCGCGCCATCTCGGCTTCCAGCGCCTTGGCGACGTCGATCTCGTTCGACCCGACCAGCGGCCAAACCCCAAGATAGACGCCTTCCTTCTCGTTGCGCTTGGCGATCAGGTCGGGCTCTTCCGCGCCGAGTTCCACTTTCGCGACATCGGTCAGCCGGATGATCGCGCCGTTGCGTTCGACCACGATCAGCTTCTCGAAATCATCGGTGGAGCGCAGGTCGGTGTTCGCCAAAAGGTTTACCTCCACCAGGTTGCCCTTGGTCCGGCCGACCGCGGCGAGGTAGTTATTTCTCCGCAGCGCGGACTGGACATCGCCGGGTGTTAGATTGAGCGCGGCGAGACGGTCGGGATCGATCCACACCCGCATCGCGATCGGCCGGCCACCCTCGATGGTCACGCGCTGGACGCCCGGCAAGGTCGAGAACTGCGGCTGAAGCGAGCGCGACAGCCAGTCCGTGACTTCCGAGACGCTCCGCTCCGGCGAGGTGAAGCTCAGGTAAAACGTCGCGTAGGGCCGGTCGGCGCGCTGGATCTCGACCATCGGCGGCTGGGCATCCGGCGGCAACTCGGCGCGCACCTGCTGGAGCCGCGCGCTAATTTCGGCCAGCGCCGCGGTGGTGTCGTGGTTCAATTTCAACCGCACCGTCACCGTACTGACCCCGGCGCGGCTGCTCGACTCCACGTGATCGACCCCGCCGATCTGCGAAACGACGCGTTCGATCGGCGTGGTGAGGAAGCCGCGCACCGTCTCCGCACTGGCTCCATAGTAGATCGTGGTGACCAGCACCGACGAACTTTCGAGCTTCGGAAACTGCTGCACTGGCAGCGAGCCGACCGCCCGCCAGCCGACGAGGACGATCACCAGGTTGACCACGATGGCCAGCACCGGGTGCTTGATGAAGAGATCGGTAAAAGAGCGCATGAGACCGGATCGGTTCGATTACTGGCCTTGCGGAGCTTTCCCGGCATCGGCGACGAGCACGCCTTCACGAAGTTTGAACGACCCGGACGCCGCGACCGGTTCCCCGGACTTCAAGCCGCTTTCAATGATCACTTCATCGCCCATCACCGACCCGCTTTTCACGAGTCGAATCGAGGCCCGCGATTGGCCTTGTGGATCCGCGGCGATGATGAACACGTGATCTCCCTCCGGCCCTCTTCGCAGCGCGCTCACCGGCACCGCGACGACCTGGCGGGCCGCCCCGACCGGCACCCGGACCTGCACCGAGGCGCCCGGTGGCGGAAGCTTGCGGGCATCGTCGACTTTGGCGCGGATGTTCGCGTTGCGGGTCGTGCGGTCGATCAGCGAATCCAGCGCAATGATCGTGGCGCTCACCGGCGCGTCCTTATCCGCGCCGATGACCTCGACCACGTCGCCTTCCTTCAGCCAGAGCGCGACGGTCTGGGTGACGGTGAAATCGACATGCGCGGCCTCGTCCACGCCTTGCAAGGTCGTCAGCTCGACTCCCTCGATCAGGTATTGCCCCGGATGCAGGTCCGACAGCCCGATGCGGGCACGGAACGGCGCACGGATCATCTTGCGGGCGATCATCGCCTTGGTCCGCTCCATCTGGGCCTGCGCGACATCGCGCGCCGCCTCGGCTTCGTCGAGATCCTGCTTGGAAGTCGCGTTGCTGGTGTCGAGCGCTGTCAGCCGCTTCAAGGTCGCCTCCGCCAGCGAGGCCTGCGCTTCCTGAGCCTTCAGTTCCGCCTCCTCCACCGTGGTGTCCAGCACCACCAGTTCGGCCCCTTCTTCGACGATCTTGCCCGGCGTCAGATCGACCCGCTTGACCACACCCGGCAGCTCGTTTTTCAGCATGACCGAACGCAGCGCGAGCACGGTGCCGACCGCGTTGGTCACGCGCCGATGTTCTACCTCGCGTGCCTGCTGGACGATCACCGCCTCCATCGGCTCCGGCATCATCGCCGCCTCGGCCGCGGCCTCGGCGATATTGGACTTCTTCCAAGCTGTTAGCCCGAAACCAATGCCAATCACAGCCCCGATGAGTCCGAACGATGCGATCCAAGGTGCTGCCTTCATGATTCCAGATGAGGGGAGGATACAACTCCGTCTCGCGCAGCAAGTAGGCAACAGGGATCGGGCTTGTCAAACCCGGGAAAGCGGAGAGCAACTAAGGAAACTACACGAGGACGAACAGAAGGAGTCCTGCGACCACGAGCAGGTTGAGCCCTAGGAACAAGCGGCAGATTCGAAGCATCCCAAGGTCCTTCGTTTTACCTGCGATTTCCTTTGCCTGTTCCCAATCGACCCAAGCCGCGACATAGAGATTCGCACCGGTCGTGTAGCCCTGACCGTGTTTCACTGCAAAGGGGCGAATCAACGTCAGCCAGACGAAGATCGAGCCGAAAACGCCGATAATGATGAATGCCGTCTCCATGGTTTTTTCCTACGGCGACCGAAGCATGGCATCTCCACCCCGTTCCGCCAGACTCCGGATCACCGCATTCCTCTCCTCCAGCAGACGCCGCATGTATTTCTCCAGAAAAAGCCGGTCCGCCCACCGCCCCAAAACACCCAGCGGCGCGACGTAATCAAACACGTCGGTCATTCGCGTACCGGCCGGGATTCCCTCGAAATGGTGATCATGCACGAAGGACCGGAACGCCCCCGCCACCATCGAGTCACGGAAGTGGACCGGCCTCGTCATCGCGTCGATCCGGCTCGTCAGCCGCTGGCGGATGCCGAAGTGCACCGCTTCCCAAGTCACCGTCTCCCCTGCCTCGATCAGTCCCGTGGTCCGCCCCGCCACCGCCCGTTCGCGGTGCCGAGTCTGGCTTTCCTGATGGGCATCGATACTCCGCGCCAGATCGAACACCCGCCCGATCGGCGCAGCGATCTCGGTGACAATTTCGAGCCGCGGCATCGGCGAAGTCTCACTCCACCCCAGTCAACTGCAACGAAGAATCTCCCACCGGGACCGCGGATCTTTCCCGGCCTTCGTAGCAAACCGATCTTGGAGCCGAGGCGACGTGGGATCGCGAAGTAGGCAGTCCGCCGAAGCACGGGATGAGCCCGCCGCCCATTCCACCCCGCATCGCCAACACCAGCCGTACCCGTCCCCCCACAAAACAAAGCCTCCCCCAACCCGACCATTCCCCAACTTCGCGCTCGTCGGGCCAGTCCCGCGCCGGTTAGTCACTCGGCCGGCCCGATGCTTTTCTCCCGCTGGCAAGAAACCCTGTCCCGATTCCGGCACGCGCCCGCCCTGTTCGAAGGCGGGCGGGCGCTGTCCTTCGCCGACCTCGCCGAGCGACTGGCCGCCCTGCCGACCGCGACCACCACGGTCATCGCCCGCGGCAGCGTGGTAAACGTCGCCCTCGCCGTCCTCCAAGCCTGGCGCGACGACCAAGCAGTGCTGCCACTGGAACCATCATCTCCCCTGCCTGAGTTCCCTTCCGATCTCCCCTCAGGAACTTCCCACCTGAAACTCACCCCGGGCATCGAAGGCAAACCGCGCGCCGTGTTCTTCACCGCCGATCAAATCGCCGCCGATGCCGACCGCCTCGTCGCCGCGATGAACCTCCGCCCCGGGATCCCGAACCTCGCCGCGATCTCCGTCACCCACTCCTACGGCTTTTCCAGCATCCTGCTCCCGCTGCTGCTCCACGGCGTGCCGGTCCACGCGGTGGAGGTGCCCTTCCCGAAAGTCATGGCCGATGCGATCGACGCGCACGATGCCGTCGTCCTCCCCGCCGTCCCCTCGATGTGGCGCGCCTGGCACCGCGCCGGATTCCTGCGGCCGGAAAAGATCGCGCTCGCCGTGTCCGCCGGTGCCCCGCTCTCGCTGGAGCTTGAACACGCGGTCTTCGAGAACGGCGGCCTCAAGCTCCACAACTTCTACGGCGCCAGCGAATGCGGCGGGATCTCCTTCGATGCCAGCACCACCCCGCGGACCCGCGCCGCCGATCTCGGCACGCCGCTCGATGGTGTCGTGGTGACGCTCGACCCCTCGGGCCGCTTCCACATCGCCAGCTCCTCCGTCGCTCTCAGCTACGAAGCCGCCCGCGATGGCGGGCTTCTCGGCAGCGGAAATTTCCTCACCCAAGACCACGGCCGGATCGAAGGCGGGCACTTGCTGTTAGAAAGCAGCGGCGCGGAGTACATCAACGTCGCCGGCCGCAAGATCGGCCCCGCAAAGATTGAAGCCGCCCTGATGGCGACCGGCCTGTTAGAGAAAGCCCGCGTCTTCGGCATCCCGAGCCACGACCCCGAGCGCGTCGAAGAAATCACCGCCCTGGTGAAGCTGAAATCCGGCACGCTCGAGCAGCTCCGCCAGCGCATGTCCGGCACCCTCGAAGGCTGGGAAATGCCGCGTCATTGGGAAACGGCGGCGGATGAAGCCGTATGGACACTTTCCCGAGCAGACCTCAAAAAGCGGCACTCATGAACTTCAAGCGCAGAGAGTGGATCCACCTCGCAACCGCGGCACTATGCGGATGCAAGGAGCAGAAGGTCGCACCGGCCGCGAATCCGCCCGCAATCGCGAACCACTGCCCCTTCAGCGTCGAAATCCCTCCTGCATGGATCGCTTCGTCCCGCATCGAAAAGGTGCCGACAAAGCCCGTCTACACCCGCGAAGAACTGGAAGGAGTTCTGCGCGATGAACAAAATGGCAACGTGCCTACCGCGTACAAGCCCGGCTACTTCAACCGCCCGCAGCACTGGGCGATCCGGCTACCCGCCGCCACCCCTGAGGGCATCCCCATCAATCACGAAGACCCGGACGACGACCCCGCGGCCGCCCAAATCCTGATTCACAAGGCCCATGAATGGGGAGCGATCTGGGAAGACGGTATCAAAGGCCGGGAAGAAACGCCTGAGTTCCTTCGCACGTTCCGTCGGGAAATGGATGAGGCCGCCGGTGGCGGTGACGATTTGGTTTCTCCCGCTTACATGGACGCCTTCACCGGCTTCCGGTGCTTGAAAAAGCGCGTTGATTTCCAAGGCGGTCACGGAACCCGGATGCTTGCCCAATGGATGTTTGATACCGACTTGGTGAGGAAAGGCCGACTGCATTATGTGTTTCTAGGGCTCTCGGACGACGACAGCTGCCAGATCATCGCGACCTTCCCTGTGGATCTCCCCGGACTTCCGAACGATGAAATCGAAGCCGAACATCTTGGCCACAGCCTGGAGCGGTACGATGCCTTGAACCGGCAGTTCGCCAGCTATGAACGCGACGCCGTCGCGTGGCTTGAGCAACACGCAAACGAGATCACCCCAAGCCTCGAGGTCCTCGACAAGCTGATCCGAAGCCTCGTCGTCCGCCGCTGGGAATGACCGCCGGTTCTCGGAGATGCAAGGCAAGCGGCACGAAACCGTAGCCGCCCCATACCATCGGGCCCGGCCGAATCCTTGACCCCATGGAGTGCTGCGGCACGACGCAGCTTTGGCTTGGGGTGCGGCTGCTTTCAGCCGCCGGCCACGAATCGCCCTGGTGGCCGGTCCGCGGCTGACGGGGTGAAGCGGAGTTCACCCCAAGCCAAAGCGACGTCGTGCCGTCGCACTCCAAAAAAGGCGACCGCAACGGCGTCTTCATCCCATCCACCCCGTCCCCAAAAACCCCGCAGTCCCCTCACCCCGCCTCCTGCCCGCTGAGCATGATCTTCGCCGACGCCAGTGGCCGATCCCCCACGCTGACCTCGCCGGAAACCTGGATCATCCCGCCCAGCCGGCCTTCCACCTCCGCCCGCAGCGTCAGCGTCTCCCCGGGCTTCGCCGCACCCAAGATCTTCGCCCCGCGAACGCCTGTTAGAAGAAGGTTCGCAAGCGGCTGGATCGCCGGATCACTCTGCGCCACCACCCCGCCAAGCTGGGCGATCGCCTCGATCAGGATCACCCCCGGCATCAGCGGATTCCCCGGAAAATGCCCGGCCAAGAAAGACTCGTCGCCGCGCACGAGGTAGTGCGCCGTCGCCGATTTCCCGGGATCGAGCGAGTCCACGGCATCGACGAAGCGGAACTCGGGACCATGGGGCAGCGCGGCGAGGAAGTCGTTCATTTCCCCCGATCCATCCGCCTTCACCCGCCGCTGGCAAGCCCGGATCGACACGCCGCGTATGATCCCCGCCATGCCCGCCTTCTCCGATCCCTTCCGCGACGCCCGCACCGAGCCCGGCGTGATGCGCTGTCCCTTCCACGGCGAGGACATCGTCATGCTGCTGCGCCATGAGGACGTCCGCCGCGCCGCCAAGGACTGGCAGACCTTCAGCTCCGACGCCCCCTTCCGCGTGCCGATCCCATCCGAGGAGGACGTCCGCACCATGCGCCAGCTCCCCATCGAAACGAACCCGCCCGAGCACGGCGACTACCGCGACATCGTCGAGCCCTTCTTCCAGCGCGCCAAAGACCCCGCCATCATCGCGCAGGTCGAGTCGCTGATCGGCGGCATGCTCGACGCCGCCATGGCCCGCGGCTCGATCGAAATCGTCCACGACTTCGCCCTCCCCGTCCAATCCCGCGCTCTCACCTACCTCCTCAACGTCCCCGAATCCGAGGCCTACACCTGGATCGGCTGGGGCATCCACGTCTTCAAGGTCAGCGGCGGCGAGTTCAAGCAGGGCAACGTGCTCGAGGAGTATCTTCACCAGCAGTTCGACCAAGCCGCAGCCAGCCCCGGCGATGACTTCTTCAGCGCCCTCACCCAGGCCACATTCCAAGGCCGCCCGCTGACCCGCGAGGAAATGATGGGCTTCGCCAACCTCGCCTTCGCCGGTGGCCGCGACACCATCATCCACACCATCTCCTGCGCCCTCGGCCACCTCGCCGCGCATCCGGAGGCGCTCGAATTCCTCCGCGAGGACCCGAAGCGGATCACCCTCGCCGGCGAGGAATTCTTCCGCGTCTTCATGCCGCTCACCCACATCGGCCGCGTCTGCCCGGCGGACACGGAAGTCCAAGGCGAAACCGTCGCCGCCGGCCAACGGATCTCCCTCTGCTGGGCCTCCGCGAATCTCGACCAAGCCGCCTTTCCCGAACCGATGGAAGTCCGCCTCGACCGCAAACCGAACCCGCATCTCGCCTTCGGCTTCGGCACCCATCTCTGCCTCGGTGCCCCGCACGCCCGGCTCATCCTGCGCACCTTGCTCAAGCTCTGCTGCGAACGGGTGGAGCGCCTGGAAATCATCAGCGCCACCGAACGCGTCGAGCACGAGGCGAAGTTCGACCGGACTTTGGGCTACGAGTCTCTCACCTTGCGGATGGTCGCGCGGCGGTGATAAATCCATGTCATGAAACACGGCAGTCTTCTTTCGCTGATCTTCTGCGTCGTCACTGCCGCCACCCCGGCTCAACAGCTCCATGCGGACGGCATCCTCGATGAACCCGTCCCGTGGTCGGGCAGCTTGCGAAATTACTCGATTGCCGAACTGGTCGCCCGGATGAGCGGCTGGGCCGACGCTTCGGGGAAGGGCGAGTTCCAGCTCGCCAAGCCGCTGCCGGCAGAAATTTCGGCGGCGAAACTTGACCGGTTCGACATCAAGGAGACTCCGCGGCCGACCTATCGCGAAGTCCTCGCTTCTGCTCTTCAATCAGCCCGTCAGCGGGCCTTGCTTGAAGAAACCGATAAAGGAATCCGGGTGGTCTATGTCTATGCCCGTTCGTATTCCCTTTCTGGCACGACCCGTGAAGCCCTTCGTCGAAAGGGTCGGCTTAGTCTCGAAGGAATTGAGAAAGACCTGGCGGAGAAGGGCTGGCGATTTTCCGAACACGTCACGCTGCGCTACTCCGTAGAACATTCCAACTTGTGGGTAGTCGGCACGGAGGAGGATATCGCAACGGTCTCCCGATACTTCGGTGTCAAATAGCGGCCGGTGCCTTCGACAACGGTTGCAGAGCATTGAGTCCGTGTTCACAGCAGAGCAACCAGTGGTGATGCTGAAGAGCGGAGCAAGGAGATGATTGGGGCCGGGCCTGCCAATCTTCCTTGCACAACACCCTCACGCTGAGAAGAAAGCGCTAATCCACGGAAATTTCGTGGATTAGCATGGTTCGAATTCGGTCGACTTGCCGTGTCGTTCTACCCCCGGCTGGCAGTCGCCCCTCACCCCAGGCTTGCATCCTACCATCCCTCCCGCGAAAGACCTCCCCACACCCGCATGTCCGCCTCCCCCGACGACTACCGCCGCAAAGCCCGCTTCATCGTGAAGCTCGGGATCGCCTTGCATGAATGCGGCGGCACCAGCCAGCGGGTCGAACTCCACCTGCTGAACGTCACCCGCCAGCTCGGCTTCCACGGCAGCTTCCTGATCAGCCCCACCACCTTCACCTGCGCCTTCTGGCAGGACGACGAGCTCGACCAGTTCGTCCACGTCGAGCGCATCCAGCCCGCCGATCACAACCTCGGCCTGCTGTGGGAAATCGATCGCCTGATGGAACGCATCACCCGCGGCGAGCTCGACCTCGATGCCGCCATCGCCGAGCTCCACCGCCTCCGCACCGCGCCTTCGAACTACGCCGCCCCCCTCCACGGCCTCGCGTGGGCCCTGATCGGCGGCTCCTTCGCCGCGCTGCTGTCGTCGAATGCCTGGGACATCCTCATCGCCACCCTGCTCTCCGGCCTCATCTTCCTCTTCGCCCGCCGCGGTGCCGGCCATGCCCGCTGGGGCCCCGTCCTGACCCTGCTCGCCCCGTTTTTCTCCGGCCTGCTGGCCAGCTTCATCGCCCGCGGCGGGGTCCCGATCAATGTCCCCTTCGTCATCCTCTCATCGGTCATCATCTTCGTCCCTGGCCTCGCGCTGACCGTCGCCATGACGGAGATCTCGTCGCGCGACCTAATCTCCGGCACCTCGCGGCTGGTCGATGCCCTGATGCAGCTCCTCAAGCTGTTCTTCGGCTCCGTCAGCGGCATGGCCGTCGCCGCGGTCCTCGCCCCGCACCTGCCCTTCACTCCCGCCAGCGGCCTCGACCTCCCGCCAATGTCCGACCTGAAAACCTGGCCCGCCGTGCTCGGCCTGTCACTCGGCCTCGGCGTCGCCTTCAACATCCCCGCCCGCAAGCTCGGTTCCGGCCTGATTTCCGCCGCCCTCGCCTTCCTCGTCGCCGGCTGGGGCACCGCGACCTTCGGCATGTTCGCCGGGATGTTCCTCGGCGCGCTGGCCGTCGGGCTCTACGCGAATCTTTTCTCACGGATCACCCGCGGCCCCTCGTCGATCCCCATGATGCAGGGCATCGTCCTGCTGGTCCCCGGCAGCCGCACCTACATGATCCTCAACGAGTGGGTCTCCGGCACCACCATCCTTCCCGGCACTTCCAGCGGCCACCAGGCGCTGATGATCTTCCTCTGCCTGCTCGCCGGTCTGATGATCTCCAATGCCCTGCTGCCCGTTAGAAAGCCGCTCTAAGTCCCCCGCCGGACACAATTTTCCATCGACCCGACGCACGCCGCCCTTTTAGCATGGCGGTGCTGTTTCAATCGATGCCTTCCTTGGAGAGTCAGACCCTGCCCCCTTCCACAGCCGCCGCGGCCCCGCCCCGCTGGTGGCGCTGGCCTTGGGATGCGGTCGCGACGTTGGGCGGATTCATTTACTGGGGCGTCGCCGGGCTGCTGATCACCGCGATTTCGATCCCGCTGATCCTGATCCTTCCCACTGCCACCGCGAAAAGGCTCGGTCGCGGGATGCTGCACCGGACGTTCCGGGCCTTCGTCCGCTATTTGAAAGCAACCGATCTGGTCCAGTCCGACCTCGGATCGCTCGATGCCCTCAAGCACGAAGCCGGCCCCGTCATCATCGCCCCCAACCACACCTCGCTGTGGGACGCCGTCTTCGTGATCTCCAAGCTCCCGCAGCCGATCTGCATCATGAAGGAGTCGATCCTCTGCAATCCCTTCCTCGGCGGCGGCGCGCGGCTGGCCGGCTACATCCCGAACGGCTCCTCCTCCCGCATGATCAAGGACGCCGCCCAGGCCCTCCGCGAAGGCGGCCAGCTCCTGCTTTTCCCCGAAGGCACCCGCACCCGCCGCGACGCCCGCTGGATCAATCCCCTCGGCGGCGGCGGCGCCCTGATCGCCCGCCGCGCCGGAGTCCCGGTCCGCCCGGTCTTCATCCGCAGCAACACCCGCTTCCTCGAAAAAGGCTGGCCGCTGTGGAAAAAGCCCGAGTTCCCGATCCGCCTCAGCATGGAACTCGGCGACCCCGTGATGCCGCTGGAACACGAAAGTGCCCACGAATTCACGAAACGGCTCGAGGAAATCTTCGAGCAAAACCTCTCCCGCCCCCACAATCTGCGGCGCGAGATGGAGGAGACCGACTAAAGAGGTCCCGGATTCCGCTTGTGACGCGGGGCGGCCCTCCCCTACGTTCCGCCCGCCGCGCGGATATGCCTCATTCCGCGGCATTTCGCGCCCATGAAAGCCATCCTTGCCCTTGAAGACGGCCGCCTTTTCGAAGGCCGTGCCTTCGGTGCTTCCGGAACCACCACCGGGGAAATTTGCTTCAACACCTCGATGACCGGCTACCAGGAGGTCATCACCGACCCGTCCTACCGCGGCCAGATCGTCGCGATGACCTACCCGCAGATCGGCAATTACGGGGTCAACCCGGAAGACGCCGAGTCCGCCGGCCCGCACGTCCGCGGCTTCGTCATCGGCGAACTTTCCCCGGTCGCCTCGAACTGGCGCTCCCGCCAGAGCCTCGGCGATTACTTCACGGAGCACGGCGTGCTGGGCATCGAGCACGTCGACACCCGCGCCCTGACCAAGCACCTCCGCTCGCTCGGCGCGATGCGTGCCTGCCTCACCACCGAGCTTTCCAGCGAAGCCGCCATCGCCACCGCCCAGGCCGCGCCCTCGATGGAAGGCATGGACTACGTGCAGGAAGTCTCCACGCCGGAAAATTACGCCTGGGAGGCCGATTCCCGCCGCTTCGCACTTTCGAACGCCTCGACCGGCCACCTCGAGAACTACCTCGAACTGACGCCGGTGAAGCACCGCATCGTCGCCTTCGACTTCGGCATCAAGTGGAACATCCTCCGCCGCCTGCGCCAGGCCGGCTTCGAGGTCGAGGTGCTCAATTCCCGCACCCCAGCCGCCGAGGTCCTCGCTCGCAATCCCGACGGCATCTTCCTCTCCAACGGCCCCGGCGATCCGGCCGCACTCGGCTACATCCACGAGGAAATCAAGAAGCTCATCGGCAAGAAGCCGGTCTTCGGCATCTGCCTCGGCAACCAGATCCTCGGCCACGTCTTCGGCGGCAAGACCTACAAGCTCAAGTTCGGCCACCGCGGCGGCAACCAGCCGGTCAAGGACCTCCGCAGCGGCCGCATTTCCATCACTTCGCAGAACCACGGCTTCGCGGTCGACCCCGACTCGCTGCCGTCGAATGTGGAAGTCACCCACATCAATCTCAACGACGACACCGTCGAAGGCATCCGCCACAAGGACATGCCGGTCTTCTCGGTCCAGTATCACCCCGAAGCCGCCCCCGGCCCGCACGACGCGAGCTACTTCTTCGAGGAATTCGCCGCGCTGATCGACTCGACGAAGTAAGCTCGCAACCCCGCCGTTCCGACCGTAGTATCCAGACATGAGCGAAATCGTCCGCGACCCTGAAACGATGGGCGGAGTTCCGGTATTCCGCGGAACCCGTGTGCTGGTCAAGACGCTGTTCGACTACCTCAAGGCCGGCGACAACCTCGCGGAATTCCTCGATGACTTCCCAACTGTCAGCCAAGAGCAAGCCCTGTCGGTGCTCGCCGAGGCCGAAAGCCGCTGTGAATTGGTCCAATGAGCCGCCGGGTGATCCTAGACGAGTGCCTGCCGAGGAAGCTCAAGCAGGTGATTGGCACCCACGTGGTTCATACCGCCCACGAAGCGGGTCTGGCCGGCATGAAAAACGGCCGCCTGCTCGCAGCCATCCAAGGCAACTACGAGGTGTTCGTGACAGTCGACAAAAGCCTTCGCCACCAACAAAATCTCTCCACGCTCTCGTACGTTATCGTCCTGATCCGCGTTCCGAGCAATGCCATCCAAGACCTTCTTCCTCTCGCCACTTCCCTCCGCACGGCCATCGCCGCCGTGGCCCCGGGCAACCTGATCGAAGTCAGCGGCTATTAAACAGAATTTCATGAACACCATCGTCACCGGTCTCCAGTGGGGAGACGAAGGCAAAGGCAAGATTGTCGATTACCTGACCGAGACCGCCGACGTCGTCGTGCGCGGCCAGGGCGGCAACAATGCCGGCCACACCGTCATCGCACGCGGCACCAAATATGTCCTCCACCTGCTGCCCTCCGGCATCCTGTGGGACGGCAAGATCAACGTGATCGGCAACGGCGTCGTGCTTGACCCCGTCGGCCTGGTCGCCGAGATCGAACGGCTCGAAGGCCAGGGCGTCTCGATCACTCCCGACAAGCTCCTCATTTCAGACCGCTGCCACGTCGTGCTCCCGCTCCACAAGGAACTCGACGCCGCCCGCGAGGCCGCCCTCGGCGACCGCAAGATCGGCACCACCAAGCGCGGCATCGGCCCGGCCTACGCCGACAAGATCAACCGCTGCGGCCTGCGCGTCGCCGATCTACTGGACGAGCCGTACTTCCGCGAAATGGTCGCCCACCGCACCGCCGACGCCAACGAGGTGCTCGCCAAGTTCGGTCTGCCGACCTTCGACGCCACCGAGCAGGCCGAGGAAGTCCTCGCCGCCTTCGTCCGCCTCCACCCGCACGTCACCAACACCATCCCGGTGCTCCACAAGGCCTGGAAGGACGGCAAGGTCATCCTGTTCGAAGGCGCGCAGGGCACCCTGCTCGACATCGACTTCGGCACCTACCCCTTCGTCACCTCGTCGAACACCACCTCCGGCGGTTCCTGCACCGGCACCGGCCTGCCGCCCACCGCGATCCAACAGGTCATCGGCGTCTGCAAGGCCTACACCACCCGCGTCGGATCGGGCCCCTTCCCGACCGCCGACGAAGGCCTGTCGCAGTATCTGCACGACCTCGGCCGCGAGTTCGGCGCCACCACCGGCCGCCCCCGCGGCTGCGGCTGGCTCGATGCCGTCCTGCTCCGCCACGGCTGCATGGTCAACGGCACCACCGGCCTGGCCGTCACCAACGTCGACGGCCTCGACAACTACGAGACCCTTCGTATTTGCACCGGCTACGACATCGACGGCACCGTCCACGAGCTCCCGCCGGCCGACCGCCACGCCTGGGACCGCGCCGTGGCGATCTACGAGGAACTCCCCGGCTGGCAGCAGGACACCACCGACTGCAAGGAATTCGACGACCTGCCCGTCAATGCCAAGGCCTACCTCCAGCGCCTCAGCGACCTCTGCGGCACGCCGGTGAAATTCGTCGGCGTCGGCCCCGACCGCACGCAGACGCTGGTTGCCTGAAATTTCATCCGGACTTCATGCCCACTTCGTCGCCACTCCCCAGCCTCGGCCGAGCCATGAGCGACACCTCCATTCCCCGCCACATCGCCATCATCATGGATGGCAACGGCCGCTGGGCGAAAGAACGCGGCCTGCCCCGCCTCGCCGGCCATCGCGCCGGTGCCGAGTCGGTCCGCGAGTGCGTGGAAGCCTGTAAGGAACTCGGCGTCGAATACCTCACGCTCTACGCCTTCTCCTCCGAGAACTGGAACCGCCCCGCCGCCGAGGTCACCGCGCTGATGCTCCTGCTCGAGCGCTTCCTCGAGGAAAAGGCCGACGAACTGATGAAGCAAAACGTCCGCCTGCGGGCGATCGGTCACCTCGACCGCCTGCCGGAAAAAACCCGCCGCAAGCTCGACAAGGCGATCACACGCACCGCCGGCAACACCTCGCTGACCCTCGTCCTCGCCCTATCCTACGGCTCCCGCGAAGAGATCGTCGAAGCCGCCCGTTCGCTCGCCGCCGATGCCGCCGCGGGCAAGCTCGACCCCGCGACCATCGACTGCGCCACCTTCGCATCCCGCCTTTACACCGCCGGCATCCCCGACCCCGACCTGCTGGTCCGCACCTCCGGCGAGCTGCGCGTGTCGAACTTCCTGCTGTGGCAGATCAGCTACGCGGAAATCGTCATCTTCAAGAAATTCTGGCCCGACTTCCACCAGGCCGACCTGTTCGAAGCCGCGCAGGAATACGCCCGCCGCCATCGGCGTTTCGGAGCGCTGTGATTCCGGGCGGCCAAACGTCCCCGATCCCGGAGGGATCAAAGCACCAGTAGCCGGGGGTTGAGGAGCCAGGCGACGATACCCCCGGATCCGCAGAACAACACGACCGCGATCCCGGAGGGATCGAAGCCAGCCCGGATCACGAGACCGTCCTCCCCGGAGATTTGGAACCGCTGCGATCCCGCCGGGATCGGATTCATCTGACGAACCAAACCGGGGAGGTCGCTTCGCTCGCTCCCCGGCTACCCAAGCTGCCACCCCTCCGGGGAGCGCCGGCGTCCTCACCTTCTCCCGGCCGCCCGTGACGGCTACCCATGCTTCCACTCCTCCGAGGAGCGCCGGACCTGCGGTGAACTTTCGCGATTCCCGCGACTTCACGGATTGCTTTCCCCGAAGGAATGAGAATAGCCTCAGACCATGAAAACGTCGCTCCCCCTCGTCATCGCGTCGTTGGCCCTCACCGGCTGCACCACCACCTCCGACAAGCCCGGCACCTGCGCTTGCGGCAAGCCCCTTGTCGCCCGCTGACCCCGCGGAAATCCGGCATCTTTCCCCTCCGCATTCCCGCCCCGTCCCTCACCCAAACCAGCCATGGATCCTGCCCCGATCCGCCGCTGGAATCCCGGCTTCATCGCGATGCGCTGGAGACATCTGTTCTGGAGCCTGCCTTTGCTCGGACTCCTCGTCGGGCTCGTCGTGCATTTCCTGCCTATGATCCGGAACACGGCGACCGGGGTGGTCCTGGTAAGGCCGGGGGCCCTGTTCAGCGCAGCGGACGTTGTCCATGCCGTTCAAACCGATGACATTCTCGCTCTAACATGCATTCGGACCGACCTCGCCAATCGCTGGAACCTGAATGGGAGAGAGGGCAGTCCCTCCACGGACGAACTGCGGAGATCCGTCTCCGCCAAGCTGATTCCCGGCACAGTGCTGGTCGAGATCTCAGTGAGCGGACGGAGCCGAGCGGAATCCGAGCTTATCTGGGACGCCCTTGTCACTGCGCTTCAAGAGCACATCGAAGGTCTCCAAAGTGTCCACGACCGATCAAAGCTGGACCAGCTTGAAGCCGCAGTTAAACGGCAGAAGGCAGATGTTGATTCCAAGCGCGAGGCCTTGAGCCAAGCCATCAAGACCGAAACCTTGTTGTATTACCCGAACGGTGCCGTGCAGGATCCCAACGCTCAGTTCAACAAGTTAAAGGCCGATTTCGAGGCCTCGCAGAAGCTGCTGGAACAGCTCCAAATCAAAGAGATTTCGGAGAAGATGCAGTGTAGGATGATGGAGAGCGATGTCATGATCGTCCACCAAGCCCCCGGCACCCCCGCCCCCGTCACCCTCTGGGACACCCTCCGCCCGCTCGTCCTCCACTCCAGCATCGGCGTCGGCGCCGGCATGGTGCTCGCGGTCATCCTCGCCTACCTCCTCGAGCTGCTCTTCCCGCGGAAGGCGTCGACCCCGTGACGACTGCACCCGCATCCGCCGCATTCCAATGTCCCGACGGGACTGCATCCAAAAGCCCGGGGTTGCGCCGACGAAGAAGGCGCTACCCCGGGAAACGTCCCGCTCCATGACCTACCTCAACGAGGTTGCGGACGGGCGGGTGCCGCGAACCGCCGAGGCCCGAACCGACGCAACGCCCTTGGCGTAGCATACCCGGCGCGGCGACCCGGGGTAGCCGCCTGCGTCGGCAACCCCGGGCTTTGGGACGGAGTCCCCTTGGGACACGGCACCGCCCGCCATCCGCCATCCGCCATCCGCCTCCTGTCTCCTGTCTCCTGTCTCCTGCCTCCTGCCATCGCCCGCCCCCCCCCGAAAACCCTGACGCACCCGCCGCTTGCGCTTCCCGCCGACTTGACGAAACTCTGCCCCGCAGCACATGGCCGAAGCCCCACCGGAGCAAACGATTCTGATCGTCGATCAAGACCACGACTTCCTGGAGTGGGCCACCAAGCATTTGACCGCGAAAGGGGTCCGCATCCTCCGCTGCGACAATGCCGACAATGCGGTGAAGGTGGTCGAGAAAACCGCGGTCGACCTGGTCGTCGCCGACATCCAGCTCCAGCCCTTCGACGGCCTCGAGCTGATGACCCGCATCCGCCAGACCTCGCCGCACACCCTCGTCATCCTCACCACCGGCTTCCCCAGCACGGGCCAGGTGATCGAGGCCACTCAGCGCGGCGCCCACGATGTGATGCGCAAGGAAGCGCTGCCCTTCGAACTCCGCCCGGTGGTCGAAAGCGCGCTGCAAATCGTCGAGGACCGCCGCTCCGCCGAGCAACCGGCCGCCGACATGCCGGCCCTCGACGGCCGCGTGAAGATCATCGGCGTCTCCCGCGCCTTGCAGGATGTTTTCAAGATCGTCGGCCGCGTCGCCCGCTCCGATGCACCAGTTCTGGTCACCGGCGAGAGCGGCACCGGCAAGGAACTCGTCGCGAAAGCCATCCACGAATATTCGCCGCGCCGGCAGCAGGAACTCATCGCCATCAACTGCGGTGCCATCCCTGAAAATCTGCTCGAGAGCGAACTGTTCGGCCACGAGAAAGGCTCCTTCACCGGAGCCATCGCCCGCCGTGCCGGCCGCTTCGAACAGGCCGATGGAGGGACGCTGTTCCTCGACGAGATCGGCGACATGCCGCTGTCGGTGCAGGTGAAAATGCTGCGCGTCCTGCAAGACGGCAGCTTCTCCCGGGTCGGCTCGAACGAGACGCTCAGCGCCGACGTCCGCATCGTCACCGCGACCAACAAAGTCCTTTCCACCGAAGTCGCCGCCGGCCGCTTCCGCGAAGACCTCTACTACCGCCTCAACGTCGTCGAGATCCGCCTGCCGCCGCTCCGCGAACGTTCCGAGGACATCCCGCTGCTCGCCGAGTTCTTCCTCCAGCGGATCACCCGCAAGAACGGCATGGCGCGCATCCGCTTGTCGGCCGAAGCGATTTCCGCGCTCCAGCAGCACCGCTGGCCGGGCAATGTCCGCGAGCTCGAGAACACCATCGCCCGCGCCTGCGCCCTGGCATCGTCCACCGTCCTGCTGCCCGGCGACATCCCGCTGGCCGCCGCGCCGGGATCGGAAAAGGGCGCGATCAAGCAGTCGGTCGACCGCCTGCTCGACACCGTGCCGGCCGGGGAAAACGCCATCGCCTGGTTTGCCCGCGAGCTGGCCGCCTGCGCGCTCGACCGCCATGCCGGCGACATCAAGGAAGCCGCCTCGGTACTCGGCATTGGCACCACCGAGCTTCGCAAAATCCTCGCCGACAGCCCCGCCGGGCTCGCGGAAGCCGGCAAAGCCGATCGCTGACCGGCTCGACTCATCGCTGGCCAACCCCGCGGCCCCGCGCTAGCCTCCTGCCCATGTTCCGCCGCGCCCTGCTCGCCCTGCCGCTGGCGACCCTTCTCTCCGCCGCTGCCGCGACGCCGCCTGCTTACCAAGAAGGGCTCGATGCCCTGTCGGCCAGCCTTTGGGAAATCGCCGCCGTCCGCTTCGAGACCGCGCTGGCCACACCGGACCTCGATCCCAAGGCCCGCCCGGAAATCCTGCTCCGCCTTGCCGAGACCCGCATCCGGAATGGCGAGCCGGACGCCGCCTTGAAATGGCTGGCGGATCCCGCTCTCGCCACCCGCCCCGAGCTTCCCTTTTGGAAAGCCCAAGCCCTCGCCGCAGCCGGCCAGTTCAACGACGCGCTGGCCCTCCTCGACGAGAAAGCCACCGCCGACGACGCTCCGAATTTCCGCGAGGCGCTCTTCACCCGCGCCGCCCTCAAGCGGGCACTCGGCGACCTGCCCGGTGCCGTCGAGGCCCTCAATCTGCTGATCAAGGACCGAAACGCCGCCACCGCCCTGCGCGCCCGGCTCCAGGCCGCCGCCATCCTGCTCGATCTGGGCGATGCCGAGAAAGCGCTCACCGCCACCCCGCCGCCGACCGCCCGGATGACCCCCGTGCAAGCCGTCGAAGCCGATCTCCTGCGCGCCCGTGCCCAGTTGGAAAAAGGCGAGCACCAGGCCGCCGCCGGCATCTTCGCCGCCCTCTTGCAGAAGGAAGATCCCGCCTTCAAAGCCGTCCAGCACGATGCCGCCGTCGGTCTCGCCCGCGCCCAACTCGCCGCCGGCAACCGCGAGGCCGCCACCGATGGTCTGCTCGCTTTCATCGAGCAACAACGAACTTCCCCCCGGATCGGCCAAGCCTTTCCCGTCCTGCTCGGCTGCCTCCCCGGCCAGCCCACCGCGGACGATGTCATTCTGACCCGCCTCCGCGAATGGTGCCCGCCGCCGCCGCTCAAATCCCCGATCGGCATCACCATGGGCGACGATGCCGCATCGGCCTGGCCGACGTCCGCCGCCGAACCCGACGAACTCGGCACCCAGTCGCTCTATCACCTCGCGCTCGGGCTTCGCCGCGAGGGCTCGGATGAATCGAAAGCCCGCGCCCGGCAGGCCTTGACCCGGCTGCGGATCGAATACCCCGCGCATCCTTTGGCCGAGCGCGCCTTGCTCGAAGCCAGCCGCTGGGACCTGGCCGATGGCCGCAAAGAACAAGCCGCCGCCGCCCTGGCCGCGCTGGAGGGCAGCAGCAGCGCGCCCACCCTGCGCGCCGAAGCCTCGCTCTCCGCCGCCTCTACCGCGTTCACCGCCGGGGACTTCGCCCTCGCCGCTGGTGAACTCGAGAAAGCCTCCGCATTGCTCGACGGCGATGCCCGGCGCGACGTCTCGCTCAACCAGGCCGTCGCCCGTCTGGCGATGGGTGACCTGCCCGGCTTTCAAACTCTCGCGACCGCCGGAGCCAAGGACATCAGCCTCGTGATCGACCTCGCCCTCGAACGCGCGCTCTTCCTCACCTCCCGCCGCGACCCCGGCGCGATGGCCGCGCTCGACCGCTTCATCCTCGATCACCCCTCGCACCCGCGCCTTCCCGAAGCCCGGCTCGCCGCCGCCCACGCCGCGCTCGATGCCCTCCCACCCGATCCCGCCTTCGCCAAAGCCCAGCTCGACAACCTGTCCGAGGCCCAAACCGCCGAGCTTTCCCCCGCCACGCTCGCCCTCGCCAAGATCCGCCTGGCCACCCGTGAAAAGCGCCATGCCGATGCCGCCGCGCTCGCCGAGAGCTTCCTCCAGGCCTTGCCCGAGGACCCCCGCAGCCCGGAGATCCACTTCGAACTCGGCCAGGCATTCTTCGAGAACGGCGACTACAACAAGGCCCGTCTGGAGCTTGAGAAATTCGCCACCGCCCATCCCGAATCCCCCGCCGCCGCGCCCGCCCTGCTGCGCGCCGCCCGCGCTGCCGTGCTGGTGGCCACCCCGGAAGCCAAGGTCGAAAGCCTCGTCCTCTTCGACAAGATCATCGCCACCAAAGGTGACCTCGCGGATGCCGCCCGGCTGGAAAAAGCCCGCGTGCTCGACCACCCGCAAGCCGCGAAGGAATTGCTGCCGTGGTTCCAGTCGATGAAGAAGGACCACCCGCTCCGCCTCATTGCCGGGCTTCATCTTTGCGACGCCCTCTACAACAGCGCCGGCACCGACCCCGGCCCGATGCAGCAGGCACTTTCCATCTACGAAGACCTGCTTGCGGCGCTGCCCGCCGATTCCTCGGAGCGCTTCAAGATCCAGTATTACCGCGGCCGGGTGCTGGAGCAGTTGCCCGATCCGAAGAACCCGTCGGAGAAGCGGCAACAGGAAGCGCTCGATGTCTATTTCTCGGTCCTCCAAGCCGCCGCCAAACAAGCCCCCGCCGATTGGCAATGGGTCGACATGTGCGGTGTCCGGGCGCGCACACTGTTAGAAAAACAACAGCGCTGGGAAGCGGCCATCGCCATCGCCGAGCAGCACGCGAAGCTCCACGGCACCAGCAAGCTCGCCAAAGACGCCGCCGATCGTGCGAAGGTCCTCAAGCTGGAGCACTTCCAATTCGACTAAAGCGAGTAATGCCTCAGCGTCCCGCGTTCCTCTCGTCGATCTGGCCGTTCAGCGTCCAGAAATCATACAGCCAGCCGAACCCGACCAAGCCACCGGTGAACAACCAGAGCAGGCCGGTCCAGATCTTGCCCATGTAGAAGCGGTGGATCCCCAATGGTCCGATGAAGGTCTGCAGCAGCCACGCGACCGAGTAGTCGGTCGGCCCGCTTTTGTATTTCTGAGCCGCCGAGCGCTCCATGCCGGGGATCAGGAAAAGATCGATCAGCCAGCCGATCCCGACCAGTCCCAGCGTGAAAAACCAGATCGTCCCGGTGATCGGCCGGCCGAAATAGAAGCGGTGCGCACCGAGGAAACCGAAGATCCAGAGGAAGTAGCCGATCGCCTTGCTGTGGGTTTGGGGAGCTTGCATGTCCGCCCGCAGCATCGCAGGAATGCTCCGACCGGCCATGGAAATTCCGGCCCCGGTTTGGAGCGATTCGAGGTCACGAAGTCCCGCCCGGGGGAGCGCTGACATTAGTCGGCGAGTCTCGTATCCCGCGATCTAGCTCGCCGACCAAAGCCCAATGCCTTCAAGCCTTGGCCAATTCCGCTGCATTAAGGGTTCGCTGCGTCCCTGTAGGACGCCGGACACCCGCCGGGACGCCCAGGCACTTCGTGCTGAGTTTTACACACAATTCCGGGTCGGCGCAGGCATGGAAGTGGGATTTCAGGGCCAAGGGCCCATCCCATACCAGCCTAGGCCGCA
>JAYTLR010000015.1:0-3288 GCA_043729195.1 Akkermansia sp.
AGCGGTGAGAGCAAGCCGCTGCGCTATTCCGTGACGATCGATGTCCCGTCCACTCTGGCTTCGACCTCCCGGCGGTGGAATCAAGCCTACCGGATCCGCTCCACCGGCATCTCAGGATTGCCGGGACCGGCCCGCGCGCAATCCGACAAGCGGGACACTCAGTTGCGACGCCTGGGCATCGTCTGGGACCGCACCGTCGGCTTTCCGAGCAGCGGGTCGGGCCTATCGGCACCGCAGGCCGCCAGGACCATTGAGATCGTGGCCCAGCCGAAGAGTGTTTACCGCTACGGCCTCGTCGCGGAGATCAACTTCAAGCTGAGCAGGAAGACCTACATCGACGGCTTCAACTCCAACTACCCGGATAGTTCCACAAACGGCAAATACGATCCGACCAAGCGCACGCCTGACGGCGGCACCATCCTGGCGAACCGCTGGAAGAAAAAACCGAAGCCCGGCCAGGCCAACGAAAAATTCGATGTCAACCACGCCACGATCTACGGCGACCTGATGGTCAAAGGCAGTCTCAAGAACGTGAAGAATTACGAGAATGTGCAGGGCGAAAAAATCACCAACGTCAGCGCGGACACGCCCACGAACCTCGCCCCGCAGTGGACATCCGTGACCGAGAACATCGCCACCTTGGACGGTAAACTTCCGAGCGCCCTGGCGGCGACCTACAAGCTCGCGGAAAGGCAGGCCAAGGCGGGTGGACCGGCCGCGCAATTCGAGGCGAAGAGCGCCACGGCGGCCGCGGAACTGGCCGCCAAGGGGATGGCACTTCCCGGTGGTTCCGATCCGGCCAATCCTACCCGCTATAAAGTCGGCAAGATCGACGTGAACAATAAGACGGAATCTCTCATCCTCTCGAATCCGCCCGGCGTGACGGAGAGCTGGGTGGAGATCTGGGTGACCGATGAAATGAAAATCGAAAAAGGCGGCACCGTGTTCGTCTCCAATGGCGTCCACGCGACGATCTACCTGGAAGGCAAGGCCGAGATCAAAGACACCAGGCAGGACAAAGGCGGCTTCATCCTCGAAAGCGGCTTTGCAGGAGACTTGCAACTCATCGGCATTGAGAAGCCCGATGGTAAAAAGGAGACGGACGACGATTTCTCACCGAGAAAGCGCAGCGGCAAGATCTCCATCTCCGATGCCGACTTCACCGGCGTAATCAATGCGCCCGACTGGGACGTGGACTTCAAACCCAAGGACTGGGACAAGGAGGATACCATTTACGGTGGCCAGCTCTTCGGCTCGGTGCTCGGTCGCAAGGTCAAGATCGGCCACGGGGCCGACTATCACTACGATGAGGCGGTCGCCGAGATCGGAAGCGTGCTGACCTATTCTGTCGCCGCGTGGAATGAGCTCGAGCGTTAGGGAAGCGCTGATTAAGTCGGTGCCCGTTCTCTGGCTGCTCTTAATCGTAATCTTATTCTTAATCCTCATCCCCGTCTTCAGGGGGAGGATTACGATTAAGAGTATGAGTAAGATTAAGAGCGCGTTGCGGGCGATTAAATCTGCGGTTCCCTAGGGCCTGTCATGCACTTTAAACGTGGCCCGAGCGGTGGAGGGCCAAAGGCCCGCAGACAAGCCAGCCCAGGGCAACGCCCTGGGAACCCAGGATAAAGACAACCCAGCCCTGTAAGGGCGGCACATGTGTTGGTACGCCCTTTCAGGGCTGGGTTGATTTCCACGCATCACCCAGGGCGTTGCCCTGGGCTGGCTTGTTTTCGCACCTTTGGTGCTCCTCCCGCCGAGTGCGCAAAAGTGCATGACGCGCTCTAGGGGCAGTGCTCCTGCCTGTCAGCGGAGGAGCGAGGCCGTATGGCACGCGGCTACTTCCGCACGAGAGCGGAGATGTTAAACCCGCCAGCCGGCCAATGGGGTGCCCCCGCGTCGCACTGGAAGGAGAAATCCAGAATCTTAAGGCCGCGATCCGACTGCTCGAGATCAGCCACCGCAAGCAATACACCGGTCATCGTTCGCATTCCGCCCTGCGCAGGCAGAGTCAGACGCCAGTAAGTCCGCTCGTACCCGGACAGGCCCGGCTCGGGAACCGCCGAGTTCTGCCGGATCACGGCTTCTTCGATACCGAAGCGTGCGAGGTCCCTCCTTAGCTTTGGCGGGAGCCAGACTACCGCCGGCTCCCCCGGACGATCGCCGCGCAAAGAACTCACCTCCATCCGGGCGTTCAAACTCCCCTGCTCCTGCTCCTGCTTCAGCGCCTCCCGAATCTCTACCCGTGCGTCGCCAAGACGCTGCCACACGTCCGCGATCCCCTCCACCAATTCGAGTTCGCTGCGCTGCAGTGGAACGATCCACCGGCTGTGAAAACACCAGGCCGCAGCGAGCACCGCGCCACCCGCGACGATTCGGCGAAAATATGTCGATCGGGCTGGCTGCACGTTAGGTTCCTTCCCCGCTCTTTCCTTCGGCCTGATTCGTCACCCCGATCGTCGCAATGATCGTGAAAATCCCCCGCCGCCCTTCCGGCAGGGTAGAATCCGCATCGGGCAGGTCATCAAGACGCTCAAATCGCGTTTTCACAGAGCCCTGAAATGCCCCCTCGAGCTCCTGCTGCAGGGCGAGCCGGAAGCGGTCCGCAACCGTCCGGGGCACACCCCCTTTCGAGACACCTCCGATCTGCACCGTCCACGTCTGTTCGTCGCCGGATCCGCCCCGGGCACGGATGTCCAGCAGCTCGATCCCGATCCCGGAACATTTCACGATACCTCGGATCACCGGTGTCCAACTGGCTGAATCGCGTTCTTTCGCCACGCGCTCCACATGATGCGCACGCGCCTTGAAATGTGCCTGCAACCTTCTCGCTTCACTGAGCTGGGTCGAAGTATTTGCCCACTCCGCATTCAGGAGCCGAAGTTCGCTGGCGAGAGCCTTCGCCCGCTTCTGGCTGCGCAGATAGCGATCGCCAAGAATCCCTGCCAGACAGGCAGCAACCACGACCGCTGCGCAGACCCAGCGCCAGAAATGCGCGCCGCTGACGGGGGTTGTTTGTGGTCGATCGTTCACTAGGACAGGCAATTTAGCGTGAATTGTGCCATTCCGAAGTTTGGCATGCAGTCCGTTCGTCCGAAAAAAACAGGGGCACCCCGGTTGTCTTTTCTATTGGGGATGCGCCACGCCGCAGGCGCAGGCCGTGCCGGCGGTGGGCGCGGCGGGGTCGTAGTTCAGGTTCGGGCCGAGCCAGCGCTCGACTTCCTGGAGGGTCATGCCTTTGCGCAGGTGGTAGTCGAGCACCTGGTCGCGGTCGATTTTGCCGAGGCCAAA
>JAYTLR010000016.1:0-127912 GCA_043729195.1 Akkermansia sp.
GTTCTACCCGCAGGCCTCCGCCTTCGTGCTGGCAAAGGGCCAGCCGCTCGACCTGATCTCCGTGATGGACCGGGAGGCTCTGGTCAAAATTCGCGACAAGGACCTGCGGGTATCGTGGAGCGAGATCTCTGATTTCACCTTCGACCCGATGACCCACTCGGTGCGCTTCGCCGCGCCCGTCTTCCTCGACGGCGACCCGGAGGATGACAAGTCCATCTTGCTTTTCCCAAACAAGGGACAGGGCGGATACACCGACATCACCGCCGAAGTGGAGGATCCCGAGGATGACTACCTTCGGATCGTGGTGCCGAATCCTGATTACGAGATCGAGCCGGCGGAGATCAAGTGTTCGATGGTCTTCCGTCTCGGTCCCTTTCACCGGGACTTCGGCACCGGGGCGCGGTGGACGGTCCACTCCGCGCCCGCCATCGCGGAGCATCTGCTAGATACTACCGGCGGATCCTTTTCCCACGCGCAGCTCGCGAACTTCACCGGCACCATGCACATGCCTACGCCGGGCGTGAATCTGAGTGAAATTCTCTACGATGACGGGGAGAAGGCGATCGAGAAAGCCGAACGGGCGGCCGAGGGGTTGATCTTGAAAAACCCGCTGGAGCGGGAAGGGGAATACATCCGGCGTGGTGCGGCGGGCACCGTGTTG
This sequence comes from Akkermansia sp., assembly GCA_043729195.1. GTDB lineage: Bacteria > Verrucomicrobiota > Verrucomicrobiia > Verrucomicrobiales > Akkermansiaceae > Haloferula. The sequence goes on from JAYTLR010000016.1 coordinate 662, forward strand.
TCCGGGGTGATCGACCGGGTCACCATCCGGATCAATCTTCATGATGGCATCGTGGAGACTTCGGAGTTTGCCAAGCCGCGTTCTTCCCGGGCATTCGTCTCCGGTCGCGACATCGCCCGGCGGGTGAAGTCCGAGGCGCTGTATGAGGGCCACGAGGCTCTGAAGCGCGAGGTCCGGATGCTGCGGGCCAGCGCCCGGCTGTCGAAGCAAGGCAGGAACGATCACTTGCGGTCGGAAAGTCACCAGGTCATCACGGACATCGTGCGGAAGCCAGCCGCGGGCGGCGTCCTGTCCGGCACGGCGACGTATCACGACGTGAATTCACAATGGCCGGAGGGCCGTGATGCGGAAGGCTGGCGGGCGGGCGACTTGCTTTGGTTGGATGCGACCAGCATTCCCTCGCGGGAAGGAACAAACTTCGGGGGTGTGGTGGTAGCCCGCCCGCCGGAAGGATCAAAGCATGTCGTTTGCTCCAACACCGGCTCGACCGTGCCGGTGGCGGTAGTCCCCGGGGTGGGTCCGCGCGAGGTGGTTTACGCGAACCCTGGAGACTGGAAGGCCGGGCCGGACGGTAACTTCCCTATCGGCATCCTGGCACACGGCAGCGCCGTCCCCGGCAGCGGGGATGCTACCGTGGCGCTGGTGCGCGTGGGGGCGGGCGGTGCCGGCGGCGAAAAGGATCCGCTCCATGGCGATCTTGAAATCATCCCGGAGTCAGATCCTATCGCCTACGGGGTTCGCTTTTCAAAGGGCTACCTGACCTACCAGAATGCCGGGGCCAGCGAATCGGATCAAGGAGTCACCGGTTTCATCGTCCCGAAGATTAAGAATGACGAGGGGCAGTGGGTTCCCATCGACGCCGCGCCGGACGACGATCCGCCCGGCCCCGCCCCTCTGGTACCTCTACCCGCCCCGGCCTCCTGGGTGTATCTCCGCGTGAAGACGGACGCGGACGGCGTCATCAAGTTCAGCGAAGATGAACCGCCCGTCACCATCGAAGCCTTCGATTCCGAACAGAAGTCGATCCATCACGTCCGCCCCTCGCCCTCCGGCGGCGAGGAAGAGGGTGACTATTTTGACCTCCTCCTCCAGACCGTGGCCGACGAGTCGGACCCACCGAAGCCCGTGGTAAAAACACGGATCACCGGAAACCGATACCTGCCCAACCAGCTCGTGGAGATTGCCAACATCGGAGGCAAGCGGGAGTGGTATCAAGGCTATCTCCCCGGTCCGGATGACAAGCATCAGTTCCGCAGCGCGGAACAGATCATGCCGGGTGAGGAAGGCGGCGACGCCGGCTATGAGGCGGTCGAGATCATCAAGCCGCTGGATGAGGGTGAGGACGCGGTGGATCCGATCGTCGATGAGAATGGTACCATCATCACCCCCGGGACGCCGGCCGTCCCGCCGGAAGAGGAGGGAGATACCATCCCGTGGCGGTTCCTGGCTCCCGGGAAAGAAAGCAACCGCAGGGAGATCCAAGTCGTTGCAAGTGCTGGCGGTGGCGGGGTCGTCATCCGGGGAAACGATTACCATGCTGAACTTGTCGATGCTGAAAGGGTAGGCATAAAAGTTGTGGATGGGCTCGTGACCCTTTTGCAGGATCTGGACGATCCTGATGATCCTACTCCTCCTAGTTCCGTAGCAGCCGATCTCAATATCGAGCTACTCAACATCCAGATAACCGAGACCGACGGAGAGATTCACATCACCAATATGGGATGGGGTGCGGCCGCCCGCTTCCTGTACGTTAGAAAGGGTAAGATCTATACGGTGGATGACGGGGCCAACGTCGACAAGTATGATGTGATCTCACGCCTCGAAGGAGAATCGGCACTCGGATCGGCGAATCAGTCGGGAGATGGGTTTACAGCGAAATACTAAATCATTGAATCATGTCAAACAGCGCCATTCATATCAACTACGGCCTCGCCAGCACGCTTACCGATCCGGCCACGGGTCTTCGTGGGACGAGGGGTATCGTGAACACCCGCGTCACCATGCCGCTGGCCACCATCCGCTACGAGGTTGAGTTCTACTTCGACGGGGCGGGGGATACCGCCACCCTGGACCTCGCCACCGGCCTCGGCAGCGGGGTGGTCCCCGGGGTGAAGGCGGCCGGCACCGTGGTGTTCGCGGGCCTCCCGGTCGCGGATGAGACCTTCACGGTGAACGCGAATATCTACACCTTTAAGGCCACCGCCGCGAATAATACCCAGGTGACCATCGGCGCCGACGCCACGGCGACCGGTGCGAACAGCGTCACCTCCGTCGAGGCGAATGATCCCGCACTGGACTCGATCAACTTCGCGGGCACCGTCACCATCAGCGCCGCATTCACCGGGGCGTATGGGAATGCCATCGGCCTCGCCGCCGCGGCCACCAATGTCACCGTCTCCGGCGCGTTCCTCACCGGCGGGGTGGATGCGGTGACCATCACCGGGGACGGAGAGGATTACCTCGGCGGCGCGCTCCCGGTCGCGGCGAAGATCCACGCCCTGCTCGTCATCTGCTCCAGTGGCAACGCGGTGATCGAAATGGCCGGGGTGCTGCTGAATACCGTCCGGCCTGACGGTGGACACCAGGACTGGAGTCGTCCGGGCCGCACGGATCTTATCGGTTCCCTCGCCGTCACCAGCGGGGAGGCCGGGACGCGGGTGAAGGTCGTCGTGGCAGCCAGCGAGTGAACTTCCCGCTTGCCTGCCTCCGCTTGGCTTGTAACGTGCAAGCGAAGCAAGGCGGGACGGCATTACGCGATCACGTCTTGTTTCGGGGTGGCAATACCATCCGGCATCGGTTTTCTCTAACAGTGTATCCATGAGCAAGGCTCTACTGTCATCCAGGCGCAGGATTGCGGAGGCGATCCGCATGCTCCTGCGCGTGGAGACGGAAGAGCAGGATCGGACGGCGGCGGATGATCTCGTGGAACTGCTGAAGCAATGGGAAAGCGGGGTCATCCACGGCCAAGCCCCGTCCGTTCCCCCTCACGAAAATGGCCAAACCCCCGACACAAATTATGGTTGATCATCCATCCTCCACTGAAGTTGAACTCCGCGAAACCCCACGGGTGAAGCGCGAAGTCACCGTCCCTGTCTTCATCAAGGTCACGCTGCCGGCGGGTGACGACATGGAAGCCGAAGCGGCGGCCGTCGCCGTGGTCCGCTCGCTCGCCCCGCTGAATTTCGGCGAGGCCTGTGTCGAGTTCCAGTCCGTCCTCGTCCCGTCCTGTAAGCCGCTCTGAACCATGGCTGCCGCCGCTGTCGTTTCTTTCCCGCAAAGCTTCCTGCAACGTCCGGAAGACCGCCTGTTCATGGCGTGCTTGATCGCGACGGGGGTGGATGCCGGCCTGGCGGAGCTGATGCTCTACCGGGTGTGGCGGGATTTCGGCAGCGGCGGCAGCGACCGGCGGGCTTTGAATCTGAAAGGCGGGCTGGAGGCGGATCCGCAGGTGAAGCTGCTCGCTCAGTCCGCCGGATACGCGGGTGACCCGGGCGACTTTGTCCAGCGCGGCCTGAACTCCGGCTTCTTCGTGCTGGAGGGCATAGAGGTAGGTTCGCCTATCCTCATCTGCAAGGACTTCTTTCCGATCAACTCGGCATGGTCCGTCTCCGGTAAGTCCATTCAGAAGAAGGGGGCCTACACTAAAGCCCGCAACCGCCAGGCGGAAGAGGCGAAAGAAGCGGCCCGGAAGCAACTCGAAGTGTGGGAACGCACTTCCCCGTCGGATCTCTCCGGCATTGACGCGGAGCAAAGGAAGAACGGGATCATCTTCATCCACCGGCTGGTCCGCGCCCTCGATCTCAAGCTGCCATCAGATCCCGAGTTGCGTGCCGGGCCGCTGACCGCTGCGGCAGCAATCGTGGAGTCCACCCCGGTCAAGTCGATTGACGACACCCTGCTCTGGCTGCTTTCCCAGGCGAAGGACGCCACCGCCAACATCCCCCGCAACCTCAAGGATCTGCTCGCCGCTTGGCCGTCGCTGGTAGATCAGGCCGGGCGGGAGATGATGTAGCATGGCGCTGGAAGTCCCCGCCAGTCTCGCGCGAAAGCTAATCGGCGACCCGGTGATGGCCGCGGAGGCGATCATGGGCGCGAAGCTCGATACTTTCCAGGCGGCACGCCTGCGGATGCAGTGGTTCACGCCGTGGTTCATGGATCACTCCGGCGTTTCGGTGGGAAAGACGGACGTGAACGCCTTCATCTACACCTTCCTGCGGGTGATCCTGCTGCCGAATCCAACGCACATGATCCCGCGGATCGAGGCGGTGTATTACCCCTCCATGGGCCTGGCCGCGGAAACCTTCCTCCCGAAGCTGGAGAAGTACTGCGAGAAGAGCCGGATCTTCGAGCTTCAGATCAAGCTCCAGCACGGGCGCAAGCTCTACCGCGAGATGAAGGGCTGTTATCTGATCGAGGGCCGCGAGGGCTGGCGGGTGGAGCTGCCGGCCGGGGACTTTATGAAGGATTCCGGCAACCAGGTTTCCAAGCGCTTCAACGGGCTGGTGGTCGAGGAAGCATCCATCATCGACGGCAGCGGGAGTAAGGGCATCAACAAGCAGCTCCTCCAGCGCAACACGCTGGAATGCTTCAACCCGCACCATCCCGTGTGGTGCAACCATACCGTCTTCCTCGGCCACGCCGAAGATCCGGCGCACCCCTACTACAAGCGATACGCCAAGGCACGGAGAGCCATCCGCGCGGGATCGCAGGATGACGCGGTGATCACCTCGTCCTACCGCGACTACCGCGGGGACTTCCTTAAGCGCTACGGTGCCGACATCGCCCGAAAGGCGGAGCACCAACGGAAGGGCGACCTGGACGAGGCGGAGGCGGCGCAGGTTCTCGACGGCCTTTGGAAGCGCGGGGCGAAGGGTTGGTATTCCACCGGACTGCGGGATGGCATCGAGCGACTGGACCTTCGGCCGCAATTCCGCCGCCGGGATGCCGGGACCATCTACACCCTCGGGAACGACTTCGCCGACGGCATCGGCGGGAACACCGACCAGGTCTCCGGCACGGTCACCGCGGCCACGCCGATCCCGCCGGAGTTGCTCACGGCAGACTTCTCACGCCTCGGCATCAAGGAAGTCCACGGCATTCACTACCTGGTCCGCCCGGTGTTCGGATACTCGATGCAGCCGGAAGATTCCGGCATTCTCTCAGCGCTGATCCACCGCCTGCACCTGCTGTTCAATTTCTCCCGGATCGTGCTGGACGGCCGCGGCGGGGGCGCTTCGGTCTATCGAGAGCTGGTGAAGGATACCCAGGTCATCGAAGGCCGCCCGGTGCGGGTGCGCGGGCTCTGCACGGCGGAACACCAGGCTCAGTTCCAGGAGGCGGAGTCCATCGTCTGCTTCTTCTCCCGCGGCGACTCGGTCATGCGGGCGCACATGGGGGAGAGTTACATGAAGGACAGCTCGGGGTTGAACGAGTTCGCCCACGTGGCGCTCCGCGTGGCCATGCGCCGCGGTGAATTCGCCTGGCCGGCGCGGGCGGAGACGCGGGAGAAAGCGGGCATCGGACTCGCGGGATTTTCGGACGAAGAGTGCGAGGTGCTGGCCGCCCTTGAAGGCATCCTCGGCCAGTTCGCGAACATCGCCGTGAAAGTCGGGCCGGACCAGATGCCGATCAAGTCGGAGGCCGGGCACAAGCGCTTTGTCAAGAGCGGCGGCAAGACCGACGGAGCCATGGGCGCGGTCTATTCCCACGTCGCCATGATGTCGCTGCTGGATGCCATGCCGCAGGCCAAGGTGCCCGACGCCACGCCGATGGGGGTTTTCTAGTTGGCTTGACTGCTTGGAAAAGGTAAGCAAAGCGAACACGCCGATCCCATGGGAAGACACCACCGCCAGAGAAGCCGGCAACAGACCGGCACCGTCGCTGCCGCCGCCATGCCCGCGCAGGCGGCGGAGGCGGACGCGGACCGGGTCATCGCGTCCTTTGATTCCCTCGGCTCGCCGCTGTCCCATCTCGCGCCGTTTTATGGCGGGCAGATGTACGGCATCTCGCTGATCGACCGGCAGAAGTTCCGCAACAACTGGTCCCGCCAGCCGATCCGCAGCCAGATTTCCGCGGTGCGCCACTACGCCCGCTACAACTGGTTCCTCAATCCCGTGCTGGGTCTCCGCGCCGCCTCGCACGGGGCCGGCTTCCGCGTGGTGGGGGAGGACCCGGACTACGACATGGAATCGCTGGTCGATGACATCGTGGAGGAAGACCTGGTATCATCGAACTCCGTTTGCCTCTGGCGCACGGAGGTCGATCGCCCGCAGATCACCGTGCTGAATGCGGAGCGGGTGGAGTATTCCGCCATCGGCGGGATCGAGAAGATCATACTGCAATGCTCTGCCGACCGTGCCATGGCTGCGGACAAGGAAAACGAAAGCATCTACCGCACGGCGTTGGGCGACCGCATGTATGAGGCATGCTGCCGCGGGACCTGCGTGAAGATCGTCCGCGGGCACGATGCGGATTGGAACTTCGCCTACATGGGCCGCGGTAAGCGGAGCGGCTGTTTCGCCACGCCCGCGCTGATCGGGCTGCTAGATGCGCTCGACTTCCTGGAGCTGATGGGGGTGGGGGACTGGAACCTGGCGATGAAACGCAAGGACCTGATGCTGCTCATTAAGAAGGGATTCAAGGTCACTACCGGGGGTAACGCCGTGGTGAACTCGGTCAACATCACCAAGCCCGATGTCCAGACACTCGGCGAAGGGTTCGCGAAGGTGAACGGCATCTCGACCGTGCCGATGAACCACGACGTCGATCTTTCCTACCTCACGGTGGATCCGGAGAATTTCAAGCCGGAGATGCTGAAGTCGGCGACCGACAAGATCATGCTCTATGGCGGGATCGAGGCCGTGGTTCTGCTCGGGGAATTCTCCCAGCAGAACGGGGCCGCGCCATCGCTGATGCGGAACGCGCGCACGGAAGCCTTCGCCCGCCGCAGGCGGATCGAGCGGCTGCTCCGCACCATCGGCCGCGAACCGGAGTTCTCGGGCGTGTTCAAGGATGCGGATAAGGCGGTCTTCACCTGGAGCGTCAAGTCGCTTTACTCGATCGAGGAACTCAACCAGCTCTCCAATGGCATGGCCCCGGGCCTCGGCAGTCCCAAGACCCGCCGTGAACTTTACGATCTGGATGACGGGCAGGAAAGCGAGCGCATGCTCGCCGCCCATGCCCACCGCAAGGCCTACACCCCGGCCTTCGAGGCGGGGCAGGGGATGGTGCCGCTGGTCTTCCCGGAAGAGTTCGCCAACCAGTCCACGCGGCCATCCGGCGAGCCCGGCGAACCGGGACGCCCCGCCAACGACCCGGGCGTCTGAAATCTTCAATCATCAATCTTTCAATCATCAATCGGACGCCATGCCTGCCATCCCTGCCGACCAGACCGATTCCCTGCAACTGCCGATCGAGGGCGAGTATTTTGACATCGTCACCGCGGAGACGGAGGATCCGGTGTTCCCGAAGCTCCAGCCTGACGATCACCGCGCGTACTCGATTGTCCGCTTCGCTCACTGCCTGCCGGTGGTGCTGGGTCCGGAGTCGCGCAACGGCGCGGTGTTCGGCCTGCACCCGGCGGTCATCTCGCGCGGCTTCCCGTCCGTGATCCACCAGCAGATGAATCGGGATCACAAGATGCACTACCTCGGCGCGAAGGATGATGCCGTGGTCGGCTGCGTACTGCACGCCGCTTTCCCGGAAGAGCCGGAGGGCGGCTGGGTGATCGGCACGGATGAGGAGTCATCCCCGCACATCCGCGCCCAGGGCGTCCTGTTCAAGAAAGCCAAGGGCGTGGACAAGATGCTGGGCGATCACCAATCCGGGAAGAACAAGATGGCCGTCTCCATGGAGATGAGCTTTTACCACAACCAGACCGGCATCTGGGACCGGCGCGACGGGGCGGTCTATGACCGCAAGGAGATCCCGCAGAGCCTCAAGGGTTATCTCTTCGAGGATGACAAGGGGCGATTGCTCGTGCGCAAGGGCGGCCGGGCGGATTCGCTCGTCGCCGTGTGCGGCGGGAAGTCCGGGAAAGTCTGGTTTTCCGGCGTGGCCTACACCGGCAATCCCGCGGAGTGGACCGCGGCCGTGGATTCCATCGCGGCCTCCGCCGCAAAAGAGGCGGGACTAGTCCTCTGCTCATCCGCCTCTGCGGTCGAGTGGACGCCCGGGATGCAGGCGACATGGACCGGCGGCTGGGGCTGCGGCAAGGTGATTGCAGCCCACTACTCCGGCACGCACCGGATGTGGGGCATGGCTTTCGATGCGAGCGAGGGCGACCCCGTGCTGGTCCTCGAGCTGCCCGACAAGGCCCGCGTCCTCCGCCGTGCTTCTTCGGTTTCCCGGAAATTCTGAGAATCTTAATTGACGTTTGCTGGCACGTCTGAGACAAAGCAAACCATCACCGCGCCCGATTCCGCGGAACAAGCCGAAAACGCCCTACCATGAAAGACATTTTGGAGTTGATCGAACAGTTCATTGCCTCGGCCAAAACCAAGGCGAATGCCGCCCTCACTGGTCTGCCTCCGATCGACCAGTTCCAGGGCTCGCAGCAGCTCGTTGGGATCATCAACACGATGGAATGGTTCAAGTCCGACCTGGCCCGGGTGGAAGAGCAGTTCGGCGGAGTGGTCGCGAAGTACGACGCCGCGGTGAAACAGGCGGAGGACGCCAAAATCAATGCGGAACTCGAAGCTGGCACCATCATCAAGAAGTCCGACGCTGACGCCGCGATCACCGCTGCCAAGGACCAGGTCCGCCAGGAAGAGGAAGGCAAGGTCGCCGCGGAGCGGACCCGCCTCTCCACCATCGCCGCCCGCCGCACTGAACTCACCACCGCGCACGGCGCGGATGCCGCCGCCGCCCTGCCGGACGATGTGCTGGCCGCCGAAGCCTTCGATGGCGTGAAGACCGAAGTCGCCCGCCGCATCGGCGAACTGGAAGTCATCGGCATCACGGCCGCTTCCAAGCGCGAGACCTTCGTCGGGATCTTGGCCGAAGCACCCTTCACCGAGGAAGGCAAGGCGACCTTTGACAAGCAGATCACCCGCATCAAGGACATCGCCGGGATCAAGCCCGGGACTGCAACTTTCAACCGCGCCCCTGGCAACGGCAAGCCCGGCACGGGCCAGCCGACCGTCCCTGCGGACGGCGCTCCGCAGAATCAAAAGCAGGACGAGCCTGAGTCCGCCAAGGGCACCGTCACCGCCGCCTTCTAATCCGCCCGCACCCGAAACCGAATCTCCCTTAACCACCGAACGACACCGTCATGTCCCTTCGTCATCTCAACTTCCAGCCGGTCAAGCCGAAGCGCGACCGTCACTCCATCGGCGGCGTCCTCGCTGTCGTCGCCGTGCAAGGCATGATCGTCGCCCACCACGCGACCAGTGAAGATGTCCTCGAACTTGCCAACGGCAAGGCCGGCTACTTCCTCATGCGGGATGTGGTCGATGCTGCCGCCTTCAAAGCCGCCCTGGAGCAGCAGGAACTCTATCCGGACCGCGGGCAGTTCCACATGCCCTACCGCCAAAGCGGCGTGGTCCAGGCCGACGACCATGACGAGGTGTGGGTCGAAGGTGCAGCCCTGCTGGATGCCAGCATGGATGCTGCCACCACCATCGGCTGCCCCGTCACTTCGGCTGCCGGCAAGTTCGCCGAAGTCACCGCCGCCGCGACCCAGGAAGTGCTGGGCACCGTGGTCAAGAACGTCGCCGCCCTGAACGGCGGAGGCGGTCGCCGCTTCCTCATCAAGATCCACCGCGACGGCCGCGGCACGCCGTAAGCCCTGCTCCCTCCTGACGGTCCACCCTTACACGAATCACTGACTCGCACCCTTCATGAAACCTCGCACTAAAGCGCCCGCCATCCTGGCGAACCAGAGCATCATCGCGCCTGCCGTCGTCACGGCGGCGGATCTCCGCCGCGGGGCTGCCCGTCAGGCTGCCGTCCTCGCGGAAACCCCGCTCGACTCCAACCGGGCGCTGCTCGCGAGGATGAAAACCATGGACCCGCGGCGCATGGAGCAAGTCTCCGTGGAGGGCCGTCTTCAGAACCTCCTCGGCCGCGCCAAGGCCGGGCTGCTGAACGCCGCGAACACCGTCAAGTCCACCGCCTTCATCCAGGGCGCACTGGATGCGATCAATACCAAGGAGTCGCAGGACCGCATCTCGGAACTCGTCACCGCCTCCATCGGGGACGGGGCGGATGCCCGCGTGGCGAAAGCGACCCTCGGCAAGATGGTCGCCGTGAACGTGGGGGAGCTGATCCGCGCCGCGGGCGACTGGGTCCAGTGGTATGAATACCAGACTCTCGCCGAAGGCGACACCCCCTGGCTGTCGAACTTCGTTCCGCAGCAGGTGAACGTGCGCGTCTCCAACGCGGACGGCACGCTGACCACCCGGGACGCGCTGCCAAACGTCTCCAGCCACGACCCGGTGCCGCTCTACTTCCTCCTGAGCGATATGTTCCGGGCTCGCTTGTTCGATCCCGACCGCGGGAACGTGGCCAACGCCGCGCTCGCCACCGTGGACATCGCCATGGATGTCATGGAGAAGCTGGACGGAGTGCTCCAGCTCCCCTTCACCGTGGGCACCCCGAACTCCGTGTTCATCGCGAACTTCGTGAACGACGGCACCGCAGCCAGCCACTTCCACCTTTCCGCCCGGATCAAGGCGGCCAACCTCCCGGCCGGCAACCTGATCGCGCTCTCCACCAACGGCGCGAACACTGTGCCGCGCTTCGATGTCATCCGCGCCATCGACGAATACTTCAGCCGCTTCGGCAGCGTGATGGGCAGCATGGGTGCCGCGGAGATCCGCGTCGCCTCCGGCATCGCCCATCAGTTCGGGAACGAGTTCACGCCGACCAGCACGACCAATCCCTACACCGACTCGCTGTTCACCAACCGCGGCTCGGTCAACTACAACGGGAAGGTTTACCCGATCGTCCCGGACCCCACCATCGACCCGACCGACCCGCACGTCTATGTCCGCGGCACCATGCCTGCGGGCATCCACTTCGACAAGCCGGCCGGCGCGATGGTCCACCGCCAGGAGAACATCCTCCAGAACGAGGTGGAAACCTGCGAGCGCATCTGCGTGGCACAGGCATTCCCGCTCACCTGGGCACCCCGCGTCCTCGCCGTCCGCTTCAAGACGTAAGATCACCCCACGCGCCCATGCGGCCCGGCAGACCCCTCGGGGAATGCCGGGCCGCGCGCAACGCCCGATCCGATTTTCACCGCCCGCCCGCACCCCAGACTTTCCCTTACCGCCATGCGCTTTTCGCCCGCCATCCTCACTTCCGCCCAAGCCGTCCTGGCCAAGAAGCCGGAGATCGGACTGGAGTCCATCCTCTTCCTCGGTGCCGTGGACATCACGCTGCTCGGCAGGGTGGTGGTCAACGGTGCCGGCGTCGCCTCCTGGGTGCCCGCCACTGGCATCACGATCCCTGTCGCCGGCTGGGACCTCCACTTGCGGGCCGACAATGCCGCCGCCGGGCTGGCCGGTGATCCGAGCGTCACGCTGGACACCACGCTCTTCGGCGCGGTGGTCACCACTTCCGTCGCCACCATCGGCGTACCATCCTGGGTGGATGACCAGGCCAAGACCTTCGGCATCGGCTGGGCCAGCGACTTCGTCGGCCAGGGCGTGGGAAACTCCCTGCTCACCGTGCTTTCCATCCAGGGGCTCGATACATCCGCCAACCTCCCCGCCAACAGTTCGTGGTCGGTCTGGGGTTCTCCCGTCGCGGCGAGCTGGACGGAGATCGGTTACGTCCGAAACAAGGAAGGCCCCTACACGGTGCCGGTTTCGGTCAACATCGCGGACGGCTTCAATCCGCAGGCCGCCGTCAAGCGTGGCCGCTCCGAGATCTCCGAGCTGACGCTGGAGGCGGTCCATATCTCCGCGGCCGGTGGCATCGCCCGCTACAACGGTCAGCGCTGCTCGCCGATCGTGGAAGTCCGCAAGGACCGCACGGTCACCACCGAGCGCATCGTCTATACCGGCTACCTGCCCGCCGCCATGGTCGGTCGTGGCGACGGGAATGACGAGGTGCTGGAGCGGTCCACCGCCAGCTTCGAGAACTACCTGCTCTTCCAGGCTCAGTAATCCCTTTCCACTGCCAAGAGGAAAATGAACGGCGAAGGCGACACCACCATGGACTCCGCATCGGGCAACCGGCGTGGATCCCGGCGTGTCGCCGCTGTCGGACAGGACACGGTCGGAATTCCCGGGGGGGATGGTCCGGCCGTGTCCGTTCCTTCCTGGCGGGCGGTCGACCCCGACAAGCTGGGCGCGGAAGAGGATTTACAAGTCCGGGCCGGGGATCGCGAGGCCACCGCCCGCTTGAATGGCCATGGCCAGTGGATCAGCGCGGAAACCCGCCGCCTGCTGGACTGGACTCCGCTGGAAGTCTTTCACTAACACACACCACAAGGTAGAGAGGTGGCCCCGTCCGGCAGATGCGCAGCCGGGCGGGGCCTGTTTGGTTTTCCAGGGTGCGGGATGGGTTTCTTGGGTTTCACCTCTCCCGCGCAGCCAAATGGATGGCACGCTTCCCCCGCGCGGTTTCTTTGCTGGTTGTCCGCCGCGGGGGAGGCCCGCCGGGTCAAGGCGCTTTACAGCAGCCCGCCCGATGGCATCCGCCCGGTGAGCCCTGCGGCGTAGCGGTAGGAGTAGGTGAAGTCGAACTGGTAGGTCGCCACCGTGGTCCCGCTGAAAGGGATGTTAGACGCGCCGATGCGCTCCCGCGGCGGGTCCTCGGCACCGGAAGTTCCTCCCTGGCTGGCCACGGCCGCCCGCTTCCCCTGCCCCCATGCGATGGCGGTGGACTGCACCCGCGCCTTCGCGGTGCCGGTGGCGACCAGCGTGCCGATGTTGTAGCCGAAGGGCACCTGCTTGACCGGGGTGCTGTTCGGCACTTCCGTCATCGGCTCGTGGTCCACCATGCCGGTGCGCTCGATCGACCAGCTCGCTTCGATGATGTCGTGCCCCACCAGTCCGCTGATCGCGCGGTCGTAGCTGTAGCTGAACTGGTAGGACAGCCAGCGGTCGGTCGCCCCCGGGGAGTCTCCCGTGCGCTCGTGGGAGTGGGTCAGGCTGCTCTTGGTCGGGTTCGCCAGTGCCAGGCCGGCGAGCAGGGCGGCCACTTGGGTTTGCGCGGCGGTCTTGTTCACCGCCCAGCAGGTGCCGGAGATGGTCCGCTCCTCCACCATGCGGGAGTAGTCCGGGGCGCTGGTGTCGGTGTATTGGATGGCGGTGTGCGCGTGGTCCGCGCCCCAGCCGTAGGTGAATTCCATGGTGGCCCATTGCTCCACCTTGTCGGTGCCGTCCACCGCCGCGCCGTAGAGGCCGGAGGTGTCCACCTCGCTGTCCGTCCGCAGGATCACTCCGGCGGGTATCAGGCTGCGGGCGATCGCCCGGGCATTCGCGGCGGTGTCCGTGGAAAGGGTGCCGCGCAGGGTGGTGGTCCAGTCGCCGAAGGCTCCCTGCTCACGCCCGCGGGTGACGCTACCGCGGAGGCGGGTGCCGGCGGTCAGGTATTCGCGGGAGAAGCTCGCCTGGGCAAGCTTCTCGGTGCCCTCGTCATCCGTCTCGTAGTCGATGGAGATTTCGCTCCGCACTTCCACCGGGTGCTTGCCGCCCGCGGCTTCCTCCACGGTGGCCAGCAGTGTGACCAGGTCGCTGGCATGCGCGGTGCCGGAGTAGGTAACGCGGCGGCCGTCGCTGCCCTCGCGGGTGTCGATCTTGAGCTTGTAGCGGGATTCCGTGCTGCCTTCCGACAGGCGGATCTCGAAGCGCAGCCCGGTCCACTCCGGCACGTCCGCGTCTTGCCCGTCCAGCCAGGTGTCAGTCTTCTTCACGATCAGCACGCGGCGGGCCGGCGTGCGCCAGGCTGCCAGCAGCGCGTCCACCTTGGCATGCGCGGTCGCCTTGTCCTGGGCCTCCACCGTGCCGGTCACCGAGTGGCGGATCTCCCCGGTGGTCGGGTCGGTCTCCTCGTCGGTGTCGAACTGCACCTCCGCCTCCGTGGTGCCGGGAAGCGTGACCTGCCGGGCCTGCGCCTGCACCTCGATCCATTCCCAGCCCTCGCTCGGGGTGGCGGTCAGGTTCTCGAACTGCATGGTCCGCGAGTCACCCAGGAAGGTCACCAGGCATTCCTTCCCGGTCAGGGCGCGGAGGCGGGTCACCTCCGCTTGCATCGTCTCGATCCTCACGGCCAGCAGGCTGCCGGCATCCGCGTAGGCAGTGCGGGCGGAGAAGGTCACGGTGGACGTCACCTCGCTGCGCACCGCGGAGCGGCTGTCCGCGCGGGTGGGGCGGATGTTCTCGCTCCAGGATCCCACGCGGTGCAGGGTGAAGACTGGGTTCCCGTCCAGTGGATCCACACTCATCGCCGCCGGGTGGTCCGCGCCGGCTACGGCCTCGATCGCGCTGAACACCATGTCCACCCGCCCGCGGCCGTTGGCGATCGCCTCCGGTAGCCCGGTTTCCCCGGGTGTGGCCAGCCAGCTCACCGTCGCGCCGTTCTCCCCCTCGATCGCCAGCACGCCCTCCCGCCTCGAGCCGAGCAGCGCATCCAGCCGCCGCGCCCGCGCCCACACCGTGGCCGGCATGTGCGCTGCCAGCTCCACCGTCACGGTGATGGTCACCCGCCGGTGGGTGGCGATCGCGGGCGGCGCGGGTTCCGGCGTGCGGCGGATGGTGAAACGGGGCGAGCCGTAGAGGGCGAGATCCGTCCCGTCGAAACGCAGGGTGCCAGCTTTCATGTGGCGTGGAATGTCTCAAGCCCGGGCCTCCCGGGCAAGTGCTTTGCTTTTACTCTTGAGATATTCAGGAGATGCAAGCAATCTGCCGACACCGCTTTCCTATGCCAGTTGAGGACTTCCTTTTCCCGCCCGTGCCCGGCATCACCGGATCGCGCATCCTCACGGGGGATACCACCTTCACCGCGAACATGCGTGGGAAGGTGATCGGGCTGGCGGGCTTCGCGCTGGACCTGGTCCCGCTCCCCGCCGGCAAGTTCGGGGTGTTCTTCGTCTTCGGCCCCGGCACGATCACGGGCGAAATCGCCGGTGCCCTCGCCGCAGAGCAGGCGGTGATGGTCGTGGTCCAGAACGGCGGCTTCGCCTGGGGACAGGCCAGCGTGAACTCCGTCGCCGGAAAGACCGGCGCGGTCACTTTGGTCCAGGCCGACATCACCGGACTTGTCGCCGCCTTGGCTGGCAAGGCTGGGACCGCCGGGCAGGGGATTAATGCCGCGCTCTTCCGCGATGTCTTGGGCGTGATCGAGGCTCAAGCTACGACCTTGATCCGGTCCGCGGAGCAAGGCCCTCCGGGTAACCCCGCTGCCAACGCGGTCACGGTGTCCTCGGACGACGTTCGGGTTGACGGTAAGACCTTCATCTACGCGGGCACTAGCGGCGTCAATATCCATATCTGGACGGAGAGCGGTAAGCTTGCGGGTTATGAAGCCGTCCCTTACATCAGGCGAACCGCCAGTCCCGATGTCACCCTGTTTATTCCGGAAGGGGAAAATTGGGCGAATTTTTCACCGGCAGGCAATCCTCTCCAGCCTTGGGTGGACTCCCCGCTGCTCCCGATTTCAGGCGGCGTGTTCGACGAGGTCTCGCTTTCCAACGGTGGGGTGGTGGTCGCCGGTGCCTTCGTCGGCCAGATGTCCCGCGTTGGGAATGCTTCGCCCTACCAGTGGTATCAGTGGGACGGAACGGGTTGGGTTTACCGTCAGGAACTTTCCGAAGCGGCCGCCCTCACCGCGGATGGCACCCGCCTGAATGCTGTTGGCTCCCTAATCACGGGTGCCCGTCATAGCCTCGGCGTCACTCGCGTTGCGAACGGCGACTACGTCCTTGGATCCAACTGCGCCATCGCGGTAAGCGGGATCGGTGGGTGGTCCGTCGTGGATCCGAATGCGTCATGGTTGCCCGGGGAATCCTGGTACTACGACCGTCCGACATGGCGGCTCACCGGCAAGACGCTTGACTGGCGGATTCAGCGAAATGCCACCGGCTATTGGGAGTATCATATCGACGACACGCTCGCGCTCCGCGCGCTCACGCAATGGCTGGAGTTTCCTTGGGAAGAGGTGGCGGGATGGTCGGAGCATAGCGGCTACACCGGTCCGCCGGTCCTCGTGCCCTATGCGTTCCAGCTTCGCGAATTCATCCCGCCCGACATGCTCCCGCCGGAGCGCGTCTATCCGCTGGTCGATGCCGCCACCATCACCCCGGACTTCGCCGCGGCGAAAACCTTCACCGTCACCCTCGGCGGCAACCGCACCCTGGGGAATCCGGCCAACGTCGGCCCCGGCGGCTACCTCCTCCGCGTGAAGCAGGATGGAACCGGCGGACGCACCCTCGCTTTCGGCGACCGCTTCCGCTTCTCCGGCGGCATCGCCCCCGTCCTGACTGCCGCGGCCGGCGCAGAGGACATCCTCTCCATCGTCAACTTCGGCGGGAATGAACTCTATCTCGCCGTCAACTCCAACATGCTCGCCACGCCATGACTCCCGTTCCCGCCAATCGCTTACTCATCGCCAATGGCGAGTATGGATTCTTTGACGCCGCCAACCAGGCCCCCCCGGGTATTCATAGGGGTAAGATGGCCTTTCTGGAACTCGACGGCGACTTCGGGGGTGGGACGGCCACGCTCGGTTATGAGGGCGAGTCAGGAAACTTTGTGCCCTACCGCGATGATGCCGGCGCGGAGATCGCGACGCTGGTTCCCTACGGTCGCCAGGTCGGCGTGCCGATCTCCGGCATCGTGGCGGTCAAGCTGGTGGGTGCTGCCGCCCCCGCCCTCAACGTTTCTCTTATCGCCTCCAAGCCATGAACTGCTCGCTGTCCAGTCCGCTGAACCGATCCCTGTCCGCCGGGCTCATCGTTCCCATCGGCTTTGTCGCGCCGGGGGATGCGATTCCCCTCAATGCGCTGATCGACGAGAACGGACAGCCCGTGGTCGATGAAAACGGCAATCCGATCCTCACCTCTTGAATCCCTGAAATATGACTCTCGCTCAAATCCTGGCCTTGCCTACCAACGCCCGCAGTCGCTTGATCAATGCGACCGACACCGGACTGGCTTACTACATCGCGCCAGGGGCGGCGGGTGCTACCGCTCAGGTGCATTCGACCACGCCGGCAAGCGTGGATGGCGCTATCGCGGCGGCGACCGAGCAGCAAGACCAATCCATTCGTGGGAATCTCGCGGTGAAGAAATCCTCGCGAGGTGCCTTCGTCGAGGACTTCCGTGATGTTCGCCGCTGGCCCGACTTCACGCCCGTCGTTCATAATGTCTCGATGCCGCTGATCACCACGATGCCTTCGGATGGTGCCTGGCGGGTGTCATACTCCGGATCACCAGCCGACCAGCTCGGCAACCGCGTGATGGGTGGTGCGATGATCACGTTGCGCCAGTATTCCCCCTACGTCGGGGCGAATGCCATCGTGGAGGACACCAATGATTTCTCCATCGCCTGGATGTTCACGCGGACGAAGACCGGATTCGGCAGCGGTGTGGATCCGACCATCACGGTCAACGTCGGCGCGAAGGATGTGGTGAGTCCTGCGTCCGGTATCAACCCCAACGGGAAGATGCATATCAACATGACGGCGCAGGGCATCAGCCAGCCCAGCTTCTTCTTCAGCAATTCCGTCTTCCACGCCACCGCTCAGGCCGCCACGGACGACGAGTTCACTTCGGTCGGTAACCATAACTTCGAGACCTACGACCTGGTTTCCATTTTCACGGTTCTGGCTGGTAATTCAGGTGGAGTGATGCCCGGCGGGATAGCCGCGTCCGGGGGAGGTGCCAGTGTGTTCGGTAGTACGTCGAATTACTACGTCGTCAAGCTGACGGACACGACGTTCAAGTTGGCGACCTCCCGGGCCAATGTGCTGGCCGGTGTATTCGTGGATGTAACTTCGGCTGGAACGCAACTCCGATTCAAGCGGGAGGGGGAGTGCATCAACCGTGATTACGAGAACGGTCTGATGACTTGGCTGCCCAAGGCGAAGGCCGGGCTTGTCGTCAGCTCTGTGGACGCCGTCAACAATTACCTGACGTTTGCCAACGGCCATGGGTTTACGACCGCTGACAAGTTGATCCTGGAAGGTGTCGATCTGCCGCTCAATGTCGCCGAGAAGACGCTCTACGAAGCAGTCTATGTCAATGGCACCCAAATCTCGTTGCGCACGCTCGCGGGTGCGGCGGTGGACTTTGCGGACATCGGCTCCGGGGATATGTGGGTCCACGGCCAACGCCGTCAGATTTCAACGTCCATGCACATCGGTCTTCCGCAACTGCTGGTCATGCGGATTAAGGGAGATTTCGTGGACTTCGAGTTGGTGGGTGTCGGTGTGATTAAATTCTACATCCGCAACCTCAACCAGTTGATGTTCACCACGGGCAAGGAGGTGTCGTTCTACTGGCAGACCGGCGGATCCATGTTCGACGCCGTCCGGAATCGCGCGATCTACGGACTCAACGCCGTCTGCGTCGATGCACCGGAGTTCGAGGCTGCTTGGCGCGACCAAGCGCTGGGTTACGCCGCGAGCTTCGCCGAGAACCTGAACATCATGCCGGGACCGATGGCGGTCGTGGATCCTGGCACCCGAGCCGTTTACTCTTCTTCGTATGGATCAAACGGAGGGTCCGCAAAGTACAGCTTCGCCATTGGCGCGAACGGCACGACGGTTCTCGATGATGGATCATTCGTGCCGATCAACGGCAACACATGGTGTGACGGTCTCTATCAATTTACGATGGGGGCTATCACCGGGCTGGGTGCGCCCCCGTCGTTCACCGCGGCCGGGGCGAAGAACATGGCGCTTGAGGCCACGCTGACTTCCGTCACTCGCACCAGCGGTTCCCCGAACATCTCGTTTGCTATCAATAGCGAGATCCAGCTCAACATGCTGATATTCGGCACGGGTATTCCGGCGGGTGCCTACGTTACCGCCAGGTCCAACACGACTGCGACGCTGAGCGCGAACGCCACCGGTGCGTCAGTGGTCGGAACGGGAACGAATCACTGCGTCGGCTATCGCTCGGTCGCTGGTAATTCAAATGCCACGCTGTTCGCGGTGGACACTTACAACACCGTCCCCAGGGGGACTACGGAAACCCTGGTCTATTTCGGGACGCTCACCGGGACCGCTGCGAAACGGTTAATGCTGACCCAGCAGTTCATCACGGCTGGCCCCGCCAGCGCCGGGCAAGGCCAGCTCTTCGACTCCAATATCCCGGTCGTGGTTGATCCAGGCAACAGCTCGATCACGAGCGGCAGCGCTGTGGCGACGATGGCCAGCACCGCGGGCTTGAGCGCAGGGATGACGGTCATGGCGGTATCCCCGGACACCGGCATTCCGGAGGGAGCGAGGATTCTTTCGGTGGATAGCGGCACGCAGATCACCATGACGGTGAATGCGACGGTGACAAACACCGGGGGGATGCAACTCGCGTTCGGTAACTCCCCGCTCGATGCAGTCAGCGGAGTCTGGAGGCTGGAGATCAAGAAGTTCACGAGCGGCCAGTTCCAGATGCACTTCGCGACGTTCAAGCTGCCGAACGGAACGGAGTTGCCGACGCAAAAATTCGCCACGTTCCAAGGGGCGAACCGGGGCCTGCTGGAGTTCCGGTGCATCACCACGGATGGCGGCGGGATCATCGTCGATGCCGTGGATAACCTGGCTACCCCGGTGCGCCTGCGTTGATTGCGATTTCAACTTATGAAAACCATTGCCATCCTGTTATCTCTCCTCGCGCTGTCCTGCTGCTCGCGGGATGCGATCTCGCCCGGTGCCCATGTCTCCCAGGCCATGCCCGGGAAAGCGCCGCCTGCTGCCGACGCGGCCTCCAAGGTCCGCGATGCCTCCGCAGCCGTGGACCTGCACGCGGCCGGCGTCGAAGCGCGGGCCGCCACCATGTCCCGCGAGACCCGGTCGCTGCGCGAGTCGTTGAACGCGACGACCGCGGAGGCCGACCGCATGCGCAAGCTGGCCAGCACGACGAAGGAAGAGATGGCCGCCCTGTGGATGCAGCTCACCGAGATCACCCGTCGCTCGCTTTTGCTGGAGGACCAGGCCGCCGCGGCGGTCAAGGCGCTTGACGAGCAGCGGGAACTCCGTCGCAAGGCCACGGTGCAGATCACCGAAATGGAAATCGCGGCCCGCAACAAGGATAACGAGGCGAATCTGCTTCGTAATAATTTGAAGCTTGAGAAGAAAACGAGTGAGGCCCTGCACAAGCTCGCGGAAGATAACGCTTCCGCCGCCATGACGGCCAAGGCATCCGCCGACAAGCTCAAGGGAGCGCGGAACTTGGCCATCGGCTTCGGCGTGGTGGTCGCTGGCGTCTCCGGTCTGCTGTTCTGGCTCAACTCGCTCAACCCCTTGCGATTCCTCCGCTCGTGAAATTCTTCCTGCTGTTCCTGCTATTGCTGGTGGTCATCGCCTTCATCGCGTGGCTGGACCGCAAGTTCTATTCCTGATCTCCCGCCATGAAATTCATCCGCCAGTTCGTCGAGTTCCTTTGTTGGCTCTGGCTGCTGGCGACCACGCCTCCCGACCATCCCGAACAACCTGATCCTGATATGAATAAGAAGCTGAAATCCCTGTTGGATGTGACCTGGCTCAAGTGGCTGTGGTCGATGAAGGTGGAAGTCCTGCTGTTCGCCATGGCGATCGGGCTCTTCTTCGGCGCGATGCCCTGGCTGCGTGCGGCCGACTCCACGGCTGCGGGCCTCGATGCCGGAGTGCTGACTTTCTTCATCGTCGGCGTCTTCGCGGTCATCGCCGCGCTGATCCTGTTCTTCGTCATCGTCCGCGCCGTGCTGCCCTATTGGGACAAGTGGTTCGACGGGGAGCTGAAGGACCAATACTCACCCGAGTTCCGGATCGAGATGGAGAAAGACTGGCGCGAGGCCGGGCCGGTTCACCGGCTCTATGTCTTCTTCGGGCTGATGGCGGCCGTGATCCTCGGCGTGTGCATCGTCACCGCAGCGGCGTTCTGAAATGCAATCAACCGCAGATTACGCAGATGAACGCAGATTAAAAAACCGGATTCTAAATCCCTGCCTTCCATCTGCGTCAATCTGCGAAATCTGCGGTTAAGAATTCATCGACTCTCCCATGAAATCCCTCCTCTTCATTTCATTGATCGCCATGGCCGGGATGCCTGCCTTGCCCCAGGCGAAGCCGAAGCCGCCCGCCACCGATCGCGAGAAGGTCATCGCCGTCGCCGCCACCCAAATCGGCGTGACCGAAAAGACCGGCAAGAACGATGGCGAGGTGGACAAGTATCTCGCCGCCGTGGGCCTCGGCGGCACGCGGAATCCCTACTGCGCCTGCTTCAACTATTGGGTCGGCCGCGAGGCGCTGGGATCCTCCAATCCCTATCCGCGCTCCGCCTGGTCCCCGGACCATCTCAAGGGCGGCCGTCGCGTCGCCGAGAATAACGAGATCAAGCCCGGCGAGACCTTCGGGATCTACTTTCCAAGCAAGGGGCGCATCGCCCACACCGGCCTCGTCGAGCGCCGCGAGGGCGGCAACCTCGTCACCATCGAGGCGAACACGTCCGGCAATGCCGCCAGCGGATCCGCGGCGGACCGGGACGGGCAGGGGGTTTTCCGGAAACGCAGGCCATGGCGCACCGTCCATTCGACGCGGGACTGGATCCAGTCGCCATGAAATCGCTGCTCGAACTCATCGAAGCTCATCCCGTCACCATTGGACTCATCGTTGCTGCCCTCGGGCTGGTCTTCCCGGCCGTCAGGAGCGGCGGGATGAGGTTGATCAAGGCGTGCATCTTCCTGGTTCGCGCGCCCTTCATCATCCTTGAAAAAGTCATCGCCTTGGAAGTCCTGGTCGGACTGATGAACGGGCGGATGGGCATGGTCGAGCATGAGCTACAAGACAACGACGGCGGCTCGATCAAGGATCATACCAAGCGCCAGGAGTCACGGCACCGCGCGGATTTCTGGTCGCGCGGCAGGCCGGCGATGGAGATGCACCTGGATTCCCGCGTGAACCTGGTCAGCGAAGCGCTCTGCCGCTTGCTGGGAGTGCGCGATACCGAGCAGCTCTACGGGCGGAACTGGATGCGCTATATCGACAGCGCGCATGCCGAGAAGATGCAGGAATTGATCGCCGAGATGGATCGGGAGACGAACTTCTTCCGTTTCGCCACGGAGATATTCGACGATCACCGCCAGAGCGTGGGAGTGTGGGAGTTCAATGCCCATACCGTGGATCCGCCGGTGGCTGGCAAGCGGTTGATCTCCGGGCACTGGTCGCCCGTCAATGAAAAGGCCAGAGAGATCAGCGCCCGGTATAATTGGGCGTGCTGAGATCGGAGGTTCCTTTTCCCCGTCAAGCCGCTTGACGGCTTGCGGATCCGCTGGTAACGGTGCCCGCGAAAACCACCGGTTCGCCGGTGCTTTCAGGTTAGGGGCACTCCGGGTGGAGTGCCCCGATCTGTTTTCAGCGGATGATCAATCCACGGCATTCGCGGCCCCGGTGGACGGCGTGCGGTCGCGAAAGGGGCCGAGGCTGGCCCGCAGGTCCGCCGCCACCTGCTGGAAGCGGACGTCGAAGTGCTGCTGCATGAAGGTCGTGATCTCGCCGACGTGGCGGGCGAAGTCGAGGTTCACGGATACTTCCCCGAGGTGGAGGTTCACCTTCACTTCATTCTGATTGAGGTCGGTGATGCGCTGTCCGGAATTTGCACCGGTGATGGCGGCTCGCGGATCGATCAAATCCCCGGCCACGTTCTCGGCGTGCGGGCGGAAGTTATCGAACTCTTCCCGCATGGTGGTGAGGGAGCGGGCGAGCAGGCTGATCTCCTCGTCCAGCTTGGCGCGTGACTCGGCATTGCCGCGGGCGTTGTCATCCAGCCCCCGCACGGAGTCGGGCATCAGTCCGGAAAGGGCACCTCGGGTTTCCTGGGAGAAGAACTGGAACTCCTCCGCGCTGAACTGCGACTGCCCGCGGCTCCGCAGGATGGCGGCGGCCCCGGCTGCGCGGAGCTGGTCCTCGCGGGAGGCGAGTTGGAGTCGCTTGCTGGCCTCCTGCGCCTGCTTGCGCTGCTCTTCGGTGATGGTGCCTTCCAGGTTCACCCGCTCCGCGAGGGCGCGGTTCATGCGGTCCTCCATGGAAAGGAGGCCCTGCTTGGCGAGGGCGAGGTTGTTTGTGATGGTTCCCAGCTCGCGGGCGTCCTGGTTGGAATCTCCCTGGCCGAGCCGCGGGTCCTGGATGCTGCCGGCCACGCCCATGCCATTGACCGCACCGAAGACGCCGCGGGTCTGGTTGACCATCCGCTCGCCCTCGCTCTGGCCGATGGCGTAGGACTGCGCCCGGGCGGCGGCCGATGCCGCGCCGTCATCATAGGACTCGCGGAGCGCGGCGGCCTGCCGCTCGATCTCCAGCTTGCGCAAGATCTCGGCGCTCGCCTCGCGGGTCTTGTCGAGTTCGTCGGTGAGCTTGGCGTCGATCGCCTCGTGCAGGGCCAGTTCGTCGCGGAGGGAGTCAAGGTTCTTCTGGTCCTCCGGAGCGCGGCCGTAGGGTCCGTCGCCGTAGCGGGTGGCCCCGTCGATGGCTCTCCGGAGGACGTCCATGCGCCCGCCGTTCTGGTCCTGCGAAAGAACCAGGGCATCCTGGATCAGGTTACCTTGCAAATTGGCCGCACCGATCTTCAGCTTCGCGTCCAGATCCCCGAAGCCAGTATTGGCGAAGCCTTCCAGCACGCCGCCCATCACCTCGCTGGCTTCCTTGATGTCGCGGAAGTAGTCCGATAGACGGCCGTCGCGGAGCCCGTCCAGAGGATCGGTGACGGGCTTTTCGAAGTTCCGGGTCAGCGTGCGGAGCGTTTCCTCCTGTTCCTTCAGCAGGTCGGTGGTGGTGGCGATGGACTTCTGAAGTATCGCCTGGGCGCTGCCTTCCGGGGTCTTCGCGAGCTCCTGGTTCAGCTCGGTAAGCCGGTCGCGGGTCTGGATCACGGCCGCGCCGGTGGTGGTGATCGCCTTTTGCCGCGCGGTCTCCACGGTGGCGAACTCCGTGTTCCCCTGGTCCCGGAAGCGGCCGGCGATGCCGCCGAGTGCAGCGGATGCCTCCTCGCTTCGTCCGGCTTCAAGCAGCGGGCGGACTTCCAGCCGGGCGCGTGCCACGTTCTGCGCGCCGCCTGGCAGGGCCTCCAACAATCCCACGGCGTCGTCGAATTGGCGGAGGGTCTTGGCAGGGTCCGACCCGCTGGCCGTGATGTCGCGGGCCATGGCCTCGAAGGCCTGCTGCGCGGCGTTCATGGAGCCGACCCGCTTCTGGCTATCCAGGATGTCCTTGGCGCTGGCGGCGGTGGACTCCTTGGCGGCCTTGCCGGTCGCATTGGCCAGCATTTCCTCGAACGCGCGGATCACATCGTTCCAGCTTTCCCCGGCCTCGAGGCGGATGCCGTCGCCACCAGGTTCCGTGAAGCGGCGGCCGTTCTCGTACACGCTGCCTTTGTATCGCCCGTCGTCCCCGGTGATGGGAGCGCCGGTGAAGTTCCCCGCGTCCGGGCCTTCGGAGGCGTCCCGGATCTTCTTGAGCGTGGCGATCGCCTCGCGGATCTCTTCCTCGGTTCGGGTGCCCTTGGAGACGGTGAAGAGGCGTCGGTCGCCGAGCAAGGCGGCGGTGGCGGAGCGGATGTTCCGGTCCTCGATCTTGAAGCCACCGTCGGCCCCCGATTCGTCCTTCGCCGTGGCGATGTCGCGGAAGCCCTCCGCAATCGAGTGGAGGCCCTGCGCCACGGTATCGAAGACCCCGGCCTCTCCCATGGCATGGAGCATGGCGGTCCATGAGGTGGATACGGCCTGGATCTGGGCGTCCACGGAGCCGAGGACCTTCTGGTTTTCCCGCATGGCGCTGTTCGCGTCCAGGCCCGCCTTCGCCTGAGCGATCAGGGAGTCGGTCCAGTTCTCCATCACGATCGCGAAGCGGTTCCCCTGGCGGGCACCCGAAACGATGTCGTTCAGCCGGGCCTTTTCCAAGCGG
This sequence comes from Akkermansia sp., assembly GCA_043729195.1. Classification (GTDB taxonomy): domain Bacteria; phylum Verrucomicrobiota; class Verrucomicrobiia; order Verrucomicrobiales; family Akkermansiaceae; genus Haloferula. The sequence goes on from JAYTLR010000016.1 coordinate 25,709, forward strand.
GACAGGCCGGGGTAGATGGCGGCGAGGTCGGCCAGGATGTCGCTGAATTTCTTCACGTCGCCGCTGGGTCCGGTGATGTCGATGTCGAACTCCTTCTGGAGATTCTTCATCACCTCCGGCGTGCGGGCGCGGTTGAGGATGAACTTGAGCGCGTTACCGATTTCCTGCCCCGGGCGGCCGGTGGCGGCGGTGACCACGGTGATGATGCCGGCCAGGTCCTCGAACTCCAGGCCCGCCTGCTTCGCCACGCTGGCGGTGCGGGAAATGCCCTCGAAGAGGTCCTTGTTGGTGACGTTGTAGCGGTTAGACAGGGCGTTGAGGTAGTCCAGCTTGGACGGGAGATCGGAGATGGTAAGGCCGAATGCCTTGTAGGTGGCGGTCAGGTAGGCGGTCGCCTCCGCGGAAGAGATCTCCGCCACGTTCGCGGCCCGCAGGGAGGTCTCCAGCGCCATGAGGACCTGGGTGCGGGTGAGGCCGAGACGTGCCCACGCGACGGCGGACTGCGCGGCCTCGTCGGCGCTGCGGCCGTTGGCGCTGGCGAGGAGGAGGGTCTGGTTCGCCAGCTTCTTGGCGTCCTCCTCCGTGCCCTGGAACACGGCCTCCAGAACCTTGAAGGTGCGCTGGGCGGCGACCGCATTCCCGAGGCCGCGGGTGAAAGCGCTGATCACCCCCATGGCGGCCTGCGCGGGCAGGTACCACTTGGTGAAGGTCAGCGCGTTCTTCAGCAGGGAAGAGGTATGGAAGTCCAGCGCGTGCCCGCTGTTCCGCGTGGCGGTGGCGAAGCGGTTCTGGTCCTTCACGAAGTCGCGGCGGACGGTGTCAACGCCACCTTCGGCCTTGGCCGCGATGGTAGTCAGGCCGCGCGAACTCGCGACGCCCTGCATGCCGGTGAGGCTGCGCCCGGTGTCCGTCTGGAGTGTCCGGCGGCGGGTGAGGATGTCGTTCAGCTCCGACTCCCGGGCGCTGCGGTCCTTGATCTTCTTGGCGATCTTCTCCTGGGCATCGAGATTGATTTTCTCCAGGCGGTAGTCGGCCATCTTGCGATTGATGGAGCGCTCCAGCGCCATGTCGCTGGCTTTGGCGCTGCTTTGCTGGCGGTCGCGGAAGCGGTCGAGCCGGGCTTGGTTGAGGTCGTTCCCGGTGCGCATGCCGGCGTCCTCGAACTTGTTGGCCGCGTCTTCCCGTCCGGCCGTGCGCTGGCGGGTGGATAGCTGGCGATAGCGGGCGGCCTGGTTGGCAAGCAGAGTTTCGCGCTGGTTCAGCACGCGATTCAGCTCCGTCTCCCGGGTGAGCTGGTCGCGGATGGCGCGGGCGGCGGCCTCGTCCGCCTTGTTGCGCTTCAGCGCGGTCTGGAGGGCGCGGTCCTCGCGGGTGATCGCTCGTTGGGCGGACTTGCGCTCGGAGGTATTGTCCTGGGTGGTCTTCTGCCGTGCCGCGGCCCCGGTGCCGGACTCAATCTGCCGGTCCAGCGAGGACCACGTCTTATGCGCGGCCCTCCAGGCGGGCGTGTCTTGGAGGCGGTTGAACCGGTTGAGTTCCGCCTCGATCTTGCTGCGCCGGTCCTGAAGTTCGCGGACCACGGCGATCTTGTCGCCGCTGCCTTGGGCGGCCCCGAGGCGGGGCTCGGAGGCGGTGTTGATGTTGGCCAGGTTGTTGCGGAGGTTGCGGATCTCGCCCGCCCGCTGTTCGCGGGTCTGCTTGTCGAGTTCGCGGTTGCGCTGCTTGTCGAGGGATCCGCTGACGGATCGGAAGTCGCGCTCTTGCTTCGCCGACTTGCTTGCCCCCGCTTCCGAGATCCGGCGGTCCAGCGAGTCGAGCATCTTGTTCGCCTTGCGGTATTCCGAACTGCCTTCCAGCGCCCCGAACTGCGACAGCGCCTTCTGCAACTTGTCCCGCTGCTCGGTCAGCACGGCGGCCATGTCGCCGCGGCCGGACTTCGCCGCACCGATCCGGCTGCCGTAGTCGCGTTCGAGCTGGTCGAGCGCCTGCTTCAGATCGTTGACCGGGCGCGTGTCAATCGTCTTGACCGTGACGCTCTTGCCCTTCTTCGAAAGATTGGTGGTGGTCACCCGCTCGATCCCCTGGCCGAGCTGCTCGAAGCTCTGGATGATGCGGCCCTTCCCGTTGTTGATGTCGCTCTCGATCCGCTTGAACTCCTTGCCCGCGGCCGCCCGGAATTTTTCGAGCTGCATGGTCGCCCCCGGCGGCAGGATGATCCCGCCCTTGCTGACGGATCCGCCGGCCATCGGCCCCACGCTGCCGAGTGCCGCGCCCACCGTCTTCTTGATCTCCGCCGCCACCTTCGCCGCCTGGGAGCGGATGTCCCGGAGGTCGAGCTGGACCGGGATCTTGAGCGGGTTGTTCTCGAACTGGCGGCGCAGGCTCTTGACTTGGCTCAGGCCATCCTTGAAGCGGGAGACATCCAGTTCCGCGGTGCCCTTGAGGGAGATGGACTTGATCAGCGTGCTCACGCCGTTCTTGTCTCAGATGTGCCAGCAAAGCGCCAGCCGGAAACCCTTCACCGGCGGCCGTGGCGCTTGCGGTCGTCCGCGTCCTTCTCCGCGAACTGCTTGCCGATCCGCTCGCTGACTTTCTCCGAGTGTTCCTGGCGCAGGTTCACCTCGCGGCGGTGCGCCATCATTTCGATCCGGTCGCCATCCGGCAGGCCGCGGAATTGGGAGGGGCTGCGGAACCAGAAGCGGGCGGCTTCCCGCTCCTCGTAGTCGAAGTCCGCGCCGTCTAGGAGTGCTAAGGCCGCTTTGGTTTTTTCGTCCGGCTCCGACCGCTGGTGCTTTTCGAGCTTGCGGAATCGGCGGAGCCTTCGAGAAAAAAAGCAGCCACCTTGTCTTCGCCCACGCCCGCGAGGTAGCTGGCGTCTTCCAGTTCGGAGGCCAGCCAGATGATGACGAAGGCGGGGATCCTTTCCAGCAGGGTCTTGACCTTCTCATCCAGCGTCACGCCCGGAGTGGTCTGCATCAGGGCCGGACAGCCGAAGAGGCAGAGCAGGGCATTGCGCTTCGGCCGCAGCTTCGCAAGCTCAGCCAGGTAGGCGGGATCGTCATGGTCGCGGCCGATGGGGGTGCGGGTGCTGCCCACGGTGCCGGGTCGGGCGGACTCCTCGTAGAGCGGGGGCGGGATGGCGGCGTCGAGGACCTGGTTAGCCATCACGATCTGGTTGCTGGTCACCGGTTGGATCTCGAAGCGCAGGGGCTCGGTGTTCGGCGCGGGGATGACGGAGGTGCGTCCTTCCGAGGCGAGCAGGATGCGGGTGCCGGGCTGGAGGATGGCGGGGATGGTCTTGGCCTGCATCCCGGCCAGGGAAGCGAACAGATTTTCGTCGGACATGGCGGGGAGAGTCCCGCTTTCTGCTTGCACACGTCAAGCAAAACACGCTAGATCCGGGGCATGCCGCCGCTCGACCATGCCCATGTGAATTTGAGATCCGGCCTGCCGGAGCCGGCGGGATCACCCGGCGGGGAAGAGGTAGAGCGCCGGGTGCAGGAGATCCTGAAGGAATTCCTGGGCGGCTACTTCACCGGGGTCGCTTTCCAGACGCCCTTGCCCGGCGGCGGCAGCGAGTCGCGGACCTTTGCAGACTGCCTGCTGCTGTGGGACCAGGCCACGCCGCCCGACGGTCTGGCCAAGCCGGTGATCCATACCTTGCTGGCCGACCGCCGGGACCGGGACCGGGAGCGGGGCAGGGAAGGTTACTACGCCCATGCCAGCGTCTTCACCTGGAACCTCCTCGTCCGGACCCATCCGCAGGTGCCGGCCGCGGATAGCGCGGTGCCGGTGGACAGCGCCCGCCGATCTTCCTTCCGCGAGTGCCGCCGGGTGGCGGATCAAATCCGCTGGCTGCTGCTGTCCCCGCACGTGAAGGATCTTTCCCTCAAGGGCATCACGGATGTCCGCGTGACCAACGGCCCGCGGGAGATCCCGTCCGGCGCGTGGTACATGCGCCAGCTCGTGGCCAGCGCCCACGTCCGCTGGGAAGAGCCGACCTACGAAAGCCCGCCCGGGTAGCAAGGGCGCTGTCAATCCTAACAACCATCATCCCCCTCACGCATGAATTTCAAACTCAAAGAGCCGACCAAAGCGACTTGTGCGGGCTTGCCGCGTTACCGGACGCGGGCACTTACCGGATATGCAAAGCCAAACTGCGAGGGGTTCAAGCCTTCGCATGTTTGGCACCCGATCTACCGCAAGAAAGGAGAGTCCGGAGAAGCACTGTGGAAACGAATGGAACCGCATCTGCTGCCGGTGGAGGGTTTGCCGAGATATGTGAATGGTGTCCATGTGATTGCCGCCGTCGAAGGTTTCCTTGTCACTCTCGATCCTCGGGGTGTGTGGCCGGTGCTGCATCCTTATCCTCATGCTCCGAACGGTGCGTGTGCGGAGGAAAACACCCGGCCAATCTGTCCGGACTGTGAGCGCCCGATGAAGGTAAAGAAATCATGGGGCGGTGAGTATGCCTGCTACTGCCTTTGGGGTGGCAGGTGCCCGTCCGACAAGCAACTGATGGACATGGTGGATGACCCGGGCCTTTACGAGAGGCGGCGGGCGATCATTCGTCACGAACTCGGGCTGCCCGAAGTTCCGGCGGCTGCGGCCCGGTTCACGACTCCGCCCCCTCCTTTGCGCTACACCGCAGAGGAATCCGCCGCGGCGAATGACGGATGGAAAGCGACCTGCGGGCCGCACTCGATTGCGGCCGCTCTCAGGATCACGCTCGATCAAGTCCGGGCTGCCTTGGAGGGTTACCGGGGTTGGATGAGTCCGACCCAGGTCACCGCTGCCCTGCATCGCTTGGAGCAACCCTTCCGCCTGGAAGCCAACTTGAAGACCATGGATCTCTGCGACGGGATCAACCGGATCCAGTGGGAAGGTCCATGGCTCGATCCCGGCAAGCCGGCTCGGATCGCCTACTTCCACACGCACTACGTCGCGCACTTCGGCGGGATGGTCCTCTGCACGGCATGTCTCCCCGCTGAATGGATCCCCGTGGAGGGATGGCGGAAGCATCATCTGGAAGTTGATCCGCCTTCGCCGTTCCACGTGACGCACCATTGGATCCTCTGAATGGCGAAGCCCGGGAAAGATCATGCAAAACAGACCTGAAAGCGAAACTGGAACCGCGGGAGAAACCCCGGCGGTGGTGAAGATCGAGAAGCGGTTGATCGGCAGGGTCGGCGTGCGGGAGTGGGGACTGCCTTCGCTGTGCGTCCCCGGCAAGATATGGCGGAGCGAGGAGAAGGGGACGATCTCTTGCATGCTCGCCCATCCCACCGACCCGACCTTGGTGAAAACGGATACCTTGCCCCTGGAGATCGTGGAGGCGGGAGGGGTCCAGTGGATGCCGGACGAGTGGCGGGCGGCGATCTGGGAGTATGTGCAGGCGTGGCCGTCTTCGGGCTGCGGCTACGGGCCGTTCGTCGCGGTCACCGAGGAGCAGCGCTGCCACTTCATCCGGCAGATGGCGAAAGACCTGGTGCTTTCGGATAACATCGGGTGCCGCTCCATCGCTCATGACGTCGGCCAATTCGCTTCGCTCGACTTCGAGATTCAAGAGGTGCCCGCCGGGCCGCCGGGCCTGGTCTGCCGGGCCGCGGATGAGATGATCCTGACCGCGGAAGACATCAACCTTTGCCTGGGTTCCGAGGAGTTGTTGCCATGTCCCTTTTGCGGGGCCAGCGCGATGAGTCATGGCGAGCGCACTCCGAACGGCAAGGCCATCTGCTGGCGGATCACCTGCACCGGCATGCGGCCTCTCGTGCCGGATTGCGCGGCCTCCGTGTGGGGCACGCACCCGGAACTCGACAAGGCGCGGGCGATGGCGGTCCGGCGCTGGAACCGGAGGGACAGAGAAGGAATAATCATGGACGAGACACCTGAAAGCAAAACGGGAACCGCGGGTGTATCTTCGGAGCCTATGCATGACTGGTTCTCGCTGTCTTACGCGAGCTATCTGGTGATCCCGCGAACGATACTCCAATCTTGCACGCCGGAAAACCAGCAACGGCTCGTGGACGCGCTCGACGCGATCTATGACGAGACGCAGGCCAACATGGAAGAGCAGTGGCCGCATGAGGCTGTGATCGAGGTCAAGCTCAAGGATAGCGCCACGGGTCGCTACCGGAAAGACGACCTGGCAGACTACCAGCGCGGACGCAGGCGTCTGTGGCACGATCCAACCCTGGCACCGCGATGATCCGAAAGCGAAAAACAGCCAAGCACCGCTGCAACATGCCCGACCTACCCGAAGCCGTGAACCAGACCGTCAAGCGGTTGGCCGCGGTGGCTAGTTCTGAGGTTCTCGCGACCTGCACCCGGGCCATCGCCGGGAAATTCTGCGCCTTCGACGAAGGTGAAATCGTGAAGGTAAAATGGGACGATGGGATCACCTGTGTGCTTGAGCGCGTCGAGTGGAAAGGCTCGCTCGTGCCACTGACGAACCAACTAGCAGGCGTGCCGCGCACGATGCTGCGCTTCCATCCTCAGACATGAAGCTAACAGACCTCGAACCCCGGTGGGTAGGCATCACTCGCGAAGCTGTCGGAAAGTGGCCGGAAATCCGCTTCCAGGTCGGCGTTTCGTTCCTGTGCCCGTGCTGCCGAGATCAAAGGATCGCGGTCATCTTCGCGAACTTCATCGACCCGAACAACACCGCCGACCGCATCCAATGGGCTTGGCCCTCGGTCGAGAATAAATGGCAGCGATCCGGCGACACCTTCGAGACGCTGACTCTCACCCCATCTATCGATGTGAGCCAGCACGGACACTGGCACGGCTCCATCACCAATGGCGAGATCGCCTAACCCAAATCGAATCATGAACACCGACTCAATCAAAGCCGCTGCTGCGGCAATCGCCAACGCCCGTGCCGGTCGGCGCGGCGCGCCCGCCATCGTCAACGTGCTGGACATCTTGCCGCCGCATCTCTTGCGCGAGGTGATGGAGGACGCAGAGGCCGCGCTCAAAGCCGCCGGCTTCGGCTTCGATGAGTTCCGCCTCGATCACCTCGAAATGGGAATCAAGACCTGCCCTCACACTGAGTTGACTTACGACGATGATCCGGACACCGAGGACGGGGATGCCGAAAAGCCGTGGATCATGGAGACGGCGGGCTGCGAAGTGATCCGTTTCCGAGGTGCGACGCTCCGCGAGTTGATCGACCAGAGCATCAGCTTTCAGGCGAGCGGCGAGGACTTCGAGGTGTGGCAGGAATCTAGCGGCAAAGCGATGAAAGCCCGCTGCCCCGACTGTGGGGAGCGAGTGAAGACGATCTTCGACCACGTGGACGGCTGCCAGCAAGACGAGGCCCGTGGCGAGCTGTGACGAGGATTCAACGAACTCCAGAAGGCTACTAAAATGGAAATCTCATTCTACATCCCCGAGCCGGTCCTGTGGATTGGCGCAACCGTTTGCGTCCTCGCCGCGCTCAAGTTGCTGGCGCACTTCTGCCTACCCGGAAACGACTGATGAAAACCGATCTGCTCAACCTCGATGCTGCACTGCGCGTTGACCCCTTTGCCGGTGACTTCGGCTGCCCCGGCGACAAGACCTTCAAGGATAAGATCATTAAGGTCCGAAAGGAAGGTCCATGCCACCACTGCGCGGAGGCAATCAAGAAGGGATCGCTCGCGAGATCCCGAACAGAACTCTTCGACGGCACTATCGAGACTTACCGGTGGTGCCAGCCCTGCACCGAACTGATGGCCCGCTACCACGACGACGATTTCGAGGACGAGTGGGAAAAGCGTGGCCGCATCAATCGCGCGATCGCCCCTGCTCAGGCTGGCAGCGCCTCGCCTCCAGCCCTTGGTTCTCGCTGAAACTTTCAACCGACACCGAATTATGAAATACCAACGTAAAGTTACTGAATTCGTCACGGCAATCACCTTCGAGGAACTCGTCTCCATCGGCCGGGAGCAGAACCCCGGCCGCGAGGGCATGCCGTGGAGCTTCTACTACAACGACGTTCACGTCACCCATGAGAACGACGACTGCTACCTCGTAGGCAGTGAACGCTTCGAGCGCGGGGACATGCTCGTCACCCCTGACAAACCCGGTGCCGCGCCAACGGCTTGGGGATCTGCCGAGTTCTTCGGGGATTACGAGGCCGCGACCTTGAGTGACGAGGTAGCCGACAGGGAGGACGCCGGACCCGAAATCCTCGGCCACGTTATCCGCAGCTATCGCAGCGCCCCGCCCGAGAGCACCGAACGCATTCCCGGCCCGCCGGATCCGCCCAAAGGACCATCACCGCGTGAATGGGGCTGATATGGAAACTTGCTCCTACTGTCACGAAGCACCCGAAATGTGCAACTGCATCGACAAGCCCGCCGATCCGCCCGAGCGGAGTAAAAGCTGCAATCTCTGCCAGCATGTCGGAAGGAAAGGCGATCGTGTCCGGTGCGACCATCCGAGCATCAAAGGCTACGAGGAAGCGGACGGCATCGCTGAGGATTTTGCCGAGGAGTGCTCCGACTACACCCGCGAATGATGAAATCAATCGACGAAATCCTAGAGGAGCGCGACGGGCTGGTTGAGGAACTGGCGACCGCCAGGCAGCAGCTCAAAACCGCCGGGAGAACAATTGAATGGCAGGCTGGGCAGATTGCCGAAATCAGAGGGGTGCTGGTGAAGCTGGATGGCATCTACCGCGCCGAATCCGATGACCCGCCACCGAGACCTGAATGGCTGGCGAAGCACCTTCCCAAGAAGGTCGTTTGCGAGCGCTGCAATGGCTCTGGCTCCATTCGGCGCAGGGCAGCGAGTCGGGAGGTGTGTCCGCAATGCCGAGGTGACGTCTCTGTGGAGCAACCGAGGGCCGAGAAAGACGCATGAAAACACCACGAAAGAACGACGGCCCGAAGGTTGTGCTCCCATTGCTGGTTCTGCCAGGCGAGGCGGTCCACTCCTACCGGACTCCCGAATGGCAATGGGGGCGGCTGGTGATCGCGAAGAAGCGCCAGAAAGTCACCGTGCATCATGTCGTCGGCGGCTTCGCGATGGTCCAACAGAAAGAGGAAAAGCCATACATCTGCCCAACTGGTGAGCTGACCCAAAAGAGGCAGGGCGCCCCTGTCGTTCCGCGCGAAGCGTCGCAGCCGACGACTGGTTCTGCCTCGTAGATCGAACTACTATGAATGCCAAACACACGCCCGGCCCTTGGGGTTGGTCAGATGCCACCAACTCCACCGAGTATGATCGAGACGAGATGGAACGCCACTTGGGTATCCACGCCGAAGATCCGGGCCGCAATGGATCATGGGTTGCCGTGATCGAGGGGGACGTCTTCCCACTCGATGAGCAGGAAGCAAATGCCCGCCTCATCGCCGCATCACCGGAGCTGCTGGCCGCTGTGCTGAAAGCTGAGGAAATCTCCGCCATCTGCGGCCGTGGTGAGCCGATGACCGCGACGGAATCCATGAAGCTGTCTCGCGACTACGAAATGCTCCGCCACAAGGCGCTTACCAAGGCGCTCGGTCCCGATTGGCAGAACGCTAGGCATCTGGCGGCGGCGGATGACGGCCCGAATCCAACTTGAGAGCTTATCGCCGTCGCCAGCATGCACTTGTTCTGCCTCTGAAAAAGCTCCGATAAACCAAACACCACACAACCATGATTGAACTCTCCGACTACCAGAAAACCGAACTCAACCGCGCCTGCGAAATGGCGGCGGCTCCGTCCACCCATCTCCGCCCCCGCCTGTATCCCGACGGGAATATGTGGTGCGCTCTCTATGGCGAGAACCTCCAAGAAGGGATTGCCGGGTTCGGGAAAACGCCGGAGGGAGCGATGGCCGACTTCGACTACAACTTCCGATGCCAGACTCTTCCTTCTCGGCAGAACAGAGAATTATGCCAACCCCACGGTTCGAATAACACCACGGATCGCGATGGGTGAGAAGGTCAGACACCCGCGGGCGGTGGCCATCGCGGTGGCGCGGGAGCTTTGCGGGCTTCTGGAGCCGGTGACTTCCGAGATGAAGGTGGCCGGTTCCCTGCGGCGGATGAAGCGCCAGGTGGGGGATGTGGAGATCATCTTCATCCCGCGGATCGAGACGCGGCCGGAAGGGCTGTTCGACACGCGGACCGTGGATCTGGCGGCGGAGGCGATCGACAAGCTGCTTGACCGCGGGGTGCTGGCGAAGCGGGAAGGGGAGAGCGGCCACACCGGCTGGGGGCCGAAGAACAAGCTGGCGGTCCACGCGGCCAGCGGCATCCCGGTGGACCTGTTCACGGCCACGGAGGAAAACTGGTGGAACTACCTGGTCTGCCGGACGGGTCCGAAGGAATCCAACGAGGCGATCGCCAAGGCGGCGAAGGCCCGCGGTTGGCAGTGGAATCCCTACGGCCCGGGCTTCACGGCGCTGACGGGCAGAGAGACGCGGGCGATGGGATCCGAGCAGGAAGTATTCGCCTTCGTGGGGCTGCCCTACAATGAGCCGGCCTGGCGCTAGTTCCGCAGGACATCGTCCATCCAGTCCGAGTAGTCGCGCTCGACGAGCGGGGCGAGGATGTTTTGCCACGCTTCCAGCGCGGCGCGGAGCATGGCGTCCATGTCGCCGGAAAGCGTGCGGGTGTTCACCCAATCCTCCAGCCGGCGGGTGATGCGTGAGTAGTCCTTGCGCTCCGTGCCGAGGCGGTGCTGGACGATGGCCTGGTGAACATCGTAGGCGATGTTGTAGGGGCTGCGCTCGCGGGTGGTCTCGATCTCGCTGAGGTCCTTCCCCCCTTCCTCCGGCCCGGCGAGGACCCACTCGAGTACGTCCGCGTAGTTGATCGGGGTGTAGTTGGCGGGATCCTGCCCGCGGTTCCGCGCGGCCATGGTGTCGAGCTCCGTGCGGTGGGCGAAGGTGATGGCTAGGCCGTTCCGCAGCGGTTCGGTAAACATCAGCTCGGCGAAGTCCACGGTGTTCTCCCGCCAGAGGTCGGCATCCAGCCCGTCTGGGCGCATGGCATTGAGGACCTGGATCGCGGTGCGCTGGGCGATGTCGAGATAGCGGTCCCGGTGGTGGTCGAAGAAGGTCCGCGGCTCGGCCAGCGTGTCGGCCGCCGTTTCCATGTCCTGCAGCCAGCGGTCGAGTTCGTCCATCGCCTTTACGGTGCCGGGGTCAGCAGCAGGGTCTTCATGTAGCCGCCCGTGCCGCTGTGGATGTCCCACGCTTGCTTGAGCGCGGTGCCGGCAGACTTCTGGATGTAGTGGCGGCCGTTCACTTCGACGCGGGGGTCCTCCTTGGCGGGGTTCTCCAGGTCGAGGTCCGCGAGGTAGTCCAGCATCACGTCCCCGGTCTGGATCTCCATGAAGCGTTGGAAGCCCGCGAGGCGGTGGTCCACCTGGTGGACGAGGGCACGGAACTCCAGCTCGTGGTTGGTGGTCACGGTGCCGGCGGTGGAGCTTTCGTCGTCGGGATCGTAGCCCGGGGGCTTGGTGACCACGCGCCAATGGAGCTTCGCGGTGACGGCGTTCACGCCTTCGGCCGCAAGCATCATCTCCATCTGTTGGCGGAGCTGGATTTCGAGTCCGGGGAAGTTCATGGAATCTGGAATGTTAGAAAAAACCTGCGGCGGGGCCGGTGTCGGCGGAAGGGCCGCCGGTCCATGGCCGCGGCGGAGGCAAGGCGTCGCCCGTGGGGTCGGTGGGGATGGCGGCCACGGTGTCGCCGCCGGTGGCGGTGTCTTCGTCGCTGCCGTCCTCGTCGTCATCCTCTCGCCAGCCGTTCTCTGGGGTGTCCTCATCCTCCGCCACGTCCTTGCGGATGGTTCGGATGCGCTTGACCATGCTGTGCAGCTCGCGGGTGACCTGGCGCTGGATGGCGCTGGGCACGTAGTCGGGGTTCCAGAGGTTTTCCGGCTGGAGGGCTTCCGCCACGCGGAGGGAAATGTCCGGCCGGTATTGCGGTTCCCGCTCGCCGAGGGGATCGAGCAGCCAGTGGATCTCCGCGGCGGTGAAGGTGCCGTCCACCTTGGCGTTCGCGGGGTCCGCTTCGTAGGCGCGGCAGCGGTCCACGAGGTAGGCCACGGTCTCGACGAAGATCCGCTTGCGGGCGGTCATATCCAGCTCGTCCGCGCCAAGGTGCTTCAGCAGGGCGCTGTGGTCCTTGGTGAGCTGGCGCAGGGTCTTGTCGGCATCGTCCAGCTTGCCGCGGGCATTCTCGATCGCGGCGTCGGTCTTATCGCGCAGGAAGGCGGGGTCATTCTTCCCGGCCTCCGCCTTCTGGATCTCTTCCTCGAGGGTGTTTTGCCAGTGGATCATGCGGGTCTCCGCGCCGTGCATGGAGATTTCCATGCGGATCACCTCCCGGGCGGAGACGCGGGTGTGGCTGTCCGCGAGGTAGGTCTTGAGCGAGATGATGCGGTGGGCCACCTCCGCGCGGAGGGCCGGGTCGTGGACCTGGGTGAAGTTGAGGGATTTCAGCAGACTTTCGATGGTGTCCTCGTCGATCCCGTCGCCTTCGGAAAAGCGGGTGAGGGTCTTGAGCTCATCGTCGCTGATCAGGCGATGGACTTCCTTCGCCGCGCCCCGCTGTTGCTTGCGGAGCTGCCACTGCTTGGCCGCGCCTTTGATTTCCGCGTCGATCACCGGCACGGCCACGCCCCACTTCGCGGCCAGTTCGTCACGGGTCCACGGGCGGAGGTCGTCTTCCTCCAGTGTCCCGATGAGCGGGGCCACGCGGTAGAGGCGGCGCATGATCTCCCAGGCGCGGCCCTGGCCGGCGAACTCGTCGTGCCAGTCCGGAAGATCGGAGGCCTTGACGCCGATCGCCTTGGAGAGCGCGGGAAAGTCCTCGACCGCCCAATAGGCCTCGCCGCTGGTCACGTAGTTCTCGCGCGGGGTGCTGCTCATGGCGTCTCTGGCAAGAGGTAGGCGGCGTCCGGCAACAGCAGCAGGCGGCCGATGCGGAGCGGCGTGTCCAGCGGCGGCGTTTCCGGGAAGCCGTCCGCCAGGGAGGGTAGGGCGATCACGCCGTGGGAGAGGGTGGCATAGCGGCGGCCGAGGAAAGAGAAGGCCACCACGGGGTGGTCCCAATGCAGCCCGCTGGCGGGAATCTCCACGGGTTCATTGCAGCCTTCCGTCTCCAGCATCCAGTCATCGTCCGGGGTCAAGCCGCTTGACGACACGGTGAAGGCCAGCGCGTTCAGCCAGGATAGCAGGCTGCGGTCGATCGCCCCGCCCGCGCCGTCCACGATCTCCGTGCGCGGGGTCATGTAGAGGACGAAGGCATCGTCCCCGGCGATGGTCAGGGTGACGTAGCGGGCGGTATCAACCCCGACGGCGATGTGGTTCTCGGGCCGCTCCGTCCATGTGTTACTAGAAACATCGTAGTCCCAGCAGCGGACCATGCGCCCGCGGTGCATCCACTCGATCGCGCCCCGCAGCACGGGCGCGTCCATGTCCGGCAGGGTGGCCAGCACGGTGCCGGAGAATTCCTCCCGGTGGCCGGCGCGGATCCGCCACGCGGTCATCATCTTCTCCTCGCTCTCCGCGGCGGTGGGCGGCAGCAGCTCGGCATCGTGGAACTGCCACAAGCGCCACTGTCCGGACTCCGCGTGGAGGAAGCGGACCATGACGATGACCGGCGTGCCAGGGCAGGGCAGGGAATCGACGGGCACGATGCCGTCTGTCAGGGCGGCGAGGGGTGCGGAGGTCTCGATGGTCCATCCGCCGGGCCGCAAGCCGGAGCCGCGCCATTCGCCGAAGGCCCCGGGCATTTCCCCGCCGTCCTGCCGGGTGATCGTCAGGCCCGCGCGGAAGCTGGCAATGATGCCAGGCGCGAGGTGGCGGGCCAGCGGACCCTGCACGGGGCGGCCGTCGTTCCAGGCGTGGAAGAGCGCGATCTCGGCTTCGTGGACGGTGAAGGGCAGCATCGGGGTCAGGCGGTGCGGGTGGGCTCGGTCAGGCGGCAGACGTGGTTCTCCCAATCCGTCCAGACGCCGAAGAGGGCGGCGACGCCGGTGCCGTGGGGATCACCCTCTTCCTCGATCTTGCGGATCATGCGGAGGAAGTGGTCGATGCTCATTTTCCGCTCCTCGGGCCGGTGCATCACCTTCATCGGGCGGGTCTGGAAGCTGACGTTCTGCCGCCCGCCGACCAGCGAGAGGGCCGTCTGATAGACCAGGTAGCCGCGGGCGTCCGGCGTGGCGGGGGCGGGGTCCAGGCTTGCGGGATCGTCCGACTTCACCGCCACCCCGGCCGGGCCGAGGTTCGTCTGGACCGTGGTGCGAACGGCGGCGGCGAGCTGGGCATCCTTCCATTGATAGACGCCGTTGCTCCCCGCGTCCCCCAGCACGGCGCGAAGGTTCTCGTAGTAGGTGGAGATGGATTCAATGGCCACGGCGGCAGGGTATCGTTTCGCTTAGGATGTGCAAGCAATCAGGGCGAGCCGCCTTTTTCCCGGGCCGCGCGGGTGGCGGCCATGGCGGCATCGACGCGGCGGTTCTCCACGCCATCGAGCAGGAAGGCGGACAGGCGGTTGATGGCCTCCCGGTGGCAGGCGATCGCGCGGCGGGCATGCTCCATGGCGACATCGTCCGGACCCTCCGGATCCGGCGGGACGGCCACGGCGGAGAGCGTGGACATCCCGGCGCGGATCGCCAGCTCGTAGGCGGCGGAGAGGTTGGGGTCGAGGTTCATGATTGCGGATCCGGTAGCGTGGCACGTTTGCGAATGCCCTCGATCAGCCGATCTGCTTCCGCCTGGGTGAAGCGCCGTGCTGGGGCTCCGATGGCTTCTTCAAAGAGATGGTTGATGCCGAACAGCACTGCCTCATCCAGGTGCAATCTTTCGATGCCCGGGTTGCAGGATCTCAACATTGCCACCCGGTCATGGATCTCGCTCGCGAGCATCATCTTGATCTTCGCGGGGCTGTCCGGTTGGCGGCTTTTGTCAGGCGATGCCAAACCGTTGGGGTTCACGGCCTCCCAGGTCTTCCTCTCCATTGCGGCGGCGCGCGTGCATTCAAGCAGGTTATCGTTGCGGAACTCGCGATCATTCCAGGCAGTCCAGTCGCCCATGCAGGTGATGAAGCAATTGGGTAGTCCGTTGAAGTCCGCGTTGTTCGAGTGAAGGGTCACCGACTCGCCTTCGCCAGCGCAAAGCTCCGCGATGTGGTTGGCGAATTCCAAGGCGCAATCCGCGTCGCTGAGTATCTGCGGTGTGCCACCCTGTGGATCCACCACGTAGATCCGGGCCGGGACCAGGCGGGCGCTGGCGGTGTTCATGGCGATCGAGCCGCCGGCTCGAAGGATTTCCAGGTCGGTGGCGTTCGGTCGCCAATAGGAGGTGAAGCCGGAGTCGTCGATGCGGACGGCCAGCGGGTTTACCTTGCCCTCGTCGCCCGGGGCGGGAGGGATGACGTGCGTGCAGAGGGAATGATGGACGGGGTTCATGGGTGGTGGATTTTAGTTGGGTGATCAGCCGGCTAGTTCGTCGATGACTTCTTGAAGCGAGACGCAGATGCGATCGCACATCTTCGCCATGAGTTCCGGCTCTTGGCCGTCTGCTGTCAGGATCAGAGTTTGCTTACCCTGTCCGCAGGCCCAACCGAGTTCAAGGTGGGCGGATCTGCCGCAGGGTAAAACAAGGACGAAGGTGTCGGCCCACTTCATCGCGTTCATGTCGCTGGCGTATCCGGCCTTCGCAACCGGGTGATCGAGCAGCTTCACGTAGTCGGCCGCTTTCAAGCCCATCCAGTTGGGGTCGATCTCGGACCATGCGAAACCCTTGTTGCCAGGTCTTGGGTTCTTGAAGTCATAGACCGTGTGCCCTGATTTCCGCAGTGCTTTAACTACTCCTTCCTGATGCGGGTTCCGCCACGAGCTGGCGACATAGATTTTGCGCGGACGGGTTGCTGGCTTTACGGGCGATTCCAGAGATAGGTTCATAGGTGGTGGAGTCAGGGTTGAGGTTGTTTGAAGTCCACGGGCTTGCCGTTGACGCGGTCGATGCAAGAGGCGGCGTAGTCGTCGATGCCGGATTTGGAGACGATCCAGTCACCGTCCCAATGGGCGAATGTGATGGTTCGCTTGGTGCCCGGGCACTTGGTCACCCGGATCCTGTCGCCGGGCTTGAGGGTGGCCTTCGCATTGCGCACAGCAGTGCGGAAGTCGCGCCTTGAGTCTTCGATTTCTTCTTCGGTCTTCTTCATTGTGGCTGTTGTGGATGCGGGCCGGGCGTAGTAACCCGACTCCAGGTTCTTGATGACGAGTAGCAGATACCCGATGTCCTTCTGGTATTGCTCCTCGTCGAAGGTCGGGCGGTGTTCCTTCGCCTTGTTCGCCTGCTGGCGGGCGGCCCGCTCGCGCCAGCGGTCCAGGAGTTCGCGGGCGCGGCGGACCTCGAAGTGGGATTCCTCGCTCATGCCGCGGGCTCCCTTCTTCTCAGGTGCAGGTGGAAGTTCCGGGACGGGGCGCGGAAGCGGCGGATCAGGACCAGTTCGCTCACGCGGCCCTTCTTTCCGCAACCGCGCTGGATGTTCTTGGTGCTGTCCAGGAAGAGGCGTTCCCATCGCGACTCCGGGTAGAGGCTGCGGATCTCCGGCGTGTCGTAGTAGGTGACGACGGCCGCGCAGGGCTTGGAGTTGAGGCTGTCCGCCAGCCGCTCGTGATCCATGCGCGGGAAGTTCCGCGAGTAGTGCCGCTCCGTCCCGTAGTAGGGCGGGTCGCAAAAGAGCAGCGCCCCTTGCCGGTTCGCGTAAGCCTCGATCAGGTCGCCGAAGTCGAGATGCTCGATGACGGTGCCCTGCCACCACTCGCGCAGCTTCGCCATGCGGCGGAGGACGCTGCGGTAGCGGGTGATCTCCTTGCACCCGGCGCGGTCGCTCAAGGTGGCGGCGAATCCGCCGTTGCGGATCTTTCCGCCGAACGCGAAGGCGCTGCGGTAGAAAAACGCCGCGGCCCGCTCCGCCGGGGGCAGGGCGGCGAAGCTCTTGCCGCCCTCCATGTAGTGCGCGTGCATCTCGTCGAACATCTGGCGGGACATCGGCCGGCGGCGGAGGAGTTGGAAGAGTTCCCTGGCATGGTCCCGGTCGGCCAGGACGCGGAAGAACTCCACGACGTCGCTGTCCACGTCGTTGAAGACGCGCTTGTTGAATCCCGCGCCCATAATGACCGCGCCGCTGCCGCCGAAGACATCGACGAAGAAGGTGCCGCCCATGCTGTGGAAGATCGGCCGCAGCTTTGTCATCAGGCGGATTTTGCTGCCGACGTAGCGGAGCGCCCGGAGCTGGGTGTGGAAGCCGCCTGGATCGTTGTTCATGCGGAGTGAGAGGTTGGGTTGTTGTTCGGCAGGGTGATCTTGCGGACGATCGGCGAGTCGTTGACCAAGGAATGCCACCACCCGCTTTCACTTGGTGCGGTGTCTTTTTCCCAGTCGGCGGCGAGACCGTAGACCGCCCACTCGCCCCGCATTCCGTGATCGTCGATCAATCGCTCTGCTTCTTCGGGGCTTCTGACGGCAAAGCCTCCGGGGTAGTGTTCGCTTCTGCCTGATTTGAGGAATGCTGAGCCATATTCGATGATGCCTCTGTCATAGTTGCCCTCGTGACCAACCGTGAAAACGCTGAGGGTGCCGCTGCTATCGCTCATGCCGCCACCTCCCCGTATTCGGCCTTGAGGAACTTGCTCACGTCCGGATCCTGCGAGAGGGCGGCCAGGACCAGGGCGCGTGCCGTGTGGTAGGGGACCGCGTTGCCGATCTGCTTGACGATCTCCGTCTTGGTGCCGCTGAACTTGTGGTCGCTGCGGAAGCCTTGGGCCTTCGCCAGCTCCCGCGGGGTGAGCATGCGGAAGAGGATGCCGACCACGAGCAAGCGGCCGTCCTTCACGCAGAGGAGGCAGTGGGTTCCCTCGTGATTGACCAGCGGGTAGGTGTGCTCGCCGATGGTCACCACCGAGTCCACCGTCACCCGGATCTCTTCCACTGCCCGGGCATCGGCCACGCCGAAGCGGTCCTTGGTCGTCACCGTGTCGAGCGGTTGGTTGATCGGAGCGTCGTTCGCCGTGCCGTAGAACTTCACCACGTAGGGTTCCACGAAGCTGATGGCGCCACCGCCTGCGACGGTGGCCAGCGGCTCGCCCGCCGGGCGAGGCACCGCGCCGGATTGCTGACCGAGGGTGTAGGCCTCGATCAATGCCAGGTCGCCGCGGTTCCCGCAGATGGTCGGGGTGGGATTGTCCAGCGACTTGACCCGGCGGCGGTTGCCGTTGGGGTCCTTGCCGTTCCCGTGCGCCACCTGCACCATGAACTCTGCGAGGCCGTGGTGAGCGCCGGAAGTGGACACCACGCCGAGCGGTTCACCCGTGCCGCGGGAGCTTGCCTGGATCTGGCGCTTCGCTGTGCCGCGCAGCTCGATCACCTGTGGCTCCGCCAGGTGGAAGTGCCCGCCGCCGCAAACAGTGGGGAATGCCTGGTCGATCGCATGGGTGCGCGGCTTCTGTCCCTCGCGCTCCCCGAAGCCGGGAAGCACGTAGGGCTCCGCCACCGCGAACGCGCCGCCCTTTGCCGTGGTGACGGTGCGCAGCGGCTCGTCCACGTTGTCCAGGCTGCCGCCGTGTTCCATCGCTAGGATGAAGGGGGTGACGAGATTGATCCCGCGGGAGGTCGTGGTCACCGCGCCGAGCGGGGCTCCGGTGGACTTCGCGGGGTGGCTGGTGTGCTGGGGTAGGATGAAGGGTTCGAGCCCCTGCCGGGTCAGCCCGGCGACGATCCGCTTGAGGGTGTTCTGGGCGAGCGGTTTCTTACGGTCGAACACCGGCTTGCCCTTGTGCTTCCAGTTGATGACATGGTCCCGGGTCGTCTTCCACGGGCGGATCTTTTGGTGCCAGTGCGGGGACTCCGCGTGGAGGTCGTTCGGCCAGGTAACGCGCAGTCCGGACCCGCGGCGAACGGCCTGGATGAAGAGGCGCTTGCGCTTGGTCGGATCCCCGAAGTTCGCGCAGCAGAGGACGCGATGCTCCACGAGGTAGCCGATGGATTCCAGCGAGAGCTTCCACGCGGCGAAGGTCTCGCCCTTCCGTTCCTTGTCCGGCTTGAAGCCGATCTCGGTGGTGTAGCCGTAAACCCGCCGCCTTGCGCGAGGGCGCAGAGGTCCGGGCCGCACGATCAGAGTCTCGCCCTCCGCCGGTTCCTCGCCCGGTGCCAGGATCCGCTTGTATTTCCGGCGGACATCCACTTCCAGCAGTGGCCCCCAGCTCTGGAACTCCGGCACGTTTTCCAGGAGGATGATCGGCGGGCGCAGTGCCTCCGCCCATCGGATCACGCACCATGCCGTGGCGCGGGACTGGTCGTTGACTGGAGTGTCGCCGCGGGCGGTCGAGAAGTGGGTGCAGGCCGGTGATGCCCAAAGCAGGTTCAGCTCGCCCGGCTTGTAGAGGTGCAGCGGATTCACTGCGTCGATCCCCGTGCAAAGGTGCCGCGCCTCCGGGTGGTTGAGCGTGTGGCTGGCGATCGCCACCGGCCAATGATTGATGGCCGTGAGATCGGCCCGCAGTCCCATCAGTTCGATGGCGTCCATTGCTCCCCGCGAAGTGCCACCCGCCCCGCAAAAAAGATCCGCGATCTGGAGGTTTTTCAAGCGGCCCTCCCTTCGGCGGAAAGACTTTGCCCGCAAAGTAGCGGGAACAAACGGGCGAATCTGCTACCCTGCTTTGCTACCCGAAGGCTGGAATGCTTGAAGCTGTAAGCGGTTTCAGAGCGAGCCGGAACTTTAAGAGTCTTCTGCTCTACCAACTGAGCTACCGAGGCGTTGAGGTCCGCCTTGCGGCGGGGCCGGAAGGATGCATTTCGGAATTACGGGCGCAAGAGGAATCTCGCCGGATTTAAGGCGGTGCGGGGTTCCTGGTGGATGCGCCTGAAAGGTCAGGATGGGATCGCCCCTCGGGGTCGGAAGGTGATTTCACGACGCGGTGCCCCGATGCTTCATCTTGGCAAACGGCGCCTGGGCCCCCAAGCTCGCCGCGATGAAACGCGTTTTCCTTACCTCCCTCCTGCTCGCCACTTCCTGCCTTGCCGAGGATGCCTTTGAAGTCCGCCTGATCCAATGCCAGATCGGCAAGCCGCTGGGGGACGAGGTGCCCTTCGAGGTGAAACCGATGGGTCACGATGCCGGCGTGAAGCTGTCCTACCTCGTCACCGGGGAGAACCTCGTCGCTTTCAAAGACGACTCGGTGGACATCAAGGCCTTCACCCTCGGTGATGGACGGCAGTGGGCGCGGACCCGCAGCGGCAAGCCGAACTGGAAGCAGGAGAGCTTCTCGAAGGTTGGCGAAGAAGGGACGCTCGGCAGCTTCACCGTGAGCTTTCCCGGCGACCTGTTTGGGGCGGTGGAAGGATCGAGCCTGGAGGGCAGCATCACCGCGATCACCGCGTCGAAGTCGGAGGAGGGCAAGGCCGAGGTGACCGTGGGCGACAAGACGGAGCACAAGGTCGGGCCTTTCATGGTGTCGGCGGACGGCGGCGGCGGACTCTTCGGCGGCGGTGGTAACGGCACCACGATCACCGTCAAAGGCGACCACCAGGGGGTGATCGAGGTGGTGGCGATGGATGGCGAGACCCAGCTCGACGGCAGCGGGAGCTCATGGTCGGGAGACTCGAAGTCCTTCCATTTCGACAAGGCCAAGGGCAAGAAGCTGGCGGTGACGGTCCGCTACTGGACGGATCTGAAGGAAGTGGCGATTCCGTTCAAGATGGCACCGGAGAAGAAGTAGGTTGAAGGTGGATCGGCATCGCGGCGCGAGGTGGCGGGAGCGCCGGTCTGCGACCGGCTGAACGGTCCCTCGCGGAGCTTTCGTTCGAGCACTTTCCCTCTGTCCCAAACAGCGCCGAGCTTGGCGGCGGTCGGAGGGTGGGGACGGCTGCCGGGGACCATTCGGCCGGTCGCAGACCGGCGCTCCCGGTTGCGCGGTGCTCTTGTTCATGCGCTTTCCCTTCGGCCAAATAGTTGCCGAGCTTGGCGGCGGCCGGAGGGTGGGGACGGCTGCCGGGGACCATTCGGTCGGTCGCAGACCGGCGCTCCCGTGGGAGTTGGCGCACGCTTCCCACATTGGCACTTGGAACTTCTCCCTTGGAACTTTCCACTCCCCGCGTGGACAGCATCCGGATCCGGGGAGCGAGGCAGCACAATTTGCGGGGGATCGACGTCGACATCCCGCGGGGGAAGCTGGTGGTAGTGACCGGGCCGAGCGGCTCGGGGAAGTCGTCGCTGGCCTTCCACACGCTGTTCGCGGAGGGGCAGCGGCGGTTTGTGGAATCGCTGTCGGCGTATGCGCGTCAGTTTCTCGATCAACTGGAGAAGCCGGATGTCGATTCGATCGAAGGGCTGAGTCCGGCGATCGCGATCGAGCAGCGGGGCGGCGGGCTGAACCCGCGGTCGACGGTGGCGACGGTGACCGAGATCCACGAGCACCTGCGAGTGCTGTGGGCGGCGGCGGGGGTGTCGCATGATCCGGCGACCGGGGAGAAACTGGAGCGAATGGGCGCGGCGGACATCGTCGCGGCGATTTCGGCGATGGCGGAGGGGACCAAGATAGTCCTGCTGGCGCCGGTGCCGGAGGAGGAATCGCGCGATCCGGAGCGGCTGATCGGGGACCTGCGGCGGCAGGGATTTGTCCGGGTGCGGGTGGAGGGGGAGATCCTGGAGCTGGAGGAGGCGGCGAAGGTTTGGCCCGAGCGGGCGAAGCACGTGGAGGTGGTGGTGGACCGTTTGGTGGTGAGGGCGGGTGGCGAGGCGCGGCTGGCGGACTCGGTGGAGACGGCGTTGAGGATTTGTGGAAGTGAAGCGCGGGCGCTGGTCGAAGACGGAAGACTTGAAGACTCAAGACGGAAGACTGGAAGTCCCCCTTCGCCCGCGGGAGCTGGGGGAGCGGGTTCGGACGGCAAGGAAGAGCTCCGGGGGACAGGCGGCTGGCGGGAGATATCGTTCCAGACCAGCTACCGGAATCCGGCGACCGGGTTCATGATCGGGGAGCTGAGCCCGCGGCATTTTTCGTTTAACTCGCACCACGGGGCCTGCCCGGCTTGCGAGGGGCTGGGGACGGAGATTTTTTGCGATCCGGCGCTGCTGTTAGGCGATGAGGCGTCACCGCTGGCGAAGGCGGGGATGAAGGGCTGGTGGAAGGTCGGGGCGCAGCGCGGAAAATTGTTCGGGCGGGAGGCGGTGGCGATTTTGCGGATGTTCGGGCTCGCGGAGGACGCGGCGTTTACGGCGCTGCCGGAGGCGGGGCGGAAGCTGTTGTTCGAGGGCGGCGAACTGGACACCGGTTGGAAGCTCGGCGCGGAGAAAAAGAAGCAGGTGAAGAAGTACGAGGGTCTCTGCGCGGAGGCGGAGCGCAAGCTGAAGGAGGCGCGCAGCGAGGCGGTGCGGCGGCGGATTTCGCGGGTGATGGCGGAGCGGCCCTGCCGGGTTTGCGAAGGGCGTCGGTTGCGGCCGGAGATCCTGGCGGTGAGGATCGAGGGCGGCGGCGGGCTTTGGCAGGGGATCCAGGATTTCTGCGCGATGCCGGTGGAGGAGGCGGACGATTGGCTGGCGGGCTTGAAGCTGCCCGAGGACCGGGTGGAGGTCTGCGGGCAACTGAGCGGCGCGGTGCGGGAGCGGCTTGGGTTTTTGAAGGAGGTCGGGCTGGGGTATTTGGGGCTGGATCGCTCGAGCGCGACGCTGTCCGGCGGCGAGGCGCAGCGGATCCGGCTGGCGACGCAGCTCGGGAGCGGGCTGACCGGGGTGCTGTATGTGTTGGACGAGCCGAGCATCGGGCTGCACGCGGAGGACACCGGCAAGCTGATCGCGGCGTTGAAGCGCTTGCGGGACCGCGGCAACACGGTCGTGGTGGTGGAGCACGACGAGGAGATGATCCGCGCCGCCGATTGGATGATCGAGCTGGGGCCGGGCGCGGGGGTCGAGGGCGGGGCGCTGTTAGGCAGCGCGCGGCCGGAAGATTTTCCGCAGGATTCGCCGACGCGGCGCTGGCTGGAAACGCCGGTGGCACCGCTGGCGAAACGGCCGTCTTTTCCGCTGCTGGGTGACGCGCTGATGGTGCGGGGGGCGAGCGAGCACAACTTGCAGAATTTCGATGTGAGGATTCCCCTCGGTGGGATCGTCTGCCTGAGCGGACCGAGCGGCAGCGGGAAATCGACGCTGGCCGACGACGTGCTGCTGCGGGCGCTGAAGCGGCATTTCAACGGCAGCGGCGATCCGCCGGGGCGGCATCGGGCGATCGAGGGCATGGGATTCCTCGGCAAGGTGGTGGCGGTCGATCAGTCGGCGATCGGAAGAAGCCCGCGCTCGAATCCGGCGACCTTTACCGGGATGTTCGACGCGATCCGCGACCTCTACTCGAAGCTGCCGATGTCGCGGCAGCGTGGCTATGGGGCGGGGCGCTTCAGCTTCAATACCCACGGCGGTCGTTGCGAGCGTTGCGAGGGGGCGGGGCGGTTGAAGATCGAGATGAATTTCCTACCCGACGCCTGGGTGATCTGCCGGTCCTGCGGTGGCAAGCGCTTCAACCGCGAGACGCTGGAAGTGCGCTTCAAGGGCATGAGCATCGCCGACGCACTGGAGCTGACGGCAGGCGAGGCGCTAGCGGCCTTCGCGGCGGTGCCGAAGCTGCGCAAAACGCTGGCGGTTTTGGGCGAACTGGGTCTTGGCTACCTGCGACTGGGGCAGGCGGCGAACACACTTTCGGGCGGAGAGGCGCAGCGGCTGAAGCTGGCGGTCGAGCTGTCGAAGCCGGCCGCGCCTCATACGCTGTATTTCTTCGACGAGCCGACGACCGGGTTGCATTTCGGCGACGTCGAGCGGCTGCTGGTGGCCTTCCGCGGCTTGCGCGAGGCGGGGCACAGCGTGCTGGTGGTGGAGCATCAGCTCGACGTCATCGCGGCGGCCGACTGGGTGATCGACCTCGGCCCCGGCGGTGGGCGGGAAGGCGGGCGGCTGGTGGCGGAGGGGCCGCCGGGCGAGGTGGCGAAAGTGGTGGACTCGCCGACCGGGCGGGCGCTGGAGCGTCGATTCGCTCGCCATTTGTCAGACAAAAAGCCAGCTTAACAACGCTACTGCCATGGATCCCAACGACGACGTGAGCAGCGCCCCCGTAGAAAGCCTATCGCCTTCCACCGCCGCCTGGCGAGAGTGGCTCGCGGAGCATGCCCCGCGCCTGGTGCTTTTCGCACGACAGCAGTCCCGCTCGTCGGAAGACGCGGAAGACATCGTCCAGGATGCTTTGGTGAAGCTGGTCGAGAAGCTGGATAACGGCGAGTTTGTCGGCGGACAAGAGGCATGGATGCCCTATCTTTACACGACGATCCGGCGGCTTTCGATCGACCTGGGCCGCCGCGATGACCGCCGGCGCCGACGTGAGGACGTGGTGGGCGGCGAGGCGGAGATCGAGCAAAGGGAAGTTTTTCATCCGTGGTTCGAGAGCGAGTCGTCGGATGACGAAACGCGCAATTTGTTAGAGGCCGGTTTGAAAGAGCTGCCGCCGAAATTCGCCGAGGTGGTGGTGATGAAGATCTGGGGTGACCGGACTTTCGCGGAAATTGGCGAGGCTCTGGAGATTTCGCCAAACACTGCGGCCTCGCGGTATCGCTATGGACTTGAGGCGTTGAAGAAGAAGCTCTCCTCCGCTCGCCGCAAAGGCGACCTTTCGATTTAAAACACGAGTGAATCCGACCTCAAACATGGACTCCGAATTCGAGGAAATTGAAGACGCGCTGAAGGCAATCCGGCCCGCGTCGCTCGCACCGGCCAGCATGGACCGCTTCCTCGCGGCCCTGCAGGGTCGCGGATTGGCGGCAGACCCGGCATTGGCATCGGTCGAGCACACGCTCGGAGCGATGACCCCGCTGGCGGTTCGAAACGAGGCCACGGATGTCATGCTTGCGACGGTCGCCGCGGTTCCTTTCCCGGTCGACGAGAAGGTGGTGCTGTTCCCGGGTTCGTCGAAGCCTGCCGAGAAGTCCGCCTCACGCGGTCCTTGGTATGCCGCAGCGGCGGCGGTGGCGGTGGCGGGTGCTTTCAGCGCGATGATGGTGGAGCAGCCCCGCGCGAAGTCCGGTGGTCCGGTTGCCCGAGTCGAGTCCGCCATCCCGTCTCGCCAGCCGACCGGCTTCGTGCCCGCCTCGGTGGGCAGCGGGCTGGAGGAAGCCAAGGACGAGGGTGTGATGTGGACGACCGACGGCAAACCGGTCCGGATGGTCCGTGTGATCTACATGGACAAGGCGAAATACCGGAACCCGCAGGGTGAGATCATCGAGGTCGAGCGTCCGCGTGTGGAATACCTGATGGTCCCTGAAAAAATCGACTGATCCGCCAGACGAACGGGGCGATTTACTACGCTTCTAGTATGTCAACCAAGTTTATCATGAAACAATCGATCGCATGTGCATACGCCGCGGTGTTGGGACTGGCTTCCAGCGCGCTGGCAATCGAAGCGCCGGCAACCGCGGCCCCGATTCCGCCGCAGGCTCCGGCGGAGGAAGTTGTCGCCCCTGCGGAAGCTGCCGCGCCTGAGGAAGCTGCCGTTCCACCCGTGGAGATGCCGCAAGGGGCAGCCCCGGCTGCGGCGGTGCGGGCCTTTCTCGGAGTGGCCGGTTCCCAAGTGCCGGACCTGTTGGGAGAGCATTTGAGTCTGGAACCCGGTCAGGGAGTGGTTGTTCGTACGCTCCAGCCCGACGGGCCTGCGGCGAAGGCGGGCCTGCAAATCAATGACGTGGTAACGAAGGTGGGCGGCGAGGCGGTGGGCAGCCAGGATCAGCTCCGCGATGCCGTGGCCGGACACAAACCGGGCGACGAACTGGATGTGGAATACATCCACCGGGGCGTGGCCAAGAATGTCCGGATTCCCCTCGGCAGCGCTCCGGCCGAACTGGAAGGCGGCGCCGCCATGGCCGGACCACTTGACCAACTGATGCTCGGCGGCATGCCACAAGACCAGGCCAAGCTGTTCCGCGAGGCGATCGAGGAGAACTTGAAGGCCTTTGAAGGGCTCGATGGGGAGGGCGCGGTCAATCCCGAGATGCTTCTGGGAGGCGCAATTCAGAAGCGTCTTCAACAAATGCTCCAAGGACTGGAAATGCCGAACGAACTGAAGGTCCCGGACATTCAAAACGGCGGCATCCAGTTGAAGAACTCGAGTGCGATCCGGATGCTCAATCCCGACGGCAGCGGTGTCGAATTGAAGACCCAGGACGGAGGCAAGGAAGTGCGGGTGCTTGGTCCCGGCGGGAAGGTCGAATGGGAGGGGCCCTATGACACCCCGCAGGACAAGGAGGCCGCGCCGCCGGAAGTTCGCGAGAAGATCGACCGGATGAACATCGACATGGATTTCAAGGGCAACGGCCTGCGGCTTCACATGCGGCCCGGTCAGCGGCTTGGCGAGTGAAAGATCCCGATGAAACTTTGAACGCCCGGCGTGGTCCACGGATCGCGGCGGGCGTTTTTCATCGACGGAGGGTTGTTTCCGCCTTCTCCCACGGAGCGGCGCAGCGGATTCCGCCCAGGGTTCAGGTCTCCACCCAGATGCTTTTCAGATAGGGCTCGGCGGTGAAGTCCGCGGGCATCGGTGTGGCGTGCATTTTCAAGAGCCGGCGGGAGGCGTCTCGGAGCTGACGTTCGAAGTCGCGCGGTGAGAGGGTGCGGCAATTGGTCGAGGCTAACAGGAATCCACCGGGGGCGAGGGAGGCCAGGGCGAGTTCGGCGAGGCGGCCGTAGTCCTTTTCCACCCGAAACACCTTGCCGTCTTTGTCGCGGGAGAAGGTCGGCGGATCGAGCACGATGCCGTCGAACCTGCGGCCCTGCTTGGCGAAGCGGGCGAGCCAGTGAAAGGTGTCGCCCTTGCAAAAGTGATGGCCCGCGGGATCGAAGCCGTTGAGTTCGAAGTTCCGCTTCGCCCAGTCGAGGTAGGGCTGGGCGAGGTCGAGCGTGGTCGCCGTGGCCCCCGCCGCGGCGGCGAAGACCGAGAAGGCGCCGGTGTAGGCGAAGGTGTTGAGGAGGGTTTGGCCGGGCGAGAGGCGTTCGCGGAGGGCGGCGCGGTTGTCGCGTTGGTCGAGGAAAATGCCCTGCGAGTAGCCGGACTGGAACGAGATCTCGAAGGCGAGGCCGCTCTCGTGGATCGCGAAGGGGTCGTCCTGTTCCGGGCCGCAGAGATGCGCGGGCGACTCCTTATGTTGCGGGTCGAGGCGCTTCCAATAGACGCAGCGCTGCTGGTCGCGGAGCCATGCCAGCATTTCCGGCGGTGGCTGGCGGTCGCGGGTGGAGAGCAGCCAATGTCCGGCAAAGTCTTCGAGCTCAAGGCCGGGGAGATGGTCGCCTTCGCCGTCGATCAGCCGCAGCGCGTCGGTGCCCGGTCGGCGCAGCGGGGCGCGGCGGGCGAGGGCGGCTTCGAACAAATGTCGCATGGGAGGCATTGCCATGAGGGATCGGACCGTTAGCATCCAGCCCGAAATGAGCGACCTCGCCTCCCAACTCGACCAAGCCCTCGCTTCCGGACAACTTCTCGAAAGCTCTCGCAAGAACATCGACCTGCTGCTCCGCGGATCCGCCTCGCCGGTTGCGGAAGCCGCGGTCGCTGAACTCGCCGCCGCCGGCCAGTGGGAAGAACTCAACGACCGCTTCTTCAAAACCCTCGCGTTCGGCACCGGCGGCCTGCGCGGCCGGACCATCGGCCGGGTGGTGACGGAAGCTGAAAGCGGCATGAGCGGGCCGAACGGCCGGCCGCAGCATCCTTGCGCCGGCACCGCGACGATGAATTTCTTCAACGTCTCCCGCGCGGTCCGCGGGTTGATTGCCTACGCCAAGCGCCACGTCGGCACGGTGCGCAAGCCGAAGCTGGTGTTCGCCCACGACACCCGTCACTTCTCGCGCGAATTCGCGGAGTTCTGCGCCAAGACCGCCGCCGAGCTGGGCTGCGATGCCTATCTTTTCGACTCCGGCCGCTCGACGCCGCAGTTGTCGTTTTCGATCCGCGAGCTGCGGGCCGATGCGGGCGTGGTGCTGACCGCCAGCCACAACCCGGCGCACGACAACGGCTTCAAGGCCTACTTCAATGACGGCGCGCAGATCGTCGAGCCGCATGCATCCGCGATCATCGACGAGGTCAACGCGCTCGAGAGCGAAATCTATGAGCCGCTGCCCGCCGCGGAGCAGGGGAGCGTGACGGCGATCGGTGCGGAGATCGACCGCCGCTACATGGACCGCCTCAAGTCGCTGCTGATGCGGCCGGAGCTGCTGGAGGGCACCAAGACGCGCGTGGTTTACACCAACCTCCACGGGGTCGGCGGCGTGATCATCGTGCCGATGCTCCGCGAGCTCGGTTTCGAGGTGATCACGGTGGCGGAGCAGGATATGCAGGACGGGCGATTCCCGACCGTTGATTCGCCAAATCCGGAGAACGCGCCCGCCTTGAAAATGGCGATCGATCTGGCGGTGAAGGAAGGTGGGGAGATTGTCATCGGCACTGATCCCGACAATGACCGGATGGGTGTCGCGGTGCGTGATTCCGCGGGGAAAATGGTGCTGCTCACCGGCAACCAAATCGGCTCGCTGATGGCGTGGTATCGCGCCAAAACCGCCTTCGAGATCGGCTGGCTGAACGACGCGACCCGGGCCCGCGCCTTGTTCGTGAAGACCTATGTCACCACCGAACTCCAGCGCGCGATCGCCGACCACTACGGCATCGGCGTCGTGGACACGCTGACCGGTTTCAAATACATCGCCGAGAAACTGCGGAAGTACGAAGACGCCATCCCGGCCGACAAGAAGGGCGGCGATTACCGTTCGCTCGACGAGGCGACGACCCGCGCGCTGCGCTTGGAATACTCGCGCTTCTTCCTGTTCGGCGGCGAGGAAAGCTACGGCTACCTCGGCTGCGATTTCGTCCGCGACAAGGACGGCAACGGCGCGGCGGTGATGTTCGCCGAAGTGGCGGCTTACGCGAAGTCGGTGGGCAAGACGCTGGCGGACCTGTTGGACGAGATTTTCATCGAGTTCGGCTACCATGAGGAACGCGGCAAATCGCTGGTGATGGAAGGAGCGGACGGGGCGTCCAAGATCCAGGCGCTGGCGGCTTCCTACTCGGCGAGGCCGCCGATGGAAGTCGATTGCTCTGCGGTCGCGAAGATCCGCGACTTCGCGACGCAGGATTTGTTCGATGCCGAGGGCGACGCGCTGCCGAAGGAGAAGATGCTCTTTGTCGATCTCGCCGACGGTCGTTCGTTTGCGGTACGCCCGTCCGGCACCGAGCCGAAGATCAAGTTCTACCTTTTCGGCAAGGCGGCGCCTTCCGCGGACCTCGCCGGATCGCGGGCGAAAGTGGCGGCATCGCTTGACAGCTTGTGGACGGCGATCGATGCCGACGCGAAACTCCGGATGGCGTGAATACTGAAAGGGTTGATGCTGACGGGGTCCGTGGACGGAGCGCTGGCTTTAGCCGGCGTGTCTCCATGGGTGGCGGGCGTTGCCTGAACTCGCCGACTAAAGTCAGCGCTCCGTTGATCCGCCTGCAATGACCGCTTTCCACCGACTTCCGCTCCGCCTGCTGGCCGCCCTCGCGAGCGGGTTCGGCATCGCCCTGTTGTTCCCGCCCTTCGATGTGGGCGATCTGGTCTGGGTCGTTTTCATGCCGCTGCTCGTCGCGTTGTGGACTCTCGATGCCAAGCGGCGGAAGCGGACCGCGGCGCTGCTCGGCTTTCTAACAGGTCTGGGGTTCTTTCTGCCGAACCTCGCCTGGCTGCGCACGGTCAGCGACGCGGGTTGGGTGGCGCTTTCGCTCTATCTGGCGTGCTTCCCGGCGCTCTGGGCCATCTTCGCGGCGACGCTCGGGAATCCCTGGCGAAAGCCGCCACCCTTGTCGGAAGATGGGCACATCGTCCGCATGCCATTGCCGGAAGAGACCGGCGGCCGCTGGGCGGTCTCCTTTCGCAGCCTGCGCTTCGCTTTCGCCTGCGCTGCGGTGTGGACCGGGCTCGAGTGGTTTCGCGGGTGGCTGTTCACCGGATTCGGCTGGAACACGCTGGGCATCGCCTTCCACGAAACGCCGGTGATCGCCCAGGCGGCGGATTTGTTCGGCGCGCTCGGCCTTTCGATCCTGCCGATCTTTCTTCAAGCCGTGATCGTCCAAGCGGGACGTCGGCTGGCGGCGGGAGCTCGGCAGGGGAAATTGCGGCCCCATTTCGACTTCGGCATCGCGGCGCTGCTGATGGCGGGTGTGGCGAGCTACGGCATTTATCGTATTTCGACGGTCGGCAAGGGAGAGTCGATCCGCCTGCGGGCGCTGCTGGTGCAGCTCAACATCCCGCAGGAAGCCAGCCGGCAGTTGTGGAGCCCCACGGAGATCCATGTCGGATACGAAGACGAGACGCTGGCGGGCTTGAAGGCGGTGGAAGACGAGGACCAGCAGCGCTTGCAGGAGGCACTGGCGGAGGGCGACGAAGGTGGCATCGAACTCAACACGCCCGACTGGATTGTCTGGCCGGAGACCGCGCTAACCGGGCAGATTTTTCGCACGGCAGGCGGGGAATGGGGGACGACCATGGAAAACGAGGTGACCCTCGGCCGGATGCGTGAAGCCGGCGACTTCACGCTGGTTTCGGGAGTCAACGAGCTGGAGTCCGAGCTCACCGCGCAGGGTATCATGATGAAGACTGACGCCCGGGTCTGGAACACGCTCGCTGTCCTGCCGGCTGACGGTCCGCTGGGGCTGTTCCGGAAGCGGCATCTGGTGATCTTCGGTGAATACATTCCCTTCGTTGAAAAGCTGCCGTTCCTCGCGGAAATCTACGAGCAACAGGCGGGCGTGCCGTTTCAGGGGGGCTTCAGCGTGGGCGAAAGCCTTGATCCGCTGCCGGCCGGAGTGCGGGGCGAGGACTTCGGGATCATTCCTTCCGTGTGTTTTGAGGACACGGTCCCGCGCTTGCTGCGGAAATTCGTGCGCGGCGGGCCGCAAGTCATTGTCAACGTCACCAACGATGGCTGGTTCAAGGAAAGTCCGGGGGCCTTGCAGCATTTCGCCAATGCCCGCTTCCGGTCGATCGAACTGCGGCGGCCGATGCTCCGCTGTGCCAACCAAGGAGTCACCGCGGCGATCACGGCGACCGGTGTGACCGTGCATCCGGACGGTGGTGGACGCTTGCAGGAATTGCGGGACGCGAAGGGCAGCCCGTTCACCCGTGGGAACTTGTTGGCGGAGGTCGATATCCCGAAGAACCCGCCGCTGACGCTTTATGCGGTGATCGGGGACTGGGGGGTGATCGGATTGACGCTCTTGGGATTCGCGATGGTGGCGCGGCGGAGGTAGGGACGACGCGGCCTCGCTCGTCCGCGAAGCCGGGTTTGGGTAGGTGGTTTCCCTGGGATTGAAGCGTTCCTACCTTGGTAGGGCTGGACCGCTGGGCCCGCCCACTTTACCCCCGAGGGTGGGACGCCACAGAATCCGCCATTGCTTCGACCACTTCAACCGCGAGGTAAAGTGGGTCCGCCCAGCGGTCGGTCCCTACCTTGATAGACCGCCGTTAAAACGGCCACACCGTGCTCCACACGCTGGCTTTCGCGCAGCGGATGACCTCCTCTTCGTCGTCCACTCGCCTCAAGGCGCGGGTCGCTTTCAAGACCTCGGTGCCGCGGGCTACGGCGCGCCACTCGATGGCCATGCCGGTGAGGCGATGGAAGGTCCAAAGCGCGATCACCGAGAGAGCCACCGCCATCGCAGCCCAAACGTTAGGGACCCGGTGGGACAGCACGGCGAAGACCGCGATGATCGCGGCCAAGGCAGGCATCACCCGGGTCAAGTAGCCGCCGGTCACGCGGGCCTTGGCGAGCTTGCTGCCTTCCTGCTCCATCAAGCGGAGTCCGCATTCGCGGAGGGCATTCCCGAGGGCCGCGGCGTGAGTTTCCTTCCCCTTCGTCCCCGGTGGAAGACCGAGTCGCTCGCGGAGTTCCCGGACACTGGTGCCGCAGTCACGGCGCAAGCCTTGGCGGGACGCGCGGGTCCAGAACCAGTGGCGCGCGAGCCAAGCGCCCACGACGGGAATCAAGGCGAGGATGATCACAAGTTTCCACACAACGGGCTTAGGTCAGCGTTTCCCGCCTCCCGCGGCAAGCCATGCCTTCGGGTCGTCGGGCCAGGGTTGCTTCGGGTACCGGCCGGCGAGGTCCTTCTTCATCGCCGCGTAGCCGCCGGCCCAGAAACTGGCGAGATCCTTGGTCATCTGCCAGGGCCGCATGTTCGGTGCGAGGATATGGACCAGCAGCGGGACCCGGCCACCGGCGATGGTCGGCGTTTGCCAGACGCCGAACAGATCGCGCACCCGCAGGCCGATCCACGGGTCCTTGCCGGCCTCATAGGTGACCTTGGCGCTCTGGCCGTTGGCCAGGGTGACGCGTTCCGGCGCGTGGCGGTCGAGATCCGCGCGCTGGGCATGGCTCAGCCACTCGCGCAGGACGTTCCAGACCTGGCGCTCCTTGATGTCCTTGTAAGCGACCGCGCCGTGGCAGATTTGCGCGACGGCGGCGACGCGGTCGTCCTCCGACCAACCGGGCAGCCCGAGGTCCGGCATCCACGTCCCGAGCGAGGAAAGCCGCGCGCACCACTGGTCGACCGCGGCATCCCAGCACTTCAGCACCAGCTCGCCCGAAAGCACGCGGGCGGCGAGGATTTCCGCCGCGGCATCCAGGTTGATGTTGTGATCGCTTTCCTTCGACCCCAGCACGAGGTCGCGGAAACGGGTTTCCTTACGCGAGACGACCCTTCTACGAGGTTCATCGTAGGCGGCGCCGTCTGTTAGAGTGAAGTCGTCCGGGAACAGCTCCTTCAGCCAGGCCGGATCGATCGCTGTGGCGCGGCGGAGCTGGACGATGACCTCGCGCCCTTCGACCTCGGTCATCTCCGCCGCGACGAAGGCGGCGGCCTGCTTGGCGCAGCTCTCGTCGTCGAGCTTGCCCTTGCGCTTGCCGACCACCCGGCAGGCCAGCGTAGCCTCGCCGAAACGGACGCCGAGCCGGTCGCTGAAGGACGCGAGCATGGCGCGGCCGACCGCTTCTCGGCGCTTGGCGAAATCGACGCCTTCCCACGGCCAGCCGCGCTGGAGGGCGAGCTTTTGCAGGCGGTCGAAGCCCTGCGCGATTTCCCGCGCGCCGCGGCCGTGGATGCCGAGCGGGGCGCAGCGGCGGGCGTCGAAATCCATGCCGGCCGCCGAGTCGAAGGCCCGCCACTCGGCTTCGAAGTCGCTGGCGTCGCCTTGGAACACGAAGTCCTTGCGGCCGATCCCGCCGCGCTTGGAAACGAAGATTCCTTCGCCCTGCACCGCGGCGGCGATGAAGGCCATTTCGGCGACGCAGCCCTGCTCGACGCCCGCCAGCATCAGCCGGGCGTAGCGGGGTTCGAGCGGTAGCGAGGCCATCGCGCGGCCTTCGTCGGTTAGATGGCCCGCGGCATCGAGCGCGCCGAGATCGTGCAGCAGCGACTCGGCGCGGAGCAGACTGTCTTCGGTCGGGGCATCGAGCCAGCGGAAGTCGCGGACCTCGGCAATGCCGGCGGATTTCAGCAGCAGCACGACCTCCGCGAGGTCGACGCGGCGGACTTCCGGGGCGTCGAAGGCCTCGCGGCGGTTGTGCTCGCTTTCGCTCCACAGCCGGAACGCGCGGCCCGGTCCGGTGCGGCCGGCACGACCGGCGCGCTGCTCGGCGGAGGCGCGGGAAATCTTGCGGATGAGCAGGGTGTCGATGCCGCGGCGCGGGTCGAAGCTCGCCTCGCGGGCCAGGCCGGCGTCGATCACGGTGCGGACGCCTTCGATAGTCAGCGAGGTTTCGGCGACGTTGGTCGAGACGATGATCTTCGGCCGCTTGCCGGGCGACACCGCCGCTTCCTGGGCCGCCGGGGGCAGGGCGCCGTGGAGCGGGAAAATGTCGTGACCGCGGGTGAAGGAGGAGTTCTCCAGGATCTCCACCGTCTTGCGGATCTCGTGCATGCCGGGCAGGAAGCACAGCACGTCGCCGGGCTCGGGCAGGGCGAGCGCCTCCTTGCAGACGGCGGCGATCTTTTCCCAGACGGGCGTTTCGATCGGCTGACCGCCGCGGCGGTCGTTGATCTTCGGACGATCGGCGCGGTAGAAGGTCTCGATCGGGAAGGTCCGCCCGCAGGCTTCCAGCATTTTTGCCGGGACCAGGTAGTCGGCGAGGCCGCGGGTTTCGAGGGTGGCGGACATCACCAGCACCCGCAGGTCGGGGCGGGCGGCTTCCTGGAGGTCGAGGCAGCGGCCGAGCGCGACATCGACGGCCAGCCGGCGTTCGTGGAATTCGTCGAAGACCACCGCACCGACGCCGGCAAGGGTCGGGTCTTCTTGCAGCCAGCGTTGGAAAACGCCGTCGGTCAGGTAGATCAGGCGGGTGTCGCGGCCGTACTTTGTATCGAAGCGCACCGCGTAGCCGACCTCGCGGCCGAGCGTCGCACCGCGGAGTTTGGCGACCCAGCCAGCGAGCAGCCGGGCGGCCATCCGGCGCGGCTCGATGACCAGGATCCGGCCCTCGATTCCCGCGTCCAT
Organism: Akkermansia sp.; assembly: GCA_043729195.1. Taxonomy (GTDB): domain Bacteria; phylum Verrucomicrobiota; class Verrucomicrobiia; order Verrucomicrobiales; family Akkermansiaceae; genus Haloferula. The sequence continues at coordinate 60,236 of JAYTLR010000016.1, forward strand.
CAGCATTCCCGGCACGGCCGTCGATTTGCCGGAGCCGGTGGGGGCTTTCAGCAGCACGCGGTCGCGCTCGCCGCGGGAAACGGCGGCCTTCAGGGCTTCCTCAATCTCATGAACCGGCAATCGCACGCGCCTTTGCTAGACGGGACAGGGGAGAAAGGGAATCGCCAAGACGAGGCCCGCGACCCGCCGCCCATGTATCGGGTCGGCATGATGCAAAAGAATCCGCAACAAAAGCGCCCCGCGTCATCCGGACGCGTCATCGACGATGGGGAACTGGCAATTCCCGATGCTTGATGGAAGACAGGGGATTTCGGGGGGTGAGACTTGGACGGACGATTTATCAAGGATATGAGAAGCTATCTCGGAAATGGGTTTTCAGGAGCGCTGTTAGGCTCAAGAAAAAATACGCTATATGACCTGTCGGGCTTGGTTGTAGCAGGAGGGTGGGGCTTGAACGGTCCATCGGAAGGGACCTCAAGGCGTGCGCCCTTCCTCGACGTCCATCAGGTCGAAGAACGTCACCAGATCATCGCGGTGCGCCAGCCCGGCTTCTTCCTTGCTGCGGAGAAAGCTTGGCGTGCCGGAGTCGCGCCAACCGCGCTTTTGCATGAAGGTGTTCCAGACTTCGATCTGCTCGGCATCGGGTCGGCGGCTGGCGGAGAGGCAGCGCTCGCAGGCCGCTCTCCGGTTGTCGCGGCCTGATTTTCAGCGTGGCACGACACGGCCCGCTGGCTTTCATGATTGCGGGATCTACACGCCGAGGCAGGACGGGGCTTTAAAGGGCGGGTTTTGGCATCATCGCTCCCGGCTGGACCGACATTCCCGCGGCAGAGTCGAGATGAAAGTCCGCCATGATGAAGAAAAGAGATCATCACAAAGTTTATCTTGTCGGAGCGAGGTCGCCTCGGTTAGCCCCTTTGGAACGATGACCTCCCGCATCTTCCCCTCCGCCATCCCGTCCCTGTTAGGAAGCATTCTGCTGATGGCGGCACCGGCATCGGATGCCGCGGTCACCGATGCGGTGGTCTCGAAGTCGCCCCCGCAACTGAATCAAGGGCGGGTTAAGGGGAGCGTGCGGGTGATGACCGGGGGTAATTTCAATCTGAACTCCGAGCTGAAGATCGACGGGTCATTGATGGTTCCCGGCACTCCCGAAATCCGGGTGAACGGAGGTGCCACCGCACCACCGATCCTCGAGGGTGCCGGTGACCTCGAGCCAAGCAATCATCGAATCACCCTGAATGGCGGCGCTTTGCTCGGCAGCATCACGCGCCGGGTCGATGGCGAGCTGCTCCCGCTTGCCACGGCACCCCTCGCGGGAAGCGGCAACCGGCATGTCCACCTCAATCAGCCGGGGGACAATCCGGGTGACTTTTCCACGATCAAGACCCTGACACTCAATGCGCAGGGGGGCAGCCTGACCTTGCCTCCCGGACGCTACGAACGGATCACGATCAACGGAGCGGGCACCATCAACCTGCAAGGGGGAACTGCCGCCGCACCGGCGTTGTATCAGATCCAGCAACTCGATCTCAACGGCGGGTCGAGGATTGCGGTCGCGGGTCCGGTGGAGCTCCGCTTGAGGAATTCTCTGAACGCCAACGGCTACATCGGGAACCCGACCCGGCCCGACTGGCTGCTGATGACGGTATCGGTCGGTAGCTTCACCTTGAACAGCCAGAGCGCGTTTCATGGCAGGGTCGTCGTGCCGGCAGGCACCTTGACGGTGAACGGGAGTTCGCTGTTGCACGGGATGGCGTTCTCGGACCGGCTCACCCTGAACGGCGACGGCATCATCGAATGCGAGTCCAGCGGGGGAACCCCCAATCTTCCGCCGGTGGCAAGCGCCGGCGAGACGTCCACCGCCCGCGATACGGCAGTGGCCATTCCCCTGGTGGCCGTGGATCCCGAGAACGCGACGCTTAATTATCAAATTGTCACGGGACCTGCCCACGGATCGATCTCGCTTGCCGGGAACATCGCGACCTACACCCCGGAACCGGGCTACATCGGTGACGATACCTTCACCTTCAAGGTTTCCGATGGCGTGCTTGAGTCCGCCCCGGCTCCCTTTGTCGTGCATGTCTTCCAGCCGAACCGCGCACCGGTCGCGGCCAGCCCCGTGTTCGTCCTCAACCAGGGCGAAAACGACGCGCCGCTCGTCCTGACCGCCAGCGATCCGGACGATGACGCGCTCACATGGCAGATCGCCAGCCAGCCTTCGCAGGGCATCCTCGCCGGAACCCCGCCCTCGCTGACCTACTCTCACACCGGACCGCGGAGCACGGCGGTTGTGGAAGACACATTCACCTTCACCGTCACCGATTCGAAGGGCGCGGTCTCGGCGCCCGGCACCGTCACACTCTTGCTCCAGCCCGTGAACCGGGCACCCTCCGCCACCGCCATCACCGCGGCTGGAAATGAAGACGCCGTGATCCCGATCACGCTCACCGGCACCGACCCGGACGGCGACCCGCTTTTCTTCGAGATCGTCGGAGATCCCGCCGACCCTTTGGCCACGCCGGGTCCGCTCCACGGCACGCTTTTCGGTGATGCGCCCGCACTGACCTACCATCCGGCTGCCGACTTCCACGGCACGGACCGCTTTTTCTTCCGGGTTAGGGATGCCGCGCTTGCTTCCCCGGTCGCCGAGGTCGTCCTGACCGTGTTGCCGGTGAACGATGCTCCCGTCGCCGTTGCACAATCCGTCACCGGCACCGAAGACGAGGCGGTCACGATTCTATTCGACTCCACCGACATCGACGGTGATGCCCTGAGCTACGACGTCGTTCTGCCTGCCGGATTTCCGGGCACCGTCAGCGTGACCGGTTCCAGTGCGGTCGTCACCCCGGACCCGGACTTCCATGGTGCGGCGACTTTCGATTTCACGGCGACCGATGCCTCGGGAGCTGCGTCCACCGCGGAGATCGCCCTCGTCATCGCACCGGTGAACGACCCGCCGGTCATCGTCGCGGACCCGGCGCCGCGGGTTCTGGCCGAAGACCAATCGCTGGTCATCGCGCCGGCCGGGACGGACCCGGACGGCGATACCCTGAGCTACGAAGTCACCGTGGCTCCTCTCCATGGCTCTCTCACCGCGAATCCTGACAGCGGCTTCACCTACACGCCGGTGGCGAATTACCACGGTCCTGATCGTTTCAGCTTCACTGTCACCGATCCGTCCGGCTTGTCCTCCGCCGCGGAAGTCGGGATCGTGATCGCTCCTTCCAATGATCCGCCGGTCGCCAGCGGCAGCAGGTCATCGACGGGCGAAGGGAAGTCCATCGAGATTCCGCTCCAAGCGACGGACCCGGACGGCGACGAAGTCCTTCTGGCGATCACCCACCCGCCGGCCCATGGCACCGTGGTGATCGCGGCGGGCAAAGCCATCTACGTTCCCGAAGCCGGATTCTCAGGCATCGACCGCTTCCGCTTCACCGCCAGCGATGGCGTGTTGACCTCCGAGCCGGCGGAAGTGGTCGTGCGGGTGACCGCGAATCCTCGGATCTCCATCTTGTCGCCGCTTACCGGAGCCCTGGTTCCGGCCGGTGAACCGGTAGTCGTGCAAGTTTCAGCCACGGACGCCGATGGGGATCTCGCGGTGACCGAGCTCAGCGTCGAAGGCCTGCGGGCCGGCGGCGGGACCTCGGTTGTTTCCCAGTTTTCACTCGGAATCCTGGCAGCGGGCGAGCACGTCCTGGTTGCCACGGCCACCGACTCGGCGGGCGGGCGGACGGCCTCGGCACCGGTGACGATCACGGTCGAAGGGACCAACACCGCCCCACTGGTCAGCGCGGGCGCGGACCGCGTGCTGAGCTTCGGCCAGCTCGGGGCCAACCTTTTGCAGAACTCCGGCAACGAGCAGCCGCTGGTGACCGGCAAGATCCCCGCTTGGACCGAGGTTGGCGGAGTGGCGTGGGGCAGGGGAACCCCGGCTTCGCGGGTCTACCGCAGCAGCTTTTCGACGACCAACGTGTATCCCGCCGCCTCGGAAGGCAGCGCTTATTTCCATGTCCCGGGAGACGCCAGCGGCGAGCTTTTCCAAGACGTGACGCTCGACGCGACCCAGCTCGCGGAAGTCGCCGGCGGCACGGCCCGCATTGCCTTCGAAACACGGGTGCGCTCGTATCAGCCGAAGGACATCGTCCCGCTGGACTTCACCGGCCGGCCGAGCGCCGAGTATCCGATCGGGGCGCTGGATGAAGGCGGAGCGGTGGTGGAGTTCTTCGACGCGGCAGGGGAAATGCTCGACAGCCAGACGGCGACCGGCACCCGGACCGCCGACCGCTGGGTGAAATTCGCCGCCAGCGCGGGGGTCCCGGCCGCCACCACGCGCATCCGCGTCCGCCTCCTCGCGGAGAAGAATCCGATCCTGGATGCCCAGCCCAGCGTCTTCACGCCCTTGGATCCCCGGGAGAAGAACGACGTGATTTTCGACGCGGTTTCCCTGCGCTTCGCCGCGGGAGCGGATGCCCTTCTCACCGGCACCGTGGCCGATGACGGACTCCCGGCAGGCGGGACCACGGCCATCACCTGGTCGCAGGTCGCGGGCCCCGCGGCTGTGATCGCGGAGCCCGGCCAAGCGGTTTCACCGGTGGCCTTGCCTCTCCCCGGCGAATACGAATTCCGGATGGAGGCCCACGACGGCCTGCTCTCCGCCGCCGACCAGGTCCGGATCCGGGTGGAAGCCCCGGCCGCCTCCTTTCCGCCGGTGGTCGCGGCAGGTTCGGACATCGCAAGGGTGCTCTCCACCGGCAGCATCGCCTTGCCCGGATCCGTGACGGGCGGCGGCACCGCCTTGTCCATCACCTGGTCCCAGGTCTCCGGCCCGGCGGACGCGTCCATCGCGGACCCCTTGTCGGCGGCGACCACGGTGAAAGTTCCCGTGCCCGGGCGCTACGTCTTCACGCTGTCGGCTTTCGACGGCGAGTGGACCGAGGAAGACGAGATCGTGTTGACCGTTGCGGCCGTGCCGGTCCGCCGCCCGATGGATCTGGTGGTGGTCACCGACCATTCCGGCTCGATGTGGGCCAACAAGGCCGAAGGCGATCCCAGCACACCGATTTACAAGGCGCGCGTCGCCGCGGACCAGCTCCTTTCCCGACTGGATCCGGCGACGGACCGCGTGTCGATCCGGAAATTCAGGAGCGAGGTGACCCCCTTGACTTCCGACATCGCGCTGGCCCGGGCCTCGATTCCCCAGGCCCGCGGTGAAGCAGGGACGACGACCGGATATGCGGCGTCGAACATCGACGGCGGCATCCAGGGCGCGCTGACCCATCTGCTGGCCAATCCCCGGACCGGTGCCCCCGACCGGGTGATCGTGGTCTTCGGCGATGGTGCCGGTCCCTATCCCACCGACGCGGCGGTCGCCGCCCGGAACGCCGGCGTGAGGGTCATCATCGTGGCCTTCTCCAACGGCATCGACCCGATCAACACGGCCAACCAGCAGGCCATGGCCAGCACGCCCTCGGACTTCATTTCCGCGGCGACGCCCGAGCAGATCCTGCGGATGCTGGACCTGCTGCAGACCACCCTGAGCCTGCCCTTGAACAGCCCGCCCGTGGTCTCCGCGGGCCCCGGCATGACGCTGGCGGAAGTCTCCGACACGGCCTATCTGCGCGGCTCGTTCCAGGATGACGGCCTGCCGGAAGACACGTTGCCGGTCATCACTTGGGAGCAGGTTTCCGGCCCGGCCCCCGTGAGCTTCGGCAGCCCGGAAAGCCTCGACTCGCAGGTCTCCTTCACCGCCGCGGGGGACTACCGGCTGCGGCTGACCGTGAGCGACGGCGCCCTTTCGTCCTCCGACACCGTGTCGGTCCGGGTGGCCGCTCCCGGCGGCTTGCCCGCGCCCGCCGGGATGACCGCGTGGTGGCCCTTCGACGGGAACTTGCGCGACGTGGCCGGCACGCGCGACCTGACCCGCTTCGCCTACTGGGAACAGCCACAGTTCACCACCGGCGCGGTGAATCAGGCCTTCCGCTTCGCCACCGGCGGCGACGTGCTGGAAGGCGGAACCATCGGCGAAATCGGGCTCAACGACCCGGCCGGCTTCTCGATCGAGTTCCGCTTCAAGCCACGCAGCACCAACGTCGGCTTCCTGTTCGCCCTCTTCAATCCCGCGACCGGATTCGTCGACCACGGCATCAGTTGGGGTGAGCAGAACTCCGGCACCTTCGAGCGGCAGAAACTCCACTTCCTCCGCCCGCCGTCGGGTCCCACCACCACCAGCGCCTCCCGCATCACCCTCACCGGTAGCGTCGTCCCGCTGAATGCATGGCACCACGTCGTCATGACCCATAACCGGGCGACCAACGAAACCTGATGCTACCTCAATGGGGTCGGCACGAAGGTCTTCACCTCGGTGGTCAGTCCGCATTTCCCGACCGGCCACCGCTTCTACGTCGGGGGCCTGCCGCCGAACCACAACATCAACACGGCCGTCACCCAGGATCCCTACCGGCGCTTCGATGGCGAGCTGGATGACTTCTCGTTCTACGCGCGGCCGCTGGCTCGGCGCGAGGCGGAGTTGCTCCATGCCTCCGCTCCCGAGGGCAAGGAGCTTCCCACCCTTGATGCCCCGCCGGTGATCGATGCCGGTGCGGACGTCCGCGAGAACGACCCGTCCGCCGCCATCTCCCTGAACGGCCTCGTTTCCGACGACTCCGCCGCTCCCGAAATCGCGTGGACCAAACTCTCCGGCCCGGGCACCGCGACTTTCACCGACGCGTCGTCAGCGGTAACCACGGTGACCTTCAGTGAAGCGGGCATTTACACCCTCAAGCTGACCGCCAACGACGGCTTCACGGCCGTCAGCGATGTCGTGCAGATCCACTCCGGCCTGCCGGCTGCCGCTGCCGTGGAGGGCCTGGTCGCGTGGATGCCCGGGAACCGCCACCCCGTCGATCTGATCACCGGCCGCACCGGCATCTGGAGCGGCACGGAGAGCTACGCACCGGTCAAAGCGGCTGAAGGTTTCCAGTTCGGCGGCGGCGTGTCCCGCGTCCGCTACCTGGCTCCGGAAATCGCTCCGGCGAACACGACCCGCGGCTTTTCCATCGAGACCTGGCTTTCGCTGCCCGCGGTCATTCCGGCGGGCACCGCGGACCTTCTTGCCTTTCAGGACTTGGCGGGAGCGAAACAACACCGGCTCTACCTGAGCCAAGTGACCACCGGCGGAGTGACCACCCCGCAGTTGAACTGGCTCACGAGAAACGCCACCCAGGGAAGCCAGCAGATCCAGGTGATCAGGCCCTTCCCGCTCGACCAGCCCTTCCACCTCGCGCTGACCTACGACCCGGCCACTGCGAGGAAAAAGGCCTTCGTCAACGGCGTGCAGGTGGCCGACGTGACCGGCCCGGCCGGCACGGTCCACCACTTCGAAAAGGAACTTCACGTCGGCGGTTTCCCCGGCGAGGCCCTGAACTTCCCCGGCCAGGTGGACGAGCTCTCGCTCTACAACATCGCCCTGACTCCCGCCCAGATCCTGGCCATCACCCAGGCCGGCCCGAACGGCAAGTTCCGCGTGCCGCGGACCGATGACCCGCGCGTCAATGCCGGTCCCGACCTCGCCCTCGAACCCGGCGAGGCCCACGCCTTCACGCCGGTGATCGATCCCACGGCGTTCACCGCCGGCCCGCTGGTAATCGCCTGGTCCAAGGTCACCGGCCCCGGTTCCGCCACCTTCGACAATGCATCCCTCGCCGCCGCGACCGTCAGCTTCCCGGCACCCGGCCGCTACGTCCTGAGCCTGACCGTCACCGATGGCGTGACCACCGTCTCCGACACCGTGACCGCCGATGTCGTCGAGCCGCCAAACGCCGCCCCGCTTGCAACCTTGCCCGCCAGCGTGGCCTTGCAACTCCCCGCCGCCTTCGTTGATCTCGATCCGCAGGTCAGCGACGACGGCCGGCCCGCCGCGGTGTTGGAGCATCGCTGGATCGACGAAAGCGGTCCCGCGCCGGTGGAATTCATCGCCGGCGGGGGCTTCGGCACCCGCGCCGTGTTCACCGAAGCCGGCGACTACACGCTGGTCTTCGAGGTCACCGACGGCCTCGAAATCACCCGCCGCCAAGTCGCGGTCAGCGTGGCTCCCGCGCCGCTGCCGCCGACTCCGAACCAAGCGCCGCTCGTCGTGGCAGGTGACGACTTCACCGCGGACCAGATCAGCTTCCCCCTCGCCGCCACCATCACCGACGACGGAAAGTCGCTCGGCCACTCGGTCATCCAGAACTGGTCGATGGCCAGCGGTCCCGGCCCGGTCACCTTCGCCGATCCCTCCGCGCCTGCCACCACCGCCACCGTCTCGCTGCCCGGCACCTACCGGCTCCGCGTGGTCGCCTTCGACGGCCAGTATTACGTCACCGACGAGCTCGTGGTCACCGTGCCGGAAAGCGCCGACGGCTTCCCGAACCTCGCCCCGCGGGTCGCGCTGCCGGCCTTCGCCAGTGGCAAGCTGCCGAAACTGAACGTCACCCTCCAACCCGCCGTGCAGGACGACGGCCGCACGCCGGGACCTCTCGCCTTCACCTGGACCCAGCTCGATGGACCCGCCGCCGCGGAAATCGTCGCCCCGCAGGAAGCCAACACCGCGATCCGCTTCGACGTCGCCGGCGACTACCTCTTTGAGCTGGTGGTCTCCGACGGCGCCCTCAGCGCGGTCGCACGCACCGCGATCCAGGTCGACCCCTTCAACAACTCCGCCCCGGTGCTTACCATGGCCTCTTCCGCGCCGGCCCGGCCGCTGGAGCAGGTCACGCTGTCCGCCATCGCGACCGACGACGGCCAGCCCTTCGGCAATCTGACCTACCGCTGGACCCAGCTTTCCGGTCCCGTCGCAGTCGCCATCGCCGATCCCTTTGCCCTCGAGACCCAGGTCACCTTCGACATCGGTGGGTCGTATCTCTTCGAGCTGCTCGTGTCCGATGGCAACCTCTCGACCCGCGGCACCGTTTCCTGGAATGTGATTCGCACTCCGGAGGTGCAAGTCATCACCCCGGCCGCCGGAGCGGAAGTTACCGACCGCACGCTGATCACCCTGCAAGCCCGCGCGGCGCTCAGCGGCGGTGTCATCAACTCCGTACGCTTCGAGGAGAACGGCTCGCCACTCGGTGCAGGCAGGCGAGCTCCTGGCACGGACGACTGGCTGCTGACCATCCCGCCGCTCGGGCCGGGCCCGCATACCCTCACGGCGATCGCGACTTCCGTCGACGGCCAGACGGCCAACTCCGCGCCGGTCAGTTTCACGGTCGTGGATTTCGAGGAGCAGGCCCTGACGCTGGAAATCACCTCGCCCGGCGAAGGCGATACGGTCACCGATCCGGTCGCCGTCACGGGCACGGTCTATTCCACACGGCTGGCGTCGTGGAATCTGACGATTTCACCCCTGGCCGGACCCGGTGAGACGGTGCCGGTCGCCACTGTCATCGCGTCCGGCACCGGCGCGGTAATGGGGGACACCCTCGGAACGCTGGACCCGACCTTGTTGGAGAACGGGATCTACCAGCTCGCCCTTTCCGCCACCACGACCACCGGCGCCGCCCTGCGCGACACCCTGCCGGTATTGATCGAGGGGAACTTGAAAGTCGGCCAGTTCTCCTTGGCCTTCCAGGATCTGAGCGTCGATCTCCCCGGAACTCCGCTCGCCATCACCCGGACCTATGATTCCCGGGACGCGAAGGGCGGGGACTTCGGCCCCGGCTGGTCCCTCAGCCTGAGCGAATACAAGATCCGTAAAACGCGGTCGTTGTCGACGGATTGGGAACAAGAGCAGACTTCGCAGATCTTCAACGGCATCGGCCTGCCGGTCTTCACGATCAGACCGCAGAACAGCAAGCGCGTGGTGCTGACCATGCCGGGCGGACGGACGGAGACCTTCGAGGCCGCCGTGGAGGTTCCGCTGTCCAACCGCAGCATCGGCGGCCAGTTCGGGATCGGCCTCACCGTCTTCGCCGCCAACAGCCAGCTCTTCGTTCCGCAGCAGCAGCTCAAGATGGTCTTCAACGCGGTGGAAGGCACCGAAGGTACGCTCGAAGCGGTCGGCGCGGGCGACGACCATTTCTGGCTTGGCAACACGACCGGCGAGGGGGAGATCGTCGATCTCCTCACCTTCAACGGGTATGACCCCACGCTCTTCCGCTACACCACGAAGGGCGGCACTTCCTACCTGATCCACGAGCGCGACGGCCTCCAGTCGATCACGGATGTTCACGGCAACACCCTGACCATCACCCCCGACGGACTGATCCATTCCGCCGGCGAGTCGATCCTCTTCACCCGCGACGCCACAGGGCGGATCACCGAGATCACCGACCCGCAAGGTGAAGCTCTGACCTACGGCTACGATCCCCAGGGCCGCCTCTCGACGTTCACGAACCGGGTCGGCCAGACCTGCCGCTACGAGTACACGCTGCCCGCCTTCCCTCACTACCTCACGAAGCTGATCGACCCCGCCGGGAACACCGCGGCGCGCTCCGAATACAACGCCGAAGGCCGCCTGATCCGCCAGATCGACGCGCGGGGGAACGCCATCGAATTCACGCACGAGGTCTCGGAGAACCGCCAGATCCTCCACGACCGCCTGGGCCGCCCGACGATCCTCGAATACGACGACCGCGGCAATGTCACCCGCACCACCAACGCCCTCGGCGACTCGGTGACGATGGCCTACGACGAGGATGACCGGGAGATCCTGACGACCACGCCGCTGGGCTTCGAAGTGCGGAAGACCTACGATGCCGCCGACAACGTGACCTCGATCACCGACGCGCTCGGAAATGTCACTCGCGCTGCTTTCGGGATGCCCGGTCGTCCCACCCGCATGACCAACGCGCTCGGTGTGTCGGTCGACATGACCTACACCGCTGCGGGCTTGCTGAAAGACATCCTGGCACCGGACGGCTCCACCAGTTCAGCCACCTACGCGCCGAATGGCACCCTCGCGACCCTCACCGATCCGCAGGGGAACGTCGCGGAAACGATCCACGACGCGAAAGGCCGGCTCACCGAAGTGCGGCTGACCTCGCAGTCGGGCGAAAGGATCGCCACCAAAGAGTTCGAGCACGACGCGGCCGGGAACGTCACCGCGATCATCGAGCGGAACGGTCCCGGCGAACCGGCCCGCATCACGCGGATGGAATACGACGCGGAGCATCGCGAGACGAAACGCACCTACCCGGACGGGACCAGCACCTTCACGCACTACAATGCCCGCGGCGAGATCGAGCGGACGACCGACGTGTTGAACCGCGACACCACCTACACCTACGATCTCGCAGGGAATCTCACCTCCACGCTCTACCCGGACGGCACCATCACCCGGGCCGTTTACGATGCGGAAAGCAATGTCATCGCCAGCGTGGACGCCGTCGGTGTGGCATCCTACACCATCCACGACGCGCTGAACCGGCCGGTCATCTCGATCGCTCCGGACGCGACCATGCCGCCCGCGATCCTGACCACTCCGGAAGCGATCCTTGAAGCCTTCCAGACCGGACCGCTGGCCGACAATCCGGTGTCCCGCAGCGAGTACGACGAGGACGGCCGGATGATCCGCGCCACCGCCCCGAACGGCGCGGTGACCACGATGACCTACGACGCGCTCGGCCGCCTGGTCGCCACGACGGACGCGCTCGGCCACCTTTCCACCCAGACTTACGATGCCGCGGGCCGCCGAATCTCCGCGACCGACGCGAAGGGTCAGACGAGCACCTTCGAGTATGATCTCTTCAACCAGTTGACGAAAGTCACCGACCCGCTCGGCAACGTCACGCGGACGGCATACGATTCCCTGGGCCGGCGGATCTCCTCCACCGATGCGGAGGGGAATGTCACGCACTTCGGCTATCGCGCGAACGGCCAGCTCGACGCCGTGACCGATGCACTGGGCGGCATCACCCGCTTCGGCTACGACCTGCTCGGCCAGCAGATCACCCAGACCGACGCGCTGAACCGCACGACAGCCTACGAATACGACCTCATGGGCCGCCGCGTCGCCCGTGTGCTGCCGCAGGGCCAGCGGGAGGAGATGGACTACAACACCCTCGGCCAGATGACCGCTCACCGGGACTTCAACGGCCAGGAAATCACCTACCAGTATGAGGCCCTGACCGACCGGCTGCGGAGCATCGTCGCTCCCGCGGGTCACCCCTCGCTGGCGCTGTCCCACGCCCCGGCGCGTTATGAATTCGCCTACGACACGCTCGGCCGCCGAACCACCGCCACCGTGGAAAATGCCGCGGGCACGGTGTTGAGCGCCGAGGAGTTCACCTACGACGAACGCTCGCGCCTGACCGGCTACACGGGTCCCACCGGCAGCATCGGCTACGGCTACGACCGCGTTGGAAACCTCACCGGTGCCAAATCCGGCACGCCGGGCGGCTACGACATCTCCTACGACTACGATTCGCTCAACCGCCTGGAAACCGTCTATCGCGGCCAGGAAGGGCACGACCCCGCCGCCGCCGCGATCGCCGCCTACAATTACGATGCGAACGGCAATCTAAACGGCAGCGGCTACGCCAACGGCGTTCAGCACGCCTACGGCTACGATCCCCTCAACCGCCTGCTAAGCCTGGGCGTTGCCAAGACCGCCGGTTCCGCGCCCGCGACCACTCTGCAAGGCTACGACTACCAGCTCAACAAGCTCGGCCACCGCACCCAGATCACCGAGCACGATGGCAGGACGATCACCCACGCCTTCGACGCCCTCCACCGCCTCACGAGCGAAGCGATCACCGCCTCGCCGCTGGCCACGGATCCCCGGGCACTCGGCACGCTGACCTACACCCACGACGCCGTCGGCAACCGCCTGACCCGCACCACCACCGGCACCGCCGCCCTGTCCTCGCTGCTCCCCAACCAGGTCCAAAGCTACACCGCCAACGATCGCCTCACCAGCGACACCTACGACGCGAACGGCAACACCACTTCCAGTGCCCAGGGGGGCACGGGCGGCTCGCCCGTATCCGCATCCGACACCTATTCCTTCGACAACAAACTCATCCGCCGCGTCCGCGCCGACGGGCTGGTCATCGACCTCACCTACAATGCCGACGGGCACCGCCTCACCAAGCTCGTCGCGCTGAACGGTCTGACCCAGCGGGTCCACCAGTATCTCACCGACGCCAACAACCCGACCGGCTACGCCCAGGTCGTCGAAGAAAGGAACCTGCTCGCCGGGGCAGGGGAGCAGCTCCAGAAGGTCCACCACTACGGCCACGACCTGATCGCTTCCGACAAGAGGGGTCTGGGCGGCTCGCCCGGAGACCTCGTCCGCAGCTACTACGCCTACGACGGCCTCGGATCCGTCCGCGGCATCACCGATGCCGCCGGCGACCTCCTCGAAACCTACGACTACGACGCCTACGGCACCCTCATCGGCCTCGCCCGCCGCAACGCAGCAGGGACTCTTGAGATCCAAAATCCTCAATCAACAATCCTCAATCCTCAATCGGATTTCCTCTTCACCGGCGAGCAATGGGACGCCGACCTCGGAATGTATTTCCTCCGCGCCAGGTACCTGAACCCCGGCACCGGTCGCTTCCACAGCCAGGACAGCTACGAAGGCAGCAACAGCGACCCGCTTACCCTCCACAAATACCTCTACGGCAACGGCAACCCGGTCATGATGACCGACCCGAGCGGGCGATTCAGTTTGTTGGTTTGGGCGAGCAGCGTTCAGGGGCAAACAATGACCGGAATGGCCCTCGGTGCCGCAGCTGGTGCCGTGGGTGCAAGACTGGATGCGATGATCGACGTATTCGAATCCAACCGCACACCCGAAGAGGGAGCGCAGTATATCAAGGACTCAGAAATTCAAGGGGCACTTCTTGGAGGTGTCGTCGGCGGTTTCGTAGGCTACTTCAATGCCGTGGTCCCTGGTTCAGGTGTCCTATTTGCATCAAGCTTGGCGATCGTGACCCTTCCGTCTGCGATTCAAGGAAGCCTCGATGCCTACGAGGCTGGGAAGTTGGGCTTGGGGACGTTTCGTGCGGCGGCGACGGTCCTATCCATCTTTGCAGTGAAAGCCGGCTCAGCTTCGCCGAGAACACGAATTCCTTTAGCCAAAAAGACTGATGTTGCCCTAGGGTTGAGTGGTAAGGATAATCCACATCTGCAGCCATGGGCAGACGAAATTGGCGCTATCACAAATCGTGATTGGATCCCCAGCGGCCTCGCTAATGAAGGGCCCTTCATGGTGCGATTCTATCAAGCACTTGTAAAAGCAACATCAGGTGGCGGAAGAATTAAGTTCAGTCTTGATGGGAACTTTGACTTGAAGAGAGCACTTGCAACTGATAGAAATGCAGATCCATTCGATGACGGAGTTGGATTCACCAATTGGGAATTGCAGCAAGTGCTCTTCATACGCAGGTTTTATGACGCGACAGATTTTTTTCTTGGTGGCAGGAAGCTAACTCCAAGTGAGATGAATGAGCATGGACTTCACTTTAGGGGGGACTGATCGATGATTGAATACCGAAATATAGCAGTGAAATTGGCACGCTATTTTGAGCACCACAAGAATGACCATCCTCAGTGGGAGTCAGCTCTAAATCTCTCACTTGATTGGCTAGGTGCATTGGACGGCCGCGACCATGACAAATACTCGATTCATGATCGAGCGTCTCGATTGGATGCAAGTGGAACGGCTGTCGATGAGTTGAAAATTATGATTCGACAATGGTGCGAAGAGACGAAGAAGTGACATGAACGCACAGGCCAGCCAATGGCATTGGCGATGCCAACCCATTTGCTGATCGTAGCAGGACGAGCTTCTCCCCCTTCGCCAAGGCTTCGGTGGGACGGGTCGGCGGTTGAACACCCTTGGGCTGATGAGATCGGAGTTCGCCGGGCAATGCATTCGGCCATCCCGCTTTTCCGGGTCCCTCTTCTCTCAATTCGCCAATAGACGGGCAAAAGCCACCTACTTCTCACTCAACACCCCAATGCCTTCCCCCTTCGCTAAAGCTAGGGAGGACAGGTGCCCACCTCGGAGCGCTGTCCTGGTTAACCTTGAAAACCCTTCGTCGTGCCTGGCGAGTTCGGGAAAGAATTCAGTAAGAACCGGAGCGAAGCGGAGATAGACACGCCAGTGTCGTGCCCGCAGGGCGACGAAGGAGTCAAATGCGACTTGTACCTGCGATGTGCCTCGGCAATGGGCGACTACCGCCTTCCCAGCCAAGCGTCGTTTCGCCATAGTGGCAACGTCTTGACCCGCGTTGCCGCCATTCTCCTGACGCTGTGGATTTCCCTGCTTGCCGGGATTTCCTCCGCCGGGGTGGCCACCTGCACCCACACGGACTTCTACGGCCACGTCACTACCCGCGCCTACGATCCGCTCACCGACCGCCTGCTCGCTGTCGCCGCGGATCCCGCCCACCCCTCGCTCTCCCTCGACCACGCCCCGGCCCGCCACGAGTTCGGCTACGACCTCCTCGGCCGCCGCACTGCCGCCGTCGTGAAGAGCGCCGCCGGCACCGTGCTCCACAGCGACGCCTGGTCCTACGATGTCCAGTCCCGCCCGCTCGTCCAGACCTCCACCACCGGCACCCTGCGCTACGCCTGGGACGCCACCGGCACCCTCGCCGGCGTGAAATCCGACACCGCCGGCGGCTACGACCTGTCCTACGACTACGACGCGCTCAACCGCCTCGCCACCGTCCACCACGGCCAGGAAGGCGTCGATCCCGCCTCCTACCCGCTGGCCGCCTACGGCTACGATGCCAATGGCAACCTCGCCGGCGTCAGCTACGCCAACCAGGTCACCCACGCCTACGCCTACAACACGCTCAATCGCCTCACCGGCCTCGCCGTCGAGCGCCAGCCCGGCGGCTCAGGTGCCATCGCGACCCCGCTGCAAGGCTACGGCTACACCTTGAATCTTGCCGGCCAGCGCACCCACATCGCCGAGCTGGGCGGGCGGACCATCGCCCACACCTACGATGCCCTCCACCGCCTGACCTCCGAAACCATCGGCCACGCCCAGGGCAACGCCGCCCCCACGCCGCTCGGCAGCATCAGCTACGACTACGACGAGAACAACAACCGCCTGGCGCGGAACACCCAGCCGCAGAACACGGTCGGCGGCACGAATCTCGCGACCCTCCTGCCGAACCAGAACCACTTCTACAACGAGCGCGACCAGCTCGACGGCGACGGCTACGACGCCAACGGCAACACCACGTCTTCACTGATCACTGATCACGGATCACTCGGCACTACGTCGGCTTCCGACGTGTATTCCTTCGACAACCGCCTGATCCGCCGCGAGCGGGCCGACGGCATCACCGTCGACATCCTCTACAGCACCGACGGCGACCGCGTCGCCAAGTGGACCGAGCAAGGCGGTCTCATGCGGAGCATCCACCGCTACCTCGTCGACCGCCTCAACCCCACCGGCTACGCCCAGGTGCTTGAGGAAAAGGACGGCACCGGCCAGCTCGTCGCCCGCCACCTCTACGGCCACGACCTGATTGCCTCGGATTGCACCCCAATCGCTCAATCTCCTACCCCCCGTCCTTGAACGCCAATGGTAGGCCTACGACGGTCGCGGCTCCGTCCGCGGTCTCACCGACACAGCGGCGTCGTTCCGCCCTTAACCCGGCGATCGCAAGGGCTGCGAATAGCGGGGGCGGAGAGGAAAGTGAACCGCCAATCGAGGAATCCCGGGCTTGATGCGGACGCCGATCATCCTACTTTTCTCGAATGTGAGGTTGCCACCTGATCAGTCGCTACGTCTGGGCTTGGTCGCTGCGGGGCGCGGCTTTGGAACGCCGCATGAGGGAGGTCTGGAATGAGTTCAAGAAGGCACGAGAGGATTTCGAGCGGGACTTCTTTTTCTAGGGTACGCCGGTTGCGGCGAAAGACCTCCCGCTGCCCGCCCGTTATTCCCATTGCAAGCGGCCCTGCCCCGCCTTAGCCTCGAATCCATGAACACAACGCTCGCTTTTGGAATGCCCGGCGGTCCTGAGTGGATCATCATCTTTATCATCGTGCTACTTCTCTTCGGAGCGAAGAAGTTGCCGGAGCTCGCCCGCGGGGTCGGCAAGAGCATGGGAGAGTTCAAAAAGGCCCGTGAGGACTTCGAAAAGGAGATCACCCGTAGCGAAGACGATGTCCGTATCAAGGAAGCCGCGGGCAAGGAGGCTCACGACAAGGTCTGATCGATGAAATTCCGCACGTTTCTCCCTACATCCGCCCCGGGCTTACTCGGGGCGTTTTTGTTGCCTCTGGCCCTGCTGGCCTGCAAGGACAAGGACCAAACGGCGGACTGGGCCGGACATCCGAAGTCCCAGCCGCCGGCCGTCGTGGTCGCGGCGGCTCCGGCGGCCATTCCAAAGCCGGTGACTCCGGTGGCAGCCGCGCCGGTGGTCGAATCGGAACCGGTGGCGGAAGGATCGGTCCGGTTCATCTCCTACAACGTGGAGAACTGGCTGACCATGGACCGCTACGTGGATGGCAAGAGCTTGAAGGGCTCGCCGAAGCCGGAGAAGGAGAAGCTGGCGATCGCCGAACTGCTCGCCGATGCAAAGCCGGACATCCTCGGAATCTCGGAAATTGGCAATGAGTCGGACGTGAAGGACCTCCAGTCCTACCTCGAAAAGGCGGGCCATCCGATGCCGCATTCTCATTTGAACCGCGGAGCGGATCCGACCCGCAGCCTGGTGCTGATCTCCCGCTTCCCGATCGGTAAGACGGTGGTGCGCGATGATCTGACCTACAGTTCAAAGGGTCGCGATTACGCGATGCAACGCGGCATTCTGGACGCGACGGTCGAGACTCCGGCCGGGGCGTTCCGTTTTCTGGGGCTGCATCTGAAGTCGAAGCGCGAGACCGATGACGGCGACCAGGAGGACATGCGGCGAAACGAAGGTCACTTGCTGCGGCGCGAAATCGACGAGATTTTGAGTGAGGATCCGGATGCCCGGCTGGTGGTGTATGGCGATTTGAACGATACCCGCCAGAGTTCGACGATCCGGACGATTCACGGCGGTGGGAAGAATCCGAAATCGCTGCTGATGATCGCCTTGAAGGACTCCCGCGGCCACTACTGGACCCATCATTGGGATTTCCAGGACGTGTATTCGCGGATCGATTACGTGCTGGTCAGCGGCGCGCTGCGGAACTCGATCGACTGGGACCACTGCAAGATCATCGACAACGATGCCGTGGCGGCAGCCAGCGATCACCGGCCCTTGCTGGTGATCCTGAAGTAGCGCGGTTCCCCGCAGCGATTGCGGGCTTTCGCAAGGCTCTCACGATGTTAGACTGCGGCACGGGTGATGAAGTGGTTGCGGATCATCGTGCATTGGAAGCGATTCAGCCGACGCTGGATCCGGCACCGGCACACCGACAACTCGGCGTCGCTGGCCTTTTACGCGCTGATCTCGCTGCCGCCGCTGCTGCTGATCGGCGTGACGGTGGCGGGGATGGTGATGGGGGACACGGCGGCGCACGGGGAACTGGAGCGGCGCTTTGCCGCGGTGCTCGGTGCCGATGTGGCGCGGACCATCGAGGGCGTCTTGCAGAGCGCAAGGATCGCGCCGAGATCGCAGCCGGCGGCCTTCGCGATCGCAATGGTCACGCTGCTTTACGCCGGGTCCCACGTGCTGACGAAGCTGCGCTTGACCTTGAACGTGGTGAACGAGGCGGCTCCGGCCGATCCCGCGCGGCCGTGGTTGAGCCGGTTGGCGGCGCGGGGCTTGTGCGCCGGTCTGATTCTCGCTTTCGGGATGCTGCTCGCGGCGAGCACCCTGGTCGATGCGCTCGCAGCCTACATCGGCTCGCGGATGGTCGTCCCCTGGCTGGCGGAAGTGAATCTGGTGCGCCAGTTCGGGTGGCTGTCGACCTACGCGACGCTGACATTGACCTTCGGGATGATCCTGAAAGTCCTGCCGCGCCGGCGTCCGCTGTGGCGGCACGCGTTTGCCGGGGCAGCCTTCGCGGCGATTGTCTCGGTGTCCTTGAAAAGCGCGCTCGACCTCTATTTTCGCCACTCGATGTGGGGTTCCTTCATCGGGAGCGGACTGACTCTGCTGCTTTTCCTGTTCTGGCTCTTCGTCTCGATCCAGGCCTTCCTCGCGGGGGCGGAGATCGCGGCGTCGATGGGTCGAATGCGGTGCAAGCGGCGCGACGCGGAGGCGAGATTGGAGAACCGAACGCCTACGGTTGTTCGCCGGTGACGGTCACGCGGCGGAACTCCGCGGGGTCGTCGAAGCTCCCGAAGCCGGCCCGTCCGACCGGATAGGCCGTGTCGTTCGCGGTCATGAAGGGGGTGGCGAGATTGTCGACAAAGACGGCGATCTGGCCGGTGGCAGAGTGGGTGACGCGGAGATTGTGCCAGGTGGACATCAGTTTGGCGGGAGGGGTGGCCGGGCTGTGGATGGTGGTGCGAACGGCACCGTCCACCTTCATGATCACAGTATGGGCCGTGCCATCCGAGGCGGAACTCACATGGGCATAGTAAAAGTGGGTCTCGTCGATGTAGCCGAAGATCAGGCAGATATCGCGATTGACGGTAGCGGAGGTGCGAAGGGTGCGGGCCTCGACGGTGAGCGTGGTATTTCGCCAATCGCCGGGGACCAGCGCGTAGCCGCCGGGGCGGGCGACCATCCCGGATACCTGGGCGGCGGTGGTATTGAGGGTGAGAAGCCCGGCGGTCTTGGTCCACGTGCTCGAACTCAGCAGACTGAGGCCAGCGGGAAGCGTGGTACCGGGGAAGTCGCTGGTCCAGGTGGCGTCATGGAAGTCGCGGCGGGAGTGCTCGGCCGCTTGGAAGAAGCGGCGGGAGTGGGCGATCGGAACAGTCATCTGGCGCCAGGTGGCATCGCCTTGGACGGCCGGGCCGAGCGGTTGCCAGAGCCGCAAGTCGGCGGACTCAAAGAGCTGGAAAGAGCGGTTGGCGACCGTGGGATGGCCGAGGGTGAGCTGGTTGCCGGAGCGCTCCAGGGTGGTGGGAGTCCAGACGGGGGCGAGGGGGTCGTTGAGGTTGGTGCCCTCGTGAGCATGGAGGTCGTCGAGATGGACGGCCTGATTGCCGGTAGTGCCGCCGCTGGTGGCGATGGCGAGGAAGTCGGTGATGGGCATTTCAATCTGGGCGCGGAAGTGGAGGGGGCCGCCGAGCGGGATCTGCTGCGTGTGCGTCCCTCCTTGGAGATAGGCTTGCCAAAGCTGCCCGCCCGACGCGGCACCGCGGTTCTCGGCGACGATCCAGACCTTGTACCACACATTGCTTTGCAGGGCGGGGATCGGAGCGGCGACGAAGCTCTGGCTGCCGGCGGGGCCATCGTAGAGCCGAAGATTTCCGCCGGGCGAAACGCGGAGCTGCGGGGCGAAGTCGGCCTCGGTGTAGTTCACCGGATCAGCGGGATCGGCGGCGCTGGCTCCGAAGTTGTGGAGGAGATTCGTGCCTTCGAGGCGGAGGCGGAAGAAGACGGTGAGCGAGCTGCCGACCTGGGTGGGGAAGGGCAGGCGTTTGGCGGCGATGGCGCGGGGATTCGCGGCGGTGGAAGACGAGGCGGTGCGACGGAGGTAGCGGTTGCCGGAAGCTTCGGTGACGATCGTCGCGGACTGGGCGGCAGGCGCAGGGAGGTCCCACGAGGCAAGCGGCGAAGGGCCTTCGAAGAGGTCGACCATGCGCCAGTCGGGGGCGACGGGATCGGTGAGATTGGCGTGGCTGCTGTCGGCGTGGAGATCGTCAAAATAGACTTCGGTCGTGGGGCCGAAGCGCCAGAAGAAGGTCTTGAGGCTGGAGGACGTGCCGGCGGCAAAGCGGACGCCGGATTTCACGAGGGTGGGGACGCCGAACGCGCCGCCCTGGAGGTAGAGGTCGAAGGTATCGTCCGCGGTGCCGCTGGCGTTGCGCACTTGAAGCCAGGCGGAATACCAGGTGCGGTTGCTGACCTCGGCGGCATTGAGGAAGCTGGCGGAATCCTTGATCTGAAGCTGACCCGGCGCGCTGCTGATGGAGCGCATCTGGACCTTGAAATGGGTGGCGGTGGTCGGGGCAGCCTGCTCGCTGAGGCCCCAGTTCGCGTCGTGGTTTTGATCGATGAGGTAGAAGCGGAAGAACACGGTGCCGAAGCCGCCGTCGGGGATGGGGGGGATCGGCAGGCTGGCGGAGAGCGTGCTGCTGCCGGCGGAGCGGATGCGGAGGACGCGGTTGACCGGGCCTTCGGTAGGGTCGTTGACGACTTGGGCGGAACTGCCGGTGGCGGAGAGCGCCATGCCGCCGAGGCTGCCGAGTTCGAAGTTGTTGAGCGCGGTCCAATCGGTGGTGCCTCCTTGCGGGGGCGGCGGCGCGATGCTGCTGTCGGCGGCGACGCGGTAGAGGGTGCCGTTCTGCTTGGAGAGAAGGTAGATCTCGCCGGAGTGGTCGGTGCCGAAGCGGAGGTCGGCGCGGCTGGTGCCGAGGATCGAGCGGAAGGTCGTGGCAACTCCGCCGGACTTGACGCCGAGGGATTTCGGCAGGACCGGGGCGCTGCCGGTCGTGGTGGTCGCCGCGAGATTCATCGAGGTGGCCGGAGCGATGAACAGGTCGCCGCTGACGATGTCGCCGAAGAGATACTGGCCTTGGAGGGAGGGAATTGCGGAGCCCCGGTAAACTTGGCCGCCGATCACCGCCGCGCGGCCGTTGCCGTGGTCATATTGGACCACCGGATAAGCGAAGCCGCCGGTTTCAGGCGCGGGCAGCGGGTAAACGTGGGTCTTGTCCGTGATGTCGAAAAGATACGAGCCTTCACGGGATGGCCAGCCGTGGCGGGAGCCCTTGAGGACAAGCTCGACTTCCTCGATCATGCTTTCGCCGATATTGCCGCAGTACATTTTCCCGGTGGCGCTGTCCCAGGTGATGCGGTGGGGATTCCGGAAGCCGTGGGCGTAGAGCTCGCGGACCACAGGGAAGCCATCGCCTGGCGTGGGATCGGCGGCGGTGACCCAGGGGTTGGCATTGGCGGGACCGCTGGGGATGTAGTAGCGGCCGTTGGTGGAAAGGGTGAAGTGGGCGGCCTGGTGGCCGCTGGCGAGAATCGGCGCGATGCGGTGAATCGCCCCGAGCGGGGAATCGATCCGGCCGATCAGTTCGGGCCGGTCGAGCACCACCGAGCCGCCGTCGCCGACGCAGAGGAAGAGGCAGCCGTAGTTCTCATGGCCGGGTGGGGCGGTGGGATCGAAGGCGATCTCTTGGAGGTCGTGATAGCTGAAGGGAAAGCCGAAGCGGAGGATCTCGCGGCGGGAGAAGTTGGCGGGCGCGAGGACAAGCGAGTTGGCGGCCGGCTGGGACAGGGTCCACTCCGTGATGATGCCGACTTGCGAAAGATCGGCGGCGCCGGGTGCGATGAAGTCGGGTGGCGTGCCGGTGCTGGCTTCGCTGTGGGCGGTGTAGAATTTCCCGCGGCCCGGCAGTCCGGTCTGGTGGAACTCCGGGTGGAAGGCGAACGAGGCAAATCCGGTGCCGAGGCCGGGGCTGTGGATGAAACCAGGGAAGTGATCGGACAGATTGAGGAAGGTGGTGGCGGAGGTGGCCGCCTTGCTGGAGATGACCCATAACTTGCCGCGGAGATCGTTGCAAAAGAGCCGTGCGTCGCCGGGGCAGGGCTTGAGGTGATTGATCCGGGCTTTCGGGCTGCCGGTACTGCTCGAGGGAATGGTCAGCCACGGTGTGAGTTCGACACTGATGCCCGATGACAGCGGTTCCGGGAGGGGATTGGTCAAGCTACCCGCGGCTCCGGTAGCGGAATCCGTGGCCAGCAAGGCACATAAGGTCGTGAGGAAGGCGAGTCCTCTGATTCGCGCACCCGGGGGGGTCGGCAATTCATCCACACGGGATTATTTTCGATTCGCGGTAAATCAATCAAGCTGAATGATCTAACACTTTCTGTGCGCCGGTTTCGGCCGCGATCGGCGATGATTGCGGCTCGATCGGTGATCCGGCTTGTGGCCGGTTCGGGCAGGGCGAATGCTGCGGCCGTGGATGCGGCATCGAAGGTGGTTCTAGCGGCGGTTTTGCCGGTCTATTTGCTGATTCTTGCCGGGGCGGTGCTGCGAAGAATCGGAGTCCTGAGCCGGGACCAGGATGACCCGGTGTTCCGGCTGGTGTTCAATGTCCTCTATCCATGCCTGATCCTCGATAAGATCCTCGGCAGTGATAGCGTCCGGGAGGGGGGCTCGGTGCTGTGGGGAATCGGTGTGGGCTTCGGGCTGACGGTGCTGAGCTTCGGCGGTGCGTGGCTGGCGGCGGGTGCGCTGGGTCTCCAGAAGGGTGCCGGCAAGCGGACGTTCACCCTTTCGAGCGGCGTTCAGAATTTCGGCTACACGGCGATCCCGGTGGTGGAGCAGGTGTGGATCGGGGCCGGGGCGACGGCGATGCTGTTTGTTCACAATCTCGGGGTGGAGCTGGCGATCTGGTCGGTGGGAGTGATGATCATTTCCGGCGAACGGCAGGTCCCGTGGAAGAAGCTGGTGAATGGTCCGGTGGTGTCGGTGCTGCTGGGGCTGATCCTGGTGGGCAGCGGATTGGATCAATACCTGGCGCCGGGCGATGGCGGGGCCGCTCACGCGATCGGCGGGCCGCTACGGAAGGCAATGGCTTGGGTGGGGGCGGGGGCTTTTCCGGTCGCGATCCTGATCACCGGCGCGGTCATGATGGATTTGGTCGGGGTCGAACGCCCGTCGCCCAAGATCGTGCTCGGAGGCTGCGTGGTCCGTCTCGTGTTGCTGCCGCTGTTGCTGCTCGCGGCGGCGAAGTTCTTGCCGGCGCCGCTGGCATTGAAACAGGTGCTGGTGGTGCAGGCGGCGATGCCGTCGGCGATGACCCCGATCATGCTGGCAAAGATTTACCAAGGCCGGCCGGGGGTGGCGGTCCAGGTGGTGATCGCGACAACACTGGTCAGTTTGTTCACGCTGCCCTTCGTGATTGTCTGGGGCAGCCGCTGGATCGGGCTTTAGGAAATCGAGTTCCGACCTTGAAAGACGATTTGCTTGGTCCATGTATTGACCAACGCACACCGTTTCATATGACAAACGAATCCGACTGGGAAAACGCATCCGAGAATCCACGAGCGCGCTACATCGTGCCCAATCTGGATCGTGCGCTGGTGATGTTGGAGCTGCTGAGCTCGCGTCCCGAGGGGCTCAACGTGAGCGATCTCGGGGTGGAATTGAAGATTCCCAAAAACAGCGCTTTCCGGATCGCGGTGACTCTCGAGAACCGCGGGTTTCTGGAAAAGGTGGAGAATACCAAGCGCTACCGCCTCACTCCGCGGCTGCTGGTGCTCGGTGCCATGTCGGTGACCGATGCGAACATTTTCGAGAAGTCGATCGATGTGATGCGGCGCTTGCGCGACGTGACTGGCGAGACCGCGCTGCTCGGGACGCTGGCCGGCGATGAAGGCGTCGTGCTTGATCAGGCGCTGGGGACGCACCCCTTCAAGTTCGCTGTCGATCCGGGGACTCGCTTCTGTCTTCACACGGCGGCTCCCGGAAAAGCGATGCTGGCGTGTTTCCCGGACGAAGAGCGGGCGCAGCGGGTTTCGCGGCTCAAGCTGACCCGCTTTACTCCCAACACGATCACCACCCATGATGAATTTCTGGCGCATCTCAAGGAAGTCGCGAAGCGGGGCTACGGCTTCGATCTCAGCGAGGAGATGGAAGGTCAAACCTGCATCGGCGCGGCAATCCGCGGGGCCACGGGCGGTGTGATTGCCGCCTTGTGGATCACCGCACCCTCGTCGAGGATTCCCGACGGGCAGCTCGATGTCCTGGGTGCTGTGATCAAGGCTCATGCGGACGAAATTTCGAGCCGCTTCGGTGCCGTACTTTCCCAGAATGCATGAACAAGGTCTTGCTCATCGCGATCGGCGGGCTCGTTCCCCTGGCATCTCCGGGTGACTCGGAGAGCGAAGGTGTGGATTTCTTCCGCAAGGAGGTGAAGCCCATCCTCGAATCGAACTGCTTCAAGTGCCACGGCGGGATTGACGACAAAGGCCATCCGAAAGTGCGGGGCGGCCTTCAGTTGATCAGCCGCAAGGGATTGCTGATGGGTGGAGACCACGGATCCGCGATCAACGAAGCCGAGCCCGCCAAAAGCCTGCTGCTCGAGGTGCTGTCCTACGGCAACGAGGAGCTCCAGATGCCTCCCCGCGGCAAGCTGCCGGAAGAGGATCTCGCCAAGATCGCCCGCTGGGTCGAGATGGGAGCCCCATGGACTCCGGAAGATGCGGACGTGCTGGTGGAGGTCCATGACCCGCTGGCCGGGGTGACCGTGGTCAACGAAAAGACCAAGGCGCATTGGTCCTACAAACCGATGCAACGGGTTGAGCCGCCGAAGGTCTCCGATCCGGCCTGGGCCGAGAATCCGGTGGACGCTTTTATCCGTGCGGAGCTCGACGAGAAGGGACTCAAGCCCGTTGCCGAGGCGTCGCGCGCCGCGTTGCTACGACGTTTATCGTATGACTTGACCGGCTTGCCTCCATCCGTCGAGGAGATCCGGGCCTTTGAAGCCGACACCGCGCCGGATGCGTGGTCCAAGCAGGTGGACCGGCTGCTTGCCGAGCCGACCTACGGTGAAAAATGGGCGCGGCACTGGCTCGACATCGTTCGCTATGCCGAATCGAACGGCTTCGAGCGGGACAGCGAGAAGCCCTTCGTCTGGCGGTATCGCGATTACGTCATCCGTAGTTTCAACGAGGATAAGCCGTATGACCGATTCGTGACCGAGCAGATCGCCGGCGACGAAATGCCGGACAAGACCGCCGACTCGCAGATCGCCACCGGCATGATGCGGTTGATGGCGTGGGACGACGAACCGGCGGACCGCCTCCAGCACTTTCACGACGTGCTCGACGACAACGTGCGGGTGGTGACCGAGGGCTTCCTGGCGATGACCGCGGGTTGCGCCCGTTGCCACGACCACAAGGGCGACCCGATCCCGCAGACCGACTACTATAAGTTTGTTTCCTTCTTCCGTGGCATCGAACCGATGGGTCGTGGCGGCAAGCCGACGAAGATGATCGCCTCTAACGAGAGCCCGGCCGATCGCGAGAAGCTGCTTGCGAGCCTGGATGCCGAGGAGAAGCAGATCCGCGAGTGGATGGCGACCTGCGAAAGCGGGGCGTTGACGAACCTCCGCCGGACCAATCCGGAAGCTGCCGGCCGGGTCAGCGAGCGGGCGGGATTGGACCGATGGATTATTACCGACGCTAGGAAGCGTCCGACCACCTGGCACTATACTTTCACGAAGCCCGCTGAGGATTGGTCGACCGTCGGATTCCGGGCCGAGCAGGCCGGCTGGAAGCAGGGTCCCGCCGGATTCGGAACGGCTGCGCCGAAAGTCCAGGCCCGCACGGTGTGGAACGGCCCCGATATCTGGCTGCAGACGACCTTCGGGTTGGAATCGATGCCGAAGTCTCTCCTTCTCCATCTCTACCATGATGAGGACATCGAGCTCTATCTCAATGGTCAGCCGGTGCTCCAGCGGGAGAACTACAATTCGAGTTACGAGAAGATCCAGGCACCGGCGGCTTTCATGGCGGCGTTGCAGACTGGACGCAATGTCTTGTCCGCTCACCTCCGCCAGAAGAGCGGCGGGCAGTTTTTCGATCTCGGGATCGAGATCGACGCGGTCATGCCCGCCGACATCGTGCTGGATGAATCCTACCGCTCGGTCAGCCGTGCGGACCGCGGGACCTATCGGCGCAACGTGAAGCGGCTTGTTGACATCGCCGATCTCCGGAAGTCGCCTGGTTTCGAGGCCATGGTCGTTACGGAAGCAGGACCGGTCCCGCCGCCGACCCACCTTCTCATTCGCGGTAGCGCCCATGCCGAGGGAGATGTTGTCACTCCCGGATTCCCCGCGATCTGGGGAGGAGAAGCAGCGGTCATTCCTGCGCCGGCGGAAGGTTCGGATTCC
This sequence comes from Akkermansia sp., assembly GCA_043729195.1. GTDB lineage: Bacteria > Verrucomicrobiota > Verrucomicrobiia > Verrucomicrobiales > Akkermansiaceae > Haloferula. The sequence goes on from JAYTLR010000016.1 coordinate 87,144, forward strand.
AGCGGTCGCCGGCTCGCGCTTGCCCGATGGATGACCCGGCCTGACCACCCTCGGACCGCCCGGGTGATGGTCAACCGGATGTGGCAGCACCATTTCGGCCGCGGGCTCAGCCCGACCCCGAATGACTTCGGCTACCTTGGCACCGCCGCGACCCATCCGGAACTGCTCGACTGGCTCGCCACCGAGTTCGTGGCGAAGGGCTGGAGCATGAAAGCGATCCACCGGGTGATGCTCAATTCAAAGACCTATCGACTCGGCATCTCTAACAATCCGGAGGCTGCTCCGATCGATCCGGCCAACGACTTGTTCTGGCGTTTCAATCCGCGGCGGCTGACGGCGGAGGAAATCCGTGACTCGATGCTGGCCAGCACGGGCGAGCTAAACTTTGAAATGGGCGGACCCAGCGTCTTTGTCCCGATGCCCGAGGAAGTGCTCGCGACCTCCTCGACCAAGGGCGGCAAGTGGGGCACCAGTCCGCCGGACCAGGCGAACCGCCGGAGCATCTACGCCAAGATCAAGCGATCCCTCCAGCCGCCGATGTTCACCGACTTCGACCTCGCGGACACTGACACCCCTTGTCCCGTCCGCTTCACCACCACCGTGCCCACTCAGGCGCTGGCGATGATGAACAGCGAGTTCGTCCACGATAAGGCGAAGGCCCTCGCTGATCGCCTTGGCAGGGAGCACCCGGGCGACCTTCAGGCGCAGGTGCGCGGTGCCTTCGAGTTGGTGCTTTCCCGTCCCCCCGACGAGTCGGAGATGGTCCGCTCGATCGCCTTCATCGGCAAGCTCAAGACCGACCACCAGCTCGCCCCGAAACTCGCTCTCCAGCGCTTCGCACTCGCGGTTTTCAGTTTCAACGAATTCTTCTACCTCGACTAGCCATGATCCTTCGCCCGCCTACCGGTAACTTCTGCGGCCGCGTTCATCGCCGTGAATTCCTCCACCAGATCGGCGGCGGCTTCACCTCGCTGGCACTCGCCGGCATGATGTCGCGCGACGGTGCTTTCGGAGCAGAGGCCGGCTACAGCAACCCGCTCGCACCGAAGCAGCCGCAGCTTCCCGCCAAGGCGAAATCGGTGATCTTTCTCTTCATGTACGGCGGGCCGAGCCACATGGACACCTTCGACTACAAGCCGAAGATGTACGCGCTCGATGGCAAGACCGTGCCGATCAAGACCTTCGGTCGCGGCGGCAAGAAGAACGAGGGCCGGGTCGTGGGGCCCAAGTGGAAGTTCAAGCAGTATGGCGAGTCGGGCAAGTGGGTCAGCGAGCTCTTCCCGAACGTCGCCGGATGTGTGGATGATATGTCGTTCATTCACTCGATGACCGCCGATTCGCCGATCCACGGGTCGGCCATGCTGATGATGAACAGCGGCTCGCTGCTCTCCGGCAAACCATCGCTCGGCTCCTGGCTCAACTACGGCCTCGGCTCGCTCAACGAGAACCTGCCCGGCTACGTCGTCATGCTCGACAAGACAGGTGGCCCGATCTCCGGCGCGAAGAACTGGAGCAGCGGCTACATGCCCGCCAGCTACCAGGGCGTGGTGTTCCGCTCGAAGGGCAATCCCATCCTCAACCTCGAGAACCGCCCCGGCATGGACCGCGTCCAACAGCGTTCCTTGCTCGATTTCCTCGGCAACATCAATCAGGACCATCTCAAGGGCCGCGAGCACAACAGCGACCTTGCCGCGCGGATCGCGTCGTATGAACTCGCCTACCGGATGCAGGCGACCGCGCCGGAGGCGATCGACGTCGACAACGAGCCGCAGCACGTGAAGGACCTTTACGGGATGGATGGCAGCCGGACCGATGACTTCGCGCGGAAGTGCATCCTCGCCCGCCGCCTCGTCGAGCGCGGCACCCGTTTCATCCAGATCTATTCCGGCGGCGCTCACAACGACGACAACTGGGATGCCCACGGCGACCTGGTAAAGAACCACGAGTTCCATGCCGGCAACACCGACAAGCCGATCGCCGGCCTCTTGAAGGATTTGAAGCAGCGCGGACTGCTCGACGAGACGCTTGTCATCTGGGGCGGTGAATTCGGCCGCCAACCGACCGCCGAATACGCCGAAGGCACCGGCCGCGACCACAACTCGGCCGGCTTCACGATGTGGATGGCAGGCGGAGGCATCAAGGGCGGCACCAGCTTCGGCGAGACCGACGAATACGGCGGCGCGGCGGTGAAGGATCGAGTCCAAGTGAAAAACCTCCACGCCACCGTGCTCCAGCAGATGGGGCTCGATCCCAATCACCTCAGCTACTTTTACGGCGGCCTCGACCAGAAGCTCGTCGGCGTCGAAGGGGCGGATCCGATTCAAGAGATCATCGCCTGACGAGGGTGTTCCCGCCCGGATGGAGCGCTATATTTCCCAACGGTCTTCGCGGGACTGCGGTGAGATGTCCCTCGACCCCGTCGACCTGTTCTGCTAGATTCCCGGGATCATGGAAAACGAGCCAGAAGCACCGCGGTCGTCCGTTCCACCGCCGCCCGATCTGCCGCCAGCACGGCCGACTCCACCGCCGCCGGATATCAAGCCGCCCTCGCCGGTGTCGCCACCTCTGCCGGATCTTCCTCCTTCTCCGCCGCCGATCGATCCTCCAGTGCATTCGGCTGCCAAGTCGGCGGAGCTCAAGATGGATACCGATGAGGACGAAGAGGGGCCGTCGAAGCCCGGATCCGATGCGGCCTTCGACGCCCGCGTGATCGCCGGGATCATTGATTGCTTTGTCGCGGCCGGCATCCATGTGGTCATCGGCATGCTCTCGAGCGGCCTCGCCACTCTCGTGATGATCGCTTACGTGCTCACCCGGGATGCGCTTCCTTTTCTGGAGGGGCAGAGTATTGGCAAGAAGCTGATGAAGCTCCGCGCGGTGACTCAGGACGGCAAGAAACTCACGGGAGACTGGCAGGCCAGCATCGTGCGGAATCTTTCCCTCGCGATCCCGTTCTTTGGGCTGGTCGAGGCCTATATCCTCTATTCCCGTCAGGGCCGGGAGGGCGCTTTGCAGCGGTTGGGCGACGAGTGGGCGAAGACCCGCGTGGTGAAAGCTCCCGGGCCTTCGGCGATTTGAGAGCCGTTCCGGAGTGGGACGGTTTTCCGCTCCCCATTCCCGATTTTCCCCGCTAGTTTTGGCTCCCCCCATGAAAGCCGATACCTACCTCTGCCCCGGCTGCGACAAGGAAGTCGCGGTGGGATCGCGAGCCTGTCCGCATTGCAACCCGCCGCGGAAGCGCCGACTGCGGACCAAGGCGGCTGCGGGCTCGGCCAAGCGCAGCTGGGGGCAGGACAAGAGCGCGGACGGGCTGGATTTGCCCGACGATGACTTCGACTACGACGACTTTGTCGCCCGGGAGTTCGGCCGGAAGCCGCACCGACGCATGGGGATCAAGTGGTATTGGTGGGTGACCGCGCTGATTCTTTTGGTGCTGATGATCATGGGAATCGCATCGCTCGGAGACTGGTGAAACCGCATCCACGCCTCAGTCCAGATGATCCTATCCTTGATTTGAAACCACCGCCGCAAACTTTGTCCTTACCTCGCAATCCCACACCACCTCCTCGTAACCTATGAAACCCCGAGTCCTTTTCCGCCTATCCCTGATCCTCGCGTCGCTTGCCCAAGCCCTCGCTTCGGCTGCATCACAACCGAACATCGTCATTTTTTACGCGGACGACTTGGGCTGGGGTGAACTCGGCTGCCAAGGCTTCACCAAAGACATCCCGACCCCGCACATCGATTCCCTGGCCAAGAACGGCCTCCGCTTCACCAACGGCTACGTCGCCGCGACCTATTGCAGTCCGTCGCGCGCCGGTCTTTTGACCGGTCGCTACCCGACGCGCTTCGGCCATGAGTTCAACTCGGTCGCCAATGTTGTCGGTCTCCGCAGTGACCAGACGACGCTGGCGACGCGGCTGAAAGCACTCGGCTACGCCACCGCCGCCGTGGGCAAATGGCACCTCGGCAGCCAGCCGGAGAACCGCCCGACCCGACGCGGCTTCGACGAATTCTTCGGCACCCTCAACAACACGCCGTTTTTCCATCCGACCGCCTTCATCGATTCGCGGATATCCAACGAGGTGCAGGCCGTGAAGGACCCGGATTTCTACACCACCGATGCCTACGCCGGGCGCGCGGTCGACTGGATCGGGAAGAACAAGGACAAGCCGTGGTTCCTCTATCTCCCGTTCAACGCCCAGCACGCGCCGCTGCAAGCCCCGAAGAAGTACCTCGAGCGTTTCCCCAGCATCACCGACGAGAAGCGCCAGATGTTTGCCGCGATGATGGCCGGAATGGACGACGCGATCGGCCGGGTGATGGGAAAGATCCGCGAGCTCGGTCAGGAAGAGAACACGCTGGTGTTCTTCATCGCCGACAACGGCGGCCCCACCGCGAGCACGACCTCGAAAAACGGTCCGCTCCGGGGTTTCAAGATGACCACGTTCGAAGGAGGGCCGCGCGTCCCTTACATCGCCCAGTGGAAGGGCAAGATCCCGGCCGGTAAAACCTACGATCTCCCGGTCATGAATCTCGACGTCCTCCCCACCGCCATCATCGCCGCCGGAGGAAAGCCCGAGGCGTCGTGGCAGCTCGATGGCGTCGATCTGATGCCCTATCTAACAGGCGCCAAAACCGCGCGCCCGCACACCACCCTTTACTGGCGCTTCGGCCCGCAATGGGCAATCCGCGACGGGGACATGAAGCTCGTCGTGTCCAAAGGCGGCAGCGGCCAACCCGAACTCTACGACCTCGCCACCGACATCGGTGAATCGAAGGACCTCGCAGCAAGTCAACCCGAGAAAGTGAAGGAGCTGCAGGCGATGTGGGACAAGTGGAGCGCCGAGCAAGCCCCGCCCAGCGCCACGGACTCCGGTCCCGCCAAGGGCAAGGGCGCAGGGAAAAAGAAGGGAAAGAAGAAGGCGGGGAAACCGGATCAGTGAAAGTGCCGGAGGGTCACGGGGAGAACGACTTCAATCCACGTGAATCCCGTGGATCACCGGCCAGCAGCCCTTGTAGGTCGGCCGGTGCGGGACCAGCGTCGGATCATCGCCGATCCAGCCGGGCTCGCCGTCACTGCCGATGAACGCGATGCCGATCGGCAGCTCGGGCATGCTGTCGGCGATGCGGTTGATTTCCTCCCCGGCCCGGACATGCATCTCGGTCCAGCGGTGCTTGAGGTCGATGGGGTCGAGGTCGCGGGCTTTGATTTCGTTCAAGGTTCCGGGGGAGATGCGGGCGAAGCGACGCATGTAGTCGAGGAGGAAGTGCGGGGTGAATCCGCCATCCTTCCCGCAAGCCGCCCAGATGATGGCTTCTAGGGTGTATTTCTCGCCCAATTCGACGATGTCGATGTAGTCTCGGGTTTCGGTACGTGCGGAAAGGGCCAGCGCCTTGTTGGTCGCCATGTCGAACAGGTGGAGCCGCCAGCCAAGGAGCGGATCCTCAATGATCGGGAAAAAACGCCATGCGGAGTCGTGTGCCCAGTCGATGGCGAGTTCGTCGCCATTGCTCCGGACGATGGCCTTTCGAAACGATCTCTCTTCGTCCCAAGCACCATGCTCGTTCAACTTCTCAACTTGGAATCCCGCCTTCTCCATGGAAGCGACATCCTCATTGCTCGACCGGGAAAGGTCTTCGACGGCGTCATGGAACAGATCGAAATCGTTTGAGTAGCGGGCCGAAGAATCACCCGCGTTGAGCACTAGTCCCCCGGCAAAATGGCTGGCCTCCGACCGGTTGCCGCGGATGATCTGGAGAACCTTATTCTGGAACGGAGTTAGAGGCATCGGACAAGAGCTTGTGCTTCGTTCCACGCTTCTCGCCTACCGTTTTCCCTCAGCCGTCGAATGACGAGTCGAACGTCTTCGACCGTGCGGATCGTTGCCTCGGGATGCCAAAACCAGAAGCATTCGGGAAATTTTCGCACCAAGGCCTCGGCGCGCGCCACGAGTTCCGGGGCGGCGTCCTGCTGCTCCGGATCGATCTCGGCAATGGCCTTTTCGCTCATGGCGGGAAGTTACCGGAAATCCCGGGCCTTCGCAATGGCGGGCTTTTGTGGCTCACGTGCCGCAGGAAACGCCGGCCTTGTCGCGGAGGCGTTCCAGTTCCAGCGCGGGGATCAGGGTGGGCTCGGGGTATTCGAAGATCTCGCCTTCGTAGTTCCGCAGCACGGTCTTCTGGTGGTCACGGTGGACGACGTAGTTCGGGTTGATCGGGATCTTGCCGCCGCCGCCCGGGCCATCGATCACGAACTGCGGGATGGCGTAGCCGGTGGTGTGGCCGCGGAGGCCCTCGATGATTTCAATGCCGCGCGAGACCGGAGTCCGCAGGTGCGAGGAACCGCGAATCATGTCGCACTGGTAGAGGTAGTACGGCCGGACGCGGCACATCAGGAGCTTGTGGACCAGCGCTTGCTGGACTTCCACCGAGTCATTGACGCCTTTCAGAATCACGCTCTGGTTGCCGAGTGGAATGCCGGCGTCGGCGAGGCGTTCAAGGCCCTCTTTCACTTCCAATGTCAGTTCGCGCGGGTGGTTGCTGTGGATGGAAATGAACAGCGGATGATACTTTTTCAGCATCGTGCACAGCTCCGGCGTGATCCGCTGCGGCAGGAAGATCGGGATCCGCGAGCCGATCCGCAGGAACTGGATGTGCGGGATGGTGCGCAGGCGGCTGAGGATTTTCTCCAGCTTGGCGTCGGAAAAGAGCAGGGGATCGCCGCCGGAAAGCAGGACGTCGCGGATCTCCGTGTGCTGCTCCAGATAGCGGAAGGCGGGCTCCCACTGGGTTTCGAGGTGCTGCTCACCGACGCCGGAGACGACCCGCGAGCGGGTGCAGTAGCGGCAGTAGGAGGCGCAGCGGTCGGTGACCAGGAACAGCACGCGGTCCGGGTATCGGTGGACCAGCCCGGGGACCGGCATGTGGGAATCCTCGCCGCAGGGGTCGGCCATTTCCTCCGGCGCGTCCCAGCCCTCCTCGATCCGCGGGATCACCTGACGGCGGATCGGGCACTCGGGGTCGTCGCGGTCGATCAGGTTGAAGAAGTGCGGCGTGATCGACATCGCCAGCTTGTTGCCGGCGAGCAGGACGCCGGCGCGTTCCTCATCGGTTAGCCGGAGCCGGGCTTCGAGCGCCGATAGCGAGGAGACGCGGTTCTTCAACTGCCAGGTGGCGTCGTGCCAGTCGGTCATGGCTTCCGCCGGCCAGTAGCCGGGAGCATGGGAGCGGAAGGAGGGGTCGAGGTCGTGTGGTTGGCCCATCGGGATTCCGCGAAAATAGGGGGCATCCGCTTGCTGTCAAACGGGGGCTTTGGGTGGGGCGATCCGCTCACCGAGCCTCATCCATCGGCGGGAGCTTGAAATCCGGCCGCTCGGAGGGTGAGCCGAGGTCGTGTTCGATCCCTTCGGCCGATTTCCGCACCACGAAGTTCCAGCTCAGGTTGTGGCCGCCGTAATCCGGCTTCGGGGGGATCTTCGTGGTGAGTTTCGCCAAGTTGTCATCCTCTCCCGATTTGAGCCACCAGGTGTTGGTTCTCAGCCACGCATCCCGGGCGGTCCAGCTCACGGCGATCCATCCGAGGGTTTTGCCTTTCCAGACAATCTGGTGGGCCCCGGCGTGATTGGACCGGGCCTCGGAATCAAAAAGGGAACGCTTGAACCCGGACTTCGAACGGGGATCCCGAGTGGCTGAAGCTCGGATGGCGGGGTCTTCTTCCCGCGATCCGCCTGCCGTGATGTGGGCAACGGTGCGCCGCACCCACTCCGCCTTCCGCAACTTTCCCTTGTCGTCCGGCCGGTAGGTCCAGAACTCGCGGACGACTACCAGGTGGGCGGTCGCCCGGAACTCGAAGTTTGCGGAGAGTTCCACCCGGTCGCGTTGATGCGGCGGATTGTGGACGACCAACCAGTGGGCCATTCTCCAGACGACTCCCTCGCCGTGCTCGTCAATCTCATGGTGGATCTGGGGGTTCCTGATCGCTCCATCGAAGGACTCGGGCCAGGCGTTATTCCAGGTGTTCAAGGCAGGGCTCTTCCAGCAGTAGTAGTCCCACGATGCCTCGTCAGCGTCAGCCCGGGAGAGACCGAGTCCAGTGAAGGCGAAGGCAGCGAGCGTAAAGATCGCCGGAGTTAGGGCCCTTTTCATGGCTGGCAGTCTTATCGCCTCGGCAGCGGGGGGCGAGTGGATTTTCCCGGCAGACCTTTCGGATCGTCGGAGCCACGAAGATCCGGATCACGAGATTTGATTTCGCGTTCGCCGGATCTGGGCCTGGCATTCTAGCCTCGCGCCATGGACGAAACGCCGCGGCCGCCGCGCCGGAAACGCTATGCAGGGAAGAATCCGCGGCGCTTCGGGGAGAAATACAAGGAACTGGATCCCGAGCGCTTCGCCGCGACGGTCGGCAAAGTGCTGGAGTCGGGCAAGACGCCGGCGGGGATGCACGTACCGATCCTGGTGGCCGAGTGCCTCGAGGCACTGTGTCTTTCGCCGGGGCAGGTGGGGATCGATGCCACCCTGGGCTACGGCGGCCACGCACGGGAGATCCTGGGGCGGATCGCGCCGGGTGGCCGGCTGATCGGGCTGGATGTCGATCCGATCGAGCAGCCGAAGACGGAGGCCCGGCTGAGGGCGCTGGGGTTTGGCGAGGAGAGTTTTGTCGCGGTCAGATCGAACTACGCCGGGATCCGCAAGGTGCTCGACGGGCTCGGGCTTGAGGCGGTGGATTTCATCTTCGCGGACCTCGGTTGTTCCTCGATGCAGTTTGACGACCCGTCGCGCGGCTTTTCCTTCAAGACCGCGGGGCCGCTCGACATGCGAATGAATCCCGGCCGCGGGATCCCGGCCGGCGAGTGGCTGGCGAAGGTGAAGCGGGAGAAGTTGGCGGAGGTGCTGCGCGATTGTTCGGACGAACCGTTGGCGGAGGAGATCGCGGCGGTGCTGGCGGGCAAGCGCTTGTCCGGGACGCGGGATCTGGTCGCGGCGATCCGCTCAATGCCGGAGGTGGCGCGGCTCGATCCGGATCGCTCGGAGCTCGCGGTGCGGCGGGTGTTCCAGGCGCTGCGGATCGCGGTGAACGAGGAGTTTTCGTCGCTGGATGCCTTTCTGCGGATGCTGCCAGGCTGCCTCAAGCCGGGCGGCCGGGTCGCGGTGCTGACCTTTCATTCCGGCGAGGACCGGCGGGTGAAGCGGGCTTTTCAGCAGGGTCAACGCGACGGGACTTGGGCGGAGGTCAGTGACGGGGTGATCGTCGCGGGGCCCGAGGAACGAAGGAGCAATCCGCGCAGCAGTCCGGCGAAGCTGCGGTGGGCAGTGAAGTAAGTGCCCCGCTTCATGGTCCAGAGCCGCCGACGGCTTCGTGCCTCTTTCGAGTTCAGGAGTGAAATCCTTGCCGGGTGACATGGGATCGGGCTGAATGTGAGCTCGGAATGGTGAAATCGGTGATGAATCTCCAGTTGAGTCGGAAACGGAAGGTTCCATCCCGGCGGGTTCGATGGGTGGCCGGGCCCGTGATGATCTGGATCGCGCTCGTTTCCGCGGTCCACAGCCAGTTGCCGGGGGTGTTGCCGGATGCGAAGGCCCGTCTGTTTCACCGACATGTCCTTTCTTTACCCGGTGCGCGACAGGCAGTGGTGGGTTGTGCGTTCTATGCCAACGTCCCGGCCTTGACCTTCGTCAGCGGGATCAACGTGGCGGATGAGTCGCAGGATTCGCGGGCTTTCATCACTGGGGTTTACGGGTTGCGGAGCGGGGATTTCCAGATGCGGCGGGCCTTCGACAAGGAGATCTTTTTCGAGCTGTTCGGGATCCCGTCGAAGGAGGTGAAAATCTACTACGAGGACCTGGACCGGAAGACCTTGCTCAAGCAGGCGGAGAGGTTGGTAACGGGAGAATTGCAGGGAGCGCTGGATCGCGGGCAGTTTGCTTCGCTGCGGGTCTATGGTGAGCTCGGGATGCCGCACAACGTGTTGCTGCTGGCGCATGGGAACGGGCGCTATCACTTCCACGACCCGACGACCGGGACGGTCCGTGTGGCTGGCGCGGCAGGCTTGGCGGCGAGGATGCTGACCGAATCGAAGCGCGGTGCTTCAAAGATCAAAAAACGATATTTCTCGAGCTATCATCTGGTGTCGCTCGGCGAGGCCGTGCCATCGGAGAAGATGCCGCTGCGGCTCGATCAACTGCCGGAGTCGCTGGAGATCCGGCTTGGCGAGAAACAACGCGGGCATTTGGCGAAGTGTCTGAAACCGATCGCGGTGCTGGCGGAGGGAGAGACCGGGCCGGAGGCCTGGATGAAGGCATTTCCAAGCATCGACTTTGCAGTCGTCACCAAAAAGACCGACGCCGGGATGAAGGCGATGAGTGTGATCGACCCGAAACTCGAGGGCCGCGATTTGCGCGGGCTGGTCCATATCGCGAAGCTGGCGCTCAACAGTTATCAGATCGGAGCCCGGGAGTCGCTGCCGGTGTGGTTCATCGACCAGCGGCCCTGCGTGGTCACCGGCTATGCACAGCCGGCGGGGGAGAAGGAATCGACGGTGACGATTTCCGACGGGGTAACGTCGCGGGTCCTGCCTTTGTCGGGGGCGCTGGCCGCGATCAAAGCCTCCGGGTCGCTGGTCGGCTATGCCGAGGTGCCGCGGAGGTGAAGGTCGCGCGGTGAGGTCATCTCGCTAGAGCCACGACAGGATCCAGACGATCGCGGAGAAAGTCAGTTTCAGGGCATCGGCGACGTCTTCCGGGCCGGTCGAGGTTCCGCCGAAGGCCGTCTGCGTGTTGTCCATGCTCACGAAAGTCGGGGACCGCTTCAGCTCGGGCTTGGTGTCGTAGATCCGCTTGGTCCGCGTGGCTTCGTTCTTCTGGTAGATCAGTTTGCCGCCGGCACGCCACCACTCGGTCAGGCGGCGGAGTTCGCTGCCTTCCAGCCAGACGCCGTGGGCACCGCAGCGGTCGATGACCACGCCGCTGCGGCCGCCGAAGTTGACGCGGCTCATCCACTCGGCGCACTTCGGGCACTTGCGGTAGGCGAGCGTCTCTTCCTGCGGGGCGTCGAGCTTGAGTTGTTCGAGGTGCGCCGGGTCAAGCCAGACGAGCGGGTTGGTTTGGGTGTCGAGCAGCGTTTCCAATTCGCCGGGATTGAAGAACATGCCGAAGCAGGTGGTGCAGCGTTCGATGCGGACATTCAGGTCGCCGTCGAATTCGATCACGTCGAGCGGGGTTGTGCAGTGCGGGCAGGGCAGGGAGGCATCGCTACCGAGATCGCGGAAATGGATCTGCCGCAGGTTCACGTCCTGGCGGACCCCGCAGAAGGGGCAAAAGGTCATCGTGCCATCGAGCCTCCCGCTGCAACTGGTGCATTTCATGGCGTGGTTTTCCCGGAAAGCGGAACGCGGGTCAATCCTGTCAAGAGGGGTGCGGGCGGCTCGCCCGCATGGAAGCCTAGTTGGGAGGGAAACCGGGCGAGCCGCCCGGTCCCCTCTTGGTCCGCTCAGTCCCGGTCGGCGACGAAGAGCGTGTGGGTGATCTTCTTCGCCTGCGGGTAGGCTTTGGCTCCGACGCACTCGACCTGCTTGAAGACGCGGCCGAGGGATTCGGCGAAGTGCTTGTCGCGGTTGGCGGACCAGAAAACGACGCGGCCTTGCGGGTGGAGGGCGGACTTGGTGCGGGTGAGGCCGCTGCGGTTGTAAAGGCGCGCATTGCCCTGCTGGACGAGCGGGTCGGGGCTGTTGTCGACGTCCAACAGGATGGCGTGGTAGCGGTCCTGGCCGCAGCGGTCGATGAGTTCGGCGACGTCGCGGACATGGATGCGAACGCGGGGGTCATCGAGCGGGCCGCCGTTCACGGACTGGAGGAACTCGCGGTTCCAGGCGACGATCTCGGGGAGCAACTCGGCGACATCGACGATGGCGTCGGGCGGCGAGAGCTCGAGCACGCGGCGCAGGGTGAAGCCGAAGCCGAGGCCGCCGATGAGGATGCGCGGTTTTGCGGGGAGGGTTGAGCAGGCGAGCTCCGCCATGTGCTGCTCCGAGTAGGACGCGGTGGTGCTCATGAGCGGCACGCCGCCGATCTTGAGATAGTGCTGGCCGTCGTGCTCCTGGAGCACCATCAGGGCGCCATCGGGCGTGCGGCAGGAGGCGAGCGTGGTGGTGACCTTCATCCGCGGCGGGTATCGTGTTGGGCCGGCAGCAATGGCATGAGGGCCTGGAACCAGCGGGCGGCCATCCTGGCGGCACCTTGTGCGTTCGGGTGGACGAGGTCGGCGACGGCATCGGTCCTCCAATCGAAGCCGGTGGCCTGGTCGACGAGGATGACGCGTTGATCCGGTCGATGGAGTTTGGTGGCGAGTTTGGCGAGTTGTTGGTTCAGCTCGGGAAGATAACTGTATTTCGGCAGCTTGCCGCTGGTGATGACCTGGGCGAGGAGGATGGTGACCTTGGGGTTGGCCTTGCGGGCGTTGGCGATCATCGACTCAGTGGCGAGGAGGATGCCGGGGACCGGTTTCTCTTCCGCGAAGTGATTGTGGCCGGCGTGGATCAGCACAATGTCGGCGGGCGTGGCGGCATGGAAGCCGGTGTAGAGTTCCGCGATCTGTTCGGCATTCTTTCCGCCATAGCCGCCGTGGCGGAGGCCGGCGGGCGCTTCCTTGGGGCCGACGAAGGTGACGTCGTGGCCCGCATCCTTCAGCAGCTTCGCAAGACCGGGTCGATAGCAAAGCTGGCCGCCGCCCTCGGTGATCGAGTCACCGATCGGCAGGATTTTCACCGGCTCCGCGCGGACGACGGCGAGACCGGCAAGCAGCAGGAGAAGGTGGAGTCGGACGGCTCGGATCATGTGCGATCAGATACGTGGTTCTAACAACTTTCAACGCGAGGCCGCATCATGGAAGATACGGCGGACTTCAGAGCCGTCGGAGTTGGGGAAGTTCGCCCGCTGGACCATCAGCAGATGGACGCGTTTCTTCACGGGGTCGATCCACACCTGGGTGCCGTAGGCTCCACCGTGGCCGTAGGTGCCGGGCGAGAGGGTGACGGTGACGTTTTGGGGTTCGCGGACGACGCACCAGCCGAGGCCCCAGCCGTTGCCGGGGGTGAAGCCGGTGACGAGGTCGCCGCTCTGGACGGTGGTCATTTGTTGGACGGACTTTTCCGAGAGATAACGTTTTCCATCAAACTCGCCGCCGCGGAGGATCATCCGGGCGAACTTCGCGTAGTCGGCGGCGGTGGAGAACAGTCCGCCGTTGGCCCGCGGGTAGCGTTCGCGGCTGGTGACCGGCGCGTTGCCGAGGAACATCAGGCCGGACTTCTCAAGCTCTCCGGCGGCGGTCCGGGCGTAGGACACGGCGATCCGCCGGGCCTGCTCGTCGGTCGGGTAGAAGGTGGTGTCCTTCATGCCGAGCGGGGCGAAAAGTTGCTGGTCGAGGAAGGTCGCGAAGTCCTGGCCGGAGACCACTTCCACGACCCGGGCGGCGGTGTTGATTCCGGTCTGGCAATACTGCCATTTGGAGCCGGGCTTGAACTGGACGGGCTTTGCGAGGATCAGTGGCATCAGGTCGTTCAAGGTCTTGATGCTGCCGGATTCCTGCGGAGTCACCTCGCTCAAGCCGGAGCTGTGGGTGAGGCATTGCTTGAGGGTGACGACGACTTCCTTGCCGGCGGCATCCTTGAGTCCTTTGAACCCGGGGAGGTATTTTGAAACGGGATCATCGACGGAGAGCTTGCCGGCATCTTGCAGCATCATCACGGCGGTGCCGGTGACGGGCTTGGTCATCGAGGCGATCCAGAAGATCGAGTCGATCTTCATCGGGATCTTCTTTTCGAGGTCGGCGTCGCCGTTGGCGGCGAGGTGGAGGATTTCGTCCGGACCGGCGACCAGCGTGACGGTGCCGGCGATCTCCTTCGCGGCGATGGCCCCGTCCATGGTCTGGAGGATGAGGGGCATGGTCTGCGCATGAGCGATGGATAGGCAGGCGAGGAAGATGATGGGTTTCATTGGGGAATCAGGGTATTGAGGAATTGGGAGATTATGGAATTGGGGGGCTGGTAATGCTGAGGCGACGGGGCACCTGTTACGATTCATTTGCTTCCCTTGGGCGTCGGACCGTCCAAGCCGACTAAAGATCGGCGCTCCCTTCTGAGCCGAGGTGATTTTCGATCCACCATCTGCCATCTGCGATCTTTGATTCCATGGCCTTACTTCTTCGTCGGATCGTAGAAGATGCGGACTTCGGCTTTTTCGCCGCCGAGGAGTTGCTGGGCTCGCTTGAGGGCGCCGCGGGTGGAGAGGTTGGGGTTGCTGGGGCGATTGAGGAAGATGTTGCTTTCGCCCTTCTTGCGGTCAGCGCCGTGCTGGATGGTTTCGAGGACGCCGGAGTTCTTGAGGACGCGGTAGACGTCGCGGGTGGCGCCGGAGATCAATACGTGGCGGTCGTTGGCGCGCATGAACTTGATCAGGTCATCGAGGGCGAGCACCGAGGTGGCGTCGAGGTGGCGGGCGTTCTTGAGGCGGAGGATGAGGATGCTCAGGGAGGGATCGGCGGCGGTGCGCTGGATCTGGGTGCGGAAGAGTTCCGCGGCGCCAAAGAAGAGGTCGCCTTCGACGTGGACGATCGAGATCGCGGGATTGGGCCGCTGGCGTTTTTCGCCCATCTGGCGGAGTTCACCGGCGTCGCTGAACTCGTATTCGACGAGATGGGGGCGGCTGGCTTTGCGGAGGAAGAGGGTGATGGAGAGGGCGACGCCGATGAAGATGGCGACATCGAGCGGAGCGATCAGTGTGGCGAAGAACGTGGTGATCAGCACCGCGGCGTCGTCCGGCGTCGAACGCAGGCAGACGCGGATGTTGTAGCGGCTGATCAGGGCGAGGGCGATGGCGATGACGAGGGCGGCGAGGGCGGATTTGGGGACGTGGCCGATGAGGTCGACGCCGAATTTTGGAAGCCAGGCGATGAGCAGGGCGACAGACAGGACGATGGTGCCGGAATACACCGAGGACATCCGGGTGATGGCACCGGAGGTGAAGTTGAGCGACGAGCGGAGCAAGGAGCCGGAGGCGGGCATGCCGCCGGCGATGGCCGAGGCGACGTTCGCCGCGCCGACGGCGAACATGTCCTGGTTCACATCGCAGCGGTCGCCGGAGCGGGAGGCGATGGTTTTCGCCATCAGCGTGTTTTCCAAGCAGGCGAGGAAGGCGATGGCGAGCGCGACGCCGAAGAGTGCCGAGATGTCCTCGAAAATGCCCTCGCGGGCGAGGGAGGGGAATGACGGGATGAGGTCCTGCGGGGTGAAAGTGCTGAAGCGTGCGACGCCGGCGAAGGAGCTGTTACCCTGAAGGATCAGGGTGCCGAAGACCGCGGAGACGGCGATCAGGACCAGTGCGAGATTGGGCCAGCGCGGTTTCCATTTCTTCATGAAGTGGAACGCGGTGAAAGCGACCGTGCCGATCAGCAGCGGTGCCCAGGAGGCGGAGGGCAGGGCACGGATCAGGGCCTCGACGAGGCCGATGAAGGTGCTGGGGCGGAGTTCGTCCACCTCGCCGGCGATGCCGAGGAGGTGTTTGAACTGATTGGTCATGATTAGCACGGCGGCACCGGAGACGTAGCCGACGAGGACCGAGCGGGAGATGTATTGGAGGAGGTCGGCGACGCGGAGCAGGGCCCCGACGAGGCAGAAGAGGCCGACCATCAGGACGAGCAGCGGGACGAGTTGGATTTCGCGTGCGGCGAGGCCGGGCTGCATCGCGAAAAAGCCGAAGAGCATGAAAGCGGTGGCATTCGTCGGCCCGAGGATGGTGTGGCGCGAGCCGGCGAAGAAGGGCGCGATGATCGAGGCGGTGGCCGAGCAGGCGATGCCGAAGACGATGGGCAGCTCGGCGATGGCGGCGTAGGCGATGCCCTGCGGGATATCGAGCATCGAGACATTGAGCGCGGCTTTGCCATCGGCGCGGAATTTCTCGCGGCTGTAGCGGCGCAGGACGCCGGCGATGGGCAGGGGATCGAGTTTTCCTTCCCGGAAGAACCCGCCGAGTCGTCGGAGGATTCGGCGGGGTTGGAAATGGGAACTCATGGCAGGGTCCCGGGATTCAGCGGAAGCGGGCGCGGCGGAGCAGGTAGAGGCCGAGGAGCACGCAGGCCACATTGGGCGCCCAGGTGGCGATGAGGACGCCTCTTTCCGTGCTGCCGCCCATCATGCCGCAGACGAAATAGGCGGCCCCGATCAGCAGGCTGAGGATCAGGCCGGTCGAGGTGTCCTTGCGGCGGGTCTTGATGCCGAGGGGAATGCCGATGAAGGCGAAGGCGAGGCAGGCAAACGAGGAGGCGTAGCGGCGCTGGATTTCCGCCCAGTAGCGGCCGATGCGGTATTTCGCGGGCCAGTGCGGGTTTTCGGCGATGAGGTCGCGGATCTCCTGGTTGGTTTTTGAAGCGGGGCGTTCCTTGCGGAGGGCGAACTCGAAGGGCAGGACCAGAGGCACCGCCTCGCTGGACTGGACGAACTGGGGGATTCCCTTTTCATCGGTGGTCTCGAACATCGCGTCGTAGAGGTGGAAGCGGAACTCGCGCTTGTCGTCATCGATCACCGCCTCGGCGCGCATGGCGTGGACGTAGATGTCGGCGGCCGCCGGCTGGCTGCTGTCGTGGATCTTGAAGAGGTGCATCCCCTGCATGGTGGACCCGTCGGATTTCTCGATGTAGGCGCGAACGTCCTTGAGGCTGTCTTCGAGCCGTTCGAGGCCGTCCTGTTCAGCGGCGGCGCTGAGCATGCTGCGGGGATCCTTGAAGAAGGCCTTGATGGCGATCTGGTCGGCTCCCTGGCTGGAGCGCGGGGCAACTTCCACATTGAGCCAGAGGCAGAGGGCGGAAAGGGCGGCACCGATCACGAAGACCGGGGCGGCGATGCGGGTCAGGCTGATGCCGGCGACGCGGAAGCCGGTGAGCTCATGGTCCGAGGACATCCTGCCGAAGACCAGCAGGACGGCCGAGAGGAAGGCCCAGGGGATCGTGTAGATCAGCGAAAAGGGGATCACGCTGAGGACGAACTCGCCGATGATCGAGGGCGGGGCGCCGAAGTCCACCAGCAGCGGGCGGATCTTCTGGAACAGGGTGCCCATCACCAGGATGGTGCTGAGGAGGACGATGGCGAAAAGCGTTCCGACGAGGACTTGGCGGCCGATGTAGCGGTCGAAGAGACGCATGAGTGTGGGGAGTTTGGGGCGAGGGGCGCTTTCTGTCGAGAGGGAGTTCGGGGCGGGTGCAAGCGGGAGAAGGCGAATCTTTCGCGGAATCCCCTAACGGTTAGCGAATGTGGCTGAAATTCCTTGCCGGGGTGGGGGAGCTTGCTTTCCTAGCCGCCGAATCGTTCGGGGTAACCGGGCGATGACAATCCTCATCACGGCGGTACGGAGCTTGCTCCCCGCCTTCCCAGCCAGCCCGACACTCACGACATGCTTTCGTCCCGTATCACCGGTGAAACCGGCAACCTTTCGTTCCAATCCCGGCGCGGTGCCCTCGGCACCCTCGGAGCCGGGGCACTCGCTCTGATCGGCAGTTCTCTTCCCGCATCAGCGTTTTTCTCGAAGAAACCGGGCACGCCCCGGGTCATCGTGAACGGTGGCGGCAGTGCGGCGGTGGCTGATCTTTCCGATCTGCCGGCCGAGTGGGTCGCGCGGCAAGGTTCGAATCTCAAGGTGTATGCCGGTTATCTCGGTAGTCTCAAGCTTCAGCGACTGACGGTGCATCAGGTGATCGAGGCCCATGCCAAGCAGCGCGGGACGGTGTGGAACACGCTGCCGCCGCGAGCCTTGTGGCGGCAGATGGTGCCGACCTTGAGGGTGATCGACCGGCTTTGCCAGGAGATGGAGCAACCGGTGACGGAGATCGTTTCCGCCTACCGCTGTCCGGCTTACAACGCCCGCTGTGCCGGAGCCCGCAGCGGGTCCTGGCATCAGGCGAACGTGGCGGTGGACGTCAAGTTCGCCGTGGCGGCTTCGACGGTGGCGCAGACCGCCCGCACGCTGCGGTCGCGCGGCTTGTTCCGCGGCGGAGTGGGGCGCTATTCGGGCTTCACCCACATTGACACGCGGGGCCAGAACGTGGACTGGTGATATGGCGCGGCTTTGCCCCGATCCGGAAATGCCACGGGCACCGGAGAGAGGGGTATTCTCCGGTGCCCGGGGTTTTCGACAAGGAGACCTGACCAGTTCCTTTTTCGCACATCCGCTGGCCACCCACGGCCGGCTTGATGGCGGGGGCAAACTAGCACTCGCTGACGGGGCGGGTAGTCCGTCATCGCGTGGGGTGGAGCGATCGGTCGCGCTCAAGCGGGTGGCGTGGACCAAGACCAGCCGCAGCTCGGACAAGCCGGATCTTCGCACGAGATGATCGTTCCACATTCGAGGCAGGCGACATCTTCCGAAACTTCCTGGCCGGCCCCGAGCGGCAGGGCGGTTGCGAGCGGCAGGAACCATTGGAGAGAACCGCAGGCATTGCAGGCGAACACGTTCACCCGGCGGTCATTCTCGATGCTCACCAGCCCGGACAAGAGATCCACCCAGCCGTCGATCTTGGACGCGTGCCGGGTAAACTCATCTTTTCCGCAGTGCTTGCAGGTCAGGGGGATGCCCTGAATTCTGTAGTGGCTGGTCATGCCGCAGCCACGGATCAGCGGTGCTCAATGAGCTCCTCGAGCGGGAAGCGCGCCTTTGGGGTGGCGGCGTATTTGTCGCCAGCGGACCGATAGCCGGCGGCGCAGGCTACGGAAGCGGTATAGCCGCTGCCGGAAAGCTCTAGCACCTCATCGTAGCCGGCGGGGTCGAAGCCTTCGATCGGGCAGGTATCGACGCCGACCATGGCGGCGGCGGTCATGAATTGGCCGAGCGCGATGTAGGTCTGCCGCGCGTTCCATGCGTGGCGTGCTTCGCGGTTCATGGCGGCGGCGAAGCTCAAGACGATGTTGCGGTAGCCTTCGAGCGTTGCCGGATCGCGGTCTTGCACGGCGGCCAGGCGGTTCATGAAACGGTCGACATCAGGCTCGGTCATGTCCGTCCGCGTGGTGAAGACCACCAGCCGGGCCGCATCGGTGATTTGCGACTGGTTCCACGAGTGCTGCCGGAGGCGGGCGCGGAGATCGGGGTCGTTGATGACAATGAATTTCCAAGGCTGGAGCCCGAACGACGACGGCGCAAGCACCAGCGCCTGCTCAAGCACTTCCCAGGTCTCATCCGCGATCTTGCGTTCGGGATCGAACTGCTTGGTGGCGTAGCGGAAGTGAAGTGCGGCGAGGAGATCGGAGGGGGACATGGGAAGGCCGGTGAAGTCGGTGAGTCGGTGAGTCGGTGAGTCGGTGAAGTCGGTGAGTCGGTGAAGTCGGTGAAGTCGGTGAAGTCTGCCTTAACTTGGCACTTGGCACTTCTTACTTGGAACTTCTCCGGCTCACTGCGCGTCGAGCTTGAAGGGCAGGGAGGCGGAGGGGAAATCCTTGAGGGTGATGCTGAAGATGACCCCAAACTCATCCTGATAGAGATTGTCGCGGTGGGTGATGCCCATCGAGGCGACCCAGTGGTTGAAGTCGCGGTGGACAGTGTACTGCTGGACTTCCAGAGTGCCGTCATCGAGTTCCCAGAGCTGGAATGCCCCGACGCCCCAGTTCTCGCTGAGCCGGGCGTAGGCGCGGACGTCGATGCGATGGGAATCGGTCAGCACGGGGTGGTTGTCGAGGACGCGGTGGCCGACGGAAAATTCGAGGTTCTCGTTCGGCATGAAGCGGGCGCGGGCGGCGACTTCGGAGAAGCCGGAACCGTCGTCGATGACCGGGAATTGGGTCTCCAAGTTCATCCCGAACCAGGGGAGCGGATTCCACTTCAGGTCGTTGTAAAGATTGGAGAAATTCCGGTTGTAGTCGGGGTCGGTGATGAAGGCGTCGAAGTAGGTGTCCA
Source organism: Akkermansia sp. (assembly GCA_043729195.1). Lineage (GTDB taxonomy): Bacteria > Verrucomicrobiota > Verrucomicrobiia > Verrucomicrobiales > Akkermansiaceae > Haloferula. The sequence goes on from JAYTLR010000016.1 coordinate 107,070, forward strand.
TCGAGAGCCAGTCATAGCTTTGGCCGTCGCGCTTGGTGATGAGCTTGTTCCGCATGCCGAGGCGGATGATGCTCCAGTCGCGGAGGCTGTCGATGGCGGTGAAGCTTGGCACGGCCAGCGGTTGCGGGCGGGTGCTGAAGGTTTCGCGATCGACGGCGGGGAAGAGCGGGTCGAGGTCGTCGGTCGAGATATAGGAAAAGCGGGCGTAAGGCTGGATGACATGCAGCAGGCCATCGAGCCCGACGCGGCGGTCGATCACGTCGCCGAGGTCTTTGGAGAATTTCATCGAGGCCTCCATGCTGGCGTGGAGGTGGGTTCGGTCGATGGATTTCGAGGGGCCGCTGACGTCGGAGTAGCGGCTGTAGCCGATGCCGAGTTCCGGGGTCAGATTGAGCCAGCCGCCGATATTGGTCGGCATCGAGAGTTCCTGATAGGTGTGGAAGCGGTTGTAGCCGGGGCTGAAGAGCTGCTCGGTGAGGCCGGGTATGGCGGCGCTGCCGGGTGGCAGCGAGCGGATGGCCTGGATGAGCTGGCGCTCGTAGGTGGGGAGCTGGGCGAGCAGCAGCGACACCGCCGGATCCCCGGCGGGCAGGGTGAGCAGCGGGCGGATGGCGGACAGCGAGGCGCTGCCGATTTCCTCCTCGACGAAGGACAGCGATACCGAGCCTTCGTGGAGGATGGGCAGGTCGAACAACGGCCGCCGGGCGAAGTCGAGGGCGATTTCCGGTGAGCGGGTGTCAGAGCGATAAAACTCGTTCGGACGGAAGCGACCGTAGAGGCTGAAAAGGGTGCCATCGTCGCGGCGGAAGAGGCCGAGGGTGTTGTCCGGGTTCGGGTCGACGCGGAAGAGGTCGGGGTTGAAGTCCTCGAGGTAGTAGTTGTCGCTGAGAGCGTTAAGGTTGGCATCGACGCGCCATTCGGCGTCCTTTTCCAGCTCCAGCGGGATGCGGTGCTGGAGGGCGATGCGGTAGCGGTCCTCGTTGACGAAGCCGCGGGTGATGCCGGTGCGGCTGACGTCGGGATTGAGGTCGTTGGTGTAGTAGGCGGAGAGGCCGGTGAGGTTTGGATTGTCCTCTTGGCGGGTATCGAGCAGGTCGACCCCGGTGCCGACGCCGCGGCGGGTGCGGAGGTCGAAATGCCAGCGGGAGAGCAGCCAGGCGTCCTCGTTTTCGCCGGTCTCGGGGTTCGGCTTGCCGCCGAGCATGATGCCGTAGCTGTTGAGGAGGAAAGCACCCCAGTTCGAGCGCGCGCCGGGGACGAAGTGGTAGCCGAGTTCGCTATCGAGCGGTTGGGAAAGATAGGGCAGCCAAAAGATCGGCGTGTCTCCGGCGTAGAGGCGGAGGTTCTTGAAGGTGACCTTGTCCTCGGGATAGACGGTGGTCTCCGAGGCCCGGAGCCAGAAGGCAGGGTTCTCGACATCGTGGGTGGTGACGCCGGCATCCTGGCCGACGTAAACCTGCTTGCCGTCGCGTTGCTCGACGGTGAAGCGGCCGGCTTCCAAGATGATCGGGTCCACCCCGGCGCGAAGGCCGGAGGCATCGACTCTTTCCTCGCCCCAGTAGTAGATCATTTCCTGGCCGCGCTGGAGGAGGTTGCCGTTGTAAACGCTGACGTCGCCGGTGAGGGTGATGGTTTCCGCTTTGGTATCGGCGACGGCGTGGTCGGCGAAGACTTCGAGCCCTTGGGCCGTGGTCATTTTCACCGCGCCGTCGACGTAGAATTTCTGCTCCGTGCCATTCCAGCGGGCCTTCTCGGAGCGGAGCTTCATGCCGTTCTCGGTGCTGGCTTCGAAGGGGCCGGAGAAGGTGGCGATCTTCGTCTTGGCGTCGTAGGCGGTGGACGGGCCGAGGTCTCGGATCGCCACGTTTTTCGGCATATCCGGGATGGTGCCGGTGTTGCCGGGCAGCATCTGCATCCCTTCCGGGAGGGGCACCGGGGTGATCGGAAGGGGCGCACCCGCGGCAGGTGGTGCCTCCGCGGCGGGAGCCGGGGCGACGGGGACCTCAGGAATCTGCCCGGCGAGCGGCAAGGTGGTGGCAAATATGGCGGGGAGAACGGCGACCCTCATCGTGCGCGGATGAGACGGGGTCCCCGGATTCAAGTAAAGGTCAAAGCCGGAAAGCGGTTGCGGGAAATTAGGAAGGCCGGATGATCCATCCATCATGAGCGGGAATTTGGGGATCGTGGGTGCGTCCGGTTTCATCGGGCGGGAGTTGGCGCGGCAGGCGACCAAGGCGGGCTGGCGGGTCTGCGGATTCAGCCGCAGCGCGCGCGGGCCGGAGGAGTGGATCCCATTGTGGCGCGCCTGGTCGGACGTCCCTGATCTCCGCGGGCTGGATGCGCTGGTGAATCTGGCGGGCGAGCCGGTGAATCGTCGCTGGACGGCGGAGCGGCGGGTGCTTTTCCACGACAGCCGGATCGGCGTGACCCGGCGGATCGCGGCGGGCTTGGAAGTCCTGCATGCGGCGGAGCGGCCGCGAGTGCTGGTGAATGCCTCGGCGGTGGGGATTTATGGCGACCGGGGCGACGAGATTTTGGAAGAGGGCGCGACGGCGGGTAGCGGCTATTTGGCGGATCTGTGCCGCGATTGGGAGAAATCGGCGGATGCGGTGGCGGGGCTGGGCCTGCGGGTGATGAAATGGCGGATCGGCGTGGTGCTCGGGCGGGAAGGGGAGGCCTTCAAGCAGATGATGATTCCGTTCCGGCTCGGTGTCGGCGGACGACTGGGGTCCGGGCGGCAGTGGATGCCGTGGATCCATGTCGACGACTTGGCGGCGTCGATGCTTCACGGGATCGGCCACGCAAATCTAGCCGGCCCGGTTAACGGAACCGCGCCCGAGCCGGAGCGGAATGCCGACTTCACGCGGAAACTGGCCAAGGCGGTGCATCGGCCAGCAATCTTCCCCGCGCCGCCGTTTGCTCTGAAGTTGCTGCTGGGCGAGTTCGCTGGCGTGGTGCTGGCCAGCCAGCGGGCGGTGCCGCGGGCGCTGTTGGAGAGCGGGTTCAAGTTCCGGTATCCGACGCTGGACGCTGCGTTGTTGGATTTGCTCAAGCCTTGATTCCGCTTGCGGGGCGAGTTGGCGGCTGTTTCGCTTCGCGCCGCTCCATGGCCGCTCCCCAAAACACCATCGCGCTGGTCTTTGACTACGACCAGACGCTCAGTCCACGCTACATGCAGGACGACGTGCTCTTCCCGGAATTCGGGATCGATCCGGCGCAGTTCTGGAAGAAATGCAACACGCTGGTCACCGAACATCAATGGGACGGCGAGTTGGCCTATTTGAAGTGCATCCTCGACTACCTCCAGATGGACCAGGTCTCGAATGCCCGGCTCAAGCAGCTTGGTGCGGGCCTGACCTTCTTCCCCGGCGTGGCTGAGATGTTCGACACCCTGCCGGCCATCTGTCTCGGCCACGACCACGAGCTGGCGGGAGTGAAGATCGAGTTCTACATCATTTCCTCCGGCCTCAAGGCGCTGCTCGACGGCAGCAAGCTGGCCCCGAAGGTGAAGGCGATCTTCGGCTGCGAGTTCGGCGAGGATTCACAGGGCTGCATCAGTTTTCCAAAGCGGGCGATCTCGCACACGACGAAGACCCAGTTCCTGTTCCGCATCAACAAGGGCATGCTGGAGCACAACCAGGACGTGAACGACCACATGCCCTCGGACCTGCGGCCGGTGCCTTTCGAGAACATCGTGTATGTCGGCGACGGCCCGACCGACGTCCCGTGCTTCACGCTAATGAACAAGAGCGGCGGGCACGCGATCGCCGTGTACAATCCCGACGACGCGAGCGGCCGCAGTTTTCGCAAATGCTACCAGCTCTCCGCCCATGCCGGACGGGTGAAGCACATCGCTCCCGCCGACTACCGGCAGGGCAGCCATTTGTGGCTGCTGCTCGCCGAGATGGTCCGGGAGATCGCCGACCGCATCCTGCGCCGCCGTTCCGAAGAACGCGAGAACGCCACTGTTGCCGCGCCGACGTTCTGAATAGAACCCACATGTCCGATCAAAAGCATTTCCATTTCACCGGCGTCTGCGGGACGGCCATGGGCGCGGTGGCCGTTGCGATGAAGCGCAAGGGCTTCACCGTCACCGGTTCCGACAACAACGTTTATCCGCCGATGTCGGACTTCCTGCGCGGCGAGGGGATCACGATCACCGAAGGCTACCGGGCGGAGAATTTGCCCGCCGGGGCGGATGTCATCGTCATCGGCAACGCGATCAGCCGCGGCAACGAAGAGGCCGAGGCCGCGCTGTCCCGCAAGCTGCTCTACCAGTCCCTGCCGGAAGTGATGAAAGAGCACTTCCTGCGCGGGAAGCGGAACTACGTGGTGTCCGGCACCCACGGCAAGACGACCACCAGCGCGATGCTCGCGTGGCTGTTCCTGTCCGCCGGGCGCGATCCCGGCTGGATGATCGGCGGGCTGCCGAAAAACCTCGGGCGCGGTGCGAATTTCACGGAGTCCGACTTCAACGTGCTGGAAGGCGATGAATACGACACGGCCTTCTTCGACAAGCGCTCGAAGTTCCTCCACTACCTGCCGGAAGTCGCAGTGGTGAACAACATCGAGTTCGACCACGCCGACATCTACGCGAACCTCGACGAGATCAAGCTGACCTTCCGCCGCCTGCTCAACGTGGTGCCGCGGACCGGCCTGGCGATCATCAACGGTGATGAACCGAACTGCCTCGACGTGGCAGCCAATGCGCCGTGCCCGGTGCGGACGGTCGGTTTCGGAGAAAGCTGCGAGATGCGGATCTCCGAAATGAAGTACGAGGTGGACCGTAGTTCCTTCACGCTGGACGGAGAAAGATACTCGCTGCGGATGACCGGTGAATTCAATGTCCGCAACGCCGCGATGGCGGTGGCAGCGGCGTCCTTCGCCGGTCTCTCCCCGGACGAGATCCGCGCGGGGCTGGAAAGCTTCGACGGCGTGGCGAGGCGGCAAGAACTCCGCGGCGAGGCGGGCGGGGTGAAGGTGATCGATGACTTCGCGCACCACCCGACCGCGATCAAGCTGGCGGTCGGCAGCCTGCGGCAGCGCTACCCGGACAGCCGCCTGTGGATCCTGTTCGAGCCGCGCTCTAACACCACCCGCCGCGCGGTCTTCCAGAACGAACTCGCGGAGGCGCTGGCCCTTGCGGATCAAGCGGTGATTTCAGAGATCACCGACTTGCAGAAGATCCCGGAGAACGACCGGCTCGATCCGGACAAGCTCGCCGCGGACATCGCGCGGCACGGCGGGCATGGCCGCTACATCCACACGGTGGACGACATCGTCGCGACGGTGGTCGCGGAAGCCAAGCCGGGCGACGTGGTCGCTGTGCTCAGCAACGGCGGCTTTGGCGGGATCCACAAGAAGCTGCTGGAGCGACTGGGGTAGGGAAGGTTCTACATCCCCGCGAGCCGGTGATTCATCGCCACGGATTTCCGCAGGGCGCGCATCACATCGATCATCGGGATGTGGCCCTTCGCAGCGCTGCGGCACTGGTCGCTGATGAAGGCGTTGCGGCTGACGTGGCGGCCGATCTCGCTGAAGAGTTGCCGCATTTGCGTGTCGATCAGGCCGAGTTGGGCCTTGTGGGAGGAGATGTCGCGGTTGGCCTGCCCGATTTGTTGGAAGGCAACCGAGGCTTCGGCGCGGTGCTTCCGGCGTTCCTCGGTGAGCTGGGTGTCGATCGCATCGACCTCCGCATCGCCCTCGGCGATCCTGGCGGCCACCCGGTCGCGATCCACCTTGAGTTCGGTGAAGCGGTTCTTGAGCTCAAGCATGCGGCTCCGGGTCTTCTCGATCGCTTCGCTGGTGCCTTCGCGCTGCATGACCTCGAGCTTCATTTTCAAGCCGTCATAGATCCGCCGGATTTCCCGGGCCTGCTGGATCACGGAATCCCGCTCCTTTGCCAGTTTCTCCAATCCGGTGAGCAGTTCGATCCGATGCTCTTCCAGCTCCTGCTGGGGTTCGGATTTCGCGCCGAGCAGGTTGGAGCGCTGCTCGTGGGCATCGGCCAGGATCAATTCCGCCTCCGAAAGCTTCTCCCGGATTTCGCCGCGCTCCTTGATGAGCTTGCGGAGGTTCCAATATTCCACGCCAAGCTCCTCGACATCCTCGACCCGTTCCCACACCGACTGCCCGAGCACCTGTTCGGCCTCGCGGAGCAGGTGCATCTCGCTCGCGGCTTCGGCCATGCGGCGCTGCCGGCGATTGACACCGAAGGCCTGGACGATACGGGCGAAGATGTAGCGGGTGGTCGTCATGCGCTATTTGGAGGCCGCCATGCTTTGCTGAAGGTTGGCGATGACGGTGAAATCTTCAAGTGTCGTGGTGTTGCCGGTGACATTTCCGGTGGTGACCAGTTCCTTAAGCAGGCGGCGCATGATCTTTCCGGAGCGGGTTTTCGGCAGGGCGGGGGCGAAATGAAGGTCGTCCGGTTTGGCGATCGCGCCGATGACCTTGCCGACGTGCTCGCGCAGCTCCTTCTGCAAGGCCGGCGTGCCCTCGATCCCGCCCTTTAGTGTGACGAAAGCGACAACGGCCTGGCCTTTCAGGTCGTCCGGGCGCCCGACAACCGCGGCCTCGGCGACGGCCGGGTGGCCGACCAGGGCGCTCTCCACTTCGGCGGTGCCGAGGCGGTGGCCGGAGACGTTGAGAACATCGTCGAGGCGGCCGACGATCCAGAAATTCCCCTGCTTGTCGCGCCGTGCACCATCACCGGCGGTATACATCCCGGGGTAGTCGGACCAGTAGGTTTTCTTGTAGCGGGCCTTGTCGCCGTAGATCGCGCGGGTCATCGACGGCCACGGCTTGCGGATCACGAGGCGGCCGCCTTCGTTCGGCTTACACTCTTTGCCAGACTCGTCGAGGATGGCCGCGTCGACGCCGAAGAAGGGCAGTGTCGCGGTGCCCGGCTTGGTCGGGGTGCAGCCGGGCAGGGGCGTGATCATGATCGCGCCGGTTTCGGTCTGCCACCAAGTGTCGACAATCGGGCAACGGCCGCCGCCGATCAGGTTGTGATACCACATCCAGGCTTCCGGGTTGATCGGCTCGCCGACCGAACCGAGCAGGCGGAGGCTGGAAAGGTCGTGTTTTTTCGGGAAATGGTCGCCGGCCTTGATGAAGGCGCGGATGGCGGTGGGGGCGGTGTAGAAGATCGAGACGCCGTATTCCTCGATGATCTGCCAGAAGCGGCCGAAGTCCGGCTGGTTCGGCGCGCCTTCATACATCACCTGGGTGACGCCCATCGCCAGCGGGCCGTAAACGATGTAGCTGTGGCCGGTGATCCAGCCGACGTCGGCGGTGCACCAGTAGACATCGTCGTCGCGCATGTCGAAGACGTACTTGCAGGTCACGTAGGTGCCGGTGAGGTAGCCGCCGCTGGTGTGGAGGATGCCCTTCGGCTTCCCGGTCGAGCCCGAGGTGTAGAGGATGAAGAGCGGGTGCTCCGAGTCGAAGGCCTTGGCCTCGTGCTTCGCGGTGACCTTGGCGGTCTCGTCGTGCCACCAGGTGTCGCGACCGGTGGTCATCGGGATTTCCTGGCCGGTGCGCTTGAAGACGACGACCGACTTGATGCCGTGGTATTTTTCCAGCGCCTCGTCGACGTTCGCCTTGAGCGGGACGATCTTGCCGCGCCGCCAGCCGCCGTCGGCGGTGACCACGTGGGTCGCGCCGGAGTCTTCCAGGCGGTCGACGATCGACTCCGACGAGAAGCCGCCGAAGACCACCGAGTGCACCGCGCCGATGCGGGCGCAGGCGAGCATCGCGATCGCGGCCTCCGGGATCATCGGCATGTAAACGAGGACGCGGTCCTTGGACTTGACGCCTTTGGAAAGGAGCACATTGGCGAAGCGGCAGACCTCGCGATGGAGCTGGCCGTAGGTCAGCACCTGGCGGTCGCCGGGCTCGCCTTCGAAAATGATGGCCGCCTTGTTGCGATGGGTTCCTGCGGCGTGGCGGTCGACGCAATTCTCACAAACGTTGAGCTTGCCACCGACAAACCATTTCGCGTCCGGCGCATCCCAATCGAGCACCTTTTTCCAAGGCTCGCGCCATACGAGTTCGCTGGCTTCGCGAGCCCAGAACTTCTTCGGCTTGTCGATCGACTCCTGCCACAGCTTCTTATACTCGGCCATGCTGGAGATGCGCGCCTTGGCGGCGAACTCCTTGCCGGGCTTGAAAATGCGGTCTTCGACGAGATGGCTTTCGATGGGGTTGCTCATGGGTGCCTTTGGGTTCGCGGCCAGAGGCTAAGCTGGCGGGCGTGCGGAAAGCTACTCGGCGACTTTCGCGGGGCGCGACTCAAAATTTCCGTTTCGGAGCCCGCTTGGTCGTCTTTTTCGCGGTCTTCCGGGCGGATAGCGGACGGGAGTCGGCCGGGGCGCGGCGCGAGGCCTTCGCGGGCGGTTTCGAGCGGTCGGAAATGGCCGATTGCCGGGTCGCCTTCTTGGCGACTTTCTTGGCCGCCTTGACGGCCGGGCGCCGCCCGGGCTTGGGCTTCGGATTGACCTGGAGGCGGGCGATTTCCTTGGCATCGAGCGGTCGCCAGCCGCCGAGCGGGAGGTCGTCGAGTTCGAGGGTGCCGATGCGGACGCGGACCAGTTTCTGCACCTGATAGCCGAGGGCCAGGAACATCATGCGGATCTGCCGTTTCAGGCCGGTTTCGAGGACGATCCGGTAGCGCCGCGACGAAAGTCGATCCACCGCCTTGGCGCGCATCCGGTTCTTTTCGACGAAGATGCCGGAGCGAAAGAGATCGAGGTGCTCGTTGAGGACTGGCTGGTTGGAGGTGACGAGATACTCCTTCTCCACCATCTTCGACGGATGCATCAGCGTCTGGGAAAGATCGCCGTCGTTGGTGAGCACGAGCAGGCCTTCCGAGTCGCGGTCGAGTCGGCCGACGTGATGGAGGTGCTGGAGGATGGGCGGGAGGATCGTGTAAATCGTATCTCGCCCCAGTTCGTCCTCGCGCGAGCAGACGTAGCCGCGCGGCTTGAAGAACATCACGGTGTTGGTCTCCTTCTCCAGCACGCGTTTGCCGTCGACCTTCACGAAGTCGCCGGGCTCGACGCGATGGGCTGGGTTGAGGATCGGCTTGCCGTTGATTTCGACGTGGCCTTCCTGCACCCGCGCGTCGCAGGAGCGGCGCGAGCCGACGCCACAGGAGGCGAGGTATTTGTTCAATCGGATACCTTCGGGCATCGGGGAAGCGGGTAGGAGTGGGATGGGAGCGGGGCCGGAGATGATGGGGTCCAGAAACGCAAAAGGCGCAGACCCTTGCGGGAGCTGCGCGCCTGCGGAAAGACGGGAGGTCCCGGCTTCAGTCCTCGCCCTTGGTCTTGGGGAGGCCGATCGCGCTGCGACCTTCCTTCCACTGACCGCGCTCCTTGAGGAGCTTGACGCGTTCGAAGCGCTTCATGACGGAGCGTTTGCCTGCGGCGGAACCGGCTGCTTTGAGACTGCTGTGCTTGGACATGGGAAAGTGGATGTTTACGAGGCGGGGCGGGGCTTTTAGGGGCGGGGTGGCGGGATGGCAAGGGGGAAAAAGTGCCGACGGGGGAAAAGTTCCAAGTGCCAAGGAAAGTTCCAAGTGTGAAAGGTCCAAGTGCCAAGCGGGAGAAGTGCCAAGCGGGAGAAGTGCCAAGGGGAAAAGGGCCAAGGGGAAAAGGGCCAAGTTCCAAGGGGGAAATGAGATGCAGTTCCGCGCGCCGGTCTTGTTTCGAACTTGGAACTTCCTAGCTTGGCACTTGGAACTTCTTCACTTGGAACTTCAAGCCGTGCCGAAGAGCCGGTCGCCGGCATCGCCGAGGCCGGGCAGGATGTAGCCGCGATCGTTGAGACAGCGGTCGATCGCCGCGGTGAAGACCGGGATTTCCGGCCAGGCGGCCTCGAAGGTGGCGATGCCTTCCGGCGCGGCGACGAGGCAGGCGAGGCGGAGGTGGGTCGCGCCGAGGTCGACCAACCGTCGGACCGCTTCGACCGCCGATCCGCCGGTGGCGAGCATCGGGTCGATCACGATGACTTCGCTCTCGGCCAGGGTGGGCGGGGTTTTGATGTAGTAGGGCTCGGGCAGCAGGGTTTCCTCGTTCCGGGCGAGGCCGATGTGGGCGATCGAGGCGTCCGGCAGCAGGTCGAAGAAGCCGTCGAGGAATCCGAGTCCGGCGCGCAGGATCGGCGTGAGGATGACCTTGCGTGCGACTTTGACCCCGCTGGTCACCTCGAGCGGCGTTTCGCAGGGGATGATGCGCGTTTCAAAGCCGGCCGTCACCGCCGGGACCATCAGCGAGGCGATCCGGCGCAGCCGTTGGCGGAATTCCGGGCCCGGGCAGTTCCGGCAACGCAGGCCGGTGAGTTCGGCTTGGACGAGGGGGTGGTCGATGACGTGAACCATGGCATTCACTCAAGCGCGATCCGTGCCGGGAGGCAAGGCGTCAGACCCGGCGGCGCTTGGTGAGCAGCAGCAGGATGCCGGCCATGGACAAGATGCCGGAGCTTGGCTCGGGCACGACGGTCGGCAGGGTGAAGCCGTTGAAGCCGTTGCCGCTGAGGTCGAAGAAGGCGGCCCCGCCCACCCCGATGCTGGGATTGCTGCTCCACATGCCGCCGGAGAAAGAGCTGACCAGTGGATCGCCGGACGGGGCGAGTTGGAGCACGGCGTCGCCTTCGATGGGACTGCGGCCGATGAGTGCCTCGAAGCCGACGGCGTTGACCGGGTTGATGTTGGCGAGAAGATGGATTCCGTTCGAATAGGGGGGAGCAACCGGAATGTTGACAAGCGGGCCCGGTGGATCGGATTCAAATCCCGTGACCCAGGAAATCTCGCCGGCATAGACAATGCTAAAGGCCTGCGGTAGGTAAAGGACCGCGCCAAACTGCATGCCAAGCGCGAAGGGGCCGACGTTGTTGCCGGCGCCATTTTGCCACGCAACCCCGTCATAGGTATAACTGGCGTAGCTGCCGGTGATAAAGGTAAAGAGTACTGAGCCGGTGGGAGGAGCGGATGCGAAAACGTCTTGCACCAGCGTGCTGGATCCCGGGGTTCCGGAGACGTTCATCGGGGAGCCCACCAGGTTGTAGCCTGCATCGTAGAAGCCGGTGGTGTAACCGACAGGGGTGGTGACTGCCGCGATGGCTGCTGGGACGAACAGAGCGGAAAGGGGGGGAAACCGGGCGGCACGGGGGAGGGCTCGGAGGAGTTTCATAGGTGGCCCCGTCAAAACACCACCCCTTTCGCCTATCTGCAAGACAGTATCTGGAAAATCCGGTGACGCTATCGTGATGTGGGATTCATAGGATGTGATTCTCCCGGGAAGCGCTCGGTGGGAGGAAGCGGGGTCTTGTTGCGGAGAGGGACCCAAAGGAGCAGATTGAAGCAGAGGTGGATCGGAGGAATTTGACCGATGGCTGGAAAGCCGCGGTGATCCAATTTCCCGATGATCGTGATTTTGCTTCCGTTTCGGTGAGTTTTTTTCTGAATCGGGGCAACCCATGAACGATTTTGTCCACGGCGAGCCGAGCTGGCGTCTCTCCCATGATCGGGTGAGATTGTGGCTGACGATCCGTGGCGGGCATATGGCTCCGGTCGAGTTCAAGCTCGGTGAGCGGACGGTTTCACCCTACGCGCTGGCACCGTGGTCGGCGGAGGAGGCCGACGCGGCTCTGCCCGGGCTGTTGGGTGTCTTGCGCGGCGACTTCCTGTGCTTCCCCTTCGGCGGTCAAAAAGACGCGCCGCCGCACGGGGTCTCGGCGAACGCCGAATGGAAAGTCGTAGCCGGCGGCGACGACCGGCTGCACGTCGGAATGGACGATCCTGACAGCGGGGGATGGCTGGAGAAAATTGTCTTGCTGCGCGAAAGTGAGACGGCCGTTTATTGCGAGCACCGGATCTCCGGGGTGAATGGTCGCTACAGCTATGGCAACCACCCGATTCTCGACTTCTCCGGACTCGGGGAAGGCGAGGCGCGGGTCAGCGTTTCGGCATTCCGTTGGGCGTCGGTATATCCGGGACAGTTTTCAAATCCCGAGAACCGCGAATACGGCGCGCTGAAGCCGTCGGGTGAGTTTTCTGACCTGAGTGCAGTGCCGCTGGCGAATGGCGGCACGACCGATCTGACCCGCTATCCGGCGCGACAAGGATTCGACGACCTGGTGATGATGGTCAGCGAACCCGCGACGCCGGAGCAGCCCTTCGCCTGGTCGGCGGTGGCCTTCGACGGCTACGTCTGGTTCTCGCTGAAAAATCCTTCCGATTTCCCGGCAACCTTGTTTTGGATCTCCAACGGCGGCCGCCACGGCGCACCGTGGAACGGCTCGCACTTCGGGCGGCTTGGAATCGAAGAGGTTTGCTCGCATTTCTCGGACGGCGTCGACGTGTCACGGGAAGACCGCTTGGCGGCGAAGGGCATCCCGACGACCCGCGAATTCCGCAAGAACGAGACCGTGTCGCTGCGTATCGCGCAGGCCGTTGCCGCCGTTCCACCGGACTTCGGCAAGGTCGTCTCGATCCGTCCGGACGGCCCCGGCAAAGTCGTTATCACCGGTGATTCCGGCGCGTCGGTCGAAAGCGCCGTCGACTGGAATTTCGTTCTCTAACATCAAGGCATCCGCAACCAAGACCATGAGTCATCCCCGCATCGTCCAAGACCTGACCACCCGCACCTCCGACACCGAGCCGCTGGTGTGCCTGCGCTACTTCGGCCCGGAAGTGAATCCCGATGCCCCGGCGATGGGCGCTTACAAGAAATGAACCGAGTTTTCCTGCCGCTTGCCTGCGCCATCCTCACGTCGTCTTGCTCGTTCTACGACTACCCCTCGCGCACCCTCGTCGCGCGCGAGGGCGAGGATGTTTTTGGATATACTCTGGTAAAAGTGGAATCCGGCGCTGTAAAAATAAAGGGTGCTCCACCTAAACCCATGGAGATCAAGATCGGCCAACGCATCTCGGCAGGAAACAATCAACATCTCGAACTGCTCTCCACCAACCCAGCGCACCGCCAAGCCACTTTCGACCACTCTTGGCTCGAATGGCATGGCGGTTTATCACTTCCACCGTTCTAACTATCAACGATCAACCATCGACTCTCAACTTCCCTATGAAACTGCACAATGCCATGTGGCCCGGCTTGGTCGGGAAAGCGCCCGGAACCGACCACCCTCCGATCACGCTCGACCGTATGCTCGAACTGACCGTTGCCGCCGAGGTAAACGGCCGCAAGTTCGATGGCGTGGACCTTTTCATGTTCCACCCGCACACCGATCCGGATGCCTCCGAGGACACAATCAAGGCCATGGCCGATCAGATCGCCTCGCGTGGTCTGAAGGTCGGCTCGCTCGTCGCTCCGGTCTGGCCGGGCACCGTTGGTGGCTCCGCGTTCGGGTCCGCTGATGATCGGAAAAACTTCGTCCTCGCCGTCGAGAAGGCCTGTCGCATCGCCGACATCCTCAAGGCCCACGGCGTCCGCGACTACGGCCTGATCCGCATCGACTCCGCTGGCGGCGTCCATGACTGGTCGGCTGATCCCGCCGGCAACACCAAGCTCATTGCCGAGACCTGGCGCGAGGCCGGCAAGGTCGCGGCGCAACACGGCGAGCGCCTCGCCGCCGAAGGCGAAATCTGCTGGGGCGGCATGCATTCCTGGAAGGCCATGCTCGACACCCTCGAAGCGACCGGCATGCCGGAAACCGTCGGCTTCCAGGCCGACCTCGCCCACACCTACCTCTACCTCATGGGCTACAACGCCCCCGAAGCCGCCCTCCTCAAGGAAGGCTACACCGACGCGGAGTTCTGGCCCGCCTACAAGACCCTCACCGACGCCCTGCGCCCCTGGACCTTCGATTTCCACGTCGCGCAGAACGACGGCTCGGTCCACGGCACCGGCTCCCACGACAAGACCGGCCGCCATTGCCAGGCCAACGATCCGAACGGCAAACTCGATATCGCCAAGTGCGCGACCTATTGGCTCAAGGATGCCGACAAGCGCGGCATGAAGCACATCTGCTGGGACGGCTGCATGTTCTCCAACGAGACTCTGGAGAGCGCAGGCACCTGGAACGAGGTGCTCAAGGCCATGGTTGCCGTCGACGAGGCGCTCTGAGACTACCCCAATCCTCCACAACCCGTCGCCCATCTTCAAATAGCCCGCCGCCCGCCCATGGGCCGGCGGGTTTTTTGGACGGGTCGCTTGACTTGGCGAGTCCCCGCGGGTTGGGGCCATTGACTCTTGCCACTGTATTTTCGAATCTTCAGAATCCATCTGCCATGCCTGCTTCGACTTCAATTCTCGCGGATAAGCTACACGAGTACCCACATCACGATGTAATCGATGGAGGATCGGATTCGATTCTCGATGACTGCCTCAATCAGAACGACGGGGTGCTGCAACTACTGCACCGCTATGCAGGCAGAACATTTTGTTCGCCAGGGAAGCGCCTTCGCCTGGATGAGAAATCGTACTACCCAGACTACATGGGCGGGACGGGTCTCGATGAAGTTTGGATGTGCTGCACCGTGCCCATTGTGACAGGCGTCATCGATACCCGCACGGGAAAGGCACCATTTCGTGAAGGAGAAGCACACGTCCTCACGCGGAATGGGCAGGTCATCTCACTTCAAGATTTGATTGCGACCAATCCAGAGGCCGTTATGGGAGAGAAAGTCACGGCTTTTTCGAAATCCTTGTTCGGCAAGGTCACCTGGCCGATTGTGTCCAAGAAGTTCGACAATCTGAACCCGATTCCGCATCACCTTCACTGGGCAAAGTGGGAAGTGTATGACATCAATTCTTACGACAACCCCGGAGTTAACTCGTCGCATTATCACACCACGGCCATGGGGTTGTATCCGTTTGTAACGAAGGATGATTTTCTCGGCTGCATGAAGCGCTGGGGACAAGGCGAGTATAATGGAGTCCGCCATCTATCTCCTCACACCATGATGCACATTGATAACGGTTTTGTGATGCCGAACGGTGTTCTTCATTCGCCAACCGACCTTTGCACGCACGAGCTGCACGTCACGATGGATGAGCATTTCCTCGCCGAGGACCGAACGCTTGATGGCCGCATCGGAGCAGCCGATGCCTTTTATGCCTGCCGTGAAGAAGACTATCCGAAGGACAAACACGAAGACTGGGAGTTCCTGGTTGATACCTTCGACTTCGCAGCCAACCAAGACCCGGACTTCGTGAAGAAGAATTCGCGCCCGGCAATCACTGCCGAAGTATTCGTCGGCGAAGGCGTTGATGCGAAGTGGATCGTGTACGGTGATTTCCTCGGCGACCAGAAGGCCTCAATTCTTCGCCTCATCATCGAGCCCGGCAGCAAGATCAAGTTCTGCCCGGAGTGTCCCACGCTGTTCCACACGAACCGCGGCCGCGGCCGGGTTGGAAAACTCGAAGTGCGATATCACCAGGATATGAAGCTTGGCGAACTCTATCCTGAGATCGGTTTCATCACCCAGGCCGCACTTAATCGCGGCGGGGTGGAAATCGAGAACACGGGAATTGAACCGCTCGTCTTGACCTTCGACTTCCCGCAGAACGCGCACTCCAAAACACCTGGCGTCTAGAGCAAATCTCAGGAGTTCCCGGCCATTTGACTTGAGATCCGGCTCGTGATACTTCGAACTTTCCCCGCTTGGTATTCCTCATTTAAATCCACTCATGCCCGAAAAAATCCTTCTGAAATCCCCGGTCAATCTCGGGATCGTCCCCACCCACCTGCGTTTTGTCGGTGCGCTCGTACCGGATGAAAACGGAAACTTTGCCCGGAATCCGGATGGCGAACTGCTGGTGGTGGCAGGTGTCCGGGAATTGCTGGAAATCTCGCCCGTCCTGTTCGGTTGCGTGCAGGTTCCGCTCTTTCCCGGAACCGATCCCGGGGACATCGGCGCGCTTGTCGGCGGACTGAAAGGCCTGGGGCTCGAAGTGGATTTCGTCCTGATGGTCGGCGGTGTCAATCCAATGAATCCGGCCGACGAGGACGCGGTGCTCGCGCAGCTCCTGCCCGGCCTGAAAGCGGCGGCCGCCCATGGCACCCGCCACGTCTCCTCCACCTCGATCGAGGAATGGATGAGCGCCAATGAAACCCGCCGCGAGGGCGCGGACCTCGCGGCGGCGATCGCCCAGAACGTGAAGCTCCATCTTCGTGCCTATGAGGAGGCGGGACTTGCAGGGTCCTCCATCGAGAGCTGGAACATCGAGTTCCTCCGGCCCGGCGAGTTCAAGACCTTCACCAGCCTCGACCGCGGCTGGGCCTTCGTCAGCGCGGCCAACAAGGCGCTTGGCAAGCCGTTTTTCAAGCTGCTGGTCGATGCCGCCCACTGTGGCGACTCGGGCCTGAGCATCGCGGAGAACCAGACGCTCATCGCGGAAATCGCCGCCGCCGACGAGTTCGGGGTGTTCCATGCCTCCGCCAAGACCACGCGCGGCTGCCTTTCTTCCGATGACGGCTGGATAGCCGTGATGCTTACCGCCGCGGCCAGCACCGGAAAGCTCCGGCACGTCTATGTCGAAATGTTCGATCACGAGGATGCCGCCCTCGAAACCCTGCGCCAGCTCGACCCGGGTCATGGCATCGACACCCGCGACGGCCGCAGCTACACCGAGGTGGTGGCGGACGGATTGGCGGACATCGCACACCGACTCAACAACCTCGCCGCGCGTGGGGTCCTGAAGTCCTGATCCCAGTTAAACCGCACTCCACTTCTCCTGATCATGAAAAAAGAAATCCGCATCGGACTCATCGGCTACGGCTTCATGGGCCGCACCCACTCGAACGCCTACTCGCAGCTCAGCCACTTCTTCGACACCACCCACGTCCCGGTCCGCCAGGCGGTCTGCGGTCGTGACGAGGCCAAGGTGAAGGTCTTCGCCGAAAAGTGGGGCTACGCGTCCTACGAAACCGACTGGCGCGAGCTGGTGAAGCGCGAGGACATCGACGCCGTCGACATCTGCACGCCGAACGATTCCCACGCCGAGATCGCCCTCGAGTGCATCAAGCACGGCAAGATGATCCTTTGTGAGAAGCCGCTCGCCCTCAACGGCACGCAGGGCGAGGCGATGGTCGCCGCGGTCGAAGCTTCCGGCCTGCCGAACCTCGTCTGGTACAACTACCGTTTCCTGCCCGCCGTCACGTTGGCGAAGAACATCGTCGATGCCGGCGAACTCGGCCGCGTGTTCCACTACCGCGCGAACTTCCTGCAGGACTGGACGATCTCCGAAGAACTCCCTCAAGGCGGCGCCGGCCTCTGGCGCCTTGATGCCGCGGCTGCGGGCTCCGGCGTGACCGGCGACTTGCTGGCCCACTGCATCGACACCGCCCGCTGGATCAACGGCGACATCGTGTCGGTCAGCGCGATGACCGAAACCTTCATCAAGGAGCGCGTCCATACCGCGACCGGCGAGAAGCAGGCCGTGACCATCGACGATGCCTGCGCTTTCCTCGCCCGCTTTGAGAACGGCTCGCTGGCGATCTTCGAATCGACCCGCTACGCACGCGGCCACAAGGCGCTCTACACCTTCGAGATCAACGGCGAGAAGAAGTCGCTGGCGTGGGATCTCCACGACCTCAACTACCTCTCGTACTTCGACCACGGCGTCCCCGGGGACCGCCGCGGCTGGACGAACATCCACGCCACCGACGGCGACCATCCCTACTCCGGCAACTGGTGGGTCCCCGGCCTCTGCCTCGGCTACGAGCACTCCTTCACCCATGAGCTGGCGGAGTTCTTCAAGTCGCTCGACGACCCGTCGGCGGAGAAGCGCTACCCCGACTTCCGCCACGCCCTCGGCACGCAGTATGTCTGCGACGCCGTGTTGGAATCGGCGAAGACCAAGCAGTGGGTCGACGTGAAAAAGTCCTGACCCAGCCAGGGACCAGCGGATCGCGTTCAGCGGCCCGCGGGTCTCGGCAGGTGGTTGATTGAAGAGCCGTCGGCCACCGCGGACGCGCGGCTCTCTCCAAAGTCGATTGAGTTATGGCAAATTTCCCAGGCCACGAGGGTGGCACGACCCTCTGGCTGTTCGACATCGATGGCACCCTGGTGGACACCGGGGGTGCCGGTATGACGGCGTTGCAGGAGGCCACGGTCGAGCATTTCGGCGGAGCGGGTCCGGCGCTTGATCTGGCCGGCAGCACGGATCTCGGCTTGCTGGCAATGATTGCCGGCCATTTCGGACTGCACGATGCGGGAGAGGCGGAGGGCTTCTTTGGAACTTATCTGCGCCGCCTTGAATGGAATCTCGCCCATGGTGGCTTCCCGGGGAGGGTGCTGCCGGGGGTGGTCGACTTGCTTGACACGTTGGCTGCCACGCCGGGTGTCACGGTGGGTTTGCTGACCGGAAACATCGCCGCCGGAGCTGCGGCGAAGATGCGCCATTTCGGCCTCGACCGGCACTTTGCCTTCGGTGCTTACGGCTGCGATTTCGCCGACCGTAACCGTTTGGGGCCGGTCGCGCTAGAGAGAGCCGCCCGGCATGCCGGGCGGAGGTTCACGCCGGAAGAGACGGTGGTGATCGGCGACACGCCGAAGGACATTGATTGCGCCCGTGCCATGGGGTCGGGCTGTGTGGCCGTGGCGACCGGCCGCTTCACGGTTGAGGACCTGCAAACCGCCGGTGCGACCCGGGTGGTGGCGACCTTGGAAGGCTTGCGACCTTGCGGTTAGGAGGCCGGCTTACTTCCGCTGCTGGAGCATCATCCAGGCGAACAACGCCGGATTGGCGTAGGTGGGAGTCCACGATTCATGGGCTTCGTCCGGGTAGTAAGTCGCGCGGAACTGCTTCCCACCGGCCTTCAGGATTGCGGATTCCATCTCGCGCGTCTTCGCGACCGGGACGGCCTGATCCTTTTCGCCGTGGAATGCCCAGATCGGGATGTCCTTGAGTGCTCCCGCGGTGGCGGGGTCGCCGCCGCCGCAAATCGGGACGCCGCTGGCGTAGAGCTCCGGGGCCTTCGCGAGGCAGACCCAGGTGCCGAAGCCGCCCATGCTGAGCCCGGTCAGGTGGACACGGGTGGGGTCCACCCGCAGTGTTTTCACCAGTTGCCGGGTGAGGGAGTTGACTTCATCGGGATCCCACCAGCGGCCGGGCGGGCCTTGAGGTGCCACAAGAATGAAGGGGAAGCCGTGGCCGACCATGGCGGTCTTCGGCGGGCCGTGCTTCTTCAGCATGGTCAGATCGCCGCCGCGCTCGCCGGAACCATGGAGGAAGATCACGAGCGGATGTTTGCCGTCTTCATAGCCTTCCGGCAGAAAGCGGAGATAGTGAAGGGCCTCCTTGCCGCCGGCATCGAAGCGTTCCCGTGATTCGGTGGGGGCGGCGAAGGCGACGAGTGGGGCAAGCCATAGGGGGAGAATCTGCATGTCATGAAGTCCAGCGCATTTCCCCGGGATTCCAAGCGGCAAGTCCGTGTGGCGCGGCGAATCGCGGGCACGAAAAAGCGGCTTCCCGTGAAGGAAGCCGCTTTTCGAGAACGAGTGCCGCAATCACTTGCCACCGGTGCCGGGGAGGAAGCGGTAGTAAACTTCCAGCATGAGGATGCAGAGGCAGTTCCGGTAGTGGACATTGCTGGTGTAGCCCGCGGCCACGGCATTGGGTTTCTTGCCGCCGCCGGGCGCCTTCCAGGATCCGTCGGGATTCTGGTTGTTGAGAACCTGGTCGCGGAACATCGCGTTGTATTTTTTCCACTGTTCGGCGCCGCGGTTCATCATGGCTTGGCCCTCGTAGTAGTGGCCATAGAGGTCGCAGTCCTCACCGTTGTAATCGAACTTGGATTTCTTCTCGATGTATTTCCCGCCGCTGCGAACGCTGCCGGCGGACTCTTTGTTCCACATCTGGAGGCAGAGCATGCCGGCCCCGGTCAGGGTGTGATAGCCGTTCGGGGCGTGCGAATCTCCCTTGCCGGCGTAGCCAAACCCGCCATCGGAGCCTTGGCGAGCTTCAACGTATTCGAGGCCCTTGCGAATGCACTTGGTCATGTTTTTGAAGTCCAGGCCGGTGTGCTTGCAGGCCTTGAGCGCTTGGATCTGCCAAGCCACGACCGAGAGGTCGCCGCCGCGCGGGCCGGACTCATCGTAACCATAGTCCCAGCCGCCGCCCTCGTGCTGGTTGCTGATGATATACTGACCCGCTTTTTGGGTCACCTCCATCAGGTTGGGCACGTTGATGTTGAGCTGCTTGCAGAAGGTCGAGGCCTCCGCGAGGGCATACGTGGCGATGCCATGTTCATACGGAAGGTGATTCTTTTCACCAGACGAACTCAGCACGCCGTCCTTTTCCATGCCGCGGTTGACGAGGAAGGTGATCGCCTTGAGGCAGGAGTCGCCGAATTCCTCGGAAAGCGGTGTTTCGCAGTGGCCGAGGTAAGCGAGCAGCGCGAGGCCGGTCATCGCGCACTGGTTGCCGCCGGCCCAGCTGCCATCGGCGTTCTGGGTCGACTTCAGCCAGCGCAGGCCTTTCACGACGACTTCCTCGCACTGAGGAGTGCCGCCGTTTTCGGTCAGGCGAGCCATGCGGTCTTCCGGCGAGCAGCGCTTGCGCATGGTGGCCGGGATGTTGCCGAAACCGCCGCCGCCGCCGCCGTCACCACCGGAACCCCAGCCGTCGCCGAAGTCATCGCCATTGCCGAAATCCGTGGAAGGATCGGGAACATCGACTTCCGGGACCGGCACGGCGGTCGGGGAGACGGTGTTGGCGGCGATCACCTTGGCCATCGAGGAAGAAGGGGCGGACGGCTTGCGCTCGACCGAGTTGTTCATCTTCTTCACTTCCAGGTTCTCATCCTGGGTGACGGTGCCTTGGTAGCTGACGATCACCGGAGTTTCCTTGACCCAGTTGGGGAGGAAGATGAAG
>JAYTLR010000017.1:0-16944 GCA_043729195.1 Akkermansia sp.
AGGCTCCCCATCCGCCCCGGCATCGCAGCCGTCGGCAGGGTGGCTTTCTCAAGGGGCGAGAGTTCCTTCAAGTCGTTGGATTTCATCGGAGGAGAGGTGATGACGGGGGTAAAGAAAGCAGATCCGAAGCAGCTTGTCTACGACTGAATGACTGGCGTTACTTTGTGTGCGAAGCAGCTTGTCTACGACTGAATGACTGGCGTTACTTTGTGTGGCGTTACTTTGTGCGACTGAATGACTGGCGTTACTTTGTTGGCGTTACTTTGTTTGGCGTTCGGTGCAGCGGGCGAGCAATGCCAACGTGGTGAGTGGTGAGGATGGAACGACGCATGGTGTTCAGGATTTTGTTAAAGTTCCCCGCCTCGCCGCGATTCCGGCGGCCACTTCGTCGGCGGTCAAGGTGTTGCCGATCACCGTCACGTCGTCGCCGAGTTCAAGCGTGGCGAGCTGCGAGTCGAGCAGGCTGGACGGCATGAAATGAGCCCGCGATCCGAGCCGCTCTGTTAGAATCCCCCGCTCCACGTGGAGGACGAAAAACTCGAGCGGCCCGGCGAGTTCACGAAGCCGGTCGCGGTAAATCTTCTTCAGCGCCGAGCAGGCGAGGACGATGTCGCCGCGGTTTGCGAGATGCTTGCCGAGGGCATCCAGCCATCCTGCGCGGTCGGCATCATTGAGCGGGATGCCGGCTTTCATCTTGGCGATATTCTCCGGCGGGTGGAAGTCATCGGCATCGGCGAATTCGCAGCCGAGTCGCTCCGCCAGCAGCCGGCCGACGGTGCTTTTGCCGCTGCCACTGACGCCGGCGATGATGATCTTCATCCTAGAGATCGATGATCACCTTGATCGCACCGAGCTTCGGATCGGTGAAGCGGGCGAAGCCGGTGGGGACGTCGGCGAAGGCGAGGCGGTGGGTGATCCACGCACCGGTGTCGATCTTGCCCGCGCCGATCAGCCCGATGATCTCGCCGAAGTCTTTCGGCAAGGCATTGCGCGAGGCCATCAGGGTGATCTCGCGGCGGTGGAAGACCGGCGCGTGCGGGAATTTCAGCTCCTGGGTGGTGATGCCGACATAGACCACGCGGCCGGTGAAGGCGGCGAACTGGAAGCAAGTGGACATCGAAACCGCGGAGCCGGTGGCGTCGATGATCACGTCGGCCAGCTGGCCGCCGGTGAGTTGCTCGAGCTCCGCGAGTTCGGAGCCGTCGCCTTTGACGAGGATTCCGTTCGCGAGGCCGAGCCGGTCGCGGCAGAAATCGAGGCGGCCCTGGACCATGTCCATGATGACCACCTTCACATCCATCAGCTTGAGAAACTCAAGGCAGGCCAGGCCGATCGGTCCGGCACCGATGACCAGCACGGTTTCGCCCGGCAGCGGATTGCCGCGGTGCACGGCGTGGTAGCCGATCGCGAGGGTCTCGACGAGCGCGAGCTGGTCGTAGGAAAGGTCGTTTCCCGGGTGTAGCTTGCGCGCCGGGACGATCCACGAGTCGCGCAGTCCGCCGTCCTGATGAACGCCGAGGACCTGCACACCGGGGCAGCAGTTCGAGGAGCCTTTGAGGCTGGTCGGCGAGGCCGGGTCGTTGACGTAAGGCTCCAGCGAGCACTTGTCGCCGGGCTTCACATTCGTCACGCCTTCGCCGGTCGCCAGCACTTCCAAGCCGAGTTCGTGGCCGGGGATGCGCGGGTAGGAAAAGAACGGCATCTTGCCGAGGTAGCCGGAAAGATCGGTCCCGCAAATGCCCATGCGGTGGGTGCGGACCAGCGCCTCGCCGGGGCCGGGCGCGGGTGGCTCGGGGAGATCGATGACGTTGATCTCTTCGGGGCGGGTGAACTGGATGGCTTTCATGAGGAAGTGGAAAGTGATCAGTGATCAGTGATCAGTGACTTGAGAGTTTGGCTCGCGGCGGTGTCGGGGTCGGGCAATGGGAAAATCTCGGCGGAGAGGTAGCCGGAGTACGAGATGTCTCGTAGTGCGGCGAGGATCGGGGCGGGATCGGTGTGGCCGAAGCCCATCGCCTGGCGGTTGGAATCGGCCCAATGGACGTGGCCGACATGGCGGGCGGCCTCGCGCAGCGCGGCGGCGGAGTCGCGCTCCTCGATGTTCATGTGGAACAAATCCGCGAGCAGGACGATGTTTTTCAAGCCACGCTCATCAAGGTAGTCCGCGGCGGGCGCGAGGCGGTTGAAGAGGTTCGTCTCGTAGCGGTTGAGCGGCTCGTAGATGAAGGGCACGCCGTGCTTTGCGGCGGTCTCCCCGGCGGACTTCAGCGCGGTTGTTAGAAAGTCCAGCGCCTGCTCGCGGCTCACCTCCCCACCCCATTTGCCCTGCATCGACCCGAGGATGGCGGGCGCTCCCAGGCGGCCGCCGAAGTCGATCATCCGGAGCACGAAATCGAGCGCCGCCGCGCGTTTCTCCGGCGCGGGATCGGTGAGGGACAGCCCGTGCTTCACCATGCCGGCACCGGTGCCGACGGCGGCGATGGCGACACCGTGCTGCTTTTGGAGTGCTTGAATTTCCTCGACCGGCACTGCGTCGGGGCCCTCGAAGAAGAGCTCGACGGCATCGAAGCCCAGCGCCGCGGCCTTCGCAAAGCCGGACTCCAGCGGGTCATGGAACACGAAGGGTCCGGAGGCCGACTCCGGCACGCGGCACAGGGTGACGGCGGTTTTCATCACTCGGATTCCAGGATGAGGTTGCCGTAGGCGGTCGGGTCGCCGGTGCGGATCAGGCCGATCGCCCGGGGCACCCGCTTCTTGAACTCGGCGTGCGGTTCGCGGGTCAGCGGGATGCTGCCGAAGGAGTTGGCGAAGCGGTTGACGGTCTCCTGCGGGTTGGTGGCCAGGAATTCTTCCGCCTGCCAGATCCGGCCGATCTTGAAGTTCGGCGTGAGCAGGTCCAGCACATCGAGGACCGTCGGGATGCCTTTCGTCAGCGAAAGATCAACCGTTTCGATCTCCGGCCAGTAGGGAAACGCCCAGTCGGCGATGACCAGGGTATTGGTATGGCGGATCCGCGCGATCAGGTGCAGAAGCTGGGGATTGAGGATGCCGGTTTGGAGCATGGGCGGGATGATGCACAACGGACGGCGGACGTCATCCGGGAATGTCGTCAGGTTTCCTCTGGATGGGGCGCGGTCGCCCGGCCTAGGCTGCCGCCGTGCAACGACGCAGCGCCCACATTGCCGGTGAACTCGAACAGGAGATCCTGGCCGGCAAGCTGCCGTCCGGGGAGCGTCTGCCCTCGGAGGAGAAATTCTGCGAACGCTTCGGCGTCAGCCGCACGGTGATCCGCGAGGCGATCCAGCAGCTCCGCGGCCGCGGCCTGCTGCGCACGCTGAAAGGCTCCGGCACCTACATCGCCGACCCCAGCTTGGAATCGCTCGGCAACGCGGTGGAGAGCTACTCCGCGCTCGTCGAGGACAGCGATTTCCTGGAGCTGATCGACTTCCGCATCCTGATCGAAACCGAGTGCGCGAGCCTGGCAGCGAAGAACGCCGGCGAACAGGTGATCCGCGAGCTGACCCGGAATCTCGAAAGCATGGAGAGGCTCCGTGACGACAGGGACAAGTTCAGCAAGGCCGACATCGCCTTCCACCTCGCGATCGCCCGCGGCTCCGGCAACGGCATCTATTCGATCCTATTAGGCGCCTTGGAAAAGCGTTGCATCGCCTTCGCCCAGGCCAACCGCGGCGATGGCGACTGGTCGAGTCCGGTGATCGCCGGCCATCGTGAAATTCTCGATGCGATCGAAGCCGGCCTCCCCGACAAGGCGGCCGAGGCGATGAGAAGGCACTTGCTTTCCTCGCGCCGGCATTTCGTGGACCTGGAGCAGGGTGGTAGATAGTCCGCCGACGGTCCTGCGGATCGGGGTCCACGACAGCTCCAGAAAGCCAGGTTTCACGGCTGGAATCTGCCGATGCGGTCTGGAAACTGCTCGCCTCCAAGTTCAAGCGTCCCGGTCGGGCTGCTTTTGGATCATTGCAATCGCAACTTCAGGTCATACACTCCACGCCAATCTTGATAACTTTCTCAAATCGGGACCGAATCCGTTCCAGCCGGCTCTTGCCCGGGAGATCCCGCGGATTTGCGTTGGTGATCACCCTGTCCCTGCTGGTGGTGATGACCCTGGTTGCCACGGCTCTCCTTTCCCTGTCCACGATTGCCCTGCGCTCGGCAAGTCGCGTCAACGATCAGGAAATCGCGAAGGCCAATGCCCGGCTGGCTCTGGTGATCGCGCTGGGCGAGTTGCAAGCCACCCTGGGTCCCGACCAACGGGTCAGCGCGCCGAGCGCCATCATGGGAAGCGGCAGCAGAACCGTTTCGAATCCCCAATGGGTGGGAGTTTGGAAGACCAGGAAGAGCGATGGTTCGTCCTTTTGGAAGCGCGATGATCGCCGGGGCGGTCTGCAGGATCTGCGGGTTACCGCGAAATGGAACCGCGAGGAAGAGGCGCTGTCGTATCTGGTGAGCGGCAACGAAGGCGGCCGTGCCATCGGGCGGGATCTCGTGGAGCCCTTCGAGGACGGGAGCGACCCTGAAACGTGGGTCAAAATGGTCGGCGAGGGAACCCTGGGTCCGGTGCCCGACCCCGATCCGCGGCGGGTGGCGGTGCCGAAGGTGGAATTGAGCGAGGATGGTCGCCCGGTTGGCAGTTACGGCTACTGGGTGGGTGATCTCGGGACCCGGGCGAACGTGGCCGTGCAAGATGAGTGGACAGGAAAGCCGGGAAGCGAAGCGGCAGTCTATCCGATGATGGCAAGTCAGGACGTGAACGCGCCGATCATGGACGCGGGATCGGGCGAGCGATGGGATGACAAGCAGGTGGACCGCGGCAAGCTCGCCAGCATCGCCCAGATCGATCTTGCCGTGGGGGAGGATTGGAGGAAAGGACTGTGGCAGGATGTGACCACGTGGTCCCAGGGCGTGCTCTCCGATGCCCGCGAGGGTGGCCTCAAGAAGAACCTCACCCTCTACCTCGACTCCACTTCCGGCAGCAGTGGCTCCTCCGACACCATCGCGGATACCGATCGTCTCGTCGGTCCCCGGAATGCCGGGCATGCCGGGCTTCTCGGACAGGACTGGGGCGGCGGACGCTACAAGAACTCGGCACCGAACTTCGCGATGTTGCGGGATTTGGTTCGACAGGCCCCCGCATTGAACGCCAACCGGGTCCCCGTGAGATTTCCGGGGAGCACCTCGCAATCCGGCGATCTCTCCGCAGGCCGATCGGCTTTCGCGAATAATGCTCCGGTACAGCTCAAGGGCAAATCGACCGCCGACTTGCAGCCCATCCTCGTCGAAGCCTCCGCCTTCAGTCTCTATTCGACTTTCCGGAATCCCGTCGGCTCCCTCCGGGCCTACAGCCTGCGCAAGCATTTCTGGCCCCGCGTGGTTCTTTGGAACCCCTACAATGTCCCGTTGGAGTTGCCGCCATCGGTCGTGATGATCCAGATCAACGGGCGCTCGACCCTGAGGGTCCAAGCGCGCTCCCTGGGCGGCTCGCAGGTGAATCTGATCGTCCAGTTCCTCGAGGGTGGCAGGGCGGCTCGCGAAATCCCTCCCGGAACCTCGTTCAAGGATTCGGACTTGTTCCGCGATCCCTACGCCGGCATGTGGTATTTCAGCTTGCCCGCCGAGACCATCGAGCCCGGCGGATGCTACGTCTATACCACTGCAAACGCCCAAGCCTACAGCGGGGCGAATGTTCTCAGCAACCGGCTGTCCTCCGCGGTGGTGCCCGACCCTTCGAGAAATCTTCATATCAACTACAGCACCTATGTCTCGACCACCAACACGTTCGAAGGGGGCAGCGACTTCCTCTATCAGAACTACACGCTCAATCTGACCAGCGGTGAAAAGAACCAGGTCGATGATTCCCGGGCGATCTGGAAATCGGCAAAGGACGTGTCGGGCTTGAACGTGGTCGGCTTTGACACCCTTCCGCAGATCCAGGCGGTTTCCTGTTCGCCCCAGTTCGGCGCCGGGCGCGAGCCGAACGTGGTGTGGAGCGTCAACAACACGGTCCCCATTCCCGCCTATCAAACCCCGGACTACGACGTCACCGCGATACCGGACAACCGCTCGCGTGAAGGCTACCGGCTGCGCTGGTTTGACGAGCCGGTTTCGAACATCCTGGCAGCCTCGAATACCACGGGCGAAGCGGCGTTCGAAGAGGCTCTGCTCGCGAACTGGAATCCGCGGGCCGCCTACTCGATCCGATCCCCGTGGGAGAACCTGGCGGGCGATCCGGGGGACGGGATCGCCTCCGGTCCATGGTTCTACGGGGCCTACACCAAGGACCTCTACGACAACGAGGTCGGCTGGTCCGCGCAGGTGCCCCGCTTTTCCAACGGAAAGGCACGCGGCAACCCGTTCGGACCGCCACAGGAAGGGCGCGACCAGATGATCCTTTTCGAGGTCCCGCGGTCGGAGACCGGAGTCGTTTCACTGGCGCAATTCCAGCACGCCAAGCTCACCGACTACGTCTGGCACCCCTCTTACGCGATCGCCAATTCACTGGCCGATCCGCGGCTTGGCATCGATGGCTTGAGCGGCACGGCCCCGAGCCTCGCGTCCGAGGACAGGGGAGGATGGAATGCGTCGGCGATCGGATGGGCAAGCGATGCCGACCGTTCCGCGAGTCCGGATGAATGGGCAAGGTTCGGTCGTTTCATCCTCCAGGATCTGCCCGAGAACGATTCGCTCGTTTATGATCTCAGTTATGAAGTGAATCACAGCCTTTGGGATGAGTTCTTCCTTTCCGGTGGGAACAAGGCCCGCTTGTCGGGCTTGGCCGAAAAGAATGAGCCACTTCCCAATGGTCGCATGAAGCTGCGTGTCGGTGCCACCGTGGAAGACCTCGCCGATCTCAACCGCTCCGCCAAAACCCTCATGCTCGATGGCGCGTTCAACGTGAACTCGACCAGTGTCGAGGCATGGAAGGCGCTCCTCGCATCGACCCGGGGAGCGACTCTCGGGAAATCCGATGGCATCCCGGTTCCCCGCTCTCCGCTCTCGAAGGGTGAAGCATGGAACGCGGGTGATGGCGGGGCCGACGATGACAGCGCATGGAACGGATTCCGGAGCCTCAGCGAAGGTGAGATCGACTCCCTCGCCCGGGAGATCGTCACCGAGGTCAAGCTGCGCGGCCCCTTCCTGTCGCTCTCCGATTTCGTCAACCGGCGCCTCGTCAACGACTACAACTCGAGCCAAACCGGCGTGAAGGGAGCCCTCCAGGCAGCCATTGATCGTGCGAATCTCAATTCGGCATTCGATCAGACCTTTCGCCTGGAAAACGACAACCCGCTCGGCGACTACCGGCATCCCGACAACATCAAGGATGCCACCCGCTTCGACCAACGGCTGAAGCCCCGCTCCAAAGCCTGGGGCGCACCGGGATATCTCACGCAGGCGGACCTGCTCCAGGTCATCGGACCTGCTCTCAGCGCCCGTTCCGACTCCTTCGTGATCCGGACCTATGGCGAGGTCAAAAACGCCAACGGAGAAGTCACCGCCAGGGCATGGTGCGAGGCAGTGGTCCAGAGGACGCCGGAGCCCGTCGCGCCGGACAGCGAGGGACTCGATCCCGACCCCGGCCAACCCGAGGGAGCCTTCGGGAGGTGTTTCAAAGTGGTTTCATTCCGCTGGCTCTCAGGCGCGGAAGTGTAGATTTCCTTCCTGACCATGAATTCCGTTTTCCTCTTCACCGGACTGGCGATGCTCTTCGCCGCAGGCGATCTTCCGGCACAGGACCCGAAGCCCGCCCCGCGCAAACTCCGTCTCATGGTGGTGGGGGATCCGCCCCCTTTCCAGCAGGAGTATCGCGACGGCGTCCGGTATGAAAGCGAGGCACCCGCGGGCTCCATCCCGCCCCGCCAAGTCGAGCTTTCGGCAGCAGTCGCAGCCGGCGAACCGGTGAAACTCGCGCTGGGGGAGACCACCGCACCGGTCGATGTCCCGGGCGAAGCCACCCAAGTGAACCTCATGGTCGGCGGCCAGATCTGGCATGCGGTCAAATTACCGGAAGGCGGCGATTACCTGGCGATCCTCTTGCGCGATCCCGAATCGAAGAAATGGGATAAGGCGAGATCGATCCTGGTCCCGGAGGGGGCGGGGCAATTCGATGACGGCGACGTCAGATTCATCAGCCTCACCGCCGCGGCGCTCCGCTTTCAAACCACGGGCTCCGCTGCATTCGAAGTGCCGCCGGGCAAGACCATCACCAAGAAACTTGGAGTGGTCTCAGGCGTCGAGACAGTGGCCCAATACCGCGATCCCGAGAAAGGTTGGAAAAAGCTCTGGTCAAGCGCTCTGGTCCAGAATCGTGGCGAACGCACCACCGTGCTGGTCTATGCGGCGGATGGCGTGAAGCCCCGGCAACCCCTCAAGCTTGTTGCATTGAGGGAACGAACAGCGCCAGTCGCCGCACCGCCGAGTCCCTAACAGGTCGCCGCAAGGGAAAGGCAGTTTGCGGGGCTGAACCACCAAGGAGTTGCCGGACCCTCTTCACCCCACGCCGCCCCCGGAGTCTACGGCACGATGCGGAAGCGGAAAAACTCCTTCGGCTCGGTGATTGGCACGATGAATTCCTGAATCTGGCCGTCGCCTGCGAAGAACGAGTCGTCCGACCAGACATCGAGCCCGGTGGAGCTTTGGAGCACGTAGCTGACTCCCGTGATGGTATCGATCCCCAGGGTGATCTCGCCGTTCACCTGGTCCACGTCGAACGTGGAGAGAATCACGCAGCCGCCGGCCATCACGGCCGTGACACTCGTTGCCTGGCTGTTGAATACATCTCCGTCGATGCCGCTGGCCGTTAGGACCGGTTCGACCAAGACCGCCGCTTCGGTCCCCGGGGCGGTGAACTGCACCGTGACGATCGTGGTCGACGAGGCCGTGAGGGCGGGCACCGGGATGGTGAGCGTTCCCGCGTTCACCGTGCCGGCCGGAGTGGAGCCGACCAAGACCGCATTCACCGGCAAGGGGATAGCCAGCGTGCTGCCGGTCGAGTTGGCGGGTCCGAAGTTCTCCACGGTGTAATTGATCGTGAAGTTCGATCCGAAGTCCACCGCCAGAGGGGCATTGACCGTGAGGGCGAGGTCGGTGCTGAAGGTGTCGACCACCACCGTGGCACCGAAGTCGTTGCCGACCGCACCGCCGTCGCCGTTGGCGAGATAGGTCACCTGAAGCGCGAGGCCGTTGCCGATCGGGATGCCCGCGCCTTCCGGCAGTCCTGCGAAGGTGCCGTTGATCGGGTCGGCTCCGTCGTTGAGGATGAAGACGAAGGAGTCATTCACGACCAAGGATGCCACGCCGTAAAGATAGATGCCGCCGGACAGGTTCACCGCGCCGCCGACCCGCATCCGGTTGTAATCCATTTGGGGCACCAACCCGTCGGCGTAGAAATCGATGACCGCGGCCGCGTCGAGGGTGAAGTCGCCGGTCACGTGGAGCAGCCCGTTGAAATCCGGATACAAATAGGACGCGGCCTGGGCGTGGAGGTCCCCATCCAGCAACCCGTTGCCTTCGAGATACGAGGGAGTCGACACATCGCCGAGGAGTGTGCCGTAGACGCCGATATACTCGTCCACCGGGAGGCCGATCGGAGTCGTCATGGAGGAGACGTCGAGCGTCGCGCCGGTTTCGATGTAGACATAGCCGGGAGTCCCCCAACTGGCGTTGGTTGCGATCTCAAGGGTGCCTTCGTAGACCGACAGATCTCCGAAATACGAGTTGCTTCCGCTGAGGATCGCGGTTCCGGTGCCGAGCTTGTCGAGATGGATCTCGCCGCTGACCGGGCCGCTGATCTCGAGGGTTCCCGCGCATTCGAGGTCGAGCACCGTGAACGTGGTGTTCGGATCGGCGGTCTGGCGGATGCCACCGGAAATCCGCGCGTCCACCGCGGCCGGGCCGTCGTTCACGATCAGGTCGCGGAATACCGAGGTGGTGCCGTTGTTCAGGTCGATGAGATTCTGGAAATCGACCGTGTGGGTGCCGCTGACGCTGCCGAGGATCAGGTCGCCGTGGTCATCGCCGGAGACGACCTGATAAAGGAAGGGCGGTGTCTGCTGGCCCCAAACGACCGGAGCGGATGCCCCGCCGAGATTCACCGCGCGGTTCGCGCCATGGGCCGCCCAGCCGCCGCCGGTCGCGGTGGCGAGCTGGACTTCGCCGGGTCCGGTGCCGAGGGCTCGGGTGAAGTCGCCGTTGCCGAGTTCCAGCACGGCCTTGTTTGCGAAGTTCAGATTGCCAGCGGGCAGGGCGGCGGTGCCGCGCAGCGAGAGGACATGGCCGGAGCCTACCAACAGGCTGCTGGAAGCCGTGGCAAAGGCAGTCGGCAGGCCGAGCGTGAGATTGCCGCCACTGCCGGTCGTGGTGCCGGAAAGGATGGTGTGGCCGGAGCCGAAGAAGGCGCTGGCACCGGCACCCCATTCGAGCGCCGGGATGTCCAAGGCGGTGGCGGCACTCCCGCGCACGCTGCCGCCGTTCGCGCCGAAGACCAGGTCGCGGCCAAGGGCGAAACTGGCGGTGTTGAACAGGCAGCCGCCGTCGATGACGAGGTCCGCGGTCGAGTCGCCGAGCGCGCTGTCGGCAGCGATGGAAAGCACGCCCTTTTGAACCGTCGTGCTGCCGCTGTAGATGTTGCCGGCGTCGAGTCTCAGCGTCCCGTTGCCGACCTTGGTCAGGCCGATGCTTGATGCGGCATCGTCGATCACGCCGGTGAGGTCGAGCGTCGCCGTATCGCCATTGGCGGTGCTTCCGTTGACCACGTCAAAGATGAGGTTCTGGCTCGAGCTGAAGTTGCCGCCCAGGACCAGCGTGTTCGGGGCGAGCCCGGAGTAGGTGAAGGTGACATCACCGACGCCGGTCAGTGTGAAGTTGTCGGCAATCGGTCCGGTTAAATTTCCGAAGTCGATGCCCGCGGCGACGCCGAGCGCGTTGGAGAAGGTGACCGGGCCGAGGCCGAGGGAATTCCCGCCACTGGACTTCACCGTGCCGCCGGCGATCTGCAGGCCGCCGGCGAAGGTGTTGTTCGGGTTGGTCAGGAACAGGGTGCGTGGGCCGGTCTTGAGGATCCCGCCGTTGAGGATCTGCGTCTCGATGGTCGCGTTCGCTTTCGGTTCGTTGGCACCGACAGTGGTGGTGGTGACGTGGATCGTGCGGGTCGCGCCGCCGAGGTCGAGAAAGCCGTCGGTGGATGGGGTGAACTCGCTGCCGGTGCCGGTGATCAGCACCTCGCGACCGTCGGCAAAGGAGCTGTTGGAGTTGTTGTTTAGGGAAAGGTCACCGTTGAGGACGAGGGTCCCGGAAGCATCCGTTTTGACGGCACTGTAGTCGGATGCATCCGATTGAGTGATGGTCAGCGGGCCGGTGGTCTCGGAGAAGCCGTTCAACTCGAGGAAAACCTCGTTGGCACTATTGAGGCTGACCGCGCCAGAGTCATTGATCTGCCCGGCGGCGAGTGAGCGGGTGGTGCCGCCGGTCATCGCCAAGCCGCCGGTGCCAATGGCGTCGCCTGAGGTTTTCGAGAGTTCCAGCAAGCCGGCACTGACGGTGACGGGGCCAGGCAGGGTGTTGCCGGTGCCGGTGAAGCGGAGCGTGCCGGCACCGGACTTCGCGATCGAAGACCCCACGCCGCCAGTGGTCGGGCCGTCGAGCGTGAGGTCAACACTCGCACCGCTGCTGTCATTCACCGTGAATGCCTGGAGAGTCGTGCCCAGGCCGAGGTTGCCGGTGATGCGCGCGCCGGCGGGTGACGAGGTGGAGCTGAAGGTGACGCCCGCGCCGAGGACCAGCGAACCGATGGCTCCAGTGTCGATTTCCGCGCCAAGGACAGAGGCTGCTCCGCCAAGGGTGACGAGGCCCGTGACGGGGTAAGCGAGGCCGTTCAAGTCGAGCTTACCGTCGTTCACGGTGAGCACGCGACCGAACTCCGCGACGGACGCGCCGAAGCTCAGGGTGCCCGGACCGGTCTTGATGATGCCGTAGTTCCCGGTGCCGGCTCCTTCAGCAAGGGCTCCGGTGATCTCGATGTCACCGCTGCCGCCGAAGGTCTCGGTGAGGGCGCTGGAGCCGGGATTGCCGGTCAGCGATGCGAGCCTGAATACGGCGGCCGCATTGTTGATGATCGTGTTGTTAGAGCTGACCGTGGCAGCACCCAGATTCAGGCCGTAGCCGTTCGCCCCGGTGACGGTGAGATTCCCCGATGCCATGCTGAGCGTGCCAAGCGTGTGGCGGCCATTCGTGCCGGCACCGCCAATCGCGCGGTCCACGTGGAGGGTCCCGGTGCCGTCCGCCGTGACCGGGTGAGGAAAGGTGGTGTCCGCATCACGCAGAAACTCGATGGTGCCGGCGGCACCGTTGAGAGTCACGACTCCGGTGTCGCTCAGATTCTTGACTCCTTGCACTCGCAGGGTGCCCCCGGTGACGCCGCTGACCGCAGCGCCGCGGGCGCTGCTGTCGAGGCTGGAGGAGAGAGTCAGAATGCCGGTGCCGCTCTTGAGGAAAGTGCCGGCTCCGGCGAGCGGGGAGTTTACGGTGAAGTCGTTCGCCCCGCTCACGCTCACGCTGTTCGTCGTGCCGTTGGAAGTGATCGTGCGCGAGGTGGCGAAGGTGGCGTCGATTTTCAGAATGGCGTCGCCAGCCAAGGTGATGCCGTTCGAGGGATCGCCGAGCGCGCCATCGGATGCCACGGAGAGCGTGCCGTCGCTGATGGCGATGGTCCCGGTGAAAGAGTTCGCGGCATTTCCCAGCACGATCTCACCGGCGCTGATCTTGGTGATATCTCCGCTGCCGGAAATCACGCCGTTGAAGGACGACAGGACGGTCGAGCTGCCATTGTCGAAGGTGACGGACTTCTGCAGGGAAAGCCCCCCGCTCCACGTGACGCCGCCGGTCGGCGAGTCGAGCGTCGCGATGCCCGAACTGCCGGAGCGCACGACGACCCCATTGGCGATGCTCAGGCCGCTCCCGAACTGCGCGGTGGCGGTCGCGGTGCCACTGGAGGCACCTACCGTGAGCGCTCCGGAGCCGAGTGCCGACGCGTGCTCAACCAGCAAGGTGCCAGCGAGCACTTCGGTGCCGCCGCTGTGCGTCGATGCGCCTTCCAACTCCAGCACGCCGACGCCGGTCTTCACCAGGGTCCGCGCGCTGGCATCTTCGGTGATCGATTGGATTCGGGCAGTGATCCCGTTGTTGACCGTGAGGCTTCCGGCCAAGGTGAGCGAGGTGAAGGTCGCGCTGTAGCTATTGGCATTGGTCAGCGTGAGGGTGCTGTCGCCGGTAACGTTGAGCAGCGGCACGATCATGGTTTGGCTGCTGCCGCTGCCGTTGTTCGCCAGGTTGATCGTCGATGAGCCGGAAAGCGTCAGCGAGGTCGTGCTGATCGAGGCTCCGGCGTTGTTTCGCAGGTCGAGCGTACCGCCTTGGAGCGACACGGAATTATTGGCAAGGAAGGTCGCCTCGTTGACCCGCAGTGTGCCCCCGGAAAGAGTCACGGTGCCGACCAGCGCATCGGCCGCGTTCACGATCAGCGAGCCGCCGCTCAGAGTGGTTGCGCCGCTGCCGAGAGCGTTCGCGGCGTTGAGCGTGACGTTGCTGCCGCTCATCGTCGTGCCGCCTCCGTAGGTGCTCGCGGCCCCGATGGTCAGATTCATCGGGCTGGTGCCGCCCGCGATGGTCAGCGAGTCGCCCGCCGCGCCGGAAATGCCGCCGTTCAAGGTGAGCAGTCCGTCCTGATTTGCCAATGTCACGCCCTGCAAGGAGGCATCGCCTGACAAGGCCAGCGGCCCGGTGAGCCGCACGCCGTGGATATTGTTTCCAGACATGCCAAGCACGGTGTCCGCCGCGAGCGACAAGCCGGTAAGTTCGAAAGTCTTGTTGGTGTTCGCCGCGGCCGTGCGCCGGTCGGGATCGAGTGTGACCGCGCCACCGAGGGAAATCGTTGTCGGCAGTTGATACGTCTGCGTGGCGGAGGTGCCGGAACCATCGGCGAGCAAACGCAGCGCGCCATCGGTGACAGACAGGCTCGCTTCACCGAACGGATTTTGCGCCGCGGTGATGGCGACCGGGGTGGTGACTCCGAGGCTGGGGAAGAGCATTTCGATGCTGCCGCCACCGGTCGCGGTGAAGGTCGAGCCCGTCGGCAGATCAGTCGCGCCGCCAGTCACCGCGAGATCGCCCGCGCCAGTCTTCACGATGCTGCGGGCGGAGCCGCCGAGTAACGAGCCCGTGGTGAGCTTGCCGTTGGTCGCGCCGCTGTCGTTGATCGCCAGCACCGGATTTCCCGTGAAGGTGACATTTCCCAAGGTGATCCCCGCGGTGCCGCTGGTCGCACTCGCGCCGGGTGCCACGGTCAAGGTGTGGTGCCCCATCGAAAGCGTGCCCAGGATGTGCGTCACGCCCCCGCTGACCGAGCTGCGGTCGCTCAGCAGCCCGCTATTCGCCGTGACGACCAGGTTCGCCGCCGGCCCCGTGAAAGTTGTCGCGGTCGCCAAGCGCGCGGACAGCGTGCCGCCGGATAGCGTCACGGACGATGCCGCCTGGTCGCCAAGCGCCGCGGCGGCACCGAGCTCAAGCCGACCCGACGGGATGCTCCACGATCCGTCGAAATCGCTCGCCCCACCGAGCCGCACCGCGCCCGGACCGCTCAATCCGATGACCGTCGCGGACGTGCCGCCGGTCACATCGTTCGCGCCATTTCCGACGGAGAAAACATCACCTGCCTGATCCGTCGCCAGCGTGACCAAAGTCGCCGCGGCATCGATGGTGATCTTGCCGTTATTAATCGCCGTGCCGAGGCCCGCGACCGTGCCGCCGTGCATCAGGGTGATCGGTCGGTCGAGGGTGATGGCATTCGCGACTTCCAGAATCGTGCCGCCGTTGACGGTGGTGACGATGCCGGTCGTTCCCAGCGCCCCGGCATTCGCCGCGCGGATCTTTCCGGCGGAAATCACCGTGCCACCCGGATTGGTGTTCGAAGCACCGAGCACCAGCGTACCGGTGCCGGTCTTCGAAAGCCCACCGGTGATGCTGAGTGCGTTATTGATCGTGGCCGTCACACCGACCGCGACGTTGATGCTGTTCCCGCTCGCCAAGGCCAGCGTACCGCCGCTCAAGGTATAGGCGTCGTTGAACGTCAGGCTGAGCGCGTTCTCGGTCGTGGACGTCGTGATCGTGCCCCCGAGGCCGAGCGGGAAGGTCAGATCATCCGCCGCGGTCGGCTCGATGTTGGTGTCCCAGTTTGCACCGGTGGACCAGGCCCCGGTGGCGTTGGAATTATCCCATACCACGGGAGCGGCGATGAGCGAGATCGGGGCGAGGACGAACGACGACGCGATGCGGCCAGCAAGGACCGCCCGATGGGGAGGGAAGGGTTTCATAGCGTGGTCGTTCGCTTACCCGATCTGCGGCCCCAGGTGAAGACGCATTTCGTCCAGTGACGGAATCGCCGGATTACGCGCCCTATTCCTTCAGCCGGATCCTCAGTTGCCCCGGCTCGACCTTCATCTCCTCGATCCCCGCAACTTGGCCGCCTTTCCCGCCACCGAGGATCTCGCCCAGCAAATCCTTGCCTTTCAACTGCGCCAACCAGTCGTTCGGCAGTGAGACGCCCCACACCGTCAAATCCTCCAGCACCAGGCTGGGGACGCCGCCTTCCGTCTTCACCGTGAAGCGGGCGCGTGCCTTGAGCTTCTTGCCGCCGACCACCGGCAGATCGGGATCGAGATCACTCTCAAGCCGCGCGTTGATCGCATCGGTGCCGAGCTCGAACTTCAGCTTGTCGCCCAAAGTCGTGTGCTCGTTGAGCAGTCCGTTGAGTTCCCGGTCGGTGAGCACGATCTCCTTCTTGCCCTTCTCATAGGTCGGCTCCGCCGGCGTCGCGGGGGCCTCGACTTGCAAGGCCTCCACCTTCGCCTCGACCGCCGCCTTCTCCTCGACGCTGAGTTGCACCGGCTTGATCGCACGGTTGTTCCACCAGATCAAACCGATCACCACCAGCAGCACGGCGATCACGCCAACCAGCACAGGCACGAGGCAGGACTTGCGGCGCGGAAGATCGGGCGGTGCGGGATTCTCAGCCATGGCGATGGGGAGCAGGTTAGTATCGGAGGGCGGGTGCGGGCAATGGAAATGGAGGGTGAAAATGGAGAGTGGGGAATTGGGGAATTGAGCGATGGGGAAAAAGCGAACGAACCGCCGAGGCGCGGAGATCGCGGAGGGAGCGCGAAGGATTCTTGTGGAAAGCCGGCCGGAGGCGGAGCGCTGGATCGATCCGGCGAGTCGTGCTTTGGGCGCTGCTCGGACGCGGAATCCCAGCGACCCCTCACACCGGCAAAAGCCAGCCGTACCCCATCCCACCAAAGCAAAATCCCGGACCAAGCGCTGGGCTCGATCCGGGATTGTGAAAGAATGGAGGCGAGGGGAGTTGAACCCTTAAATGATCCTATATTCTATAAGTGTTTCAGGCGATTATTTGGAACAACACACGCCAAACACACAACATTTTTTTCGTTTTTCAGAGTCGGGGGGAGCGGTCTCGGATTTTCTGTTAGGATACATTTTAGAAATCACACGGCAAGCCATGTGTTGGCCGGGTGATTGGGCGCTGATCGCCGCCCGCCCGTCATGGACATGCGATGCCTTGGAGATCACTCACGCCGCACGCGTGCCGCGCGGCTGCCGAATTCTTTAAGTTAGGTGAAATTCCCTCGCCACCCACGGCCAGGTCTGTAACATGTCTCCCCATGATCCCTGAAAAAAACGAAGCCACGCAAGAACCCGCCCCGGTGACAATCCCCGCCTCCTCTGTGACAGTCCCCGCCGACCCGGACGACGATTTCAACCAATCCCTGGGAGAGCGCCAGCCGGGCGCGAACGACGCCATCGTCTGCGAGGGTGGGTGCCAGTGACCGATGGGAAGGACAGAACCTGAGAAGAGGGCTT
>JAYTLR010000018.1:0-28422 GCA_043729195.1 Akkermansia sp.
GCGCCAGTTGCCGCCGCACAAAGCGTGAGTACGGCCGAAGATACGGTCCTGCCGATCACCTTGTCTGGCACCGACGTGGATCTCGACGCTCTCACTTACGCCATCGTCACCCCACCCGCGAACGGCACGCTCAGCGGGACCGCGCCAAACCTGATCTACACGCCCGCCGCCAACTCCAACGGGCCTGACAGCTTCACCTTCAAGGCCAACGACGGCTTACTCGACTCGGCACCCGCAACCGTCTCGATTTCCGTAACAGCCATCAACGACGCACCGCTTGCCCTTGCCCAGAGCGTGAGCACGGCGGAAGAAACCCCGCTGCCCATCACCTTGGCCGGCACCGACGTTGAAAACGACGCCCTCACCTACACCCTGATCACTTCACCCGCCAGCGGCACGCTGAGCGGCACTGCGCCGAACTTGTCGTACACGCCATTCGCGAACTCGAACGGAACGGACAGTTTCACCTTCACGGTCAACGATGGCGCTGTGGATTCCGCGCCTGCAACGGTCTCCATCGCCGTGACGCCGGTCAACGACGCCCCGGTCGCCATTGCACAGGACGTGGCCACGGACGAAGACCTTGCCCTTCTCATCACGCTCTCAGGCACTGATGTGGAACTCGATGCATTGTCCTATTCCATCGTCACCCTACCCGCCGGCGGCACACTCAGCGGCATCGCGCCAAACGTGACCTACACCCCCGATTTGAATTCGAACGGCTCCGATAGCTTTACCTTCGCAGTAAACGACGGCACGGTCGGCTCTGTTTTGGCGACCGTTTCGATCACGGTGACCGCGACCAACGATGCGCCGGTGGCCTTCGCCCAGAGCGCCACCACGGCGGAAGACACCGCCCTGCCCATCACGTTGGTCGGCGCTGATGCTGAAAACGACGTCCTCACCTACACCATTGTCTCCTCGCCGGAGAACGGCACGCTCAGCGGAACCGCGCCGAACGTGACCTTCACGCCTTCCGGGAATTACAGCGGGCCCTCCAGCTTCACCTTCACGGTCAACGATGGAACCATCGACTCCGCCGTTGCGACCGTTTCGATCACCGTCACCGAGGTGATCGACGCGCCGGTGTTCATCACCAGTCCGATCCTCGCGGAGGGAGCCAGCGAAGGCACCGCCTACACCGGCCAGACCTTGGCCGGAAGCGCCACCGACGCCGACCCGGGAGACACCCTCACCTACTCGAAGGTCAGCGGCCCGGCGTGGTTGGTCGTGGCGGCGGACGGCGCGCTCTCCGGCACGCCTCCATCGGGCACCGCGGGGCTCAACTCCTTCGTGGTTCGCGCCACCGACAGCACCTCGGCCAGCGCCGACGCCGCGCTGGAGATCACGGTGACCGGCCTGCCTCTGCCTTGGGTTTCGTCCGATATCGGCACCGGCATGCTTGCGGGTTCCGCAACGTTCAACGCTGGCATCTTCACCCAGACAGGATCGGGAATCATCGGCTCCACCGGCGACAAACAGCGCTTCACCTATCAAACTCTCACTGGCGACGGTGAAATCATCGCCAGAATCAGCGGGCTCCAGAATACCGGCAACTCGTCGCGCGTCGGCGTGATGATCCGCGATTCGCTGGCCACGAACTCCAAGCAGATCTTCATGGGCATGACTGGCTCCGGCGCCTACCGCTGGGTGCGCCGCACCGCCACCGGCGGCAGCACGTCCAGCACCAACAGCAACTCCGGCACCGTGCCGAACACCTGGGTACGCCTCGTCCGCAGCGGCAGCACGATCACCGCCTACAAGAGCGTCAACGGCACCTCCTGGACCACCGTCGGCAGCACCACGAACACGACCTTCGCCTCCACCTGCTACATCGGCTTGGCCGTGGGCAGCGGCAGCGACAGCGCGCTCAACACTTCGCAGTTCAGCAACATCATTGTGACCCCGTGATGCCCGGGCCCGGTGGCGCGGGCATCCTGTCCGCAGCTTGCTCTATCACGTGGATGGGTTGAGCCGGCATCTTCGCACCCTGACATGAAATTCGTTCTCTCCACAAGAGCTTGGAATCCACTACCGTGAAACTGCATCCGTCCTCCCTCATCCCGATCCTGTGCGCATGCCTGATGGCCTCGGTCTTCGCATACTCGCCGAAGCCCGATCTGACCGCCGCCGGTGCGATCGCCACGCTCAAGACGGATACGAACGCTTCACCGGTTTATGGCGAGACATACAATCTGGGAGCCACCGGACTGCGTGGCTGGATTTACATCGATCGCAACAACGTCGGGGACTATGGTTTGCAGACCAATCAGAGCAGGCAGATCCTTGTCACCGCGGTCGGCTCCGGCACTCCGGCGGCCGGTGTGTTGGCGGTGGACGACGTGATCCTCGGCGCGAAAGGTGGAACCGGTGCGGTCCCCGCCTTCACGGGGGACTGCCGCAAGGCATTCGGTTATGCGATCGGGGATGCCGAGACCGCGGCAAATGGCGGCGTGCTCAGCATGTTGCGCTGGCGTGCGGGCACCACCAGCACCGTCACGATCACCCTGCCGGTATTGGGTTCCTATTCGAGCACCATTCCTTACAGTTGTCCGAAGTCGGCGTTGGTTCTTGCAAACGCCCGCAACAGTCTCGTCGGCCAACTCCTCGCGAACCCGTCGTTTCTAACAAAAAATTTGGCCGGCGCGGTCAACGGCCTGGCCTTGCTTGCGGGCGTGGCTCCCGGCGACCCCAATTACGCCACTGTGCAGACACGTCTGCAAACCTACGCCCGCTCCCTGGTTCCAGCGTCTCCCTTGAACGGATGTGACACTTGGAACTGGTCGTATATCGGCATCTTCCTCAGTGAATATTATCTGCGCACCGTTGCCGATGGCGCTCCGGACACCCAGGTGCTGCCGGGGATCAACGCCTACACCGTCGCGCTCGCCAAGGGCCAGAGCAAGTACGGCACCTTCGGGCACGGAGGAGCGGAACGGCTTGCGGACGGCAGCCTGCACGGCTCGATCGCCTGGTACGGCCCGGTCAACGCGGCGGGCGTGCCTGCCAACATCGGCATCGTCATCGGCAAGAAGGCGCTGCTGGCGGCAGGTCAGGCGATTGATCCGGAAATCGATCCGGCGATCGAGCGTGCCAATAATTTCTTCGGATGGTACATGAACAAGGGTTCGATTCCCTATGGCGAACATGAGCCGGGCGCGGACAGCCATGGATCGAATGGCAAGGATTCGATGTGCGCCGTGCTCTTCGGCCTGCAAAACAGCCGTCCTGCGGAAACCGAGTATTTCACCCGCATGTCCACCGCTGGCTGCACGGGCCGCGAATACGGCCACACCGGCCAGGGCTTGAGCTATCTCTGGGGCGCGCTCGGCACCAACGTCGGCGGACCGGCGGCGGTCACCGCGTATCTCGACAACATCCGCTGGCATCTTGATCTGGGGCGGCGCACTGACGGCTCGTTCATCTATGATGGTGGCGAGCAATACGGCGCGGGCTACACAGCCGACGGCACTTATCTTGGACAGAGCGAGTTGTACGGAGGCATGAATCCCACGGCGTGGTACATCCTTACCTACTCGCTGCCGCTGCAACGGATTCACCTCACCGGGCGCAACGCCAACCCGGCGAACACCCTCAATGCCACCAAGGTCGCCCACGCCATTTCAGCGGCGACCTACAAGCTGGATTGCACCAATGCCACGAACTATCCCGTTTCCCGGCTGACTACGGATCTCGGCGATTACGATCCGGTGGTTCGCTCCGCCGCCGCCAAGGAACTGGCCGTGCGCTCCCTAACAACAGGTGAGGAAAACACCCTCATCACCATCGCCGAAGGACCCGATGCCAACGCGCGCATGGGTGCCTGCGAAGCGCTCGGCCTGCGTCTGACGGCCGCCGCGCTGCCCGCCCTCGGCCGCCGCCTTTCGGACCCGGATTATTGGGTGCGCGGCAAGGCCGCCAACGCATTGCGGAACTTCGGAAACTCCGCCAGCTCCGAGCTTCCCACCATGCTCACCGCTTTCGTCAACAACGCCACCGACCCGAACACGATCGTTTGGACCGACCCGATCCAGTTCGCCAACGGCTACCTTTCACAAACCCTTTTCAATACCCTGGCAGCCAACACCGCCGCCGCCGACAAGAACACGCTGCTCTATCCTGCGCTGCGTGCCGGACTCAGACAGCCTGGCGGATATGCCAGGGGCAGCCTTGGCAATTTCATCAAGACGCGCCTCGACCTTGGGGACGTCCAGGCGATCGCTCCCAGCTTGGTTCAAGCCGCCGCCGAACGTTCTCCGGCAGACCGCATGTTCAGTGACGGCATCCGCCACGCGGCCATCAACACCCTGGGGAAATTCAAGGTCGAGGAAGGCATCCCGCTGTCCCTGATGGTGAAGGAACAAACCTGGCACGGCGATGATTGGGATCCCTTCACGCTGCTACAGAACACTTACCGCGGTGCGGCAAGGGACGCGCTGCCCACGCTCTACAAATGGCGCGCCCACCTCCCGCAATTCCTAGCCGACGGTTCGATCTCTTCGGTCCCCGGCCGCTATGAAAACATCGAGTCGAAGATTCACTCCACCATCGCCGCCATTGAGAACGACCCGAATCCACCCACGCTGAACTACTTCAAGTCCATCACCGCCAGCGCCAGTCAGTCCACCCTCGCATTGCCAACGGCAAACACGACGGTCAGCGCCGGCGTGACGGACCTGGACAACGGAACGCCCCACTACATCTGGACCAAACTCAGCGGGGCGGGGGATGTTTCCTTCTCGCCACCCGGACTTGCCGGAGAAGCGGTCCGAGCCGCCACTTTCGACACGCCGGGAACCTACGTGCTGCGCGTCACGGCGGTGGATCGCTCGATTCTGGACTACAGGAAATGGATCACCTTCAACCTCGGTTACGTTGATTTCCAGACCTACAACGAGGTCGTCGGCGGCGTCACCAAGGACGTGACCGTCGTGGTGAGCCCCGATCCGAACCGCGCCCCGTTGCCGCAGAACCAGAGCATCACCACGCCACTCAACGCCAGCGTGGCGGTCACTCTAACCGCGACCGACGCGGACAACGACCCGCTCACTTATGTCGTGATGGACACACCGGCGCACGGCACGCTTACCGGCACCGCGCCGGATCTCACCTACACTCCCGCAACAGGCTACAGCGGTCCGGACAGTTTCACCTTCAAGGCGCTGGACATGGATGTGGCCTCGGAAGCCGCCACCGTGACCATTGATGTCGGAGCCTCCGGCAACCGCCGTCCTTTGGCCATCAACCAACTGGCTTCGACCAATGAGGACACATCCAAGGCGATCACCCTGGCCGGCAGCGATCCCGACTCGGATCCATTAACCTATCAGATCGTCAGCGGTCCTCTCCATGGCACCCTCACCGGCACCGCGCCGAATCTGAACTACAGGCCCGCGCCCGACTATCCGGGCACCAATTTCCCCGGCGCGGACAGTTTCACCTTCACAGTGAGCGACGGCACGCTGACCAGCGCCGTGGCAGCGGTCGGCATCACCATCATCCCGATCAGCGATGCGCCGCAGGCCATCGCACAGAATGTCAGTGTCAACGCCAACACCGCGAAACCCATCACACTCACCGGATCAGACCCTGAGGGATATGCTCTTGCTTATGCCGTCGTCAGCAATCCGGCCTATGGCGTCCTCACGGGAGTCGCTCCCAACCTCACCTACACGCCTGCCGCTAATTTTCATGGCACGGACAGTCTCACCTTCCGCGTGACGGACAGCGAAGGCATGGTGTCCCCGGTCACCACAATCAGCATCACCGTCGTGAATGATCCGCCGGTGGCCAATCCGCAGACGCTCGAAGCGGCTCCGAACACCGGCCTGCCCGTGACCCTGAGCGCCAGCGACAACTGCAACGACGCGCTGACTTATGCCGTTGTGACTCCACCGTCCAACGGCAGCTTGTCCGGCACGGCGCCCAATCTGACCTACACCCCGAACGCCGCCTTCACCGGAGCTGACAGTTTCACCTTCAAGGCCAACGACGGCGTGTATGATTCCGCGGTCGCCACCGTCTCGGTCACTGTGGCGGCATGGAACACGCACACAAACATCGCCTCCGGCGCATGGTCGGCGGGTGCGAGTTGGAACGGCGGCGTGGCTCCTTCAGCAGGTGGCGGAGGAAATGCCATCCTGGTTTTCAACACGGCGTCGTACTCCGGAACCAGCACCAACGATCTGGCGGGAACGTTCCAACTCAACCGCTGGAACATCGGGGCCTCGCAACCCGCGCTGACCGTCACCGGAAACGCGCTCTCGTTCGCAAGCAACAGCGGCGTCCTTCCGCAGTTGAACCATCACAGCGCCAATGCGGCGGCGGTTTCCAACAGCCTCACCCTCACCGCGAACACGACCATCGGC
Organism: Akkermansia sp.; assembly: GCA_043729195.1. Lineage (GTDB taxonomy): Bacteria > Verrucomicrobiota > Verrucomicrobiia > Verrucomicrobiales > Akkermansiaceae > Haloferula. Next base: position 6,369 of record JAYTLR010000018.1, read on the forward strand.
GGCACCGGCACGGGGGCGCTGACTCTATCAGGAGTGGTCTCTGGTAGCGGCGGATTGGCAAAGACAACCGGGGGAAGCCTGACCCTGTCAGGTCTCAACACCTTCAGCGGCGGCACCAATGTCAGCAGTGGCACCTTCATGCTCGGCCACAAGAACGGCTGCGGCACCGGTGCGATCACGCTGGCCGCCGGCACCACGTTCCAGCAGGTGAACTTCGAGGGCAATTCCTCGGCGGGCGCGCTTCCGAATTCGTTCGTGCTGGGCGGCACCGGGGAAGTGACCTTCAACATGCCGTTCGGCGGCGCGAAGGACGTCTGGTTGAGCCAACCCGTATCCGGCACCGGCGGCATCAAGGTGCAGGGTGGCGCGCGAACACTGACCCTGACCAACAACAACACTTTCAGTGGCGGCATCACGCTCACGAACGCCGACAACAAAGTGCAGATTCAGAATGCCAACGCACTTGGCACGGGCGTCTTCAGGACGGAACGTACCGTTGCCAATTCGGGTCAACTGATCTGTGCCGCCAATTTGTCATCAGGATCCGGAGTGACGAACGCATTCGATATCGCCCCGGGCGCGTATCTCAACATCCTGGCCAACACCACCAACCACCTGCGGCTCTCGGGCCCGATCACCAGCGCGGTGGGCACCGGCCATCTCTACAAGGCGGGCACCGCGACACTCACCTTGTCGGGAAACAACACCTACAGCGGCACCACGACCATCGCCGCGGGAATGCTGACGTGTGTGAGCGATTCCTCGTTGGGACACGGCCCCGTGCTCATCACCAGCGGAGCCAAGCTCAATCTCAACTTCACCGGCACCACACAAGTTGCGGCGTTGACACTCGGCGGCGTCGCCCAGGCCAACGGCACCTACGGTTCCACCGCATCACCGGCGGCCATCAAGAACGACACCTGGTTCAGCGGCACAGGCACGGTCACCGTCAGCGCCGCCACCACGACATCGCTCTCACTGACAGGCGGCTTCACGCCGTCGAATCTTGGCGCTTCCCTCACGTTCACCGCCACGGTCGCAGGCGGCACGCCGACCGGAAACGTTTCGTTTTACGACGGAGCCGTGCTGCTCGGCACCAGCGCGCTCAACGGCTCCTATCAGGCCAATCTCACCACCAGCACTCTTGCGGCGGGCTCCCACGGCATCACCGCCCGATACTCCGGCGACGCCAACCATTTCACCAGCACCTCACAAGCTCTAACGGTGCAGGTTCAAGGCGGCGTCACTCCGCCTCCGGCACCGGCGGGACTTGCCTCAACCTTCGGCAGCCACACCGTCAGCCTGACATGGAACGCTTCCGGGAGCGCGGGTAACTATCTGTTGAAGCGCTCATCCGCAAGCGGCGGTCCTTACACCACCATCGCCTACACCAGCCTCACCTCGTTCATGGATTCCGGACTCACCAACGGCACGACGTATTACTATGTCGTGTCCGCCGCCAATGCAGCGGGTCAGGGTCCGGACTCTTCTGAAATCGCCGCCACGCCGCTCAACCTGGTCCCGGTGGCGGATTCACAGAGCGTCACCACTATTCAGGAAACGGCCAAGGCGGTTGTTCTAACAGCCGCCGATGCGGATCAAGACCCGCTGACCTACGCGATCGCGACCCCACCCGCCAACGGCACGCTGGGCGGCACTCCGCCGAACGTGACCTACACTCCCAACCTGGGCTATGGCGGACCCGACAGTTTCACCTTCAAGGCCAATGACGGGGAGGCCGACTCCGCGCCCGCCACCGTCAGCATCACCGTCGTGCCGTGGTCGTCATGGACCAACATCGCGCCGGGTAACTGGTCGGGTGGCACGAGTTGGTCCGGCGGAACCCCACCGGCCACGGGCGGAGCATCCAACGGGCGGCTGGTGTTCAACTCCGCTTCATACGCGGGCACGAGCAACAACGACCTGGCGGGGAACTTCCAGCTCAACCGCTGGAACATTGGCAGTTCGCAGGCCGCGCTGACGGTGGGCGGGAACACCATTTCGTTTGTCATCAACAACGGAGTCAATCCGCAGTTCAACCAGAACAGCGCCAATGCGGCGACGGTTTCCAACCCCGTCATCCTCGCCAACAGCATGACGCTCGGCGGCACCGGCACGGGAGCGGTCACGTTTTCCGGAGTGGTTTCCGGTTTCGGCGGATTGGCGAAAACGACAAGCGGCAGCCTGACTCTATCAGGCCTCAACACCTTCAGCGGCGGCACCACTATCAGCAGCGGCACCTTCAATCTCGGCCACAAGAACGGTTGTGGCACCGGAGCCATCACTCTCGCCGCAGGCACCAGGTTCCAGCAGGTGAACTTCGAGGGCAACTCCTCCGGGGGAGCCCTGCCCAACGCCTTTGTTCTTACCGGCACGGGCAGAGTGACCTTCAACATGCCTTTCGGCGGAGCGAAGGACGTCTGGATCAGCCAGCCCGTTTCCGGTACCGGCGGCATCACCGTGCAGGGCGGCGCACGTACGCTCACGCTGACCAACAGCAACACCTTCAGCGGCGGCATCAGGATCCCCAACACCAACAACAACGTGCAGATCCAGCATGCCAACGCGCTTGGCTCCGGCGCGTTCCGTACGGAAACCACCACCGCCAACTCCGGCAGACTCCTCTGCGGTGCGAACCTTTCGTCCGGCACCGGCGTGCCCAATGCCTTCGACATCGCCTCGGGTGCGTATCTCAACATCCTGGCCGATGGCACAAACCACCTGCTGCTATCCGGTCCGATCACCAGCGCGGTCGGCAACGGCAATCTCTACAAGGCGGGCACCGCCACCCTCACCTTGTCGGGAAACAACACCTACACCGGCATCACCACCATCGCCGCGGGAACACTTGCGGCCTCCACTTCCTCTTCGCTCGGACGCGGTGCGCTCAGTATCAGCACCGGTGCCAAGCTCGCCATGAATCACACCGGCAGCACGCGGGTTCCATCGCTTTCATTAGGCGGCACCGCGCAGGCGAACGGATCTTACGGTTCCACCTCATCACCCGCCACCTACAAGAACGACACCTGGTTTTCCGGTGCCGGTGTTCTGGGCGTTGGTCCGGTCACCACCACCACGCTCGCCATCACAGGAGGCAACAATCCGTTCTCGGTGGGCATGCCGATCACCTTCACCGCCACGGTGTCCGGCAGCGTGCCGACAGGCAGCGTGGCGTTTTACGCAGGGGCCACGTTGCTCGGAAACAGCGCCTTGAACGGTTCCAACCAAGCCAGCCTCACGACCAACAGCCTGGTGCCCGGCTCGCATGACGTGATCGCAGTCTATCTTGGCAACGCAGGCAATGCGGCGAGCACGTCGGCTGTTCTGAGCGTGCAGATCCTGCCCAATTCCGCGCCGGTTTGGACGGCCAATCCGATCAGCGGGAACAATGCGAGCGAAGATGCTGCTTACAACGGAACATTGGTTGGGCTCGCGACCGATTCCAATCCCGGCACCACCCTGGTGTTTGCCAAACTGAGCGGCCCGTCATGGTTGGGCGTCTCCGCGAACGGCGCGCTCTCCGGAACGCCCGCCAACAGCGATGTCGGTGCCAACAGTTTCATCGTCAGCGCCAGCGACGGCGTCGCAGCTCCGGTTTCCACGGTTCTGAACATCGCGGTGCTCAACACCAACGATGCTCCCGCATGGACTGCCAACCCGATCACCGGCACGGACGCCATCGAGGATGCGGCCTACAGCGGAAGCCTTGCCCCCTACGCTGTTGATGCCGATGCCGGCGCCGGCCTGACCTTTGCGAAGGTCAGTGGACCCGCTTGGCTCGGCGTGGCAGCCAATGGCGCGCTATCAGGCACGCCCGCCAACGGTGATGTCGGAGCCGCCAGTTTCACCGTCAGCGTGAGCGATGGCATCGCAACCGCGGTGGAAACCACGCTCAATATCACCGTATTCAACACCAACGACGCGCCGACATGGACCGTCAACCCGGTCAACGGTGCCGACGCCACCGAGGACGCGGCCTATGGCGGAAGCATTGCCGCCAGCGCTGTCGATGTCGATGCCGGTTCCTCGCTGACCTTCGCCAAGGTCAGCGGACCTGCATGGCTAGGTGTGGCTGCCAACGGCGCGCTTTCCGGAACCCCGTCGAACAGCGACGTCGGACCGAACAGTTTCACCGTGAGTGTCAGCGACGGCATGACACCCCCAGTCGAAGGCCCGCTCAGCATCATCGTCATCAACACCAACGACGCTCCGACATGGGCGAACAACCCGATCCTCGGAAATGATGCCACCGAGGATGCGGCATACAGCGGCAGTCTCGCAGGCAGCGCCTCCGATGTGGATACCGGAGCGACCCTGACCTTCGCCAAGGTCAGCGGCCCGGTATGGCTGAGTGTCGCGCCCGATGGCACGCTCTCCGGCGCACCGTCCAACGACCATGTCGGTGCCAACAGCTTCACCGTCAGCGTCAGCGACGGTATCTCACCCGCAGTCGAAGCCACGCTCGACATCATCGTCATCAACACCAACGACGCGCCGGTCTGGTCGGGTAATCCTCTAACGGGCGCGAACGCCACCGAAGACACCGCACACAGCGCGAATCTTTCGGCTAGCGCGGCCGATGTGGATCCAGGCGCTTCCCTGACCTTCGCCAAGGTCGGCGGTCCGTCATGGTTGAGCGTCGCGGTCGACGGCACCGTTTCCGGGACACCCACCAACAGCGACGTGGGAAGCAACGTGTTCACGGTGAGTGTGAGCGACGGCATCGCTCCGGCGGTGGAAGCGACCTTGATCATCACCGTCGTGAACACCAACGACGCGCCGGTTTTCACCAGCAATCCGATCGTCGCTGCGGGAGCCGTGGAAGGCATCGCCTACACCGGCCAGACTCTGGCCGGAAGCGCCACCGACTCCGACGCGGGCGACCTCGTCACTTATTCGAAGGTGAGCGGTCCGTCATGGCTGTTGGTCGGGGCCGACGGCACGCTCTCCGGCACGCCTCCCGCAGGCTCGGCGGGAGTGAACTCCTTCGTGGTGCGCGCCACCGACAGTGCTCCGGCCAGCGCCGACGTTACGCTGGAGATCACCGTGACCGGCCTGCCTTTGCCCTGGGTTTCCTCCGACATCGGCACCGGCATGCTGGTGGGTTCCGCGACGTTCAATGCGGGCATCTTCACCCAGGCAGGTTCGGGAATCATCGGCTCCACCAGCGACAAACTTCGCTTCACCTATCAGACCCTCAGCGGCGACGGTGAAATCATCGCAAGGATCAGTGGGCTCCAGAATACCGGTAACTCGTCGCGCGTGGGCGTGATGATCCGCGATTCCCTGGCCGCGAACTCGAAGCAGATCTTCATGGGCATGACCGGCTCGGGTGCGTACCGCTGGGCACGCCGCAACGCCACCGGCGGCAGCACCTCCAGCACCAACAGCAGCTCCGGCACCGTGCCCAACACCTGGGTGCGCCTCGTCCGCAGTGGCAGCACGATTACCGCCTACAAGAGCGTCAACGGCAGCTCCTGGACCACCGTCGGCAGCACCACGAACACGACCTTCGCCGCCACTTGCTACATCGGCCTGGCCGTGGGTAGCGGCAGCGACACGACTCTCAATACCTCGCAGTTTAGCAACATCAGTGTCACCCCATGATGCCACGACCATTGGCGCTGCTATGGCCCGGTTTGTTGCTGGTTTGCTGCGACAAGCCGGGTGAATCTGGTGCCCGCGAGGAGACCGCGGCCCCCGCTTCGCCGGTCGAGCGTCGTCAGCAATCGCCTCGCCAGCCGTCGCAAGGCACTCCTGCAGCGCTTCGAAAGCTCCTGGATGCGGCGGTGAAAATCGACTCAGCCCCGGTTCGGGAAAAGGCGCTCGCCGACGTGGCATGGAATGCCCTCGAAATCGATCCAGAACTTGCCGTCGAAGCATTCCAGCACCTCACGGCGGACAGCCCGGAGAAGATCAGCCTGGTCCAGCATTACGCCATGCGTCTTGCGGAGCAGGATCCCGACGAGGCTCTCGCGTGGGCGGAAGCTCTGGGCCCGGAACAGGAGGTTGCCGCCGCCAAGGGTCGGATCGCGCTGGTGCTAGCCGAGACCGATCCGCAGCGCGCCGCTAACCTGCTATCGGAGTCCGGCATATCCGGCCGTGATTTTGATGTGGCGGTGGTGCAGGTCGTCCAGCGTTGGGCGGCCCGGTCGCCGCCGGATGCCGCAGCTTGGGCTGTCTTGTTCCCACCGGGCGAGGCCCGCCCGGCCGCCATCAAGATCATCGTCGAGCAATGGCTCCCTCGCGATCCTCCTGCCGTCTTTGACTGGTTGGACACCATACGGGACGAGGGGCTTCGCAAGGAAACCGCGCGGGGGATGGAAGGGATCATCCTCCAGCAACCCAAGGAGATCCGCGACGCATGGCTCCAATCCGCCAATGCCAAAATCCGCAGCGAACTCGATCAACAGCGTGAGCCAGCCCTCAAGGACATGGGCGGCAATCTCCCGCCATCGGGAAAGTAAAGGCCGCTTCTCCGGCGACACCTCCGGCTGAAGCTGCTTTCGCCGCGTGTTTTACCTTGCGGGGGCATCCGCTGGCGACCCCATCATGCGCTGCTTAGGACCGTCCGCCGGGTGGTTTCCATTTCCTTGGTCGACTTGGCCACGGACTCCTCCACTGTTGGTACGGTTTCACTGTCACCCGAAAGTCCATGAACGAGATTTCCCTCAACATCCGCGCCGCCGCGCTGGCCGCGCTGCTTCTGATTTCGCCGGCCGCAGGTGCCGAGATCGTCCCCGGAGCCACCGAGACCACGCCCTCGCTTGCGCAGTACTTTTCCTGGATCAACAACACCAACGAAGGGTCCACCGAGGCGCAGACGCTGACGAATCTCGCGTTCTTCAAGTGGCTCCATGACGAGTATGGCATGAAGCTCGACATCTATGCCTTCGACGCGGGGAACATCGACGGGCCGGAGTACTACGGCAGCATGGTCACGGCGAAGTACAAGGCGCAGTTCCCGCGCGGCTTCAAGCCGGTCTACGACTACGCGAAGAGCTTCGATTGCCGCCTCGGCATCTGGCTCGGGCCGGATGGCTTCGGCGACACGCCGGCGGACGAGCAAAAGCGCATCGACATGCTGGTCGGGCTTTGCCGGGATTATGAGTTCGCCCTGTTCAAGATGGACGCGGTGTGCGGCCAGCTCCGGCCGGAGAAGCGGGACGCCTTCGCGCGGCTGATGACGGAGTGCCGCAAGCACAGCCCGGATCTGATCCTGCTCAACCACCGCCTCGACCTCGGCGACGCGGCGCCTCACGCGACCACGTTCCTCTGGGGCGGGGCGGAGACCTACATCGACGTCCACATGGCGAACAGCAACCGCACCGGTTCGCACAACCGCGTCCAGGCAATCTCCCGCGGGATGGTGCCGGACCTGAAACGGCTCACCGAAGACCATGGTGTTTGCATTTCCTCGGGCCTCGATTTCTGGGAGGACGATCTCATCCTTCAGGCCTTCAACCGCAGCCTGATCCTCGCCCCGGAAATCTACGCGAATCCCTGGTTCCTACGCGACGACGAGTTCCCGAAACTCGCCCGCATCTACAACCTCCACCGCCGATACCGCGACATCATGGTCAAGGGTATGGTCCTCGACGAAGCTCGTTACGGCCCGCTCGCCGCCTCGCGTGGCGATGACAAGACGCGCCTCATCACCTTGCGAAACCTCACTTGGGAGCCCGTCACCTACCGCGTGAAACTTGATGCTTCGATCGGTCTCGGTGGGACGGGTAAGGTCAATTTGCGCCGGCACCATCCGGCCGAGAGCATCCTCGGCAGCTTCAACCACGGTGACGAGGTCGCCGTGGAGGTCGCGCCGTTCCGCAGTTGCCTGCTGCTGGCGAGTTCGGACGAGATCGCGGAGGTCGGCCTGACGGGAAGCGACTACGAGTTGGTCCGCGACGTGCCCGGCAAGGATGTGGTGATTCGGGTTGTCGGCGGGGCAGGGGAGAAGCTGGCCGTGTCGCTCGCGGCGGGTGAGAGGAAGTTTTCGAAAGCGACCCTCGACGGCAAGCCGGTCCCCGATCTGCTCACGGGCAAACCGGTCGACGTTGCTTTTCCGGGCGCACCGGATCGCGACGCATGGCATCGCAAAGTCGGCTCGCCGGTGGTCGGCGAGGTGCCGGCCGATGCGGAGGAGCTCTACGAAACCGGCTGCTTCGCCGCCGAAAACGATCCGCTGGAGTTCCGCTCGCTGCGCCGCTCCGGACCGACGTCGGTTCCGCAGGTCAAGGCGGCACGCGACGCCTTCATTCAGCAGCCCATCATCGGCGAGCGCGGGATCCTTCAGGAATACCTCTTCGATGGCAAAGCGGAGACCGTTTACGATTTCCTGCGGATGCGCGAACGCGAACCCGAGAGCCGGTTCCTGCGGGTCGATCTCGGCAAGGCGCAATCCCTTGACCACCTCTTGTTAGAAGCCCCGGCGGAAGGCGAGCTTCGCCACGCGGACGTGACGGACACCCGCAGCGCCCAGGTCTCCGCCGATCTGAAGACCTGGTCGCCCGCCAAGCTCGTGCAGGACGGCCGCAACATCCGCATTGAGTGCGATCCAGCCGGCCCGCCCGTCCGCTACGTGCGGACCAACCTCGTCCCCAGCAAGCTCGCCGAGATCCGCGGCGTGGCCGGTGGCAAGCCACTCGACCGCGCGGGCTGGCGCATGTCCTATCTCTTCCCCGCTTTCCGCAAGGTGCAGAAGGCGTGGTCGCTGCCTTTCGTGCTGGAGAAAGCTCCCGCAGGCGGGTTCCTGGCCGTCGCCTGCAACGGCGAGCACGGCCGCGAGGGTGCCTGGGTCGCCCTGCGGGTCGACGGGAAAATTCTCGGCGCGCCGGATCGTGCTCCTTCCTATCCGGTCAATCCGTGGGAGTATCCGGTCCGGAGAACGGAGGGCAACCACACCTTCTTCATCCCCGTCACCCCGGAGATGGTCGGGAAGAAATGCGAGGTCGTGGTGCTCGGTTTCGACCCGGCGAAAAACGCCTTCACCCCCGAGGTGTGGCAGACCATATCCGCCACGCCTTGGCAGAGCCAGACGCTGATTTTGTCCGAGTGAGCAGGTTCGATCAGGTCGGGTCCCGCGACTCCGCCTGAAGCTCGCGGAACAGCCAGGCCCGGGCGTAGGTCCAGTCGCGCTTGGCGGTCGGGGCGGAGATGCCCAGCGCTTCCGCGGCGTCTTCGATGGTCATGCCGATGAAATAGCGCAGCTTGACCAGCTCGGCCTTGCGCGGTTCGAGTTCGGCGAAGCGGTCAAGGATCTCGTGCACCGCGAGGATCTCGTCGGAGTCGTCGAGGGGCGCGGCGATGCCGTCTTCGATCAAAGTGATGCGTTCCATCTCTCCGCCGTGTTTGACCGCATTCCGCCGACGTGCCCGGTCGACCAGGATGCGGCGCATGGCTTCGGCCGCGGCGGCGAAGAAATGGCCGCGGCTGTCCCAGCAGCATTCGCCGGGCGAAAGGCGAAGGTAGGCCTCGTGGACAAGAGCGGTGGCCTGCAGGGTGTTCGGCGAGGATTCCTTCCCAAGCCGCCACTGCGCGAGCCGGCGGAGCTCGTCATAGACCAGCGGGATGAGTTGCTCGGCAGCCTCGCGGTTGCCCGAACTCGCGGCTTCCAGAATCCGGGTTACCGAAGGGTCGGGTTCGTTCATCGGTGGGAGGGTCCGGGGAATCCTGGCGCGCTGCGAGCCGTTTGGCCGGAATCACGGCGGCTGAGAAGGTAGGGACGACCTCGACGGTGTCGAGCCGGGAAGCGGGCCGGCTCCGGCAGGGTTCCTACACTCGGGAAAAACCGGGATCAAAGACAGAATCTGGACCGGGATGGATAGTATATTTTAAGACCGAACTCGAGGATTCATCCGGCGGCAACAAGTTCGGGGACTTTGGCCGGGCGGGAGGAGGTCGCATCCTCCAGCAGCACGATCTTTCCGCGATTGCCGTCGACCCGCACCCGGCAGCCGTTGGTCAGTCGCGAAAGGCATTCACGCACCGACATGGCCGCGGGGATCCCCATCTCGCGGGCGGTCACCGCACCGTGGGACAGCGGTCCGCCGCTTTCGGTGATCAAGGCGCGCGCGGCGTAGAACAGCGGCGTCCACGCCGGGTTCGTGGTGCGGGCGACCAGGATGCCGCCGCGCGGAAAACCGGCGAAGTCCTGCGGACCGGAGACGATGTAAACCTCGCCTTCGGCCACGCCGGGACTGCCGGGGAGTCCCGCCATTTCGGTGCCCGCTTCGAGCGGGGCATGTGCGAGCTCCGGGGCGTCCGGGACCCAGCCGGGTGGTTTCGCCCGCGCCGCTGCCCACGACTGCTTCTCGCGCGCGACCGCTGCGGCGAAAACTTGCCACTTCACCGGGCTGTCGGCGGCGATGGCGGCGTCGATTTCCGCCTCGCGGGCGAAGAAGAGGTCCATCGGCTCCGCGAGGATCCCGCGGTCCACCAGACGCTGGCCGAGGGTCCGCAGACCTTTGCGCAGGGGCATCGCGAGACGGGTGGTCTGGTAGTGCTCGAGGTCGTCGAGACTGGTGTAGATCCGGGCGAGGCGGATCAGCTCATGCATGAAAAAGTGCAGCTCCGTTGGCAGCCGCTGGAACAGCGAGAACTCCGCCGCCTGCGAGCGGATCTTCAATTCGCGCTCGCGTCGCGACGGGGTGAGGTCGCCGGGCGCATCGAGGATCAGCCGCACCTGGTCGAGCGCCACCCACGGCACCTCGGCCCACAGCGGTTGATAGGGATCGAAGTCGATCTCGCGGTGGCCGTGGTTGCGCATCATCAAGAAGAAGCGCTGGTGGAACGCTCCGTGTTCGCGGGCGAGCACGCCGCTTTCCCACAGCGCGCGGCTGCCTTCTTCATCGTGCAGCCGTTTTTCTAACAGCGGATCGCGCCGCACGATCTGCGCGAGTTCGTAGAGTTCCTTGTTGATGGTGCCGGTCTTGGTCTCGCAGAAGGCCAGCAGCCCGTCCATCAGCGGCGCGATCTCGTCGGGGCCGAACAGCTCGCGCAGCAGGAAATGCAGCAGTTTATAGAGGATCCCCTGAGTGACCGAGATCGCGATGTTCGGCAGGAAATACTGGGTGCCGTGCGCGTTGATCTCCTGGACGAAGTGCCAGAGGCCGGCGATCGACTTGTGCTCGACCGGCTCCGCCATGAACTCGCCGAGGCGGATCAGGTAGTAGTCGAGGTCGCGCGACCAATGGACCGGCAGTTCCTGGACCCAGCGGAATTGCTCGCGGAGCTGCGGGATCAGCGCGGGCAAATCGGCCAGCGAGTTCAGCGCGAAGGGGAAGCGGCGGGCGTAGATGTCGACCGCGTTCTGGTTGCCGTAGATGTAGTGGCCGTGCTTGCCGAACCACTCGCCGGAGAAGGGCGGGAAGTTCATCAGCCGGAACGAATGGTCCATCGACTGGTGGAAGCCGCGGTTGACGATGTCCCAGGTCAGCGGGGTGACGACGTTCGGGAAGCGCTCGGCGGATTCGTCGCGGGTCCAATGCGGCGGGATCGTGGTGATCGGCCGCGATTGGAGCAGCACCAGCCGCCCGCCGACGAAGCCCCACTCGATGTCCTGCGGAAAGCGGAACCACGACTCGACGCGCAGCAGCAAGCTGGTGACGGCGGCGAGTTGTTCCGGGGAGAGGACCGCGGTGTCGCCTTGCGCTTCATCGATCGCCTGGTCCTCAATGCCGCCGTCTTTTGACGAAACGGTGCGCACGGTCTTGCGGGCGATCATCGATGATAACACCGCGCCGGTTGCCTTCTCGACCTCCCAATGATCGACCTCGCAGGCACCGCTGACCACCGATTCGCCGAGGCCGTAGTTGGCATCGATCACCGCGACGCCGAGGTCGCCGCTGACCGGGTTCATGCTGAAGGCGACGCCGGCCACGTCGCACTCCGCCATCTCCTGCACCACCACCGCCATGTATGCGGCGCAGTGGTCGAAGCCGTGGCGGTGGCGGTAGGCGATCGCCCGGTCGTGCCAGAGCGAGATGAAGCAATCCCGCACCGCCGCGAGCACCGCCGCGGGACCGCCACAATTGAGGAACGTGTCGTGCTGTCCCGCGAAGGCGGCGTGGGCGAGGTCCTCCATCGTCGATGACGAGCGCACGGCGAAGCGGGTCGTGGCGGGCCAGTCCGAAATCACGTTCCGCAGCTCCACTTCAAGATCGGCCGGCAGCGGCACCGCGCGCAATCGTTCGCGGAGTCCTGCCGCGGCGGTGGCCAGCGCGGACGGGTCGTCCTCGGGCAGCAGGCGCACCGCGTCCCGCCACCACGGCGCGCCGTCGAGCCATTCGCGGTAGGTCGCGGCGATCACGATGAAGCCTTGCGGCACGTCGAACCTGCCGGTGGTGAGTAGCGCGAGGTTGGCACCCTTGCCGCCGGTGTATTCCGGCTGGGCGGCGAGGGGTTCATGGAAGCGGAGGATGCGGTTCATGGGAGTCGGGGATTGCGGGTGAGGGCCAGGGCGGCCGCGGCGAGGAGGAGCCCCGCCAGGAGATCGACCGCGTAGTGGTAGCGCAGGTAAAGCGTGGCCACGCCTAGGCCGGCGGCGGGGATCAGCAGGGCGAGGAAGACCCGGCGGTGGCGCGGCCAGAGCGAGCCCATCAGGAACACGGTGATCGCCGTGTGGAGGCTCGGGAAGACGTCGACGCGGTTGCTGCCGCTTGCCACCAGCTCCGCGTTGGTGCGGGTCAGCCAGCCGCCTGTTAGGGCGTTTGGAAAAGCCTCGGGCATCGCGAGGTGGGGCCCGGCGGCGGGGATCAGGGTGTAGCCGAGGAAGCCCAGCCCGTAGAGGCTGATCAGCCCGTCGAAGAGCCGCGCGCCGCCGGGTTCCGGCCGCAGGATGGCGATGAAGAACGCGGCCAGCACGCCGGGGAAGAACAGCATGTAGCATCCGCTGAGGAAGTCGGTGAGGAGCGGTGGGGTCCACGTGCCGAGCATTACGGCGGGCGTGTCTGTTAGAAGAAGGCGATCGGCGCGCAGCAAGGCAGCGTCCCAGTTGTTAGAGCCCAGATGATCGACCACCGGGCCGAGCTGCCAGTAAACCACGTTCACCAGCACCGGAAACAAGGCGAGTCGGACGCGGGACATCGTCGTGGACGGCCAGTGTGCCGCGGCCTTCGCCATGACCATGATCGATGCCGCCATAACCGCGAAAGCGAGGCAGAGCCCTGCCGCCCCGCCGGCCGCGAGCAGGCGTGCCGCGGTCACCAGCAGGAAGCCGCCGAAGATCACTTCATGCGGTCGGAACGGCGGTGGCGATGGAGCGTTCATGAGAAGGAACTTCAAGGGCCTCGAGCACGGCATTACGGACAGCCAGCGCATCCTCGCGGAGCTCCGGATGGAAGGTTCCGTTCCACGCGACGACGGCGAGTTTCTTGAGGCGGTACCAGCCGAGCACCGCGAGTCCGGTGAGGACGAGATAGGCGACCACCATTCCGCCGGAGCCGAGTGCCGCGGCGGTCAGCAGCCACGCCGCGGCCCACAGCAGCAGCACCGGCACGCCGGTGAGGATCCGCCACAGCGCGATCACGTTGGTGTCGTCGGGGAGGCGATGGCCGGCCCAGGTCGCGACCGCGAGCGGCAAGAAATTGAGTATCGCGCCGGCGAGCACGGGGAGCGCCAGCAGGGCTGCTAGAACGACATAGGCCCAGGGCATCCGCAGCGGGAACAAGGGCACGCCCTGGTGACGCAGCACCCGGCGGCCTCGCGTCTTTTCCTCAAGATTCCGCCACGCCGCCACGGCCTCGCCCGGCAGCCGTCGCTCGAAGGATTTCAAGGCGTCGAAGTAGCGGCGACCGGTTCCGAGCGTGGCGACGTAGGCGAATTTCTGCGCCAGGTCCTGCCACTCCCCGTCCGGCACGTTGAATCCCACCTCCCCGAGGGCCAGATTGAAGCGCTCTTTGATCTCGCCGAGCCGGATGCCGGGAGCCAGCGAGATCGGCGGCCCGATCACCACCTCGACGCGCGAGCGGAAAGCCCACGGGCATTCATAGTGGAGGCCCAGCGCCACCACGGTGAGCGGCTTGCCCGCTTCCAAATACCGCAGCGCGATCCGTGCGGCTCCGCTCTTGAACGGCAGATGGCGCGGGCCGAGTTGACTGGTTCCTTCGGGGAAAATCCCCAGCCGCTTGCCGTCGCGCAGGTGTTGGATGCAGGTCTCGAGCGCTTCGAGATTGTCGCCGCGTTGGGCACCGTCGGAACTTCGCGTCACTTCCACTCCGTCGAAGAACAGCTTGCCCATCAACCCTCGCCGCAGGCCTGCCTTCACCATGAAGGTCATTCCCGCGACCGCGGCACGATCGACGAAGGCATCCACCGCACCGTTGCGATGGAGGCACAGCACCATCAGCGGTCCCGCGGCCGGGAGGTAGTGCCGGCCGGTGACGGTGATCTGGCTGAAATACAGATGACGGATGAACCCGTGGAACAGGGGATGCCACTTCATGGGGGTTGGGGCGGATTTCACTGCGCCTCACTCCCCGCATGCGCGAAGCCGTGCTGGAACGGATCACTCCACCCGCACTTTTTTCAGAAAGAGCGGATCTTTCCCCATAAAACAAGAATGCGCGGCTGGACGGCTCAAAAGAGCCACCCGCCGCGCCTGCGTCGCCTGCCCGCTCGGGCAGTGTTCCGCGAGTCAGTTGTCCTGAGCGTCAATCCTCGCCTTTTCCAGCTCAGCTTGGGCATCAGCCTTCTTTTTGTCGGCTTCGAGCTGGGCCTTCGCGGATTCCCGGTTGGCTTCGATCCTCGCCTTTTCGATCTCGGCGTTGGCGTCGGTTTGCTGCTTTGCGTTCTTGGCCGCCGAGTCCACCGCGTCCTTGCGGTCATCCAGCATTTCCTTGGTCGCTTCAGCGTTGTTGTCCGCAGCTTTTTTCTTCGCGTCGCAGCCGATGAGAAGGAGGGCCAAAGGAGAGAGCAGGAGTAATTTTGTGTGTTTCATGATGTTCTTTTATAACCCAAAGCTCGCCGGTGGCACAGCGGATCGCCATGGGGTCTAACCCTACTTCGGAACGCATGCGACTCCGCCGCGGCGCAGCAACCGCCCCGACTTCAGGCGTAGCGCAGTTCCTTCGCCTTGGCGATGATCTCGCTGTCGCGGTCGAGCAGCTCCTGGATCGGATCCCAGCGGCCGGCAACGAGGGCGTCGCGGGCGGACTCGGCGATGTTCAGCGGGAAGTCCAGGCCGGTGGAGGAACGGACGCGCTTGTTGACGAGGTCGATGGTGATTTCGACGGCGGGATCGGCATCCACGGCCTGGCGGAGCTGGTCGATTTCACCCGCGGTCAGTGTCACGCATGGCATCGCGAGGGTGGTCGAGTTGCCGAAGAAGATCTCGGCGAAGGACTCGGCGATGACGGCCTTGAAGCCGTATTTGGCAAGCGATTGCGGGGCGTGTTCGCGCGACGAACCACAGCCGAAATTGACGCCTGCGAGCAGGATGGTGGCGTCGTCGAAGCGCGGGTCGTTGAGCGGGTGCTCGGTCTTTTCGCCGGTGTCGGGATTGAAGCGGACGTCGTAGAACGCGAACTCGCCGAGACCATCGAAGGTGACGCACTTCATGAAGCGCGCCGGGATGATGCGGTCGGTGTCGATGTCGGCGCCGGGGATGAAAACGGCGCGGCCGGAGACGGTGGTGACTTTTTCGAGGGCCATGGGAAGAAGAGAAGGTAGGAGACAGGGGACAGGGGACAGGAGACAGGGGACAGGGGACAGGGGACAGGAGACAGGAGACAGGGGACAGGAGACAGGAGACAGGAGACAGGAGACAGGAGACCGCGGGAATCAGCCGTCTTCGCGGTTGATGAGATACCAGGGGCGTTTCACGTCCTCGGGAAAAGGCGCGGAGCGGTAGAAGTCGGCGACGGTGAGGGTGAGATCGATCGATTCAAGATGCACTTCGGAGTCGAGCTGGGTGTAGAGGTGCTTCTTCCAGCGGTCGGAGCGGCGGACGAGGTAGATCTCCGGCCAGTCCTGTTCAATGTAAACGATTTCCTCGACGCTGGGCAGGCGCTTGTAAGCCGGGAGCTTGTCGCCGCGGTCGTGGCGCGAGGTGCTGTGTGACAGCACTTCGATGATGAGCTTGGGCTGACGGACGACGTGACTGTCGTCATCGGCCGGCTCGCAGGTGACGAAGACGTCGGGATAGTAGTAAGATTCGCCTTGATCGTCGGCGATCTGGACTTTCACCGCCTCGATGAACACCCGGCAAGGACCGCCGCGGAGGTGCTCCTTGAGTCGCAAGGCGGTATCCAAGCAGATTTCGTTGTGCCGGAGACTGGCACCGGCCATCGCGTAGATGCGGCCGTCCACGAACTCGTGCCGGACCTCCGACCGAAGCTCTCCTTCGAGATACTCGGCGGCGGTGACGGGCAGGTTCTTGGCGGCGCTGCTCATGGCACGGGCAGGTTACGCGACGGCAGCGCGCGGCTCCAGCGAGAACAGCTCGCGGGCGTCGGCGATGTGGCCCTTGATCGCGGCGGCGGCGACCATGACGGGCGACATCAGGACGGTGCGGCCGGTCGGGGAACCCTGGCGGCCCTTGAAGTTGCGGTTTGAAGAAGACGCGCAGAGCTGGTCGCCGACGAGCTTGTCGGGATTCATCGCCAGGCACATCGAGCAACCGGCGCCGCGCCACTCGAAGCCGGCGGCGGTGAAGATCTTGTCGATGCCTTCCTGCTCGCACTGGTGGGCGACGATCTGCGAGCCGGGGACCACGATCGCCTTGACGCCGGGCGCGACGTGGTGGCCGCCGATGTATTTGGCGACTTCGCGGAAGTCGGAGAGGCGGCCGTTGGTGCAGGAGCCGATGAAGGCGACGTCGATCTTCACGCCCTGGATCGGGGTGCCGGCGGGCAGCTTCATGTAGGCGAGGGCTTCCTCGATGCTGGCCTTTTCCAGCGGCGTGGCGGCTTTGGCGGGGTCCGGGATGTTCTCGGAGATCGCGATGCCCTGGTCGGGCGAGATGCCCCAGGTGACGGTCGGCTCGATGCTCGCGGCGTCGATCTTGACGATGTCGTCATAGACCGCGTCGGCGTCGGAGGCGAAGGACAGCCAGCGGGCGGCGGTGGCGTCGAAGTCGGCCATATCGACGTAGGGCCTGCCGTGGAGGTAGGCGACGGTCTTGACGTCGGGATTGACGTAGCCGCAGCGCGCGCCGCCTTCGATTGCCATGTTGCAGACGGTCATCCGCTCTTCCATCGACATGTCGTCGAAGACATTGCCGGCGTATTCGTAGGCGAAGCCGATGCCGCCTTTCGCGCCGAGCAGGCGGATGATGTGGAGGGTCACGTCCTTGGCATAGACGCCGGGGCGGAGCTTGCCGGTGACTTCGATGCGGCGGACTTTCAGCGGCTCCATCGCCATGGTCTGAGTGGCGAGCACGTCGCGGACCTGGGTGGTGCCGATGCCGAAGGCGATCGCGCCGAAAGCCCCGTGGGTGGCGGTGTGCGAGTCGCCGCAGGCGATGGTGGTGCCGGGCTGGGTGATGCCCTGCTCGGGTCCGACGACGTGGACGATGCCCTGTTTGCCGGAGGCGAGGTCGAAGTAGGTGACGCCGAAGTCGTCGCAGTTCGAACGCAGCGCCTGCATCATCTCGGCGGCGAGCGGGTCCTGGGGCGCGTCCTGGTCGATGGTCGGGACGATGTGATCGACCGTCGCGAAGGTGCGCTTCGGGAATTTCACCGGCAGGCCGAGGTCGCGCAGCATCCCGAAGGCCTGCGGCGAGGTGACCTCATGGATGAGGTGGGTGCCGATGAAAAGTTGCGTGCGGCCGTCGGCCAGCGTGCCCACGGTATGGGCGTCCCAGACTTTTTGATAGAGGCTTTTGCCCATGGTTCGAACGCCGGGTTGGTCGGCGGGCGGGCAAGGTGGGTGAGCGACCGCGGATTGTCAAAGCGCGATCAAGTGCGCCGCAGTGTCAGCAGGGGGTCCGGTCAGAGGAAGTTCACGAAGACCGCGCCGAGTAAACCGGCAACTCCCAGGGCTCCCGCGATGAGCATGGTCCATTTCAAACGCGCGCCGATCTTCGATCTGGCCGGCTTTTCTTTCCCATCCACCCAGTTGTTCCAGCCATCGCGGTTCTCTTCGCGATAGCGGTGGTAGTGGCGGGTGGCAGATCGGAAGCGGGGACTTGAATCTGGGGTTTTCATGGGTCAACCGGGGTTTTTAGCGGGATTTTTTTGAACGACAATAACCCTTTCGAGGAGATCCTGTCACCTGCCGTAAATTTGCAAAAAACCCCCTTCCGAACAGATCCGGAAGGGGGCTGAAAATCAAATTGTTCGAAGCGAACGACTATTTGGCATACTCGACTTCCGCAGCAGCCGGCACTTCGCGGAAGTGGGGAAGCGGGCGGAGAGCATTCGCCTCTTGCTCGCCGGTGCAGCAGCAGGAAGCGGAAAGAAGAGCGACGGAGGAAACGACGAGGGCGGCAATGACTCGGAACATGGCGGGAGTGAAAAGGGGTTTTTCGGATTTCGCGAGAAAAATGATTTCGGCGGTGAATTACAGGGTGAACCGGTGTTCGGCCCATTCCCGATCAAGGCATGAAGGGCCCGCAGCGAAACCGCGGGCCTGGAAATTATTTGGCCGGGGCGATGTAGGTCGGAGCGGCAGGAGCAGGGGCAGGAGCGCTGGAGCAGCAGGAGGCGGAAAGGAAAGTTCCGGCGGCGGCGGCAGCGAGGGTGGCGATCTTGATGAGTTTCATGGTAGTCGTTTCGTTTGGATTGAAAGACGGAACGGAGTCCGACAAGCGGCGACGCTAACGGTCCGGGTTGCCGGCGCAAGGTCAAAAGCAGTGGCCGGGGCCGTCCGCAGAGGCCATCGTGCTCACGGCGATTCGGTCCGCCCGGTGCGACGGGTCCACCGGGTGAAGTCGTAGCTCAGACGCACCAGAGCATGTCGTTGCCGTTCCAAGGCTTGCCCCAGGCGGCCGGTTGGATCGAGCGGAAGGCCATCAGCATCGAGCCGTTGTGGCAGAAGATCCAGTTGTCCCTTTCCAGGCGGCGAAGGATCGATCCGCGGGTGGGGAAGGGGACGTAGAGCTTGTAGTAAGGATAGTCCGGGGGAACCTGATAGAGGCCGAGCAAGGTGCCTTCGTGTTGCAAATACTGGACGAAGGGATTTTCGCCGTAGCCGATGGCGTTGGCGACGTTCTCCTTGAGATTGTAGGGCCGGCGCGGGTTCTCCATGCAGACGCAAAAGGTCGACGACGGCTTGTCGGAAACCCACTTCAGCAGGTGGCGGCGGGATTCCTTGTAGAGGGCGTCGGCGGGGTTCTTCGGGGTGTCCCACTGGCTGCCGAGGCTGTAGCTCGCGGAGTGGTAGGTGCTGCGGAAGACGCCCATCGAGGGGACGGAGCCGCGGTGGGTGGAAGGCTTGGCGCGATCGTTGGCGATGCGGGTGATCAGTTCCGGAACCTGATAGCGGCCGCGGGTGGCCATCCAGAAGGAGTGGATCCAACCGGTGCCCTCGGCGGCGATGGAGCGCGGCGCGCCGAAGGAGATCCAGGCCGCGGCGGAGGTGGAGCCCATCGATTCCAAGCCGGTGTCGGTGGAGCCCCAGTATTTCGCCCGGGCGGCGGTCCCGGCGTGGAGGCCTTGGATCCACGAGCAGGCGTGCGTCCATTAAGCCGGGGAGCGGCAGCGGCGGCGAGGTTGAGGCTGCCGGCGATCAGCAAAAAGAGGGCTCTCATCGGATGGGAAGCGAGGTCACGGCGCGGCGGCGGCAGCGGGGGCTTCATAGGCTCCGGGGTCGGGAGCGCGGCTGGTGAAAGGAAGGTCGAGGGGCACCCCTCGGTCGACGATTTTTCCGGCGGGGGCGGGATGCATCAGGGGGATTTCCGGCAGGCCGCCGTCTGGAATGCGCGGGGCGGTGAGGGCGGTGGTGTCGAGCGAGAGAAAGTCGCGGTCGCCCAAGCCGCTGCCGAAGAGATTGCCCGCGAGTTGGCAGGCGGCTTCGTCGATATTGGTCACCTCCGTGCCGGCCTTGTAACCGAGGTTGTTGCGAATGACATGGCCGGGACCGGGGACGTCCTTCTGGTTCTGGCTGTCCCGGCAGAGGAAGTTGTAATTCGAGCGGCGGTTCGCCAGGGCGCTGTTGTGGATCCAATCGACGCCGCCGGGGTGGTGATTGGCGTAGAAGCCGTTCGATTTGTTGCCGACGGCGAGGCAGCGGACAACGGTGTGGCGGGGGATGGTGCGGGGAAGCCGCTTGGCCGGGGTGCTGCCGTAGCCACCGGCCTTGAAGCCGTTGCCGTCGGCCAGGCTTTTGAAGTCCGGTGAGAAGCCGTTGTAAAAGGCCCAGCAGTTCTCATAGCGCACGCTTTCGCCGGCGGCGATGCAGTCGAAGCCATCGTCGGCATTGAACCAGGCGCGGCAACCGCGGAAGACGTTGCCGGTGTCGCCTTGCTGCGGATGCGCGCCGAAGCCGTCGACATTGCCGCCGCGTCGGTCGCCGGAAACGGGGTCGTGGTTGTTCCAGGCGTCGCAGTTGAGGACCAGATTGTCTTTGCCGCGGGTGAGGTAGTAACCGATCGCCATGCCGTCGTGCATCGCCAGTCGTTCGTAGCGGTTGTGGCTGCCGGTGTTAGAGAAGCACACCGACTGGGTGTGGCCGGTCGCGGTGACCTGGACGCCGGTGACCGCGATGCCTTCGAGATGAAGGTAGGAGCCACTGACTTGGAAGGCGTGGACGCGCATGCCGTCCGGCTTCACTTGAGAAAAATCGAAGACCGGCTTCTCGCCATCCGCCGCGCGATAGCGGATCGGCTTGCCGGGGCTGCCGCTCTTGTCGAGCAGGATGACGAAGGCCCAGATGCGATCGCGACGGGCGATCATGCTTTCCTCCATCCGGTAGGTGCCGCCGCGGAGGACGACGCTGTCGCCCGCGGTGGCGGCCGCTTGGGCGCGGCGGACGGAGGCGAAAGGTTGGCCTTGGGTGCCGGGGGCGCGGTCGTTGCCAGCGGGGGCGACGAACCACTCGGCGGCGGGCGCGCTGGCCGCGAGGGTGATGATGAATGCGATGCGGGTGAACATGGGCTGCCGTGGTCCGGGGGATGGCGATCTTTCCCGGCACGAAGCCGCGTGGAAGACCGCCAGATATTGGCAGATGAAGCGACCCGTGGGAAGCGCCGCGGGCCTACCCCTCTTGAGGGATTCGACGGCGAGATGCAGCGCTGCCGCCACCGCTCCCACGCAACCGAAGCAGAAGAGCTACAGGCCCACCTTCATGATGGGCGCTTGGGGTCGTTGAAGCCATGGCGCTCCGCAACCACGTAGTTCGGCCGCCCCTTCACCTCGGTGAAGATCCGTGCGACATACTCGCCTAGGATGCCGATCGACAGGAGTTGGATTCCACCGAGGAAACTCACCGCAACGGCCAGCGTGGCCCAGCCCGGGACGTCAGCACCGCGCAGCAGCGTTCGGGCAATGATGAAGAAGGCGTAAAGCATGGAACAGGCGGAGATCGTCGCGCCAACTCCGACCCAGAGCCGCAGCGGGAAGGCGGAGAACGACGTCAAACCGGTCATCGCGAGGTCGAACAAGCGGGCGAAATTGAACTTCGTGGTGCCCTGCTTGCGGTCGCCGTAAACGAAGGGGACCGCGGTCGAGCGGAAGCCGACCCAGTTGTAGAGACCTTTCATGAAGCGGCTGCGTTCCGGCAGCCCTTTCAGTGCGTCGACCACGCGGCGGTCCATCAGCCGGAAGTCGCCGGTGTTCTCGGGAATGCGGACATCGGCCAGCCAATTGTGGATGCGGTAGAACAACCCGGCGCTGACGCGCTTCTGCATGTCGTCGCTGTCGCGCTGGGCTCTGGTGGCGAAGACCACGTCGAAGCCCTCGCGCCATTTGGCGACCATCGCGGGGATCAGCTCTGGCGGATCCTGGAGATCGGCGTCGATGGGGATGACAGCGTCACCGCGGGCATGATCGAGGCCAGCGGAGAGTGCCGTGTCCTTGCCGAAATTGCGCGACAGGCTGATCACCTTGATGCGCCGGTCGCGCACATGCTGGCGGGTCAGGATGGCCATGGTGGAATCGGAACTGCCGTCGTCCACACA
>JAYTLR010000019.1:0-22734 GCA_043729195.1 Akkermansia sp.
GTGAGGTCTTAGACATGCCGAGCTTGCCGGCCCGCTCACCCTGTCAACACATAATTCCGACTTTTCCCTGATTTAATTCACTGTCTGTCAGTGTATTGCGGCTTAACCTGACGCGAATGACATCAATGCCTATGGTCGTTCCCGCCCGCACCATTTCCGAGCGGTTCGATCAATTGGTCGAACCCATAATCGACCAGGCTGAATTGATCTCGGTTAAAAATCAAAATCTCCGCCGCACCCGCGACTTGTTGGTGCCAAAATTGCTTGATGGGCAGAGAGACTAATTAAATCCTCCCCAAATTATGGCTAGAAACAATGATTTTTCTTTCGATCTCTATCGGTTGACAGTTTTAGACACGGAAGGATTGATGGAATTTATGGGAGCTCCATTGAGGTCCGATTCTGATATTTTTTCAGTCTTGGTGGAGTCTTGTAAAAGTGAATTTGATTTTAGAAACGAGGCCGCCACCGCCATCTATGACTGGGGTGTTCGCGATTTTGTTTTCCTTCCGACAGGTGATTCTGATGAGGATGTTTGCGAAATAACTCTCGCTAAAGCTACCATTGAGAAAGATGGGGCAATATTCACGCCGAGCAGCGTCCAGCCCGGAACGTCAATCGCCCAACCTCCACCTGCCGCCTACGTAAAAGTCATATTCAACATGAAGCGGCATTTAGTCGCGGTTGAGCACAACAGCGCGATAACAAACGGGCATGGGTGGCTGAGGGCGTTTCACGAAATTGTGAGAAAGGCATCCGTTAGTCTAGGATTCTCATCGAGTATCGAGCTTCAGGAGAAACCCAAAAAGTCAGAAATTTTGGAAACCTTCTTGTCCTTCGATAGGCTGACTCGGATTAAAGTTAAACTGCTTCTCCCAAATCCCGAGCTGAGCCGATTGACTCAGCACCTCTACGACGAGCTGAGTCAAGGTGGTGTCCGCCTATTTATCGCTGACATGAGAAATCCTGGGGGATTGAGTCAAGCGGAAGAAACTCTCCCCCATGCTGCTGCTGCTATGGCTGAGGACGGATACAAAAAGGGAGAGGTTTTACTTGAGGGAGTGAGGGGCGGGAGACGAGAGGCTGTGAAAACAGGAACCCAAGCAGCAAGAGGGAAGGTGGAAGGAATCAAAGACTTTGTGCGGGGACAGGCAACTACCGTTCGCACGCAGGAGGGGAAAGCTGTTACGGAGGCCATTCTCAAGGAAATTGACCGAGTTGCGGATGAACCGGAGGTGGCATGATGACTGCCGCTAAGATAAAGCTTCTCGTGCTCTACGGCTACGGAATCGAAGCGATTCTGGCTGGTTTGTCGTCTTTTGTCATATGGCAAAATGGATTTGGCGAATCAGTAGTTAAGTTTATCGAAGCCAGCGCAAGCTCCTGTGCTGTAATATTTGGAATCATGCTGACCGGAGGAATGGCTGCCAGGTTGAGTTTTTTCAGTCTGAACAGTGGAGATTTCAGCGCATGGCTTGAATGGAAGAAATTCGGAGGGATTGTTGCTGGAGTTTTTCTGAGCAATCTATTGACGTTTCTTGTATTGACGATCGCCAGCGTCGTCTTGGTTTATGTGAAAGGATCATGGCTGAGTTACGCGGCGATTTTTGGATTTCTATATGGGATTATTAATGCGGTGACATTTCCGATTTTCGTTTACCGGCTGGGACGCCTTCAGGCGGTGTTCAATCTTGAATACAAGAGGGCGATTGAAGGCGAAAAGCGTCAGAAATGACGCAGTCGACACGTGTAGGTTGTGAGGTGTAATAATAATGGATATGTATCAGATCGACAAGACGACCAATTCCATCACCGCGCTTTCCGCGAAGCCGTTCGGTGCGCTGGGGTTCAACGAGCGGGCGCATTTGCAGGAGTGGATCGCCAAGTGTCCGGAGTGCCTGGGCGAGGAACTGCTGATCATCGCTAAGGAGTTCGACGGCTTCGATGAGACCAAGGAGCGGCTCGACCTGCTGGCTCTCGACAAGCAGGGCGGTTTGGTGGTGATCGAGAACAAACTCGATGACTCCGGCCGCGACGTGGTGTGGCAGGCTCTGAAGTATGCGTCCTACTGCTCCTCGCTTTCCAAGTCGCAGATCGTGGCGATCCATCAGAACCACCTGTCGAAGAACGGCGGCGGCGACGCGAGGGAGAGGATCGAGGAGTTCCTGGAGAAGGAGGATTTCGAGAATGTGATCCTGAACTCCGGAATCGACCAGCGGGTCATCCTGGTGGCGGCGAATTTCCGCAAGGAAGTCACCTCCACGGTCCTGTGGCTCTTGCAGCACGGGATCCGGCTCCAGTGCCTGCGGGCGACGGCCTACGACAACGGCGGGCAGCTCTTCCTGAACATGGAGCAGATCATCCCGACTCCGGAAGCGGCGGATTTCATGATCGGCGTGGCGGAGAAGGAGAAGGAGCAGCAGAAGACCGAGCACTCGCTGGTGAAGCGGGAGAAGTTGCGGCTGGCATTTTGGGAGAAGACCCTGGCGGCCTTGGAAGACGCGGGTGTGCCGCTCTACCAGAACGTGAGCCCCAGCAAGGACCACTGGCTGAACGCCGGCTCCGGCCTGAGTGGGGTGCCCTACACGATGATCTTTTCCCAGAAGGAGGCCCGGGCGGACCTGACCATCGGCCGTGGCAGCAAGGCGGAGAACAAGTGGCTGTTCGAGCGCCTGCACGAGCAAAAGGCCGCGATCGAGGCGGACTTCGGCGCCCAACTGGAGTGGCTGCCGATGATCGATAAGAAGGCGTCCGGGATCCGCTACCGCAAGGAATTCGACGGCTACGACCCGGAGCACTGGCCGGAGATGATCGGGTGGCTGACGAAGCACGTGAAGTCCCTGGAAAAGGCCTTCGGCAGCCGGCTCAAGCCGCTGGGCCAGAAGCTGAAGGCGGAGTTCAACAGTGCCGGGGCGTTCCAGGAGGAGGTGGAGGGGTGAGTTTGAGTTTCACGGCTCGCTGGCGGTAAGACGGCCTCGGGCTGTTCAAAAGAAACCTTGTGAGGCCACATGCGATTCCCTAACTTCCCGCGAGTTTTATGGTAACCACGATCCCTGACTTCGATCACAATCTGGTGTTGCCTCCTCACGCAGGAGATCCCCGAAGCCCGAGTGAGGTTTCCCCGTATCCATGCACGACGGTGGATCTGTGCCGTAAGTTCTCCACGAGTCCCGAGCGTACAGCGATTCTTGGGCGTTTCCTCGATTTTCGCGACCGGCTCCGCTCGGAGGGACTAACCCGTGGGTTCCAATGGTTGGATGGCAGCTTCCTGGAGGACATCGAAGCTCAGGAGAGCCGGGCACCGCGGGACCTGGATGTCGTGACCTTTTTCTGGGGCTATGATTTCGACTTTCAACAGGCGCTTGCCTTGGCCTTCCCTGAGTTTTCCAACTCCAAGCTCTCGAAGGCCAGCTTCTCGCTCGATCATTATCCGGTGGATGCGGGATTCTCTCCCGCGTTCACGATCGAATCCACCCGTTACTGGTCGCAGCTTTTCTCACACAACCGAAGGGGTGTCTGGAAGGGAATGCTCAAAATTGACTTGGACACCCCTGCGGACGATCTTGTCGCCCGCTGCGAGCTCACCACCAGCTGATTGTCATGACCACACGCTCACAAAGAGACGCTCTGAAGGTCCAGCTGCTCGACACGCGGCGGATGAAGGAGTTGTCGGCGGGTCATCCACTGATGGCTCCCGCTTTCGAGGAGCGCGAGAAGGACCTGCAAGCGCGGATTGAGGCTTTGCCACTGGGGGACAAGGAGGCGAGGGCGGTCCTGTTCTTTTCCGGGGAGCCGGTCAAGGGCTCCATGGGAATCGACGCGAGTTTCGCAGGGCGAGTGCTTGAGCCTTTCCAGAACATGGTGATGGCGGATTACGCCGACCGCTGGCACGGGGTCGTCGGCAGCCGGGGCCGTCGGGCTGGGGAGGCTGACTCGCGCCTGCTACTGACGGCACTTCCTCGCGGATCATTCGGCTTGGAACTCACTAAAGCGGAGAATGATGAGCTTTTCGAAGAGGACCAGCTTGCCGACACCTTGGCCCATGTGACAAAGCTGGTCGACTCGGCGGCAACAAGTGACGAGGACTTCGCAGCGGAGTTGAACGAGACGGCTCCAAGGGTCGTGCAAAACCTGCGGGCGTTTCTTGATGTCGTAGCCAAAGGGAAAGCAGGGCTCAGACTGGAGACGGGCGACTATCGCTGCACGATGGATCCGATCCGCGCGAACGAGGCATTCGAGCGGGTCGCAGGAACCGTGACGAATACGAAGGAGATACGGGTGAACGGAGTTTTCAAAGGGGTGCTGCTTGAATCCTGGCGCTTTGATTTCGTGAATCAGGAAGGACATAAGATCAGCGGCAAGATTGACGAGAATCTCACCCCTGATGGAGTCGTGCAGCTCAACCGAGATCACTTCAATCAACAATGTGTGGCGGTGATGGACCGCACGACCGTCCTTTTCAGAAATGGCAGGGAGCGCACGACTCACGTTCTGAAAGATCTCGAATCGATCGCCCAGGGTTCCTGATGTCAGGCTACACCGAAGACCATCTCGTCGAGCAACCGGCGATCCAGCTTCTGCAGGACGAGCTGGGTTGGGCGGTGATCCAGTGTGTCGGCGAATGGGATGGAGGCACAAGTGCCCTCGGGCGGGAGGGCAAACGGGAGGTGGTTCTCACGGGCCGGCTGAAGCCGGCGCTCCATGGCTTGAATCCGGATCTGCCGGTGGAGGCGATTGAGGGGGCGGTGGAGGAGTTGAGCCGGGATCGCACGGCGCTGAGTCTGGCGGAGGCGAACCGGGAGATTGACAAACTGCTCAAGCAGGGCGTGAGGGTGGGGTTTCCCGATCCGGAGCACGGCGGGCAGCGGGTGGAGATGGTGCGGGTGATCGATTGGGAGCTGCCGGAGAACAATGATTTCCTCCTGGCCTCGCAGTTCTGGGTGGCGGGCGAGCTGTATCTGAAGCGGCCGGATCTGGTGGGCTTCGTGAACGGCTTGCCGCTGGTGCTGATCGAGCTGAAGAAGCCGGGCGTGAACGTGCGCGAGGGATTCGACAAGAACCTCTGCGACTACAAGGAGACGATCCCGCAGCTCTTCCACTACAACGCGTTGCTGATCGTCTCCAACGGCGTGCAGAGCAAGCTCGGCAGCCTGACGGCGAAGTGGGAGCATTTCGGCGATTGGAAGAAGGCGGCGAGCGAGGAGGACGTGGCGGGGATCTCGCTGGAGACGCTGCTGCGCGGGACTTGCGAGAAAGGGCGGTTGCTGGATCTCATCGAAAACTTCACCCGCTTTTCCGACAGCAAGGGTGCCGCATCCAAGCTGGTCGCCCGCAACCACCAGTATCTCGGCGTGAACCGGGCGGTCGCGGCGCTGAAGGCGTGCACGGATGGACGGATCGGTGTGTTTTGGCACACGCAGGGATCGGGAAAGAGCTACTCGATGGTCTTCTTCGCGGAGAAGGTGTTCCGGAAGGTGAAGGGGAACTGGACCTTCGTGGTGATCACGGACCGGACGGAGCTGGACCGGCAGATTTACCAGACCTTTGCGGATTGCGGGGCGGTGACAGGCGGGCATTGCCAGGCCGCGAGCGCCAGCCATCTGCGCGACCTGCTACGGGCGGATCACCGCTACGTCTTCACGCTGATCCACAAGTTCCGCACGGAGCCGGGGACGCTGCATCCGGTGCTGAGCGAGCGGGATGACATCATCGTGCTGACGGACGAGGCGCACCGCAGCCAGTACGACACGCTGGCGATGAACATGCGCACGGCGCTGCCGAACGCGAAGTTCGTGGCCTTCACTGGCACGCCCTTGATCGCGGGGGAAGAGCGGACCCGCGGGGTGTTCGGCGATTACGTGAGCGTCTATAATTTCCGCCAGTCGGTGGAGGACGGGGCGACGGTGCCGCTGTTCTACGAGAACCGGACGCCGGAGCTGCAGATCACCAACCCGGAGCTGAACGAGGAGATCTACCGGACGATCGAAGACGCCGGGCTGGACGAGGATCAGGAGGAGAAGCTGCGGAAGGTGCTGGGCCAGCGCTATCACCTGATCACCCGCGACGACCGGCTGGACGCGGTGGCGAAGGACATCGTGCACCATTTCCTGAACCGCGGGTATCAGGGCAAGGCGATGGTCGTGTCCATCGACAAGCTGACGACGCTGCGGATGTACGAAAAGGTCCGCGCCGAGTGGGAGGCGGAGACGGAGCGGGTGCAGGCGGCGGTCGAGCGGATGCAATCCGCGGGGCCGGAATTCCAGCGGCTGAACGAGCGGCTGCGGAACCTGCGCGAGACCGACATGGCCGTGGTGGTCTCGCCGGGGCAGAACGAGATTTCCGAGATGAAGGCCAAGGGCCACGACATCGTTCCGCACCGCGAGCGGATGGTGAAGGAGGACCTGGAGGAGAAGTTCAAGAACCCGGAGGACAAGTTCCGCTTGGTCTTCGTCTGCGCGATGTGGCTCACCGGCTTCGACGCGCCGAGCTGCTCCACGCTCTACCTCGACAAGCCGATGCGCGGCCACACGCTGATGCAGACCATCGCCCGCGCCAACCGGGTGTATGGCGACAAGGTGAACGGCCTGATCGTGGACTACGCGAACGTCTTCCAGGAGCTGGAGAAGGCGTTGGCGATCTACGGCTCCGGCAGCGGCGACGGCGAGATGCCGGTGAAGGACAAGAAGGAGCTGGTTGAGGCCCTGCGGATCGCACTGGAGCAGGTGGCGGAGTTTTGCCGGAAGCAGAACGTGGATCTGGCGGCGATCCCGGATTCTTCGAACAAGCTGTTCATCCCGGCGGTGAACCAGTTGCTGCGGACGGACGAGGTGACGGATTCCTTCCTCGGCCAGGCGAACGACGTGGCGCGGCTCTACAAGGCGGTGATGCCGGATCCTGTGATTCCCTTGCTGGCCCCGCGGGCCCAGGTGATCGCCGAACTGGCGAAAGCGGTGCGGGCCGACAAGGACGCGGTGAACATCACGGAGGTGATGGCGTCCATCGGGGAAGTGCTGGACCGGTCCATCGTCACCGAAGCGCCGAAGGAGCCGGGCGCGGCGGCGAAGACGATCGACCTGAGCAAGATCGACTTCGAGGTGCTGATGCGGAAGTTCGAGCGGACGCCGAACAAGAACATCGAGGCGCAGCAACTGCGCGCGTTGATCGAGCGGAAGCTGGACAACCTGATCCGCCTGAACGCGAGCCGCTACGATTTCCTCGACCGCTTTCAGAAGATGATCGAGGCCTACAACAGCGGGGCCTTGAACATCGAACAGCTCTTCGCCGAGCTGGTGACGCTGACGCAGGACCTCAACGAAGAGGAGCAACGCCACCTGCGCGAGCACATCAGCGAGGAGGAACTGGCGGTCTTCGACATCCTCACCCGGCCCGGCCCGGAGCTCGATGCCAAGGAGACGGAGGCGATCAAGAAGGTCTGCAAGGACCTACTGGCGAAGCTGAAGACGGAGCTGCTGGTGCTGGCCTGGCGCAACAAGCGGACCAGCCGGGCGGCGGTGCGGGTGGAGATCGAGAAGATGCTGGATGCCGGTCTACCGGAGAAATACACGGCGGATCTTTTCGAGCAGAAGTGCGGCGTACTGTTCCAGCACGTGCTGGAGAAGTATCCGGACCGCGGGCGGAGTGTGTATGGGGACGTGGGGTGACTGGACTATCAATTGCATTCCCCGCCCACCCACGAAACCTTTAATCCCACTAGGGAAATTCACAGAATGAACCACGGCAAACAACTAAGACTCTTTCTCCCAGATGGAACTCCATCGGGACCGCGTTACTACGAACTGGTGAATTGGACAGGGCAGGCGCTTCAGATACCACTGAACCGGATCAAGGACTTGATGTCTGGTTCATGGCCTGAGTTTCAGAGGCCGGGGGTTTACATGGTTCGGGGGCAATCGGAGGAGGGCCATCCCCGGCTCTATATCGGCGAGAGTGAGGATGTTGCGAGCCGTGTCCAGGCGCATCCTTCCGGACTTGGGTTTGAGATCTCTGATATCCTTCTCTTCGCGAGCAAGGACGACAACCTGAGCAAGTCCCATGTGCTGTGGCTTGAGATCCAGCTCATCCAGCGCGCAATGAAGGCAAAGCGGATCACTCTGACCAACACCAAGCAACCTCCACTGAAGATGCTGTCGCGGGCGGAAGAAGCGACGATGAGGGAATTCATCGATAACCTCGAACTGGTGGCACAGACAGCGGGCTTCGGATACTTCACGGAAGTGGTTTCAAAATTGGCAAGGATGCGCGCCCAGCTCAGCTTCATCATGCCCCAGGTCGGGCTTAAAGCCACCGCGACCAGGACGGATGAGGGATTCCTTGTTCTCGCCGGATCCGATGCATCCGCGACCGTGTCACCGGCACTCTCCAAAGGATACGCCTCACAGCGCGAAGAGCTTATCGACAAGGGGATGTTGGTTCCGGCAGTAGGCGGTAAACTCACATTTACGGCGGACTGCCCTTTCGCTTCCCCCAGTGCGGCAGCAGCAATCATCGCAGGCGGCCCACGATCCGGGACAGAATGCTGGAAGGATGAGTCTGGAACGAATCTCAGGGATCTGATCAAGAAGGAGGAAGCCACTAATTCCGTCAGCGATGGAGAGTGAAAGCGGTCTCGGGGGGGCAGTAGATACGACAGGGCTCCGCGTCGGTTTCTCCCCGTGCTAGGGGGCGTTGCTTGGTGTCGGTGAATCGGGTCAGGTCTCGCGCGCTAACATCGGCGATTGTCCCTGCACCTTGCGGGCATCAACGAGGGCGGGGCGTTGAAGGGGTCCGGTCTGAATGGCACGGGTTGAGCAAGGAGGGTGCAAGGGAGCGCTGGCTTTCGCCGGCAGGCCGGATCGTGGGACCTTGGACTCGCCGACTGAAGTCAGCGCTCCGCCGGATGGCACGGCCTCGACGAGATACCGCTGGATCGCCCGCCAATCGGAGCGGGCCGCGCGGGTTTCCATGACGGCCGGGGCAGTGGCGTTTCATCGGCAGTCCGGCCGCAAGCTGAAGTGCGACGGTCATAGACCGACGCTACAGGTGTGAACGCGTGCTTGGGGTCGGTGCTTGGGGTCGGTTCCCGCAACGAAACATTGGGCGTTGCTTGTGCTTGGGGTCGGTTCCCGCAACGAAACATTGGGCGTTGCTTGGGGACGTGCCTGTTCCGCGACCAGGACTTGCTCGTGACCGGGCGCAGGGCTCTCCGCTTCAGCCGCGACTACTCCAGCCCCACCACGAAATCATCGAAGAGCGCGTCGCCTCCGCTTCTGCCGCTGCGGTCGGGCCCGATGCGATCCAGTTTGCCGATGACGGCGGCTTTGACCGGGGAAATGTGGTCAGTGTGCAAATCTTGACAGAATTTCCGCAAAGATCCCGGTGTGCCCGGTTCAGATCCGCTCGAGCTTGATCGGGTAGGTGTTGTTTGAGGCGAATTGGGCCACGTAAAGGCTGCCGTCCTTGCCGACGGCGAGGTCATGCGGGTGCAGGAAGACGGGTTCGCTGTGTGACATTTTCCGGAGCTTTCCGTCGTCGCCGTATTCCGGGGCGTGGCCTGCGATGTTCGAGACCACTTTCAGATCCGAATCCAATACGGAAAGGAAGCCGCGGCTTTGGCGGTCCGCCGGCCAGTTGTCGGCAAGATGCGCGACGAAATAATGATCGCCGTGCTTCCTGATCTGGCGCGGATTCCCTCCCGGCAGGGCCATTTCGGCGAGCTTGTTGCCGAGCAGATCCAGGCGAAGGAGATGTTGTTGGTCGCTCATGGCGATGAGCAGGGTCTCATCGCCCTTGCGGTCGGTGTCGATCATCCCGCCATGCGGCCCCCAGTGGGCGATACCGCCTTCCTGGCCCCCGAAAACGCCCATACGCTTCCCGTCCGCCCCATAACGGATGATGAAATCGCGGCCATAGCCATCGAGGACGAAGAACTCCCCGTTCGCCCGGTGCAGGGTCCACGAAGGACGGCATTCCGATTTTTTGGTGTATTTTCCGGTCTGCTCCGGCCATCCCCACTCACCCGTGATTTCGCCATCCAGGGTGGATCTGAAAACCATGTGGCGCTCCAGGTCGGTGAAGTAGAGCATCTCTTTCCCGCCTTCGGTGACGAGGGAAAGGCCGTGCGCCCCGGGGTATTCCGAGCCCCATTTGTGGAGGAGCTTTCCGGACGGGTCATAGACGATGAAGTGGTTCCGCACCTCGTCGGTGAGGAGGATGAGGTTTCCCTCCCTGTCACAGACGATCCCATGGCAGTTCTTCACCGGGGTCTCCGCTCCGAGGACTCCCCAGCCCGGCACGATGCGGTAGCGGAAATCGCCCTGACCCAAAACCCCTCCGGCCTGCGCCGCCGAACAAAGCCCTGGAGACATCAGGGCAGCGCTTCCAACCGTCAGGAACCTGCGGCGTGAGAATCCGGAATCCATGGCGGTGTGGATAGCTGATGCGGCGGGTGGAGCAAGCTTGCTGTGGGGAAGAGGTTGTTCACCGGCGTCAGTCCTTGAATTTTGAATCCGTGCTTATCCCGCGATCCCGCGGACCGGAGTTTGGTCGGGTTCTGACCCCAGCGGCCCGTCGTACTTGGGGTTGGCTTGCTGATTGTCTCAGGGCAAGGCCTTCGGCAGCCGGCTCAAGCCGCTGGCCCAGCAGCTGAAGGCGGAGTTCAACAGCGCCGGGGCGATTCGGGAGGAGGTCGAGAGGTGAGCGCTTTCGAGGTGCATTTCAGTGAAATTAGCGCTTTCACCATCGGGTGAAAACGTCATTTTTAGTGAAACTAGAAGCTTGCCGCGTTTCACTGGAACAGCTAGTTTCACCGCGTGGTGAAACTGTCGAAAAGAGTGAACGAGCGCGATTTGGAGCCGCAGTTCCAAGCCGCTTTGCGTGCCCTGATTACACGGGCACCATTTTTGACGCTGCGGTCGCTGAAGCGGGACGTGCAGCTCGGGACGGGGCGGGTCGGCCGGCCAGATTGGCTGGCGGAACTGCGGGCCGGGGACCAGTCGTGGACCTTGGTTGCGGAGGAAGGCAAGAGCGGCCAGCCGCGCGAGGTGCGGTCTGCGGTGCTGCAATTGAAGGATTATCTCTCGCAGTTCCCGCCGGACCGGCCGGCTTGCGGCCTGGTGCTGGCGCCTTTCATCTCCGAGGAATCGGCGCGGATCTGCACGGAGGCCGGGATCGGCTACGCGGACCTCGCCGGGAACGCGCGGCTGTCGTTCGACCGGATCTTCATCGAGGTCCGTTCGGCGGAGAAGCCCCGGGTGGTGAAGCGGGAGGCGCGGTCGATTTTCTCGCCCAAGGCGACACGGGTGCTGCGGGTGCTGCTGCAAGGGCCGCTGCGGGCGTGGAAGGTGAAGGAGCTGGCGGCGGCCGCGGAGGTGAGCCTCGGCCACGTGAGCGCGGTGCGGCAGAAGTTATTGGAGCGGGAATGGGCGGCGGAAGAAGACGGCGGCCTGCGGGTGACCAAGGCGAACGCGCTGCTCGATGCCTGGGTGGCGGCGGACGATTGGTCGAGGCGGACGGAGGTCAGAGAATATTCCCTGTTGGAGGGCGAGGCGGCGCAGATCGCCTCGCGGGTTCACGGCTTCCTGGGTGCCGGGCGCCATGCCTTCACGCAATGGTTCGGGGCCTTTCTCCGTCGTCCCTACGCGCTGCCGGTGGTGACGACGGTCTATGTTTCCGAGTTCCCGACCGACGAAGCATTGAAAGCGAAGCTGGGCGCGCGCCGGGTCGACAGCGGCGGCGGCGGGCTGCGGCTGGTAGTACCGAGGGATGAGGGGGTATTCAATGGGGCGCGAGATCTCAACGGGCTGCCGGTGGTATCGGACGTACAGCTCTATCTCGACTTGCAGCGGGCCGGGCTGCGGGGGGATGAGGCGGCGGAGGAACTGAGGAAGGCACCGGATTTCGCGGGAGGTTGGGAATGAACGACGAGCTTTCCCAACTCGGGGATTATTCCCGGCAGGGTCTCGCGGCGGCGGAGGCGGCCTTGTTCGCGGCATGGGAGGCGCTTGAGAAGTTCCATGAGGATCTGGTCGTGGTGGGTGGCCTGGCCGTTCATTACCACACGAGAAATACGCCGAATCCGAGGTTCCCGGCGACGGCGACCCTGGACGTGGATTTCGGCATCAGTCTGGGAACCGACGCCGGGATGGCCGGGACCGTGCAGTTCGATCTCTCGCTGTTGGGATATCGCCCGACCGAACAAGGCCGGATGTTCCGCGAGATGGAACACGGAACCCTCTACATCGATTTCCTGACCGAACATCCTCCGAGGGAGTCCGGCACCCGCGAAGTAAGCGGCATCGCCGCCGCGGTGTGCCCGGGGATCAACCGGGCGCTGGAGGTCAGGAAGAAAGTCGAGATTCAAGGCATCGACCGATTCGGTGACCCGAAGACCTACCGGGTGCCGATCTGCGGCATCGGCCCCTTGCTGGTGTTGAAGTTGAACGCTTTCGCGCAGCGCTCCGGCGGCAAGAAGGCGAAGGATGCCTATGACCTTCTGGTCGCGGTGAGTTCCTACGCCGAAGGCCCGCGGGCGGCGATCGATGCGTTTCACGTGGAGGCGGCGAGTGGGAACCCGGCATTCGAGCGGGCGGCCAATACCCTGAAAGATCACTTCATGCGCACCGATCAAGAGGGGCCGCTTCAGGCGCTGCGGTTCCGATACGGATCGAACGATGCCAGAGAAGACGGTGTCCGATTGAAGGAGGACCTTGTGACCATTGGGCGAGCCTTGCTTGATTTCGAATGAGGTCACAGAACACCGAAGATCAACTCGTCGAACAAATGGTGGTCCTGATTTGGTTAGAGTGAGTAGAGGGCTCTCCGACCCAGCCGCGACTATTCCACCCCCACCACGAAGTCATCGAAGAGCGCGTCGCCTCCGCTTCGGCCGCTGCGGTCGAGTCCGATGCGATCCAGTTTGCCGATGATGGCGGCTTTGACCGTGTGGGTCGTCCGGAAGGTATCCTTGCCGCTGGTGACCATCACGCTGATCTCAACATCGCGATTGGGCTGGCGTTTGACATCGACCCTCATCGGCAGGAGCTCTCCCGGGGGTGGGTCGAATCCCATGTCGGTCGTGTTCACGACGGGCATGTTGTCGGAGACTTGTTCGATGCGAAACGCCCCGCCGCGGTATCCCGGATGGAACAGGGCGCGGACATTGCCGACGGAGATGCCGACATGGTAGGCCCCCATGCCTTCTTCCCCGCCGCCGATCCGGGTCTGGATCCGGAAGGAATCGGGGAACTCCGCTTTGCCCGTGAGATCCTTGGCAAGCAGCAGGAGCCGCTGATCGCCATCGTTGTCACGCTTGCCCTTGAGTCGCGCGATGCCCTCCCGAACCGATCCGTTCACCCCGACACCGGTTTCAAACTTCAGGCGCTGGTATCCTTTGGCGAGGGAAGGTGAATCCTTGCTGAAGAGTTCGACGAAGAGCAGTCCTTCCCGCCCGGGAGCACCGGGGTGTTTCCTTTCGCGAAGCAGGCTGCCAACTGCCAGACGCAGCAGGTCGCTCTTGTCCCATTGGACGCCGGACTCGAGTTCATCGACAATCGCCGCGATCCGGATCCGCACTTCGGGATCGTCCGAGCCGAGCAGGGGACGCAGTTGGGGAAGCGCCTTTCTTCCCCTCAGCAGAATCGCCTGCTGTGCCTGCTCCCGCAGCTTGTAATCCTCCGAGCCGAGCTGCCGCACCAGTCGATCCAGGCTTGTCTCGGGCCGGTTGACGCCATCGAGGAATTTCTTCAAGGCCTCCGTTTCGGCCGGCAGTCCGTTTTCCTTCAGCAGTTCAAGCCGCCAGTCCACGGTCTCTTCCGCCGTGAGCACCGCAGACAGAAGGCTGAGTGCAGCCGGAACCAACCACTTCATGCGGCTAAGCGACACCCGCCGATCCTTCGGTTCAAGCCATTTCCCCGGACCAGGTCGGAGTTGTCACACGGGAAGAACGTCTGCGGCGCCAATGACTCCGCGCCGGGTGAATTCGAGCGGGAGGCAAGCCACGGGATGGCGGGGCGAGACTGCGGTGCGGGTGGCGGGAAGTCGTTCGACTGCCGGGTTGCCGTGGGCTCCCGTCTCTGGAAAGCTGTACGCCATGAAAAGCCCATTCTTGGAAGGACGCCGTTTGAAACCCGGGTTCCCCGCCATCCTCTACGCTCTCTGCGTGCTCTGCGGCCTGTCCGCGCGGGCGGCCGAGAAGATGAACATCGTGCTCGTCATGGCCGACGACCAGGGATGGGGCGACACCGGCTACAACGGCCATCCCGAACTCAAGACGCCCCATCTCGACGAGATGGCCGCAAGCGGGCTGCGTCTGAACCGGGCCTACACCGCGCACTTCAACTGCTCACCCACCCGCGCCAGCGTGCTGACCGGGCGGCACCCGCATCGCATGGGCACCTTCGGCCCCGGCTCGCCGATCCGCGCGCAGGAACTCACGGTCGCGAAGGTGTTGCAGTCGGCGGGCTATGCGACCGGCCATTTCGGCAAGTGGCACCTCAACGGGAAGAACGGCGACCGGGACACGAAGACGGCACCCGGCCGCGCCGTCCTCGCCGATGATCCGCTCTCGCCCGGCAAGCTGGGCTTCGACGAATGGGTCTCCGCCGACAACTTCTTTGATCTTGATCCCGTGCTGGGCCGCAACGGGGTGGTGGAGAAGTTTCAAGGCGACGGTTCGGACATCGCCACCGACGAGGCGCTGAAGTTCATCCGCAAGCAGGTGGGAGCGGGCAAGCCGTTCTTCACCGTCGTGTGGTTCGGCAATCCGCATACGCCGCACGAGGCGCTGCCGGCGGACAAGGCGCTTTACGCCAAGCTCCCGGCGGGCGACCAGAACTACTACGGCGAGATCACCGGCATCGACCGCAACGTCGGCAAGTTGCGGGCCGCATTGCGCGAGCTGAAGGTCGCGGACAACACGCTCGTTTGGTATACGAGCGACAACGGCGGCGCGGCGGGTCCGAAGTCCACCGGGAATCTGCGCGGTTCCAAAGGCACGCTGTGGGAGGGCGGCGTGCGCGTGCCCGGTCTGATCGAATGGCCCGCGCGCATCGCGAAGCCGTTCGCCAGCGATGTGCCGTCCTCGACGCTCGACATTTACCCGACCCTCCTCGCCGCCACCGGCGCGATCGCGCCCGGGCAGGTTCAGCCGCTCGACGGGGTGAATCTGCTGCCGCTGTTCGAGGGGCGGATGACCGCGCGCGGCAAGGCGCTTCCCTTCTGTGCCGACGCGCGACGGCCCGCCGCACACTCCGTGTGGCTCGACTGGCCTTACAAGCTGCACACCGGTGCCAGCGCCAATCGCGGCAAGAAAGGCCCGGTCGGTGGTGAAGTGAAACCCGTGCTGCTTTACGACCTGTCGAAGGACCCCAACGAAACCACCGACCTCGCCGCACAACAGCCCGAACGCGTCACGGAAATGACCGCCGCGCTCGCGGCTTGGAGGACGTCCGTCGGGAAAAGCCTCGCCGGTGCGGACTACGGTGAGCTGCTCAAGGAACCAGCGCCCGCGCCCAAGGCACCGAAGAAGGAGAAGAAGAAGCGGCCCAGCCCGTGAGTCGGGGATGGGGTCATGGATGGGGTCAGGGCGGAATGGCACGGGATTAAGCGGCATTTCGTTAAGGCTGAGCTGTTCGGCGGAGCGCTGACTTTAGTCTCCTTAAAGGCATTGGGCTAAAGCCAGCGCTCCCCTGCGAGTCCCCGCTTAATTCCGTACCATTCGGGTCGTTCGGGTCAGGGCTCTCCGATCAACATTCTCCGAGATTTCTGGGACTTTGTCGGGCGTGATGTCTGCCGAGGTGATCCGGATCGAGCATGTGGAAATGCTCAAGCACGGGAGCCGCTCGGCGGTGGGGTTGAATTCGTAAGGGGAGGCGGGGTGACTTGTGATCCCCATGCAATTCGCGCCTTGATGGATTCCACTTTTCCGAGTATTTGGAATCCATGAAGACAACGATTGATATTCCTGACGCGGCTTTGGCGGATGCCATGCGGTTCACCGGGGCGAAGACGAAGCGGGAGGCGGTGGTGAAGGCCTTGGAGGCATATAACCGCCAGCAGCGTGTTCAGGATCTGGTGGCGAGCTTCGGCACCCTGGATTTCGCGAGCAACGACGAGATCGAGGCAGGTGACCTTCAACAGATCGCGTTGAGAAAAGCCGGAGGCCGTAAATCATGAGCTCCACGATCCTCATCGACAGCTCGGTATGGGTGGAGGTTTCCCGCAAGTCCGGGGACGAGTCGTTGAAGGCGGAGCTTGCAGCGTTGCTGCGTGCCGGACGCACGGCGATGACATGGCCGGTATGGATGGAACTCCACCAGGGAGCCAAAGGGAAACGTGAAGAGGAAAACCTGAAGGGTTGGCGGGAGGTGAGCCACTGGCTTGATTTCGATGACGCCTGCTGGGTCGAGGCGGCAAAGACCGCACGAGCTTGCTTGCAGGCCGGAATCAACGTGCCTTTCGGCGATGTGCTGGTTTTCGCCTGCTCGACACGCCACGGTGTCGAACTGTTGGAACGGGATCGTCATTTCGCGATGATCCGCAAGGCGGTGACACCCTGAGAAGTTGCCTATGAAGAAGCTCCTCGCACTCGTCGCCGTCTTGCTGCTGGTCGCCGGCCTGCGGGGGTGCGGGCCTTTGGGGGGGATTGCTTTTCTAGGCGGAGACGAGGCGATTGGACGCGCTTACCGGAGCCAGCAGAGCGGCGTGCAGGTCACGGGGCAGGGGCCGGTCGTCGAGGTCTTGCCGGATGATCACGACGGGAGCCGACATCAGCGCTTCGTGCTCAAACTGGCCTCCGGGCAGACGGTTTTGGTCGCCCACAACATCGATCTGGCTTCAAGGATCCCGTCGCTGAAGGTCGGCGAGCGGGTGGGCTTTCACGGGGTCTACGAGTGGAAGCCCGGGGGCGGGGTGGTGCACTGGACCCACGGAGATCCCAATGGCAAACATGAGGCGGGGTGGGTGAGGCGGCGGTGAGGGGTGGGCACTACCATCCACTATCCACTATCCACTATCTCTTCACCCTCACCTCGCCGGGCCGTAGACTTCGAGCTCGGTGAGGAAGGCGTGGTTCTCGCTGTATTGGTCCTGCTTTTCGTGGTGGTCGAGGAAGCTGGCGCGAACGAAGCGGACCGGGCGCTTGTCGAAGCGGATCTCGGAGGAGCCGACGGTCTTGCCCGCAAACTCGTGCTTGCCAGCTTCCTGGAATTCCTGGCCGTTCTCGCTGAGGGAAATGACGACCGTCTTGGTCGAGCCGAGGGCCGGGGTGCCGAAGCGGACGGCCTGGACCTCGCGGGCGCGGCCGAGGTCGATGGTCACGTGCTTGGGGAAGCCGGGGGCCTGGCCGGTGGCGAAGCAGGTGCCGCGGGCGCCGTTCCAACTGCCGTCGGTCAGGCCGGTGTTCCAGCCTTCAGGGTTCGGATCGCTGGAGGTGAAGGGGCGCTGGAAGGCGACATTGCGGCCGAGCACCGGATCGTCGGGCCAATGGGTGTGGAAGACGGTGGCGGGCAGGCCTTCGCGGTTGGCGAGATTCGGCTCCGCGGCCTGGTGCCAGGCGAAGCGGGCCATGACCGGCTGCGGGACCTCGGCGCTGCGCAGGGTGACCACCGGGTCGTTGCCGGTAATCTCGGCAGCGGCGGGCTTGAAGTTCCAGTCGGGGCCGGCGACCTCGAAATGCGAGGGAGGCTTGCCGTCGCGGGTGACCAGGCCGGTCGGCGCGCTACCGAGGCGGACACGGATCGCATCGCCGGCGACTTCGAAGCTTTCGAACACCGGGCCGGACTTCACGATGCCCGGCTTGCCGTAGGTATCGGCAAGGGCCCACAGCGCGAGGCGGCGGCCGACCTCGGATTTGTTGCGCGGGTGGATGTCGGACGGATTCCCGATGTCCATGGTGACGGCCATTCCGGTGTGCGGGATCTTCAATGCCTGTTGCTGGGCGACCCAGAAGGCCTGAAGAGCACCGTCCCGCTCGCCACCGTAGTTGTAGGGGGCGAGCTGCACGAAGAGGAACGGGGCATCGGCCACGCCGAACTGCTGTCGCCAGCCTTTGATCAATGCTTCCATTTTCAGCGTGTAGAGCATGCCTTCGCCGACATTCGACTCGCCCTGATACCAGAGGAATCCGCGGATGGCGTAGGGGACAAGCGGATGGATCATTCCTTGGTAGGTGCCGATCGCTTGGGCATGTCCGACCGGCAGGACCGGCGGCGCGGCGGGTTGGCCAGGCACGGCAAGCTTGTTGTGAAGCGCGCGCTCGGCGGTCTCCAGCCACGCACGGGTCGCACCGAGGTGGCGGCGCATGAGTTGGTTGTGCTCTTCGCTGCCGGGCGTGCGGGCCTGGCGGAACTCACGCATTTCCCGCAGGTCGGGAATGTCGGCGAGGCCTTCGTCGGCGAGCCAGGGCTCGATCCGGGAGCCGCCCCACGAACTGCTGATCAGACCGACGGGAATACCGAGTTCCTCGGTCAGCCGGCGGCCGAAAAAGTAGGCAACGGCAGAGAAACCGGGGACGGTCTCGGGGGTCGCGGGCTGCCAGCGGCCTTCGAAGTCGCCAAGCCGGTAAGGGGAGAGCTTCTTCGCGACGGTGAGGATGCGGAGCAGGGGCACCGGGCCGGATTTGGCCAGGGTCTGATCTTCGGGGCGGGTGTTGGCGATGGTCCACTCCATGTTTGACTGGCCGCTCGCCAGCCAGACCTCGCCGACCAGCAGGTCCTTCACTTCCACCCGGTGACCGCCTTCTTCCGCGGCCTCCAGCGCGCGGCCCTCTGCCGAAACCGGCATGGCGTCGAGGTCGATGCGCCATTTGCCATCGGCCGCGGCCTGCACGGACTTTTCCTGTCCGGCGAACTTGACGGTCACCTTTTTCCCCGCCCCGGCGGTCCCCCAAACGGGAACGACTCGGTCGCGCTGGAGAACCGCTCCATTCGTGAAAACGTGGGGGAGGCGGACTTCCGCAGCGGCCGGGAGCAGGGCGAAGGCGGTCAGGGAGAGAACCAGAGATCGTCTCGGGAAGATCATGCGCGCCCACTACGGGCGGTCCGGGGCGATTCTACCATCCGGGATTTGCACTCTTTCGGGGCAGCCCCCAGCACGCATGAGTTGGGGATCCACGGCATTCACGCCCGATGAACAGTCGATGATTGGCTTAAAAACTCGTTTATCGAATTAAAACCTGCGCTCTTCTACTGCTTCTGTATTGACTTTGTTGGGCGCTTCATGGATCAGTTCCCAAATGCCTCGCGCGACTTTGCCACCTGTCACCCGGCGCCGCATTCCAGGCGAACTGCTACATCGGCCTGGCGGTGGCGAGCGGGAGCAATGCGACCCTTAATTCCTCGCAGTTCTGCAACGTCTCGGTTACACCCTGATCACTCGACCCTGTCCCGAAAAACCCACGCATGAAAACCCGCCGGAACTTCATCCTGCTCAGCGGCCTCACCCTGTGCGCCATCACGGTCCTCATGCTCCAGCCAGAGCCCGGATCGTCACCCGCGCCGACCGCTGTTTCCCGCACCGCAGTTGATCGATCCCCGGTCGAAGCCGCACACCCAGCATCGCCCGATGCGACGCCAACCGCCGCGCCGGAGGAGACCGCGGCGGACTTCGGAGCATGGGCAAACGAGCCCCTGCCGGTGCCCGATCGCTCGAAAATCGAGGCATTTGACGGCTGGATCGAGCGATGGAACGCGGCAACACCCGCCGAGCGCAAGGCCATGGAGGAGGAGGGAGCCCTGCTCGCCGCCGCGCGGCGGCCGGAGTTCAAGGCACTGATCATGTCCGATCCGCGCGGGGCGATCGAGGGCTCCGTGCCTCGCGTCATTCGTCAGGATTTGCCCGCCTTGATCGTGGCGGAACTGGAGTCGCCGGTGTCTGCCACGGGCGACCTCGATGTTTACAAGGGACGCCCCGCGCCCGGCAAGCCGCTGCCCGCGCAAGGCCTCACGCTTCGCTACTTCGAAGCGCAGGGCATGAGCTACAAGGCGCGCGTTTACGGCGAGATGGAGCCGCTGATGTCACGCAAGCAGGTGCCGCTGCGCGGCGTAGCGATCGATCGCGAGTTCGCGGTCGCGGAGAGCCCGGTGCGCCCGTTGGAAATCGGCGAGCGCATCCCGGCCGGCACCGTGGTCGAGGACACCTGCCCGGTCTCCGGCGAAACGACCGAGGCCGTCGCAACCGGCGAGGAGGTCAGTGAGGAGACCCCGACCATCGAGGTCGGGGAGCAGTTGATCACGCTCTGCAACGGTGCCCACGTCACGGTGATGGACGAGAAGTATCGCGTCCTCGTCCAAGCCGCCGGACCGGGCGGGCCGGCCTTTTTCATGGATGCTTTTCCCGGCACCTCGTCGCGGGCGATCGGGAATTTCCGCTGCCTCTACATCCGCGCCACGTATCCCGACCAGATGGCCCCGCCGAATACCGAGGATGTCGCGGTGGAGGACATGAAGAACACCACCCGGTTCTTCCTTGAGAACTCCTACGGCAAGATGAGCACGACCGCCACGGTCACCCCGCTGATCGTGCTGCCGCAGACCTTGAAATGGTATCAGGACAAGGACGCCGAGGTGAACGGTCTCGGCGTGCTGCAAACCCAGGCCCGGGCCGAGGCTCGCCGGCTGGGCTACGACTCCACTCAATACGACTGCATCATCCTCCGCGTGAACGGCGGGCTGCGCAGCGGCGCGTCGTGGGGCGGTGGCGACAGCGTCTGGCTCGGCTGGGGCGGCATGGATGTGATCAACCACGAGTGCGGCCACTCGCTCGGCGTCGGCCACGCGAACTACTGGGAAGTCACCGACGGCGTCGCCTACGGCAACGGTGCGAACCAGGAATACGGCAATCCTTTCGACGTGATGGGCGGCGGTGGCGGCTTCGGCGCCCACTACCACACCGTGACC
This sequence comes from Akkermansia sp., assembly GCA_043729195.1. Classification (GTDB taxonomy): domain Bacteria; phylum Verrucomicrobiota; class Verrucomicrobiia; order Verrucomicrobiales; family Akkermansiaceae; genus Haloferula. The sequence goes on from JAYTLR010000019.1 coordinate 20,892, forward strand.
AAGCGCAACCTCGGCTGGCTGCCTTCCAGCTGCGTCCACTTTCCGAAGACCAACGGCATCTTCCGCCTGCACGCCTTCGACCAGCCGCGGCTGGAGGAGGGGAAGCGATACGCCCTGTCGGTCGCAAAGGATGCGAACCGCACTTACAACATCGAGTTCCACACCAGCAATCCGACCCTCGCGAACCAGGCGGTCGTGCTTTACGGTAGCCACCTGATCGACACCACCCCGGGCAGCTCCGGCGGGAAGAACGACGGCGGCATTCAAATCGGTCGCACTTTCTCGGACCTCGAAGGTGACATGCACTTCACCGCGCTGTCGAAGAACGACACCTCGCCCGCCTCGCTCGACGTCGCCTATTTCCGCGGTCCTTTCCCCGGCAACGTCGCGCCGGTCGTCGCGCTGGCCGCCAGCGCCACCACCGTGAGCGTCGGCGCGACCGTGACTTTCACGGCCACCGCCACCGATGCGAATGGCGACACCCTGGCCTATCATTGGGACTTCGACGACGGCAGCACCGCGGCGAATAGCAATGTCGTCACGAAAACCTTCACCACCGCGGCCCAGGTCACCGCGATGGTCACCGTGTCCGACATGAAAGGCGGCACCACCCGCCGCCACGTCGTCATCAGTGCCGGAGCCCACGGCAGGCAGACCGTCACCGGCAACATCGCGGCCGGCGGTCAGCCGCTCTCCAACGTCCGGGTCTCGATCACCGGCGGCAAATACGCCTACACCGACGCCGACGGCAATTACGCCCTCGCCGGCGTCACCACCGGCAGCCAGACGCTGACCGCCACCCTCAACGGCTTCGCCTTCACTCCGTCCTTTACCAACCCGCTGGGCATTATCGTCGGGGCGAATACCGCGGACTGGACCGCGTCCGGATCGACCTTCGTCACCCTTTCGAAAACCGCCGACGCCGCGGAAGGCGGTGCGAACGGCAGCTTCACGCTGACCCGCACCGGTGACACCACAGCGGAACTTGTCGTGCGTGTTTCTCCGGCCACCGGCACTGCGGCGCTGACCACCGACTACACGTTCACGCCGGCTTACGTGACCGATGGTGGTTATCGGACTTTCACCATCCCCGCCGGCCAAGCCTCGCTGGTAGTCGCGGTCGCCGCGGTGAACGACACCGCCCAGGAAGGCCCGGAGACGATCAGCCTGCAAGTCGCCTCGAACGGCACCTACCTCCAGACCTCCGCCAATGCGGCGCTGATGACGCTGGCCGACAACGATACCGCTTTGCCCATGGTCACCGTCACCGCGCCCGATCCCTACGCGGCGGAAGGCACGGACGACGCGGCTTTCGTATTCACCCGCACCGGCCCGACCACTGCCGCGCTGAATCTCGCCGTCGCCTGGACCGGCACCGCCATCAACGGCACGGACTGCATCACGTTGCCAACGACCGTCGTCATCCCGTCCGGCCAGAGCTCGGTCACCGTGCCGGTCACCTCGATCAACGACGCCTTGATCGAAATCCCGGAGGACATCATCGCGACCGTGAGCAGCAATGCCGCATACGTCCGCGACAGCTCCGCAACCACCGCGACTGTTAGCTTGAGCGATGACGACGCGCCGGTCGTCACCGTCAGCGTTCCCGACGCGAGTGCTGCCGAGGCCGGCCCGGATTCCGGGATCTTCCTCATCCACCGGACCGGCAGCACCGCCGCGCCGCTGAAAGTCTACTATGGTCTTTCGGGAAGTGCTTTCCACGGCACCGACTACGCGGGGCTGAACGGCGAGCTGACGATTCCGGCCGGCGCTGCCAGTGCTCCGGTCGCGATCACACCCTACAACGACGACCTCGGCGAAGGACTCGAATCGGTGACCCTCG
>JAYTLR010000020.1:0-29566 GCA_043729195.1 Akkermansia sp.
TAGTCATCCCACCAACCTTCTCACGCCATCCAGCGCCGCCTGGCTCACCGCCAGCTTGAAATCCTTGCGGTTGCGCGGATGGATCTGCCGCAGGGAAACCGTTTCACGTCCCTTCGCCGCCCAGGCAAGCCATACCGTTCCCACCGGCTTCTCCTCCGTCCCTCCGCCCGGCCCGGCGATCCCGGTGACCGCCACCGCCACGTCCGCGCCGCTCACCTTCAAAGCTCCTTCGGCCATCGCCCGCACCACCGGTTCACTGACCGCGCCGTGCTCGTTGAGCATCGCCTGAGGCACGCCTAACAGATCGCGCTTCGCTTCGTTGGCGTAGGTTACGAAGCCGTGGGTAAACACCTCGCTACTCCCCGGCACATCGGTCACCCGGTTGGCGATCAGCCCGCCGGTGCAGCTCTCCGCCGTCGCCAGCTTCATTCCGCGCTCCGCCATCCGCCGCATCACCGTCGCCTCGAGTGACGATCCGTCCTCCGAAAAAATCTGCGTCGCGAACATCGACATCGCGATCTCCCGCCCGGCCATGACCGCTTCCTTGTGGCCGATCAAACGCAAGTCCACCTCGCCGATCCGCGCGCAGTAGCCGACCTCCAACCCCGGGATCGCCGCCAGCTTGGCATCGATCTCCTGCTGCAAATCGCTCTCGCCAATCCCCGTCAGACGCAACTCCAGCATCCCCGGCGGCATCGAAAGCCCGGCCAGTCCGATCAAGCGCGGTGCCACCTCGTCGCGGAACATCGGGTAGAGCTCCCGCGGCGGCCCCGGCAAGAGGAACACCGCGCAGTTCGCCGCCTTGTTCAGCCGAGGCGGCACGTAGATCCCCGGCGCGGTTCCGTTCGGATTCGGCAGCACGTCGGCCCCCACCAGCACCTGCGCCTGCTTGCGGTTGGAATCCGCCATCGACTTGTTGCGCAGGGCGAAGAACGCCTCCAGCGAGCGTAGCGCCGCCTCGTCCTCGATCAATTCCGCCCCGATCACCGCGGCCGTCGCCTCGCGGGTCAGATCATCGCTGGTCGGCCCCAGCCCGCCGGTCACGATCACCGCGTCGGCCCGCCCCACGCATTCGCGCAGCGCCTCGGTGATCGCATCGCCATCCGGCACCGTGGTCAGCCGTTGGATCCGCATGCCCAGCTTGAACAACTGCTCGCCGAACCACTTGCCGTGGGTATTCAGCGTGGTCCCCAGCAGCAGCTCCGTCCCCGTGTTCAAAATCTCGATGCGCACGCGGCAAGACAGAAGACAGAAGGCCCGGGACGCAAGACCGGAGAAGCGTCGACATCACCGGCGGTCATCGACCCGCCGCTCCATGAACTCGCCTACTCCTGCCTCACGCCATAACTCCCGCCCTTCTCCGCCACCGGCAACTTCGGTTTCGAATCCCCCGGCTTGTCTTCCGCCAACCAGCGGTTGTTCTCGAAGGTGAAAGTCTCCGGCGCGGTGTCCGGCCCGATGTTGATCTCCTCCCGGACCTTCGCCCGCTGGAACACGAACGTGTTACCCGAAATCACCACGTTGCGGCACGGTGCGAAGCCCTCCGCCTTGGTCTCCTGCAGCACCCGGAAGATCCACTTGTCCGGGTTCTTCACCGTGTTCCTCGTGAACTCCGCGCCATCCACCCCGGTGAAAGCCGCGGCGCACATCCCCCCCTCGATCACGTTGACTCGGATGATGATACGACGTGCCTCGTACTTCGCACCCGGCGGCCGGAAGTAGTCCATCCCGGTCGATCCGCCCGCCTGCACCGGCCGCTGGCCGGCATCCTTGAAGCGGCATTTCTCGATCACGATGTCCTCGCAGCCGCCCTTGAACTGCGGCCCGGTGTGCTGGGAAAAGCCGGGCTTGCCGGTGAAGCGGCAGCCGGTGATCAGCGCCTTCCGGCAGCCCACAAAGTCGATCGCCTGACCGCCCCAGCCCGAGATCTCGCAATCGCGGATCGTCAGGTTCCTCAATCCCGAGCACTTGATCGCGTCGAAGTTCCCGTCCGGCCCGATGTCGGAGATCACCAGTCCTTCCAGCACGATGCCATCGACCGGTTCGTCCATCCGCCCGCCGTCATCGAGGTTGATCCCGTTTGCGCTCTGCCCGCTGACCCGCAGGTTCCGCAAGGTCAGGTTCCCGCACCTCGAGAAATGCCAAGCCTCCTTGCCCCCTTTGAAATGCGGTGGATTTTCCAGATCCAGCGCCTCGATCGTCAGCTTCTCGATGTTCTCGACATAGTGCCCGGCCGGGTACTCGCCGGGACCGATTTTCAGCGTGTCCCCGGATTTCAAGTTTCGCAGTGCCGGTCTCAGGGCATCGACGCTCTTGACCTTGATAGTCGCCGAAAGGACGGGGCAGGCAAAAGCGAGGAGGAGCAGGAATCGCATTTTAACCTCACGTTCGAAGGCCGCCCGGTCTTTCGCGAGCCAAGGGCTGCCGGCAGCCCTCATCGTGCGGTGGGACGCTCGAACCGTTGGAGTGCTGCGGCACGACGCAGCTTTGGCTGCGGGGGCGTGCGCTTCGTTCTACTGGCCACGGATCGCCTTTGCGGCAGATCCGCGACCGTCGGGGTGAGGCCGGTCGCACACCAAGTCAAAGCGACGTCGTGCCGTCGCACTCCATGTGATCCACCCCAACGAGCAGCGGTGTGGAGCGCTACTGCTTTATGGAGGAGAGGCAGAGCAGGCTGCCGCAATCCAAGCCCTCACCGCAGCGCCTTCTTCGCGGCTTCCCAGGCGTCGTCCATCTGCCGCTCGGTCGCTGCCTCGAGGCTGATACCGGAGCCCTTGAGCCGCTTCTCCATCTCGTTGAAGCGGCGCTCGAATTTTTCGTTCGCAGCCGCCATCACGATCTCAGGATCGAGCTTTCGAAAGCGCGCGAGGTTGACCACCGAGAACAGCAAGTCGCCGAGTTCCTCATCCACCGCTTCCAAATCCTGGGCATCCACCGCCGCCTCCAGTTCCATGATCTCTTCGCGAATCTTCGACAACACCCCGGTCTCCGTCGGCCAGTCGAAACCCACCTTCGCCGCCTTCTTCTGCAATTTCGACGCGCGCAGCAAGGCCGGCAAGCCCTTGCCGGTGCCATGCAGGAACGGCTCTTCCTCCGCGCCCTTCTCACCCCGCTTGATCTCGTCCCACTGCTTGAGCACCGCTTCCGAAGTCGCCGCGCCGGAGGTCGCAAAAACATGCGGATGTCGGCGGACCAACTTCTCGGAAATCCCCCGCGCCACTTCATCGAGATCGAAGTGCCCCGCTTCCTCGGCCAGCTCGCTGTGGAAGACCACTTGCAACAGCAGGTCGCCCAGCTCTTCCTCCAGATGCTTTAAGTCACAACGCTGGATTGCATCGACCGCTTCGTAGGCTTCCTCGATCAGGTTCGACACCAAACTGCCGTGAGTCTGCTCCGCATCCCAGGGACATCCGCCGGGAGCCCGCAGGCGGTGCATGATGGCCCGCAGGCGGTCCAATTGGCGGCCCGGCTCCGGGCACTCGATCATTTCAGCGTCGGTCATGGCTCGTCGTATGACTTGGCTGCCTGGTGGAGAATTTTGCGTTCGTCCTCGGTCAAGCTCTGCAACCCGTCCTTGGCGATTTTGTCGAGCACCCGGTCGACCTCGCTGGCGGCCTTGAGATCGACTTCCGACCGGGGCCTCAGTTTTGGGGCCTCTTTCCGGCGGAACTCCGGCGGGCGGATGATCTTGCGCGAACGCCGCCCTTTTCGGAGCAGCCACGGAAATTTCATCAGCACGAACCCGAGGATCGCGCCGCCCAGATGTCCGGCCTCGCCGCCGCTGTTTTGGAAAATCACTCCGCCAATCAGGATGTCACCGAGGATCATCGCGACCGCGAGCCCGATGAAGACCAGAGCCGCGGTCCGCATGGTAAGCGAAACCGGGGGCAGCAGCAGATGGATCACCGCCTTCGGCTGGGTCACGGCGACCCCGATGATCAGGCCGTAGATCCCCGCCGAGGCACCGACCAGAGGCGTCTCGATACCCGACCATGGCCCGCGTTCCGGCAGGATGCCGGTCACGGTTAAAAGCGTGTAGAACAAGGCCCCGGCCACGCCGCAAAGAAGGTAGAAGGCCGTGAAGCGCGCGCTGCCCCACCACCGCTCGATCCAAGGTCCAAAGAAGTACAGCCCAAAGCTGTTGAAGATGATGTGGCCGAAGGTGGCATGGAGAAACTGGAAGGTCAGCAACTCCCACACCCGTCCTTCCATCAAGGCCGACTCGACCGTGAAACACAGAAGCGCGTTCACTTTGCCGAAATACGGGTTGATCGGCCCGGGGCGGGTCAGGAAATCCGCCAGGAAGAACAAAACGTTCAAGATCAGCAGCGCTTTGGTCACCGGCGGCAAGGCAGGCCCTGCCACTTGCCGTCTCTCTTCGCGTTGGTAATCCCGGTCAAGTGCACCCATCGGGCGGGGGAATAACACGCGCCATCGACCTCCGCAAGGCCCGCAGCCCGTCACTTCACGCGAGGATTTCCCGGATCACATGGCCGTGGACGTCGGTCAACCGCCGTTCGGTGCCGTTGTGATAGAAGGTAAGCCGCTCATGATCGAGGCCCAGCAGGTGAAGGATCGTCGCGTGGAAGTCATAAACGGTGGCGATTCCCTCCACCGCCTTGTAGCCGAATTCGTCGGTCGCGCCGTGGCTGAAGCCGTGCTTCACGCCGGCTCCCGCCATCCACGCCGTGAAACCGCCCGGATTGTGGTCGCGGCCGCTCGCGCCCGCTTGGAAGGTCGGCATGCGGCCGAACTCGGTGCACCAGACGACAAGCGTGTCGTCTAACAAACTGCGCTGCTTCAGGTCGGTCAGCAGAGCCGCGGTCGGCTGGTCCATCACCTCGCCGTGTTTGACATACTGGTCGGCCAGCGCCTTGTGGCCGTCCCAGTTGCTGACCCCCTCGCCACCGGTCTGGTAGGCGCCGTTGAAGAGCTGCACGAAGCGCACGCCTTTCTCGATCAGCCGCCGCGCGAGGATGCAGTTCCGCGCGTACGCGGCCTTGGTCTCCTTGACCGGACTCCCCGCTTGATCGGCTCCGTAGCTTTTGAGGACATGCGCGGGCTCGCTGGAAATGTCCGCCACCTCCGGCACCGACAGTTGCATCCGCGCGGCGAGCTCGTAGCTGGAGATGCGTGCCGCGAGTTCGGAGTCGCCGGGGAATTTCTCAAGGTGACGGCGGTTCAGCAGCGCGATGAACTCGCGCGTCGCCCGGTCGGTCTCCGGGGAAAAGACCGACGGCCGCTCGAGGTTCCGCAGCGGCTTGGAAGCGTTGAAATCGGTGCCTTGGAACGCCGCCGGCAAGAATCCCGCGCCCCAGAAATTCCCCGCCGACTGGGGCGCGCCGCGCGGATCGGGGATCGCGACGTAGGCCGGCAGCGTGTCGTTTTCGCTGCCCATCGCGTAGGTCGTCCACGCGCCCATGCTCGGGAAGCCGTCGAGCGTGCTGCCGCTGGTGAGAAAGTTCTCGCCCGGCCCGTGGGTGTTGGTCTTGCCGGTAAGAGAGTGGATGAAGCACATCTCGTCGGCCAGCGCGCCGAGATGCGGCACCAGGTCGGACACCATCTTGCCGGTCTTTCCATACGGCCGGAACTCCCACGGGCTCTTGGTCAGATTCCCCTGCCCGCCCTGGAAGGTGATGATCTTGTCACCGCCCGGCATCGGCTGACCGTGGCGTTTGATCAACTCCGGCTTGTAGTCGAAGGTGTCGATCTGGCTGACCGCGCCCGAGCAGAAGATCATCAGCACCCGCTTCGCCTTCGCCTCGAAGTGCGGCGGCCGCAGCGCGTTCGGATTGCCCGGCAGGATCAAGGGCCGGATCGGCGGGGCCGCCCGCGCGCGGTCCTGGCCGAGCAGATGCGCCAGCGCGATCCCGCTCAGCCCGGTCGAGGTCCGTGCGAGGAAGTCGCGGCGGTTGAGGAAGGGGTGCATGCGGTTTGTTAGAAAACGAAGAGGAATTCGCTCGTGTTGAACATTGCCCTGGTGAACGAAAGCAGCCCGTGGGAGCGGATCATCGCGACCGATGCCTCGCGCTCGGCTGCGTCCGGATCCCGGCTGTAAAAGAGCTGGAACGCCCGCCCCACCTGCGCCGCCGGGTCCTCCCCGCACTCGCGGACCAGCCGCGCCGCCAGCAACTCCGCCTGCTGCACCGTGAAGCCGCTGTTGAACAAGTTCAGCGCCTGCAAGGGCGTGTTCGAGCGGGCACGCTTCGGTGTCACCGATCCCCCGTCGGGGCAATCGAAGGAGCCGAACACGCTGTCGGTCGTCTGGCGGATCCGGAACTGATAGACCATCCGCCGGAACTCCGCGGGCACAAACTTCGCCTTCGGGAAGTAGTGCATGACGTTCTCCTCGACCACATCCATCAGGTAGAAGCCGGGCCCGCCCATAGTCAGGTCGAGCGTGCCCGACACCGCCAGCATCGAATCGCGGATCGCCTCGGCTTCCAGCCGCCGCGGCGTGTAGCGCCAGAGGAAGCGGCCGCCGGCATCGGCTGCCAGCCCGTCGGCCCGCGGCGCGGACGACTGGCGGAACGCCGCGGAGAGCAGCATCAGCCGCTGGACGTGCTTGACCGACCAGCCGCCGCGCACGAACTCGTCTGCCAACCAGTCGAGCAGCTCGGGATGCGTCGGCCGCGCGCCGTTCACGCCGAAGTCGCTCGGAGTGTCGACGATCCCGCTGCCAAAGGTATAGTGCCAGATCCGGTTCACCATCACCCGCGCGGTGAACGGATTCGCCGGGCTCGCCACCCATTTGGCGAACTTCAGCCGGCGCTCGTGCTCCGGTGCATCGGGTGAAAGGCCAAGCGTGCCGACCACGCTCAACACGTCGGGTGCCACCACCTCGCGCTTCTGCAAGGGCTCGCCGCGATACAGCCGGTGCGTGTTCGCCGGCTGTGAAAAAGTCCCCGCCCAGCCGAGCGGCACCGCGGACAGCCTCGCGATCCTTGCAGTCACCGCGGCCAGCTCCGCCTGCACCTTGCGCGCCGCTTCCGCCCCGGCCACGGGCAGCTTGGAAACGAAGGCATCCGATGCCTCCTCGCCGCCAAACGGCTGCCGGTCGTCCGAGCTCGCCACGGTCGTCCAAACGCCCCCGGAAGTCTCCGCTTCAATCCGATATGCCGTCGCCACCCGATCCTTGAACGCCCCGTCGCGCGCCCGGCTCCACACGGTGCGCTGGACCTTCTGCCGCGATGGAAATTCGATCCGCACCCAGCCCTGCCCCGCCGTGTTCGAAATCCAACTTCGGGGATTCCCGGTGATCCCGTCGTTTACGTGCTCCAGCCGGTGGATCGCGTAGCCCGGCAAGGTGCCCGATGCCGTCGCCACCCCGCCGATCGCCACGTTCTTCCCCGCCGCATCGTAAATCTCCAGCTCATCGAGACACGGCTCGCCGGCATTCGTCGCATGGATGCTGAAGCGCACCGAAGTCGCCTCCACCGGCGCGAACACTTCCTCATTGAAGCGCTCGTTCACGGGTGGCCGCAACGAGGCCCCGGCCGAGGTCGCCGCCGCCTGCTTGCGGAAATCCTCCCACGCCGCCGAAAGCCGAGCCTGCTCACCCCTCGCCGCCGCCAGCTCGCCTTCCCGCCCTTTCGCCGCCTTCTCCCGCAAGGGCCGCTCGCCGTGGCTCACGCCCTCGAAGACCGCCTGCATCGAGTAGTAGTCCTTCTGCAGGATCGGATCGAACTTGTGGTTGTGGCAGCGCGCGCAGCCCATCGTCAGCCCGAGAAACGCGGTGCCGGTCGTGTTCACCATGTCCGCCAGCTCGTCCTGCCGCTGCATCAGGGTCAGATTGAGGTCCGGGCTCTTCACGATGTCATGAGGCCCCGCCACCAGGAACCCGGTCGCCGCGTCCGCCCCAAGCTGATCGCCGGCCAACTGCTCCTTCACGAAGCGGTCGTATGGCTTGTCCGCATTGAACGACTCCACCAGCCAGTCGCGATAATGATACGCCGTCTTGCGCTCTCGATTGGTCTCAAATCCGTTGCTGTCCGCGTAGCGAGCCACGTCCATCCACTGCCGCGCCCAGCGCTCGCCGAAACGCGGCGACGCCAGCACCTCGTCGACCAGCCGTTCGTAAGCATCCGGCCGCGGGTCGCCGGTGAAAGCCGCCACCTGCTCCCGCGTCGGCGGCATCCCGTGCGCCACCGCGAACAAGCGGCGGATCAATGTCGTGCGGTCCGCTTCGGGCGATGCCCCGAGCCCCTTATCTAACAGCTGCGCCCGAACCAAACCGTCAATCCCGTCAATTGGGTCAATCCCGTCACCCTTCCCACCCTCCGGCCGCTTGACCGGCTGGAACGACCAGTGATCCGTCGTAATCTTCAACTCCTTCCGCGCCTCCTCCGCGCCGGGAATCATCGCGCCTTCGTCGATCCAGCGCTGCAAGACCGCCATCTGATGCGCGGAAAGCCGCTTCCCCTTCGGCGGCATCGCGTCCTTGGCGACCGCCGTGCTCACCCGCTTGAACAGATAACTCTCCGCGCTTTTCCCGCCGACCAGCAGCGCCTCACCCGACTCCCCGCCGCGCAGCAAGCCCAGCGCCGTGTCGAGCCGCAGCGCGCTCTTCTGCTTCTCGTCGCCATGGCAATCGATGCAGTGGTCCTCCAGGATCGGCAGCACCTCCACCTCGAACTCCACCACGCCATCCGCCGTCGCCATCGCCATCGCCATCGCCACCGCGCAGGCCGCCGCGGCGAGTGGAAGCAGGAGGAAGGGCTTCATGGTGGGAAGGCGCAAGAACTGCTTACGCGCTGCGGGACTCGCTTTACACGATGAAGCATGACAAATTTCCCCTCGGTGCTTTTCTGCCTATCCTCTGCCGAGGCGGAGCCTCCGCCGGGAGCGCTGGTCTTCAGACCGGCAGAATGGTCCCCGGGAGCCCGCCTCTCCCTTCCACCCCGCATCGCCAACAGGTGGCCGTCCTTCTACTCGCCTTCCGCCAGCGCCTTCACCAGCTCCGCAAACACCTCCGGCTCCTTCCTCCGATCTGGCGAGCCCTTGAGACAACTCGCGAACCACTTCTGCAGTAAGGCCCGCCGCTCGCCCGAAAACGCCCGCACCCGGCTCTCCTGCTCCGTCACCTCCAGCACCTGCAGATCCCGCCGGCCATGCGCCCGCGCCAGGATCCCGGCGTGGCGGATCAGCATCGAATCCAGCAGCACCCACGCGAAATTCACGCTCTCCGGTGGCCCGGCGACCTTCGCTTGATCCTCGCCGCGGACCAGCTTGAGCCCGCCCGTGCTGATCTTCAGCCGCGGCAAAGCGCCGCCCTTAAAAAACGCCGCCGTTCCGCCGCCGACCGCCCCGATCACCGTCCCCGCACCGAGGCTGTGAACGCCGACCCCGAGGTCGAATACCGCCCCCGCCGCCCCGCCCGCCATCGCCCCCGCGGCGGTGAGCTGCCATCGGTTGAGGCCCCACTTTTGCCAGGTCTCCGCCATCGCAAGGTCCAGCCCGGCATGCCGCGCGGGATCGACGTCCGGCGCGATCAGGTGATGCCGGTAGATCTTCAGCAGCCGCTTCAGGCAGCCCTCCTCCAGCTCCGCCAGCTTCTTGAAATACCGGACCTCAAGCTCCGCCCGTTTCTTCTCCGCCCGACCCGGCACGCTGCGGTCGCGCGCCTCGATCGCCTCGCTGACCCGCAGCGTGAGCGAGCTTTCCAGGAACTCCAAAATCGCCTCCGCCGCCTCCTCGCGGCGTCCGTCCATCTCGTTAGCCATCGCATCGATCACCCGCCGGATGTGCCCGGCATGGTGCTCCTCGATCTGCAAAAGCGCCTCCAACAATCTACGACGCTCCTCGTACCTCGCCTCGTGGGCATCGAAGGTGCGCACTAGATTAAAAGCCGTCCCCAGCCGCTCGCGCCACTCCTTTTCAAGCTCCGGCGATCCCTCGCCCTGCGGATTGAGCAGCGCCAGCCGCGGCCGGCCGGTCCAGCGCAGGATCTCGATCTCCGCGAGAAACGAATCGCGCAGCGGTTTGCAGGGATCGACCACGTAGATCACCCCCGCGCCTGCGGCCAGCGGCTCTAACAAGCGGGCCTCGTCCGGAAATTTCTCACGGCATTCCTTCACGAAGCGCACGATCTCCACCGGCCCCGGCACACCGCTGCCCGCCATCCGCTGGATCTCACGCATCGCCTCGACCGGCTGCTGGAAACCGGGGGTGTCCAGGAAACACAGAAGCTCCTCGCGATCGTAAACCACCGGCAGTGGCTGCACGTCCGTCGTCTCGCCCGGCGTCGCGCTGATCCGCAACAACTCGTCGTCGTCGATCTCTAACAGCGTGGCCAGCGTCGCCGACTTGCCGGCGTTGACCCGCCCGACCACCGCGAAGGCCGGAATTGCCGTATTCATTCCGCCGCCCATGTCCGGTCCTCCTCGTGGATGCTCAGTTCAAACTCCAGTCCCTTCTGCCCGTCGGCAAAGGCCTCCCACGCCGCCCGTTCGTCCGGCTTCACGCCGCCCGGCCGCCCGTCCTTTTCGAAATCCGCGACATGCACCACCAGCCGCCGCCCGCCCGCTGCGTCGAGCAACCGCTTCAAAACGTCCTCCATCCGCCGCGGAGCCAGCGACCAGCCCTCGGCCAGCAGGATGATCCCCGCCGGTGCCTTCTCCAGCGCCGCCCGCGCCGCCGCCTCGCGCCCGGCATCCAGCACCTCGAGCGTTTCCCAAGCCACCGGATTCATCCGCAAATGTCTCAGGAAGAAAGGCCGCAACGCGTCGCGGTCGGGAGAGATTCCGCCGAGGTCGATCACCAGCGCCCCGTCTGCCAGTCCCTGCGGATCCTCGCCGCGACGCACTCCCGTCAGCACCCGCCACAGCTTGCGATGCGCCGGCGATTGGAAGGCAGGCTCGCGAAGCGTCCGCCATTTGTGGACCTGAGCAAAGCACAGCAGCAACAGCCGCGGCACGATCCCCCACAAGGCCAGCGACAGGATCAAAAACATCACCCAATCCTGCCCGCCGCCGGTCCACGCCTCGTCCCGCCGCGTCGCCGCGACATCCGGCATGAAGCGCGGCGCGATCGGATACCACGGCGACGAAAGCACCCGCACCAGAACTTCCAGCCCCCGCTCCATCGCCGCCTCGGTCGAGGTCTCCCAGAAAAAGCCAACCTTGCGGAAAAACACCATCGCCCAGATGCCGGTCACCGCGCCGACATGAAAATCCGCCACCACCCCCTGCGCCTTCGCCGCGATTCGCCAGCCCAGCGCCTTGGCCAGCTCCGGATTGCCCTCGATCCGCGCCAGCACCTCGCCGCCGCGTTTCCCGGCGAAGCGATTCGCCAGCAGCCGGATCGCCTGCCCGATCACCCCGCCGCGCACCGGCCGGAACATCCACGCGACCACGTTGCCTAACAGGAACAGCCACGGCGCGATCAAAGTGACCAGCAGCAGCAGCAGCACATTCACCCCCTCGTGCCGCGCATCGAAGCAGCCCCACGCCGCCGCGAAGCCCATGATCGACGACAGCCAGCCCAACAAACGTGCCGCCCAGCCGATCGACGACACCCACGAGCGGCCCGGACCTTTGCCCTCCACGGCATCCAGCCAGCCCTTGAAGACCCCGCCGCGAGGTCCCTCCGACGCCACCCCGTCTAGGCGCGAAGTCCCGTCCCACGCCGCCAGCGCGACCTCGAAGTCGATCAACTCCTGCAATTTCCAGCCGCGCATGGTCGGAACCACTGTCTCCATCCCCGCCCACCGGCCAAGGGCGAAATCCATCCCCAGCCGCCCCGCCCAGCGTGGTATGTAGTCCCGCCTTCAGGCGGACCGAATGGTCCCCGGCAGCCCTACTCACCTCCGAATCCGCATCGCCTGCCCATCCTCCCCTCTCCCCGAAATCGGGCACACGTCCGTTCTTCGTCCGCCTGAAGGCGGGACTACTTACCCTTGGTATCCTGCCACAGGCCCCCTCCTACTTCAAAAGGGTAGCTGCCATCCCCGAAAGGAACTGCCACCTTTTCCCGTCTATTTGCCCGCCACCCCATGAGGAAATTCCTGACTGTCCTGTCCCTCAGCCTGCCGCTCCACGCCGCCGAGCCGCTGCTGACCTTTGAAAACCAGCCGATGGGCACCGCCGATCGCCCGCTGGTCCTGCGCAGCTACCTGCCGGATCCCGACCTCGAAGACGCCGTCTTCCCGCAGCACGACACCGCCCGCAAGGTCTCCAAATACAACCCCGGCCCCGGCTCCGACGTCCCCGGCGAGATCCAGCCCGTCCCCGGCCTCGCCGCCGCCATCGGCGTCAATTTCGGCCCCGCCCTGTCCTTCGTCTTCGACACCACCGAGGCCCGCCTGATGTATGCCTGGCAGGGTGGCTTCGTCGACATGACCCCCTACTGGGGCGACGTCCAGAAAGGCTCGCGCGTCTCTTTCGACTACGTCCCGCGCCTCGTCGGCACGATGTTCTACAAGGCCGCCGGCAAGGACCCGATCGAACTCGGCGGCAAAAGCATCAGCGACCTCGGCCCGCGCGTCTTCACCGGCTACAAGCTGGAAAAAGGCGTGCCCGTCTTCGCCTTCACCGCCGGTGAGACCCGCTTCACGCTCACTCTAACACCTTCTACCAAGCCGCTCTCCGGCGACGTCGTCCTCACCTCCTCCTCCGACGCTCCCCTCTCTTGGCGCGGCGTCGAAGGTGCCACCGACAAGGGCAAGCTCAGCTTCACCCTCTCCGGCACCGAGCTCGCGAAGTTCCAAGGCTACCAGCGCGACAACAAAATCACCAAGGCCAGCGTCAGCGCCGGCGAAAAGCTCTTCGGCCAGTACGGCTGCTCCGCCTGCCACAGCATCGACGGCTCGAAAAGCCACGGCCCCTCGGTCGGCGGGCTCGCCGGCCACAAGGTCGAGATCGAAGGCCTCGACCAGCCGGTCCTCGCTGACACCGCCTACCTTCTCGAGTCGATCAAGTCGCCCAACGCAAAGGTCGTGAAAGGCTACCCGCCCAACTACATGCCCCCCTTCGGCCTGCCCGAAGTCGAATACGACTCCCTCATCCTCTACATCCAGTCCCTCGACAAACCCGAGTGAAACGCCCTGCCCTTTTTCAACATCTATCACTGATCACTGATCACTGATCACTCGGCACTTCCACCATGACCTCCACCCTTTTCAAACTCGGCGTCCTCGGCGCCTTGGCGGTTCAACCTCTCCACGCCGTCAAATTCGAAGACTGCTACAAGGTCGAGGACATCAAACTCCCCGCCGGCGTCCCGCCGGAAGTCGGCGCGATCGACTTCGCCGAAGACGGCACCCTGTTCATCGTCCTCCGCCGCGGCGACGTCCTCCGCGCCAAGCCCACCGCCGACCCCGCCGCCTTCGACTGGCAGCTCTTCGCCACCGGCTTCGACAACGGCTGCGGCCTCGACGTCGTCAGTCCGACCAAGATCCGCGTCACCCAGATGGCGGAGATGACCGAGGCCGAAGACACCGACAACGACGGCAAGGCCGACACCTTCACCCGCTTCGCCCACGGCTGGGGCCTCAGCGGGAACTACCACGAGACCAACGCGCTGACCCGCGACGGCAAAGGCGGCTACTTCATCGCCGTCGGCACCGCCTCCTTCTCCGGCCCCACCTTCAAGCACACCCTCGGCACCTTCTCCGATGCCGGCCGCCGCGGCCGTAACTACTCCGCCGTGAAGTGGAAAGGCTGGGTCCTCCACAGCGACGCCGAGGGCAACATCACCCCCTGGGCCTCCGGCTTCCGCATGCACAACGGGATCTATCAGGACCCGCAGGGCGAACTCTGGGCCGGCGACAACCAGGGTGACTGGAAGGCCACCACGCCTCTCTATCATGTCGAGAAGGGCAAGTTCTACGGCCACCCCAACAGCCTCGTCTGGGACCCCGCCTTCACCAAGAGCAAGGACCCGCTCGCCTACTACCGCGCCGACCTCGATGCCTACAACAAGGACCGCACCTGGGCCGCCGTCGAGATGCCACACATGGAGATGAACCGCTCCGCCGGCGAACCGATGCAGATCCCCGCGGGCTCCCATTTCGCCGGCCAGATGATCCTGCCCGACAACAACGGCGAGCGCGTCACCCGCCTCATGTTAGAGAAAGTTGGCGACACCTGGCAAGGCGCCTGCACCCACCTCATCGACGGCCGCGGCCTGCGCTCCGGCAACCACCGCGCGCGCTTCACGAAGGATGGCAAGCAGCTCTACCTCGGCCAGACCGTCCGCGGCTGGGGCATCCCCGCCGAAGGCCTCCAGCGCGTCACCTTCCTCGGCCCCGTGCCCTTCGACATCGACCGCATCACCATCACGCCCGACGGCTTCAAGGTCAGCTTCACCCAGGAAATCCCCGACAAGCTGAAGGACGCGAAGGTCTGGGACATCTCGTCCTTCACCTACCAGTCGAAGTGGACCTACGGCAGCGACCCCGAGGACAAGAAGGCGCACAAGGCCAGCATCGCCGCCAGCGACGCCAAGTCCGTCACCCTCAAGTTCGACGGTCTCGCGAAGCACCGCGTCTACCGCATCGCGATCCCCAAGCACGACTCCCCCGACGGCTCCCCGCTGCAGAACAACCTCGCGTTTTACACGGTGAACGCCGTGCCGACGAAGTAGGAGACAGGGATCAGGAGACAGGAGACAGGAGACAGCGGCCAGAAGTCGTCCGTCTACCCCAAGAATACCGCGCCACCATGCTGTGTACTGGACCGCAACCGAAGCGAAGCGGAGATGGACTGCGACTTTCCACCTCCCTTCCGCAGTCAAATCTTTAGTCCGCTTGGACGGTAGGCAGCACCAGTCCGGCTCCACCGTCCCGACCTCATCCCCGACGCTCCGGTCTCCGCAGCCGATGGGAAGGCTGACCGCGCTCATTTACCCAATCCGCGGGGTTGCGAATCCTTGGATGGAACTATCGACAACTCGCTTTGAAGTCCGCCAAGATCAATGGTCGGGAAGACTGACTTGCCGGCCAAGGCTCCGACGACCACGAAAGCATCCAGCGCGCCTATCGACTCTTTTGCCATGACCTCGTCCCCCGTGACCACCCAGTCTACCCCCTCACGGACTGACCTCCAACCCCGCCGCGCTCGCAAAGGCCCGTTGCTTCTCATCCAAGCTCCAGAATTTGCGGATGCCGAGTTCCATCGCGCCCGCGACGTGGAGGATGTCCAGGCTGCGGCAACCTGTCTTGCGCGTGTGTCCGATGCTCAGGCCCCTCGCTCGGCAAGCACCGGATTGAAATCGAGAACCGGCCCACTCTTCAACCACTCCCGCTGCTCGGCGACCCAAGCGGACCAGTCCACCTCCCGGTCAAAGGGATCTTCTTTCGGCTCCATCGGCACCAGCTTGCCGACGCCCTTGCCACGCCGCGTGATGACGATTTCCTCCCCGTCCTCAAGCGCTTCCAAAAGCTTCGAGAGATGGTGCTGGGCCTCGCGGATGGTGACCTTTCTCATTCGTTGACGAATTGGACGCACAACGAAACGGCCGTCAAGATCGGGCTCGGGCTGCTTTCACCCCCCGAACTCCCACCACTCCTCCAGCTCCGCGATCTTCATCCCCTCCGCCCCGAAGGTCGTGGCAGTGAGCAGCACCATCCGGTCGTCGCTGGCCACCCGCACCCGATCGCCCTTCTCCGAAAACCTCGCCGCCAGCCGCTCCACCACCGCGTCGGCGGTCTCGCGGGCCTTCGAGTAGATCACCAGAATCCCGTCCTCCGCGCCGCCTTCAAAGCCGCGCTCTGTCTGCCGTCCGTCGAACACCACGACAACCTTCCACTCTCCGCGATCGCCGATCTCGCGCAGCCGCTTGACCAGATCCAGCCGCGCGATGTGCCGCTTCGGCCCCTGGTGGAGCTCGCGCAGGTCTTCCATCCCGAAGATCGCGCTGTGCCCGTCGACAATGAGAAGCTGCTCCACGCGGCGAAACAAAGAGGGCCGGTCGCATCACGCAACCGGCCCTCGGAAAAAAGAAATTCAGGAACTCCGGGATCTCAAGCCTCGGCTTCCGGGGCTTCGGTCGTCTCGACAACGGCTTCCACCGCTTCAGGAGCCACAGTGTCCTCGCTCTTGGCCGCCTTTTTGGCTGGAGCCTTCTTGGCAGCCTTCTTGGCCGGGGCCTTCTTGGCGGCTTTCTTGGCGGCGGTGCCACCTTCAGCGGACTTCTTGGCCACGGACGACTTCTTGACGACGCCGCCCAGCTTCACCTGCTCCTTCTTCCGCTTGAGGTAGAGTTTCCGGCGGGTACGCTTGACGATTGTTTTTGTTTGCTGGCCCATGGTCTTGGTGGCGAGGGGTTTAATCCGCCCCCGGGTTTGGTAGCAAGGGGAAATCCCCGCATTTGGTCTCAGAGCTTCTCCATCGGGCAGAATTCCCGGACCAAAAGCCAAAATGGGACCAGGATGGATAGGATGGATGGGATTCTAAAAAGAGGGGTGCGGGCGGCTCGCCCGCAATCCCGAGGCGGCAGATCCCCGAAAGCTTCAATGGTGTCTACTTGCCGCCAGCCATCCTTCGGATTCAAAATCTTCTTATCCTATCCATCCCATCCATCCTGGCCCCTTGATTCATTTTTTCCCCGGTCAGGAGTTCGCTGGCGTCTCAATTTGAAGCCCGGCTTGGCCACGGTGAAACGCTGCGACCGATAGATCCCGCGATGGCCGCTGCACAGGAAGGCCACACCGCAGGCAATCCCCAGCGGAATCCCGTAGCGCGCGCCGAACAGCTCCATCCCCATGATCCAGCATGCCACCGGAGTATTCGTCGCCCCCCCAAAGACCGCGACGAAGCCCAGCGCCGCGAACAACTCCGGCGGCGCGCCCAGCAGGCCGGCGATGGCATTGCCCAGCGCCGCGCCGATGAAGAACAGCGGAGTCACCTCCCCGCCCTTGAAGCCGGCCCCGACCGTCACCACGGTGAACGCGAACTTCCACGCCCAGCTCCACGGCTGGATCTGCTCCGAGCCGAACAGCGAGACCAGCGACACCGCCTGCGGGTCCGGCGACCACACGCCGAGCCCGAGGTAATCCGCCCTGCCACAGAGGAAAAACAGCCCGATCACCGCCAGCCCGCCGAACGCCGGCCGCAGCACGGGATGGGGCAACACCCGTTTCAAACCCGCCGCCAACCGGTGGCAGGACTCCGCGAACAGCAGGCTCACCACGCCGAAGGCCACCGCCGCCAGCGCCACTTTCCCGAGCAGCAGCGGATCGAGCGGGATCCCCGGCAGCCAGCCCGCCGACGCCGCGACGCCGTCTATGTGATAGTGCGTGTGCCCGACTCCCCAGGCTAGGCAGGTCCGGTCGCCGATGAAGGCCGCCAGCAGGCAGGCCGGCAGCGCCCGGAATTTCGGCCGCCCGACCGCCGCCACTTCGATCGCGAACACCGCCCCGGCCAGCGGCGTGCCAAAGACCGCGCCGAAACCCGCCGCCATCCCCGCCATCAGCAAGATCCGCAGCGCGCCGCCATCCAGCGCGAAATGCCGCGCCACCCCGCTGGCGATGCTTCCCCCCATCTGCACCGCCGTCCCCTCGCGCCCGGCCGAGCCGCCGCAGAGGTGGGTCGCCAGGGTCCCGAGCAGCACCAGCGGCGCCATCCGCCGCGGCACCCCGCCGCCGGGATCGTGGATGCGGTCGAGGATCAGGTTGCTCCCGCCCTCCGATTCCCCGCCGTGCCGGTGGTAAAGCCACGCCACCGCCATCCCCGCCAGTGGCAGGAAATACAGCAGCCACGGGTGCTCGAAACGCGTCACCGTCACCGCCTCCAGGCTCCACAGGAAAAACGCGCAGGCACTCCCGGCGATCCCCGACGCCAGCGCCACCAGCAGTCCCAGCCTCCACCGCGGAAAGGTCGGCGCCGCTGCGGGCGCGGGATCGGCGGACGGGTCGCTCATGGGACGTTCGGAAGCACCGGCGCGACGCGCGCCGGGCGCTTGAGGGAAGCCCTCCCGCGCTTTCGGCGTCAAGCCTGACAAAGCGCTTTGAAAAGGGGTTGCCAGCCGCCCGGTCGTGCCTAGAGTGCCCGCGACTGCTGTGTTCGTTCGTTCAGGTAGCGTGCCCGGACCGATGTATTAAAACGGGGAGAAAAAACCGAATCCGAAATCATGGTCATGCCTTTTTAGGACGACCTATCAGGATCGGCACTCCCACTTGTTGAGCAACTGGAACGTGGCTCACAGCTCCTAGGACGGCACAGCGGTTTCCCCTTTCTTTTCTCCCGGATGGCAGGCCTGCCAGCCGCAGCGCCGGCCATGTCATCCTCCCCGTCCGCACCTCCCGCCGAACCCGCCCACCTCCCTGCGCTCGATGGCTTCCGCGGGCTGGCCATCCTGGGGGTGATGCTCAGCCATTTCCTCAATGCGGGCCACGTGGTGACGGAGGAAAGCTGGTGGGGCCGCGTGCTGCTCGGCGGCTTCGTCGGGGTGGACATGTTCTTCGTCCTCTCCGGCTTCCTGATCACCGGCATCCTGCTCGATGCCCGCGTGACCACCGCCCGCGGCTTCAGCGTCTTCTACGCCCGCCGCGCGCTGCGGATCTTCCCGCTTTACTACGCCTCGCTCGCCCTCGTGTTCCTCCTCCGCCCCGCCGGCCCGGACTCCCCGTGGTGGTACTGGACCTTCGCCTCGAACCTCGGCGCGACCTGGAAAGCCCGCTGGCTGGTCTCGCCGGAAGGCTTCGACCTCGGCCACTTCTGGTCGCTCGCGGTCGAGGAACAATTCTACCTCGTCTGGCCCTTCATCGTCGCCGCCCTTGCCCGCCGCCATCTGGCAAAAGTCTGCCTTGCCTGCCTCCTCCTCGCGCCGGTCCTTCATTTCGCCCTGCATTTCTCCGGAAATTCCACCGGAGCCTATCTCTTCACCGGCGTCCGCCTCCACACCCTCGCCGCCGGCGCCTGGCTCGCCATCGCCTTCCGCGACCCCGCCCGCTGGGAACTTGTCCGCCGCTTTTCCAAGCCCGTCCTGCTGATCACCGCCGCACTCTCCCTCGCCGCGCTGATGTTCCCCCGCCACGTCTCGCTGGTCCCCTTCTCGCCCTTCCTCTGGGGTTCCGCGCTGGTGCTTTCCGTCAGCTCGCCGGGCCCCTGGCAAAATCTCCTCTCCACCCGCCCGCTGCTGGTCCTCGGCCGGCTCAGCTACGGGCTCTACATCCTCCATTCGCTGGTCGATCCCTGGCTCAAGCACGTCCTCCACGACCGCTGGATCCTCGGCCTCACCGGCGACCGCCCCCTCCTCGCCCTCGCCCTCTTCCTCCTCGCCGCCTTCGCCCTCTCCCTCGCCGCCGCCGGCCTGAGCTGGCACCTGTTTGAAAAGCCCATCCTTTCGTTGAAGCGGCATTTCCGGTATCCGCGGCCGGACTAGCACGCTTGTTCTCGATCACGATGATCCGGCGTAGGCCCATTGCGCCCCGCTCCCAGAAACACGAATGGGGCCACCTCGCACCGGAAAAGCCCTCGGTGCCGCGCCTACAGATCCGACTGGAAATCTGGACCCGAGAACGTAGTGTTCGCCCATGAGTTCATTCGCACAGATCAGGGAATCCGTCGTGAGTCTCTCAAAACCCGAGAGAGCCGAACTGGCGGTCCTGCTTCTGGGCAGCCTGGAAGACACCCACTACTCGGTCGACGATGAAGAAGTTGCGACCCGGTCTGCCGAGTTGGACTCCGGCGAGGTGGCGGGAGTCTCCAAGGATGAATTCAAGAAGCTCTGTGGAAGGTAAGTGGCGCGATGAAGCCATTGATCATACACCCGAAGGCGGCGAAGGATGCCCGAAACATTGCGGCGAAGTATGCCGAAGTTTCGGATGACTTGCGTGATCAGTTTTGGAAGGAGATTGACGACGCCATCGACTCCATCGAGCGCCATCCGGAGAGGCACCACTATGATCCCAGCGGCAGAAGAAGGAGTAATCTCAAGAAATCTACCATATTCTGTTCGAAGAGCGCCTCGAGTGCAATCGGGTCATTGTGATTCGACATCATCACCGGAATCCACGATATGGACTCAATCGGCAATAAGCCCGAGTCTGACTTGGCTTCTTCGCTACCACTGCAGCAGTCCGACATAATCCCAATAAAATGATTCGACTCGCAACGCTTATCGCACTTCTGCTGTCATCGTCTGCTTCTGCGGATGAAGCACTGTCAGTTGGAGACATTCGCCAAGAAATCCGGACTGCGCTCGGGAAGAACATTACGGAAGTCGATACACGAGCAGGCCGATTCAGCTTCCCTGGTTACCCGAAGCTTTCGGTCGATGGCGAGGATCCGCCTATTGGACCTGCCGTGGGCAAGTATGATGATGCATCCGCGCGAGAGATCCGTCAGTGGGTCACCCGATCCAAGGCGGATTGGGTGACCATGATAGTGCCCTCGGATTCACCTGCGGATACGTTCATCAAGGTGTGTGCGTTGCTGAATCAACTGGGGGTTGGATTCACCGTATGCGACCTTACAGAAGTGCCCGGACGACGTTTCGAGCATCTGACTTTGTTTGCGGGAAGCCTCCGCGATATCCGATTCACCGGTAAGGTTCAACGCCTACCACAAGGCAAACCACCCTCAATCAAGCCGGACAAGTCGCGGTGAGCGCCGTCTTCCGGAGGGGGCGGCGATGAATCCTTAAGGTCGGAAGTGGATTCTTAAAGTCATCCCCCTACCCCCTCACTTCCTCGAACACCCCGCCGCCTAACAGCCTCCCGCCGTGGATGGGGTCGGTGGATGGGGTCGGTTCTCGCAAAATCACATTTCTGAACGGGATCACAGAGCCTGCCTCCGCCACCCTACCCCCTCACCTCCTCGAACACACCGCCGCCTAACAACCTGAATGGGGTCAGGTCTATCGCATTCACATCCTGGCCGGCATGCGATCCCTGTGCCGCTCCGGATTCTAACCAAGCGTCATCGCCGACGATCGCACACTCAGAGAACGGCTCGACGGGAATGCCAAACAGGTCTCATGCGGGAGGAAGGATGACCGGCAGGCGTTGGCGTCCGAAGCGGCGGTAGATGGTGAAGTCGCGGCGGTCGGTGGTGATGATCCTCGCGTTGCGATGGATCTCGGACAGCATGACAAGCGAGGCGTCGGCGGCATCCATGCGCTCGTATTTCATCATCAACTCCTGGGTCCGCTCGAGATGGCCGGGCCAGGGTTGAACCAGTTGGATGGCACCCACCCGGACGAGGCCCAGCAGGGCATGGACGGGCTGGGTGTTGCCGCCAAGATGCCAGCACGCCTCGCCGAGGACGATCTCGGTGGTGTGGAGCGGACCATGAACCGCGGAGAGGGTCTCGACGGACCACTGATGCCACTGGTCGGAGGCATTGAGCCAGCCGATCAGGGGTCCGGCATCAACGAGATTCGCGATCTCCATAGCCCTCGCGAGTTGAGAGATCCGCCGGGCCGGAAAACATTCCGCGATAGGGCGCGGCGAGCTTGGAGAAGTCCACGGTATCGGCTTCCATTTCTCGGACCAGCGCCCGACGCACGACCTCGGAAACGGGTTGGTTTGAGGCTTTCGCCTTGTTCCGCAATTTTATCTCCAGAGCTTCGGGAATTTTTACCGTAAGGATCTTCATTGTAAGACGCAGGGTAATACCGTAGAGGCGGAGTGGCAAATCGAAAATCAAGTTCAACGAGCCCAGCCCCTACCCCCGCACCTCCTCAAACACCCCGCCGCCTAACAGCCTCCCGCCGTCGTAGAAGCCGCAGATCTGGCCGGGGGCGATGGCCCGCTGGGGGGATTGGAAGCGCAGCTCCAGCTTGCCGTCGCCGCGCGGCACCACGTCCGCCCGCTCCGCTTTCGCCCGGTAGCGCGGCTGGGCATCGATCCGGCAAGGCTGGTCGAAGGCGAAGCCGATGGTTGAGACGCTGCCGATCACGCACTCACGGGCATAGAGCCCCGGCGTGTCGCTTTCGTCCCAGCCGACCACCAGCCGGTTCTTTTCCAAATCCTTCGCGACCACCACGTAGGCCATCCCCTCGCGCGGCGAGGCGACACCGTGGCCCTTGCGCTGGCCCAGGGTGTAAAGGTGCAGCCCGCGGTGCTCGCCCAGCACCTTGCCCGCGGTGTCCACGATCTCGCCCGGCCGGTCGGGGATGTAGTGGCGGATGAAGTCGCTCATCTTGATCTCGCCGATGAAGCAGATCCCTTGGCTGTCCTTCTTCTCCGCCGTCGGCAGCCCGTGGCGGCGAGCGACCTCGCGGACCTCCGGTTTCAAGAGCTCACCCGCCGGGAACATCGCGTGCGCCGCCTGGATCTCGGTCATCAGCGCGAGAAAGTAGCTCTGGTCCTTGTTCGGATCCGCCCCGCGCAGGATCGCCGGTCGGCCGTCGGCAAGCGTCCGCCGCCTCGCGTAGTGACCGGTCGCCACCGCCTCGAAGCCCTGCTCCAGCGCGTAGTCGAGGAAGACCCCGAACTTCATCTCGCGGTTGCACCAGACATCGGGGTTCGGTGTGATCCCGGAGCGGTAGCCTTCCACCAGGTAGTCGACGATCCGTTCCTTGTACTGGTCGATCAGGTCCACCACCCGGAGCTCGATCCCCAACTTCCGCGCCACCGCCAGCGCGTCTTCCAGATCACTCTCCCACGGACAATCCCCGGGCAGTCCCTCGGCGTTGATCCAGTTCTTCATGAAGCCGCCCGCGACCTCGTGCCCCTGATCGATCAACAGGGCCGCGGCGGCGGAGCTATCCACCCCGCCGGAAAGTCCCACCAGCACCTTCGCCATGCGGGCGAGTGGTAAGTTCCAAGGATGAAGTGCCAAGTGCCAAATTTCAGAACACCCTCAAAGCGCTTGGATCGCCGCCATGATGCGGTCGGCGATGTGCTGGTAGCCGTGCTTTCCCTTCGCCGTGGTCAGCTCCTCCTCGGTCAGCCGGATCGCCGGGCCGATGTGGAGCGAGATCTGGCTGAAGCGGATGCGGCCCGAGCCCCGCGGCAAGGCCTCGCGCGCACCGCGGATGCGGATCGGTTGGATCACCGCGTTGGACTTCACCGCGATCAGGCCGACGCCCGGCTGGGCGACACCGATCACCCCGTCGAGACTGCGCTCGCCTTCGGGAAAAATTAGCACGCGCTTGCCGGAGTTCAGCAGCTTGATGATCGCCTTGAGGCTCGTCATGTCCGGCCGGTCTTGGTCGACCGGGATGGAATTCCACGCCTTGTAGATCCACGTCAGCAGCGGCCCCTTCATCAGGGTCTTGCGGGCGAGATAAAACATCTCGTCGCGGTAAAGCGTGCCGATCAGCGGCGGGTCGAGGAAGCTCTCGTGGTTCGAGGCGACCAGGACCGCGCCATCGAGCACCAGGTGCTCCCGGCCCACGACTTTCAGCCCGAACAACGAGCGATAAGCACTGCCGAAAAGAGACCAACCCAACCAATAGATCCAACGCATGGGAGTGAAGGGAAAGTCAGGCGGCGGGCATCGCGAATCCCTGCCCGGTCAGGATCGCCAGAGCAGCCTCCACGCCGGATTCGATGCTGTGGCCGGAGGTATCGAGAATGGCCGCGCCGTCGGCGATCTTCAGCGGCGCGGTCGCGCGGCCGCTGTCGGCCTTGTCGCGGGCAGCCACCGAGTCCACCTCGCCGACGACCTCGCGCCGTGCTTCGCGCACGGTCGGGTCGGCATCCATGTAAATCTTGTACGGCGTCTCGGGAAACACGACACTGCCGATGTCGCGACCTTCCATCACCACGTCGCCGAGTTTCAGGTAGTCGCGTTGCAGCGAAACCAGGCATTCGCGGACTTCCGGCACCGCCGAGACAGCGGACACGGCGGAGTTCACTTCCTCGCTGCGCAAGGCGTCGCCGGGGTCGATCCCGTCAACGAGCACGGTCGAATTGAGATCCTCCACGCCGCACTCGACATCCATGTTCCGCAACGCCTCGACCACCGCGGCGCGGTCGGTGGGGTCGAGGCCGAGTTGCAGCACCTTCCATGTCACAGCCCGATACATCGCGCCGGAATTCACCATGATCAGTCCGAGCCGCTGCGACAGGATCCGCGCGAGGGTGCTCTTGCCGGAAGCAGCCGGCCCGTCGATGGCGATGGCGCGGTGGAGAATCATGCGGTGACGGGAACGGTGGGAAGATCGTAGTCCGCGGTGTTCTTGCTTTCGGCCAACACGGCGTCGAGCTGGCGGGTAAAGCCGGGGTAGGAGGTGTTCACGCAGTCGGTGTTGCGGATCACCGTTTCACCGCTGGCGAAAAGCCCGGCGATCGCGAAGGCCATCGCGATCCGGTGGTCGCCGCAGCTCTCGATCGTCGCGGCGTGCAAGGGCGCGCCGCCGGTGATCTCCATGCCGTCCTCGAATTCCTCGACCTGCCCGCCCATCGCCCGCAAGCCGTCGACCACGGTCGTGATGCGGTCGGTCTCCTTGACGCGGAGTTCCTTGGCGTTGCGGATCACGGTCTTGCCCTCCGCCAACGCGGCGGCGACGGCAATCACCGGGATCTCGTCGATCAGGTTGGGAATCTCCGCCTTCAGCAGTTCGGTGCCGTGAAGCTTGGCCCCGCGGATTTCGACGTCGCCGATCGGCTCGCCGTCGTCCGTGGAAAGCACCGTGCGAGTGATCTGCGCGCCCATCCGCTCGATCACATCGAGCACTGCGGTGCGGGTCGGATTCAAGCCGACATTGCGGATGACCAGATGCGATCCCGGCAGCGCCGCCGCCGCGACGACCCAGAAGGCCGCGCTGGAAATGTCGCCCGGCACCCGGAAGTCGCGGGCCTGCGGAATCTGGCCGCCTTCGATCGAGATGGCCTGACCCTCCGTGACGACTTTCACGCCGAAGGACTCGAGCATCCGTTCCGTGTGGTCGCGGGTGTCAGCCGGCTGGACCGCGGTGGTCACGCCTTCGCAAAACATCCCGGCCAGCAGCACGGCGCTCTTCACCTGCGCACTGGCGACCGGCAGTTCGTAGCGGATCGGATGAAGCTTCGCGCCTTGGATCTTTAGCGGAGCGCAGCCCGGCTTCTCGCCGAGGCACTCGATCTTCGCGCCCATCTCGCCGAGAGGATTGGTGATCCGGCCCATCGGCCGACCGGACAGCGACTCGTCGCCGAACAGCTCGCAATCGAAGGACTGCCCCGCGAACAGCCCGGCGAGCAGCCGCATGCCGGTGCCGGAGTTGCCGCAGTCGATGGGCGCGGAGGGCGCGGAAAGTTGCATCTTGCGGCCGTGGATCCGCATCGAAGTCGGCCCGAAGCCCGGCATTTCCTCCAATACCTCGACCTCCACGCCGCAGGCCTGCATCGCGCCCAGGGTGTTAAGGCAGTCCTCACTCGGCAGGAAATTCCGGACGGTCGAAATGCCATCGGCCAGACCCGCGATCATCGCCGCGCGGTGGGACATGCTTTTGTCGCCGGGCACCGGGAAGGCGGCATCCAGCGTGCGGATCGATCGGACTCGGAACTCGCTCATGGAAAATCGTTTCTGAGGTCGGGCCGGGAGGCGTCGCGGCGTGTCTTCGCGTCCTCCAGCCAACCGCGCAGCGCTTCTTGGTCGCCTGCCTCCAGCATGGCAAGCATTTCACTCATCGCGGCGATTCCCTGCCGCACGACCCCGCTCAGCGCCTCGCGGTTCTCGTTGGCAATCTCCGCCCACATGACCGGATTTCCGCCAGCCACCCGCGTCGTGTCGCGCAGCCCGCCGCCGCCGAAGCGGGCATCGGCCGGATTCGCCAAAGCGACCTTCGCCGCCGCCGCCGCCATCATGTGCGGGAAATGGCTGATCCGCGCGACGAGGGCATCGTGCGCCGCGGCATCCAGCCACGTCACCCGGCAGCCGACCGCCTGCCAGAAGCGCTCCAGCCGGCCGGCCAGCGGCTCGCTGACGGCTTCGTCATCGGTCATCAGGCAAGCCGCGCCTTCGAAGAGCCTGGCGTCCGCCGCCCCGATCCCATTCTGCTCGGAGCCCGCCATCGGGTGGCTGCCAATGAACTTCCCGCCGGTCCTCGCCAGCAGCGGCCGCAGCGCGCGGTGCGGCGCGGCTTTCACGCTACCCACATCCGTGATCAGCGCGTCCGGGGAAAGTCCTGCCGACTGGGCGGCGAGCAGCACCGCAGCCATCGCGCCGACCGGGGTGGAAAGCACCACCAGATCCGCGCCCTTGACCGCCTCCGCCAAATCCTCTGTCGCACCGGAAATGCCGCGCGCTGCAGCCTCCGACACCGTCTCCACCCGCCGCGCCCACAACGAAACCGGCAAGCCGGGAAAATCCCGCTTCAAAGCCAGCGCGAGCGAACCTCCGAGGAGTCCCCCGCCGAGCACGGCTACTTTTTCAAACTCCATCACGATCTCCGGGTATCAATGAAGGAGCCGGACCCTGAGGGGGACCGGCTCCTCGAAATCAAGCAATCTGGAACCGGCGCGGACTCAAGGCACCCGGAAGTGCTTCTTTTCGGAAGCCGGATAGGTCGGATCGGCAACCAGGCGTCCGCTGGGGATGCCCTTCACGTCGATCACCTTGTTGTTGAAAGGGCTGAAGACGAAACCGGGCTTGCCGGGGACCGGTCGCGCCACTTGGATATCGGACTTCGGTTCGGGCGGCTTCGGCGTGGAGCCTTCCCCCTCGCCGGGATTCTTGTTTGCAGTGCCTTCCTGCTCGCCTTCGGATTTCTTGTTCTTGTCCGGCGTCTTACCCTCCTCGTCCTTCCTTTTCATCTCCGCGCGCTCCTTGCGAAGCTTTTCTTCCTCCTCAGGAGTGCGGGTGCGGGCCGCAGGATCGGTAGGGGCGGGAGGCGGCGGCTCCACGTAAGGGGTGCAGGAAGTCGCCACCATCAGGAAGGCGGCGGAGGCGGGAAGAATCAGTCGGAGATTCATGGAATTGAGGAAGGATCAGTAAAGCCGCTGCCATCGGGACAGGCACTCGCGGAAAGGCCGGGAACATGAGGTTTCAGGCCAAGGCCGTCAAGCCGCGGGCTTGCGGTGCTTGCAAATCCTCCCCATCCCGTGATCCCTCTTCTTCCATGAGAACTTCCGGCTCACCGCACGACGACTGCCTGCGCCCCCTCGGCACCATCCTCCAGCCTCTTGCCGAGGGCCTTTTCGAAGTCTCCCTGCCCAATGGCAAGAAGGTGACTTCCCACCTTTCGAAGGAGCTTGCCGCGAATCCGCCGGAGCTGCCCGCGGGAACCGTCGTGTTACTGGAAATCAGCCCCTACGACCTCGATCGCGCCCGGATTGCCCGTGTGGAAAAATGAAGCGGCCCGATCGATTAGCCCCCGGAAAAACCCAAAAACCGGAAGGACCTATCAATCGGGCCGCCTGCTATTGTCGCGACAGCGGCACGCTAGGAATGCCCAAATGATTCGTCAATGCCATTTTTGAACTTTCACCCGCCTCTCCCGGTCCGCCAACAGAGTGATCCGGCCGTCACCTTTCCCCTTGGCCGATTCCTCACCGTTCCCTAATGAATTCCCCCCGCATGCCGCAGCCCAAGACCGACAAGCTCCTCGCCGCCAACCGCGGTGAAATCGCCATCCGAATTTTCCGCGCCGCCAACGAACTCGGACTCCGCACCGTGTCGATGTTCGCCGAGGAGGACCGCTTCTCCCGCCACCGCTTCAAGGCCGACGAAGCCTACCAGCTCGACAAGGACAAAGGCCCGGTGGGCGCCTACCTCGATGTCGAAGGCATCGTCGCGATGGCTAAATCGAAGGGCGTCACCCTGGTCCACCCCGGCTACGGCTTCCTTTCCGAGAACGCCGGTTTCGCCCGCGCCTGCGCCCGGGAGGGCATGACCTTCATCGGCCCCTCGCCGGACCTGCTGGAAAACATGGGCGACAAGACCGCCGCCCGCCATCTGGCTGCGAAGTTCAACGTCCCCACCCTCCCGGGCACTGAGGAGCCGGTCGTCGACCGCGATCAGGCGATGAAGATCGCACCGACGATCGGCTTTCCGCTCATCATCAAGGCGGCCTTCGGCGGCGGCGGCCGCGGGATGCGCGTGGTGATGGAGCCCCACCAGCTCCCCGCCTTGCTGGCCGAGGCGCAGAACGAAGCGCTCAACGCCTTCGGTAACGCGGCCGTCTTCCTCGAACGCTACATTTCCCGCGCCAAGCACATCGAGGTCCAGATCCTCGGCGACCAGCACGGCAACGTCGTCCACCTCCACGAACGCGACTGCTCGGTCCAGCGCCGCTACCAGAAAGTCGTCGAGATCGCCCCGTCGGTGCAGCTCGACCCGCAGGTTCGCAAGGAACTCTGCGACGCCGCGGTGACCCTCGCCAAAGGCATCGGCTACAACAACGCCGGCACCGTCGAGTTCCTCTACGACATGGACCAGAAAGACTGGTTCTTCATCGAGATGAACCCGCGCATCCAGGTCGAGCATACCGTGACCGAATGCGTCACCGGCATCGACCTTGTCCGCTCACAGATCCTCGTCGCCAAGGGCCACTCGCTGTTCAGCCCCGAGATCGCCATTCCGCCGCAGGCCGAGATCCCCTGCAACGGCTACGCCATCCAGTGCCGCATCACCACCGAGGACCCGGAGCGCGGCTTCGCCCCGGATTACGGCCGCATCCTCAACTACCGCTCCGCCGCCGGCTTCGGCATCCGCCTCGATGCGGGCTCCGGCGACGCAGGCTCGGTGATCACGCCGTTCTACGACTCGATGCTGGTCAAGCTCACCGCGATGGGCCGCGACTTCGAGACCGCCTGCCAGCGCATGGACCGCGCCCTCCGCGAGTTCCGCATCCGCGGCGTGAAGACCAACATCCCCTTCCTGGAAAACGTCATCCGCGACGACACCTTCCGCAGCGGCCAGGCCCATACCAAGCTGATCGATACCAAGCCCGAACTCGTCAAGTTCAAGGCCAAGCGCGACCGCGCCACCAAGCTGCTGTCCTACCTCTCCGACATCACCGTCAACGGCAACACCACCGCCAAAGGCTGGAAGCCCGACAAGCCGATCCCGGCGCCGCGGATTCCACACGCCCCCGACAAGAGGGGCGTGGGCGGCTCGCCCGCAGCCCAGTCCCGCGACCTCCTTCTCGATCTCGGCCCCGAAAAGTTCAGCCAGTGGATCCTCGACCAGAAGCGCCTGCTCATCACCGACACCTCGATGCGCGACGCCCACCAGTCGCTCATCGCCACCCGCATGCGCAGCCTCGACATGCTGCGCATCGCCGACCACTACGCGGCCAGCCTGCCGCAGCTCTTCTCGCTGGAAATGTGGGGCGGCGCGACCTTTGACACCGCGATGCGCTTCCTCAAGGAGTGCCCGTGGGAACGCCTCCGCCGCCTCCGTGAAAAGGTCCCCGGCATCCTGTTCCAGATGCTGTTCCGCGGCTCCAACGCCGTCGGCTACTCAAACTACCCGGACTACGTCGTCGCCGGCTTCGTCAAGCATTCCGCCGACGCGGGAATGGACATCTTCCGCATCTTCGACTCCCTCAACTACCTGCCCAACATGCGGGTCGCCATGGAAGCCGTCCGCGAGCACGGCAAACCGCTGTGCGAGGCCGCGATCTGCTACACCGGCGACATCCTCAACGCGAAGCGCGACAAGTATTCGCTCAAATACTACGTCGCCAAGGCCAAGGAGGTCGAGGCGATGGGCGCGCACATCCTTGCCATCAAGGACATGGCCGGCCTCTG
>JAYTLR010000021.1:0-2323 GCA_043729195.1 Akkermansia sp.
GCCCAGCATGCCGCCCTTCACGGTGCCGATGACGCGTTCCCGGCCGTCGGCGAAGCGGCGGAAACGCAGCTCACGCTGGCCGGTCGGCTGCGCAAGATAGTAGACACCATCCTCAAAGACCTGGAACGCTCGCTCGACCACTTGGTCGACGATTTTCGGTGCGGGTCCGCCGGCGGTCGGCATGGCATACAGGGAGGAGACGCGAGAGTTGGTCGTGAAATAGAGAGTCTTACCATCCGCCGATTCCTGAGCCGTGGATCCTCCGGCCTTCGTCACTTGTTCGGCAACGCCGCCCTTCACAGGCAGGCGGTAGATTTCGAAGCGGCCAGCGGTTTCGGCATTGAAATAGACGTTCTGGCCGTCATGGGACCAAGCCGGCACTTGGGCGCCCTTGGGAAAGTTGGTTAACTGCCGCGGCGCGCCGCCGGAGCTTTCGATCAGCCAGATCTGATAGAGCGACGAGACCGGATCCAAGGAATCGAAGGCGAGCCATTGTCCATCGGGCGACCAAACGGGTGAGGCCTGGAAGATGCCCGGGCCGGTCAGAAGCGGCGTTGGCTCCGAACCGTCGGCTTTGGCCAGCCAGATACCCACCTGTTCCCCATCGCGATCGGTGGCAAAGGCGATCCGGGAGCCTTCGGGGGAGAAGCGGGCAGCGAGATCGAGCAAGCTGGAAGCGAGCAGGGGCCGGGAGGCTCCCTGGCTGTCCATCGTCCAGATGTCGAGGTTCAGCAATTGATGGCCGTAGGCAACTCGATGTCCACGGCGCGATACGGCTGGGGCGAACGCGCCGACACCGGCCTGCTCGAGACGAATCGGCTCCTGGTTCGGGAGGCCGATGCGCCACAGATGAGAAGAGAAGGAGAATAGCAGCGATTTGCCGTCCGCGGTCCAGCGCGGAGTCGGAGTGGAGTTAGTGAAGTCACCCCGCATGGGTCGCGTGATCGATTGGACCGTTTCGCCCCGGAGCGACCCGTCGTCATTGAGGCCGGCCATCTGGATCTGGCACCGAGGGTGGATGGTCAAGCCGTCGCAAGCCAAAAAGGCGAGCGTCCGCTGCGTGGGATGAAAGTCGGGATCGGTGAACCATTTGCCCTTCGCGGACGCCAGGACGGTTTTGGCCGTGCCGCCCTCCGCGGGAATCAGCAGGATGCTGGGTTGGGGGTCCGCCGTACCATCGGGCACCAGGGCCGCGACGGCCAGGGATGTTCCGTCCGGGCTCCAACTGGGTGAGGACGTCAACGGAATCGTCGCAATTCTTTGCTCGGGTCCGCCGAGGGGAGAGGTGACATAGAGTCCGACCTTGCCCTCGCGACGGATGAAGGCGATCCGTTTGCCGTCGGGAGACCAAGCGGGGAAGCCCGCGCCGTCCGGATGGCTGGTGAGTTGCAAGGCCGTCGGGCGGCCGACAATCTTGACGAAGATCTGGGAGCGTTGCGCGGGCTTCTCGGAATCGACGGCCATATACGCGACTTGGGTACCGTCGGGCGAAAAGGTGGGATAGGATTCGGTTCCGGAATCGGTAGTCAGCGGGACCACTCGGATCGGGGGAAGCCGATCCGGCGACTGCCACCACCAGAGACCCGCCACCGCGCCTAAGGCCAAGACTGCGGCGGCGGCCAGCGGCACCAGCCACTTGACGAGGCCCGCGCGTTTGCGTGGGGCGTCGCCGGCCTGGAGCAGCGCCGCGCGGACTTCGGCCATGGACTGAAAGCGGCGGTCAAGATCCTTCTGCAGGCACCGCGAGACAACGTCTGCCAGATGGGGCGGCACGCCCGTCATGTCCACCGGATCGCGCAGCAGAGCGGCCATGGTCCCGGTTTGGGTGGCACGCTGGAAGGCGCGGCGGCCGGTGAGCATCTCATAGAACATCGACCCGAAGCTGAAGATATCGCTGCGGGCGTCGAGCGTGCGGCCCTCGGCCTGCTCCGGCGACATATAAGCGAAGGTGCCCATGATGGTGCCGGCTTCGGTTTTGAGATGGGTGACCGTGGCGTCGTCTGGGGAGATCGGATCCGGCTGCATCAATTTGGCGAGCCCGAAGTCGAGAATCTTAGCGTGGCCGTCGGCGGAGACCATCACGTTCGAGGGCTTCAGATCGCGATGGAGAATCTTGGCGGCGTGCGCTTTGGCGAGGCCGTCGGCCATTTGGCGGGCAATCCGCAAGGCTTCGGCGGCGTTCATGCCGCCGGCGGGGATGAGGTCCGCGAGAGTCTTGCCCTCGACGAGTTCCATGGCCATGTAATCGACGCCATCTTGCGCGCCGATTTCGAGAATGGTGACGATGTTGGGGTGCTGCAGCGACGAAGCCGCTTTGGCCTCC